>JBJMGM010000088.1:0-16467 GCA_045807905.1 Bryobacteraceae bacterium | reverse complement strand
CATTGAACAAGGCGGCGGATCGCCTTAGCGCCCTGGCGGCGCAGGGCTGGCGCCTCGTTTGCGTCGATCGCGGGATCGCCTACCTCGAGCGCGACACAAGCAAGGCGATCGGGAAATGACGCCAACTAACGCCGTCGAAGTTGCGAAGATGTTGCTACAGTCTCGCGCCGATCCGAACGCGCTCGCCGTTCGAATCGCTGGTTCTTTCGCTCACTAGTCGCTGAAGCAGCAAGCAGAAAATGCAATCGCGTCGGAGCGAGTATCTCAGGCCAATCTGCAGTGCTTCCGGCTATGAAAGTAGGACGGCAAGGGAATGGCTGTTCAGGAATTAGCTCAATCGGTGATACGGCTTGGCTCGGAAGGAGAGCGGATGGAACCTTGGAGGATTTCAGGTGACCATCAACCGATGTGGGAAGGGATGGTGTGAGACTGGATTATGCAAGCTCAAATTCCTTCCTCATTGTGTTCGCGAAGGGCCTTTCTGCGGGGCGCTTCGGCAATCGCGACTTCGGTACTGGCCGGACCGGTAGCGGCTGAGACTCAGCCTTCGACGGGCGCTGGCGGGCAGGGAATTACGGCCGCCGACCGGGAGCGAATGCGCGCCGTGGCAGCGTGGACCAAATCAACGTTCGATGGACCGAATCCGGTGCCGTTTGGGGCAGAGATCGTCGACACGAAAACGGGCGGGCGGCTGGTTCGAGCTTTGAACGACGTTGGGCCAGAGCATGATCCGAGTGCGCATTGCGAGCTCCACGCGATTCGCTTGGGGTGCGCGAAGCTGAAGTCGCCTTCGCTGCGCGGATATACGCTGTACACCACGTGCGAGCCATGCCCGATGTGCATGGCGTGCGCGCTATGGGCCGTGCTCGATCGCATCGTGTACGGCGCGACCATCGAGGATGCGGCAAAGTTCGGGCCACAGCTTAAGGTTCCGGCTGCGGAGATCGCGCGGCGTGGTGATCTGCATTGCATCGTTGATGGGCCGGCGGAGCGCGAGGTGTGCCTGGCGCTCTTTACTGACCCACGGATGCAGAAGACGTTTAAGATGTGGCGAGCGGTCGCGCGCTGAGGCTTACTTCTTGGTCTGGCGGCGATTCCGTTTGGGCTTTGAATCAAGGCGACGGCACTATCACCCGAATCGATCCCACCTCCAACAAAGTTGCGGCCAACATTCCGGCCGTTCCGGAAGCCTCCGTTGAAAAGCCGAAATCCACCATGGCGATTTCTGCATCGGGCGTGTGTGGCTACCTTCTAGGCTCATCGCAGAACCTTCTGCCCACGCCCGTTATCCCTCCCCCTCACTGACCGATTTCCAGGCCAGTAGCGAGTTCGATCACGAATTGGGGCACAATGCTCAACTAACACCAACGCAGCCCGGAGTGCGTGGGTTTCGGTGAAATCGCGCTTTTTAACGGAACCGTGGCTCTGCCCGAATCTCCACTCTCATGGGCGTCTCTCGATGCGTAAACTGGGCGCCAAAGGTTCAAAGATCTACATCCACGAGATGGACCAGACTGGACCGTTCGAATTCAGATAGCGGCTGAAGCGATGGTGAAGGATCGGGAACATCGAACTCGCCAGCCCTGAAAGCTGTCGAGTTGGAACGAAATGCTGTTGCGAATTGCGTCTACCGCGCGGGAGCGGGTAGCATATTTCGGATGGCTGTGATCCGCCAATCCTGCCTGAGGCGCTTGAAAATGATTGTTGTCCACATGCCCCTGACTGCGCCACTCGGCGAAACGGTCCGATAGCGGCCGTCTACGATCGCCACATCATTATCCACGAAGCGGACGGACTCAACTACGATGGAGCTTTTGCCTGCTTCCTTCCGCGAGCTCGCCGAAGTTCCGCGGATTACATCGGTGAGTCCCTTCCTCCACTCTCCGTTAGACACAAGTTGATCGGCATCCGGTGTGAATAGGCGGCGCACAGCGTCTGGGTCGTTTCGATTGCGCGCCGCCATATACTTAGCCACAACGCTTCGAATCTCTTGCTCATTCCGGTCTGGAGACGCTTGCCCCGAGCCGGTTGCACACAACGACCTCAGAATCAGGAACAATCCAATCAACGGCACGCACTGCATGTTATCTCACGGCGCACGAAGTCCGCGAAACGATCATTTAGCGCGGAGGGTATACAATGTCACTCGTTGCGCGTGCCAGATGTGCTTCCGGCCATGAGAAGCGTCCGAACATTCTCCCCCAGAGCGAGAACATTCCATTCCGGACACGTCCAAAGGTAAACGGCCCCCCAAAACCTTCATGGCGAGATCTAGAACAAATCAGCACTTCTGAACAGCCTGCCTTCCTTCAGTTCGCGCAGGTCGACGATTCGAGAGTCTATCGGACGGTATCGTTCCGAGCCGTGCCTCGCATTAAAAAACAGTGGTCAGTACGATCTCATGCATTTAGAACAGCTGCAGTAAGCGTCATCGACGATTAATGCTCGCCTAACCGCTGGAGCCGGCTTGCATATGAAGCGGCTCAGACATCGGTCTGGTAATTGCCATTTTGTCGAAGGCGGCAGGCTTGTATGTGGTGACGACCGCAACTGTAACCTTCCTGTACGGAAGATAGCCGACGTGGCACCCAAGCCAAAGAAGTTCTTGGTCTGACTGATCCATGCATTAAGGTTGACAACTCCCAACCCGTAATTCAGAGCTCGGTCCGTTTCAGCCGAGCACAGTCGACGCTCGTCTTTCACAAGGTGTTAACACATCCTGGACATCCCGCATGCCGATCGCCTCGTCAGATGCGTGTGACCACAAGAAACATGGTGCCCTTGGGCCGATTTATGTTCAGATTGACTGTCGTCGCCACCGTCCCTCTCGCGTTAACAACGGCGATTGTGCGCGGCACCGCAAACGAAACAGTTATGGAGAAATCTCTGTTGACAGGGTCCACCGTCCCCGTGCCAGTTCGCGCGATCCTCGAACGCGCCTGTCAGGATTGTCATTCCCAAACAACCGTCTGGCCGTGGTACTCGCATGTCCCTCCGATTGCCTGGCAGATTCACACTGATGTGGAGAGAGGCCGTGCCTTGATGGATCTATCAAAGTGGAAGGATTTTAGCGAGAGCGAACCGCGTGGCTTCACGGCGGGGATCGGGGCAGCTGTCCAGAATCACCTTATGCCGCCTCGGAAATATGTGTGGCTGCATCCCGAGGCCCGACTGTCTAGCGATGAGTTGGAGTTAGTACGAGCGTGGGCGCTGGCCGAAAATAAGACAGCCAAGAAGCAGTAGATCATAAAAAAGATTGCGCCCGTTAGAAAGTCATCACCTCCCACTTCCAATCAGTCGTTCGACCGAATCGGATCAGCAGAGGCAATACGAAAACCGCGACCAGGAATGACTAAGAGAGGCGCAAGACATATCAGGCTGTTAGAAAGATCCCCGCCACTCATAGAAATACGCACGGGACCTCTGGGATGGTTGGGTGCGCCTCAATAGAGAATCGGACGGGATTACGCCTTCCTGTTAAAGGGGGGTTTCGATTGCAAGTTAGTGAGATGTTTCGCGAATCTATCCTGATTTTTTGCTCAACTTCTTTGGCGGCTTTGTTTTCTCGCCGCCTTTATCCTTGCTCTTTCGAGCCATAATCGTAAACCCCCTTTGATCCCGGTAGTGTAGCCCTACGTGCCGCTCTTCTTATTTCCGCTGCTCTTCCTGCCTTGTTCTTTTTTGCTTGAACCTTTCGAGTGCCCGCCTTGATCTCCGCCGCTGCCTTGCACCTTGTTATCCGCTCTCTTTGCCATGCTTCTACCTCGAACGGTTGACAACTTTTCAGCCAAGATGTGACCCGCGCAATGTTACCGGGTCTGTTGGCAAATTCCTTGTCGTGGCCCAAGACGGCGAAGCGAGTTTTTTGACGCACCCAAAAACCACATCGCAAACAAAGCAAGGTGATGCTGAATGTGAGGCGACATAACGAAGTTGCCAGTGCCACAATCGAACCGCAGGGAACTTAACGCGCGGTTTCACGCTTAAGCGCGTGCTGCGTTCAAGGGCGAAAGCGATCAGCTTGGGCGAGTCGCTCACATCACGCAGACTCGCCGTCTGATTACGTTCGGCTGCTCGCCCTAGTTCGACCGGCGCGCATCGATTTGAGGATTCGGCTCGTCCCCAGCCCCGGCTGCTCGAAGCTCCCGATAGCCGTCCACCGAGCGACAAACGGCGGTTCAGGTTCCATCCTAAAATGCGCTTCAGCTATTCGCTGCGCAGTACCTGGTAAGGATCTATACAAGCTGCGCGCCGCGCCGGGAACCAAGCCGCAAGCAAGGCCACCACAACGAGCACGGCGATTGTGACGCCAAGCGCAATGGGGTCCCAGGGCTGAAGTCCGGCGAGCATGTTCGCCAGCAGATGTCCGCACCAGATCACTCCCAGCAATCCGCCAACAAGACCGATAACATACAGTACGAGAGCGCGCGCGACAATCATCCGCACGACATCGTGCTGGCGCGCGCCGATCGCCATACGGACTGCGATCTCGCGCCTCCGTTCGGTAACCATGTAGGAGAGAACGCCATAGAGTCCCGCGGCGGCGACAACCAGTGCCAGACCGGCAAATGCACTTAGAAGCGTTGCACCCAGGCGGCGGCTTTGCACGGAGGCAGAGACGATCTCCTGCATGGTCGCGATGTGGAAAACGGTCTGAGCAGGATCCACTCCATGAATGACATGCTGTACCTCATTCGCCACAGTGGCGGGATCTCCGTTCGAGCGCACAGCGTAGGTCATGATCTGCTTCAGCAGAAATTGCGACCATAGCGTTGCGGGCGGCACCTGCCGGAAATCGAGATAGAGTTCAGCATCCGGCGGCTTCGCGAGTGCCATTTGTCGGGTGCCGCGCACCACCCCGATGATCGTAATAGGATTTGATTTGAAATCGGTATCGTCAAACGCGATCTGTTGGCCGATGGGGTCCTGACCCGTGAAGTACTGTCGTGCAAAAACATCGTTCACGATTGCCACGCGTGCCTTGCCCAATGTGTCTGTTCTCGCGAAGAACCGGCCTTTGAGGAGTGGAATCTGGAGAGCGCGGAAGTAATCATCGCTGGCCGCGTTCAAGGAAGCATGGGGTCCGGTTTCCGGATTCGGATTGGGGCGTCCTTTGATGAGGAATGACGCCGTAGTGTGCCCATGGCTCAGCGGCAGGAAGCTGATAAAACCGGCCGCTTTCACTCCCGGTAGCTGTTCGATTTGTTCAAGTTCCGGGCCATAAACTGTTGTGGCGAGGTTCTTATCTTGAGGCTCTGTTCCCGAAACTGCGGTTTGCATGGTCAGCACGTGCTCCGCAGCAAAACCCTTGTCTGTGTGCAACAACTGATACAAGGTGCGTAGCAGCAGGCCGGAACCGGCAAGCAGCGCGATTGCGAGGCTTAATTGCGCTACGACCAGCAGATCCCGGAATCTCTGTTGGTGACGGCCGCCGGCCAGACTACCCGTGCTTTCGCGCAAAGCGGTTTCGATGTCCTGACGCGCGGCCTGCCAGACCGGAGCCAACCCAAACAGGAGCGCCGAAGTACTGGCGACGAGCAACATGGCGACGCAGACTTCGGGGCGCAGACTGACCCCCTGAACACGCGGGATGGCATCCCCTGCAAAACGCTTCAACAAACCCAGGGAGCTAGCGGCCAACGCCAGGCCGACGGCAGTTCCGATCAGGGCGAGAACAAGGTTTTCTGTACCAAGCTGTCTGGCCACTCGCATTCGGCCGGCACCGAGGGCCGCACGGATCGCCATCTCGCGTTTTCGGCCGAGGGCGCGCGCCAGTTGCAAATTTGCTATGTTCGCGCAGGTAATCAGAAGCAGAACGGCGACCGCTCCGAGCAGCGCGAATAGAGCGGGACGGGCATCGCCGGTGATCCTGTCCTGATATAGCTGCGCGCCGAAACCGACGCCTTTGTCGTCGTCCGGGTAAGCCTTTCCTAGCCGACGTGCGATGACGTTTAATTCGGTTTGTGCCACGGAAAGTGTGACACCGGGCTTCAGTCTCCCGATCACGTCGAGGAAATTTGCTCCGCGATGCATCGTATCGGGACCAGGCTGCAGCGGAACCCAAAATTCGACGTCGCGCGAGGGAAAGGCGAAGCCATCCGGCATCACGCCCGAGATGCTGCACGAGTGTCCATCCAGTGTGAGGTTCCGGCGCAGTACGTGAGGATCGCTTGAGAAGTGTCCGCGCCAGAACTCCGCGCTCAGAACCACGCTACAGGGCTTACCGGGGTGATCGTCCTCAGCCGAGAAGGAACGGCCAAGCATCGGGTATACGCGAAGCACATCGAAAAGTCCCGCCGTTGCCGCGACTCCGGCGCTGTGGACTGGCTCGCCACTGGGCAAACGCAGCGAAACACTCTTGTTTTCGTATCCGGCTAAGCTCGAAAAAGATCGGCTCGCCGCTCGGGTATCGAGAAAATTCGGCAGCGATACCGAACCGCGAGTGCGATTTGTATACGTGGTCTCGATAAATACCAGTTGGCGCGAATCGGGATATGGCAAAGGCCGGAGGAGCACCGAATCGATCACGGTGAACATCAGCGCGTTTGCCCCAGCACCCAGCGCAAGCGTGGCAATTGCCACGGTGCTGAACACCACATTCTTCCGCAGCATTCGCACGGCAAACCGCAGATCATGTAGAAAGCGTTCTAAGGACATCCATCCCCACATTTCTCGACTCACTTCCTTGAGCAACGTTCTGTTTCCGAATTGCCTTTGTGCGGCGTAGACCGCCTCGTGATGATCAAGGCCCTGCTCAGACAGCTGGCCAGCACGAAGTTCGGTATGAAGGCGCATTTCTTCCTCAAGTTCATCCGTCATGCGGGTGCGGCGAAAGTGAAAGAGAAGCCGGCGCCACAGCTCGTTTGCGCTCACATGCCTCCTTCGTAAATAGGCCGGACAATCCGCGCAATCGCTTGGCTTATCCGCTCGTAACGTTCAAGTTGCTGCTCGAGTTGCTTCTTGCCAAGCCGGGTCAGCCGGTAGTATCGGGCTCGACGGTTTTCCGCGGTCTTGCCCCATTCGGCCGTGAGCCAACCTTTGATCAGCATTCGCTGGAGCGCTGGGTAGAGGGAGCCTTCTTCCACCTGAAGAATGTTTCCAGACACCTGCTGAATCTTATTCGCGATCTCGAACCCATGCAGGTCGTGGCCGCGTGACAAAGTCCTGAGGACAAGCATGTCGAGGGTTCCCGGTGGAATCTCGTCCCTGTTATTTGCAAACGGCACTGCATAGATAGTCTATGTCAGGCCAGGCCGAGTTGCAACCTAGCCTGAGCTGGCACGCAGTAGGATTGGAACCTACAACGGGGCCTTCCGCCAGCTCGCGCCTCATCACATACACTTTGTTTTCATCGTGTCAGTTTGCTTCTGTGATGCGTCTTGACGCCACATCTCTCGGTGAGCTGACACCAAAGTGACACGGCGATCCCAGAGACTTTCGGGCTGATCGCTTAGACACTCCCTTGTCTTACTTGAAGGTCCCTAGATGCTAGGGCTTTTGGTTCCCTCGCCCATTCGAACTGCCAAATTTATAACGGTCGTCAGCCGGCCGCATAGGTGACATCCGCCGACGTGATTGGGTGGAACAGCCCCCGCGACGCGGAAATCGCTGACATCCGCCTACGCACAATTGCCCGGAAGAATCGCAACTCTGGGCGAGGTGACTGCAAGAGCTGTCCCATCTAGAAAAGCGCATCAGGGAACTCGAAACATCTAATGCAGAACTTCGCGCCGCCTTGATTGTTGCTGGCCGGGAAATTAGAAAGCTGAACTTCGGACGGCAGGAATCGCCAGTGTTGAAACTACTCCGGCGAAGCTTGCGAGAGGCGCGACAGGTTGCGAAGACTTCGACGGCGTCCTAAAGAACCTTCCTCCCCAATGGCAACCAGCGGCATAGAAAAACTAGTCTTTGCCTTGCGCCGGAGTTGGGCGGACTGCTTTTTATTGGAACGCTGCTCGGGCGGCACAGAATGAACCTTCCCACCGATGACCTGATGCTCGCATTCATTCCCGGCGTTACGGCAGGCGAAGACCGCTGCACCATTGAGATCAGTGTCGGCCAGGGCTCGAAGGCCGATCCCCGCAACTGCATGGCGGCAGGCGGCATGAGAAATCCTAAAGCACGGCGCTAATTATGCGGGAAAGCACGGGGGTGCATCTCGGCGATCAGCCGGAAGGGGCAGTTCGACTCTGCTTACCGCTCCAAGTGAACAGAATTGATTGTGAATGCCCGTGAATGAGCCGTCTCGTCACTATTCACGTTTCGACGTCTGCCCGGAACACGAAGTAAAAGCTTCCCTCGCAGCGTATCGTCACGGGCCGTTCACACATTGGTTCGCTTAAGAAGATAACTCAAGCCTCCCGCGCGATACCAACGATAGCCATAAGGCTCGAGCAAGATGCAGTGCTTGCCCGATTCATTCGCAATGCTGTGTTCCGTCGAAAGAAGATTCGCGAGCCGGTTGTTATCTTCGCCCTTCAAATTGACGTTCATCCAGATCTCATGTGGGATTGCGCTCAAATTATGTACAACCACGACTGAGTTGTTCCGCCAGTCATAGCGAATCGCAAGCACATCCCAGGTTCCGGTGCGAAGTACCTCGAAATCACCCCACCCGATCTCCGGAACTTCCTTACGCATTCGAATTATGCGCTCCGTCCAGTTCAACAAAGAATTTGGGTCGCGGCGCTGCTCAGCAACGTTTACGTGCTCAAATCCATACGCGCCGCCCCTAATTACCGGCAAGATCGGCTTGTCGCTGATAGTGAAGCCTCCCTGAGGCTCTGTGGACCATTGCATCGGTGTCCTTGCCGACTGGCGTTCGGGAAGGTCTAGATTGTCTCCCATGCCAATCTCGTCACCGTATCGGATCACAGGCGTACCGGGCAAGGTCATCATTAGGCTGTATGAAAGCTCGATCCTCCTCCTGTCCCCTTGCAGCATGGGAGCCAATCTCCGGCGAATACCGCGTTTATAAAGCTGCATCTCTGCGTCAGGTGCGAACGCCGCGAAAACGGCTCCACGTTGCTCGTCAGTGAGCCGTCCGAGGTCAAGTTCGTCATGGTTGCGTAGAAACTGCCCCCACTGTGCTGTCTCCGGACGCGACTTCGTCGCTTTCAGCGCTTTCACCAACGGGCGACTATCCGCGGTAGCCAAGGCGTAAAAGAGATTCTGATTCACTTGAAAATTGAACATCATTTGGAGCCGCTCTCCGTGGCCACCAAAATAGTCCATATCAGTTTTGGGCAATACATTTGCCTCACCCAAAACGATGGCGTCTCCCTGGCGCCAGGTCAGGAAGTCTCTGAACTCCCGCAACATATCGTACACTTCCACCGGCTCTACCACCTCCGGCCCTTTCGTCGCGATCACAAACGGCACGGCATCCATACGGAATCCGGATACTCCGAGCTGAATCCAAAAGCCCATGATTTTAAAGAATTTCCGCCTGCACTTCCGGATGTGCTGTGTTCAGGTCCGGTTGGAAGTTGTAGAAACGGTGGAAGTACCAAGATTTGGCCACCTCATCGTAGCTCCAGGTTGACTTCTGGACGCCAGGAAATACCACGCCACTGTTTGCGTATTTTGGTTTTTTTTTGGACCACACGTACCAGTCCCGGTACTTGGATTCCGGGCTGCGCCGGGCGGCCCGGAACCACGGGTGTTCGTTGGATGTGTGGTTCACGACAAGGTCGATCAGAACGCGCATGCCTCGCTGCTTGCATCCATGTGCAAATTCGACAAAATCGCCGAGAGTGCCATATTGCGGATCAACGTTGTAATGGTCGGCGACGTCATAGCCGCCGTCGCGTCCAGGAGACGGTTGAAAAGGCATGAGCCAAATCGCGGTCACCCCAAGACCTTGAAGATAATCAAGCCTTCTCATCAGGCCCTTGAAGTCTCCTATGCCATCACCGTCTGCATCCATGTATGTCGAGACAGAAAGGCAATACACGATCGCGTTTTTATACCAAAGATCGTTAATCATTCGGCTGTTTAAGCGGCCCCTCAATCATGACTCGTTAAGAAAACCGACGCAGTTCTGATTATCTGGAAACATCAACTTTTCCGCGTCCGTGATCACGGTGTCTCACGCACAACTTCATGCGCGGTCTTGTCCTCACGAAGACCCAGAAAACGCCCGTGCCGCAGCTTCCCGTGGACCGTCCATTCGATGAATGCGACCTGTACCACGATCTCCGGCCGAACCCAATGCACGCGGATCCGGGGCAGGCCGATCGCTTTGGTGAACGGGCTTTGGACGACCTCGATTTTGTCCAGGCGTGCACGCAAGCCAACCAACTGCTTCGAGTCGAAGCCGGTGCCCACCTTTCCGGCAAAGACGAAGTCCTCGCCTTCGAAGTAGCCGAGCAGCAGCGCGCCGAGGCCACGGCGTTCGCCCTTCGGATCAGTGAAGCCGCCGACCACCAGTTCCTGCGATGCCTCGCATTTCATCTTTAGCCAATGCGGAGACCGGCGGTGTTCGTACGGCGAATCGCGACGTTTGGCGATCACGCCTTCCCATCGTTCGAGACAAGCCCACTGCCATGGTTTCTCGCCGGTAATCTCCGGGACCGCGCACAGCGGACACTGCAACCCGAGATCGTGCAAGATGGCTCGCCGCTCCATAAGCGGCAAGGGCATCAGGTCGCGTCCATTCAGCCAGAGGATGTCGAAGACGTGGTACTCGACGTTGCCATCACCCCAATCGACCTCGCCATCCAGGATGACCTGATCTACCGGCAAACAACCGATTGCGCCAGCAACGGCAGGATAGCTTTGCGGTAGTTGGTTTCGGGACAAGAGCCGGACAGTGCTGCCTTTCCGGAATGCGAGCAAGCGGATGCCGTCGTACTTGCGCTCGAAGATCCACTCCGGTCCGGTAAAGCGCTCATCGGTTAGCGTAGCGGCCATCGGGACGACCCATTCCGGGAATCGCATGCAATTTTCAGATCATTATGCCCCACTGCATGGCTAGTTCCCACGGCCTCTGAGGTTTGTGGGCGATTGCACTATGAGGCGTTTTCCGGCCGTGTTCGCAACAAGAATCCTCCGCGCCGGGCCATTCCTACGATCTCCAGTCTGATGCAACCTTCGAGCTGGTTGCATAACAGCCAAACCGCGAATGTCCGCCGTCATGCGAAGCGCCATTTGCCGCCAACCCGACATATGAGGGGTAATCGCGCAACCACTTCTCCGACTCGCCGACTACCCGTCCAGGTGATTCATCGGACTAGTTCCCGGCCCACACCTTTTCCACGCGATCGATCACGAGGAAGTATCTTTCTCGTGACGAGCCTATTGCAATGTAGGATGGGTACTCGCGGCCGCTAGAAAGTGGCACCCTGATCAAACACCAGGTTTCGGACGGACTGCCCTCGTCCGGAGAACAAGACTTCATGACAATACTCACGCGATTGGAGCACTGGAAGGAGCAGGGGATTATATCGCCCGAGCAGCACGCGGTTCTAGTAGGCCTCTCGCGTGGAGAACCGTTCTCCATTTTTGTCGAGCTGAACATTCTCCTCTACGCTGGTGTTCTGGCGTTCGTCGCGGGTCTCGGCTGGACCGTGAGCACCTGGTCGCAGCAACTGGGTGACGTCCTCGTCCTGACCATCCTCTCCGCAATGCTCGCCGCCTCTTTTTGGTACTGCTTCTCCCACGCGCCCACCTGGTCGCCCGCGGAAATCCCGTCACCCAGCCTGCTATTCGACTACGTGCTTTACCTTGGCGCCCTCACCTGGTCCGTGGAACTCGCTTACCTCGAGAACCGATCCCATCTGCTCTCCGGTCAATGGGATCTGTATCTGTTGGCAACCGCCGGGCTCTTCTCCTTCCTCGCTTATCGTTTCGACAACCGCTTCGTGCTTTCGCTCGCGTTGTCCTCGCTCGCCGCATGGTTCGGGCTCACCATCTGGCACTGGCCGTCACATCAGGACTC
The DNA here is from genome assembly GCA_045807905.1 of Bryobacteraceae bacterium. Lineage (GTDB taxonomy): Bacteria > Acidobacteriota > Terriglobia > Bryobacterales > Bryobacteraceae > Bog-105. Next base: position 4,526 of record JBJMGM010000088.1, on the reverse strand, counting down.
AGCTTACCGGGAATATGCGATTTTCTACAGCCTGATCGTCGGCGGCACCGGAATCATACTCCAGCGCCGCGGCCTTAAACCGCATTTCTTCGGCACCTACCTAAACATCGCGGCCAACGTTCTCTTTTGGGCACTGCTCTCCGGGGTCTTCGATCGGCAGGGCTACGTCATATGGTTTCTCGCGCTCCTTGCCGCCTCTGGTGCATCTCTGGCCTGGGGCCTCCCTCGCCGGCAGTTTTCCTTCATCGCCTATGCTGCCGTCTACGGCTACGTGGGCGTGAGTTCGATCCTCCTTCGCGACATACGTAACGATACGGCTGTCCTGTGCTATTTCGTCGTTACCGGAGTAGCCATGCTGGCCATGCTGGTCCGGATTGCGCACCACTTCGGGAGGGAGGCGTGAGAGCGTACAGCGCATCGAGTGAAGAAGCTCTGCGCGCCCGCAATCTGCTGAAGGACTGGGCGGGCGAAGGTTTCCTCGCTGAAACGCAGTACCAGCGCATGGAACAGGAAACCGTCTTTGAACTCCGCTGCACTAACATTTTCCTGCGGCTCGTCTTGTTTCTCTTTACCCTGATCATCGTGGGCGCCTCGGTCGCGCTGTTTTTCGTCGTTTTCCACTCGCAAATCGCGACACAAACTGCTGGCATTTTCCTGCTCATCTTCGCTGCCATCTCATATGCGGCCGCCGAATTCGCTGTTTCGCGGGCCCGGCTCTATCGCTACGGGATCGAGGAAGCCCTCGCCGCCTGCTCGGTTGGCTTTCTCTGCCTGGGAATGCAGGCCGCTTTGTTTAGCGGTCGCCTTTATTCGCCGAAACCGCAGCGAACGGAATTCCTGGTTCCCACCGCCGGCGCCATGCTCTCGCTCTGGATATGGCGTCGCTTCGGGCTCCCTTATGCACCTCTCGCCGCGATGATCTTCGTCCTTTGGCTGACAGGCTCCTGGACCTCATCCCATTCGGCGCAGCGCCTCATCGTCGTGGCGTTCTACGCAGCCGGCCTGATAACCGTGGCCGCGGTAGACTCTCGCCACCGCTTCGCATACCTCAAGGACGAGTATTCGATCATCGAAGCGCTCCTCTGGCTCGGCATTTACCTGGTGATCAACGTCCAGCTTTCATCGGTGCCCCTGCTCGGGCACTGGTGGGATGGTTCTAGGACCACCACCGAATTCTCCAGGACGTTCTACTGGGCTAGCTGGGTGCTGGTCTGGTGCCTGCCACCCGCCGTACTCGCGCGCGGCCTGCGCCGGAAAGACCGGTTCGTTATAGCAGTGGGCGCGATCGTCGCCATGGTGACCCTGATCACCAATAAGCCTTATCTCGGGTGGCAGCAGCATACCTGGGATCCGATGCTCCTGGGCGCCCTGGTGATTGCTGTCGCGCTCTTCATTCGTCGCTGGCTGGACGGCGCGCCCGGTGGAATTCGCCACGGCTTCACCGCAAAGCGCCTCTCGGGGAAAGACAAACACTGGATGAACGCCGGGTCCGCTGCATTGGGCCTCGCATCGGCGCCCTCAATAACCCTAGGCCCGCAAACAGCCAGTCACGACGCCCGCTTCGGCGGGGGAGACTTTGGAGGGGGCGGCGCCAGCTCCGATTTCTGAAGCGACAAGGTGCGTGGTCATCGCCTGACGTAGCGAAACTCTGGCAGATGTCCCATATGCCGAGTATACGGAGAACTGAATCCCCAAACTGTGAGAGGCTCCAATGGCATTAGGGAAACCCGATGGCGCGCGATCGCCAGCGTGGTGTACTGGGAGACGCAGCTCGAGCGGTTTCGTTGCTGCTTCGCCGGCTCCTGGCGCTTGCGGCGACTCTGCGACGCAAGCTCAACGGTGTGCCGCCGCGCCGTCAATATCAGGCCATTTCGGATTTCCCAGTTCACCGATGCATCGTTCTCGCTGTTGCGCGCGTGCATCGAGTTTTGTAGACACGCTCCGCCGAAGCTTGGCTTCTGACCGAGATTGCTTGCCGAAATCGGTCGGGATCTTAACCTTCGCGCTTCGTTCGAGTAAGTATCCGCGTAGTTGCTGCGGGATTACTAGAAATATGAGAACGGAGGCTCAGGCCGTAGTATTGTAACCGGAGGCGTGGAGATCAACTCCTCTCACGTCCGTGCCATATGTCTTCAGAAGCATGCGTTTTCAAAGCTAGCCGCTGGACTGCCGGAAACTTTTGGTTTCCGCTTAGAATTGAAGTCACGCCGCAACGCGTCTCTCGCATAAAGCCTCGACTTATTGGTTCCAGTGAAGAAAGCATTTCAATCTCGCAAGTGGCATCGGTGAGCATTCGGACCGGACTGATCTGGTCAACCATTCAAATTGATTCAAGCGGCGGGACTGATCCTATTGTGAGCCGCGGGCACCGTAAAGCCGATGCAATCCGGGTTCGCGACTTAATCGAACAGTTCCAGCAAGGATTGCCAAAGTGAGAGCACTCAATGGCCAGTCTTCGAGTCAAATTTCCGAAGCTCAAAAGCTTCGCAGTGGAGTTTTGTTGACCTGACGGACGAACCGAGATCACATCGAGGCTATTTTTAGCGTCCCGACGGTGATGAAGCGCTAGGAACTAAGCTAATACAGCGTTAGACTAATCCCGTCGTCGCAGCAATCTGATCTGCAATTTGTTCGAGTGCGCTCCCCGGGCTGATGTTCGTTTAACGACGCGCTGGCCTATGTGGTTAAAAGCGCGGCCGATTTGGGTATAGAACAATGGCTAATGGCAGGAGTCCAGTGGTCGAGGAAACACTTCATCACCGTGGGACGATTCTGGTACGGCGTCTGTTGCTCACGCCCGGCGAGGCCACGCGGTGGCATCGCAATCCGTTCCATTGCGTGACGGTCGTCCTCAACGGTGACTCCGTGGCTATTGAATTCCGCGACGAAAGCCCAAAGCAGCAGATCAGGGTGACACCCGGGCAGGTCGACTGGCACGAGCCAAGTGACCGGGCTCATCGCGCCATTAACGTCGGTCACGCGGCGTATGAAGACATCACTGTGTTTTTTCTCAAGCAGCCGCACGATATCCCCCAGCCTGATGCGCCTTAGCAGATGCTACAGCTCTTTGTAGAGTGCTTACCAGTGATGGCGCTTTGAACAGGGCTGTCGGAGTGGTAATTTGAGTAGCGCAATCTTGCTTTCTTCCAGATATCTCCACGATCACGCGCAAACCTGGACACAATGTCTGGATGGCCAATCGTACGGAAACGATTCGTCCACAGTTCGCCGTTGCTCCAGGCAGATGCCGGTCGTCTCCGAGAAGGCACTTCTTAACCACTTGTGCCTGTCCGCCAGGACCACGGATTCCGGCCAACTCTCGCTCTGCGGTTATCTTCAGAGATGGGCGCCGCTGAAGGACTGAAATCGCAACAGTTGAACTCATTTTTCTTCTGCTGGCTTATTTCTGGTTGCCCGGTCTGCGCAAATGAAGCACGGGAAGACCGGCCCAATGCCATCACCCATTCGCGAGCAAGGAACGTTTGCCGAAGAATGCGGGTTACGTCAAACGCGTGAGCCGATAGCCTCGCATCAACTAAAGTCGATGGGCGTCAACAGGTCCTATGCCTGTGCTACAGCGTCGGAAGTGTTCGCGATTTCGACTGCCTGCTGATGGGTACGGCCGTACAGCTGAGTTTCTGCAAAAAATACATCGAGGCATGTCTCGCTATGCTGGTGTCGTCCATGACTCATAGGTATCGAAGCCGGGTCGCGCTTGGATGGTTGGTCGCACTGACTTTATCGACGTTATTCCCTGTGATTGCAAGTGTGCTGAGGCTTCATCCCATGCCGCGCTGGGTAGGAATAGCGGACGTTTGTATCGCAGCTGCGCTGCTCGTCAGTGCCGTTTGGCTCTCCAGGTTCCCTGGCCAGGATGTGAGCGAAGAGGATAAGCACTACGGGTATTCGTGCGATCACGCATTGCTCAAAGCCCCCCTTGTACTCCTGGCTGCATTCTTTTTGTTTCGAACGCGTGTGGATTGGACAGTTCTGCTCTGTGGCCTCGCTTGGAGGGCTTGGCTCTTGAGCGACATTGCTCCTCGGCTTATAGCGTCGTTGCGAGCCGACCTGCTCCGAAACGATACCTGACAAGATCGGACTATCACCGGGTGACACCGTGCTTCCTCCGCTTGTCACAGCATGTCTGCCGTCCCGCATGGTCTAACAGAATTTGCCTCATCAGTCCGCAGCGACGCCGAAAAAGTGCGCTCCATTCTGCCACTTTGGATTTCTGTTTCCCACACGTAAATATGCCTCATTGATCTGTCCTCTCTTGAGAATCGACCTACATGGGGGTCGGCAATCCGGAAACTGGACGAATGAAGAATGGGAAGCGAGAATCGCGACTGCAAACGAAACGGCGTCGAGTACGGATGGCTATGAGATTTGTCGAATACCGCTTGACGGGCTTAACTCTTCACGCCCTTGTCCGGATTCCAGGTACCTTGCAGCTTTCGCACGTACACGATCTGGCCGATGTGATACGCGTTGTGGGTGCAGAGGTTGCCAATGGTGTTCGCCCATTT
>JBJMGM010000087.1:0-3938 GCA_045807905.1 Bryobacteraceae bacterium | reverse complement strand
GGACATGGGGACAGAGCGGATTATCACTGCCTCTCTGGTCAGCCGACAAACCACCCTGCACCGGAAGTTTTCGCAGTATGACCGGTATCTCAAAAGTTTCCGCTACACAAAGACATACCAGGCTTATGGGGACTTTCGCTCCTTTACGATGCTTTTTGTCACCCTGCAAGCGGCAAGAATTGAAAATATCAGACGGGAACTTGAGGACATACCACAGGACGTAGCCAGGTATTACCGCCTCACGACTTTTGCGCAAGCAATGGGAGATTTCTTAGGGGCAATCTGGCAATCCCGCGCTCTTTCGGATACGAGGCACTATCCGTTAGTGCGGGAGGAGGTGAGGGAGTCGGTTTGACAATCTGAACAACCAAGCGAGGAGGAAACACGATGGAACTCTTACTCAAACGCAATGAGAAATGGGGAGCACTTGGGAAACGCTACGACCTGTTTGCCAAAATCGAGCTGAAACCAGAAGAGCAAGCGCTGATGCGAAAGGCCAAGCCTGAGAAAGTCGTTATCTGGGAGGATGACTACGCCACAAACAACTTCCGCTGGCGGCTTATGCTCCTTCCTGCCGCAATTGGGGCGATCATCTTTGGCGTGATCTCCGCGCTGATTCATCCGCTCCTTGTTTTACCGGTGATGGTTATTGCCTGGTTTACGCTCAGAAAAGTGTTGTTTAACCAGGTGACCGGCAACATTACGGTTGCGGACATTCTCACAGGCAGAACCGTTCATTGCAAAAGTTTGGATGAGCTACTCGTCAAGGAGAATGAAATTAGGGAGAAAATCAAAAACTACTGTGGCAATCTTGAGACGTGGCACTCGCTTGGCAACGAGCAACGCATTAACCTGAACCAGGCGTAACTTCCATGAATCTATCCCACTAATATAATTTTGTGCTATACTGTCCTATCAGCATAGAGGAGGACAGTCATGGCAGGACGCTTTGAAGGGTTGAGTGACTTGGAATGGCGCTTATTTGAGGATGTCTTTCCCCCGGCACCACCCAAGCGTGGTCGTGGCATGCCACATGCGCCGTTTCGGCAGATTCTGAATACCTTGCTGTACGTATTGATTACTGGGTGCCGCTGGTGTGATGTTCCACGTGGGCCGCAATGGGCCTCCAAGAGCGCGACGCATCGCTGGCTACAACGCTGGCAGGCCGATGGCACGTTGGCGGCGATGCAAGCGCGGATTCTGGGTATGGCGGAGGAACGCGGGATGATTCGTTGGGAGTATGGCGCCGTCGATGGCGCGTTTTCCCCCTGGAAAGGGTGGCGGCGAGGGCGTCGCCCGCGGGGGGAAAGGCAAAGGGATCCTCATCCACAGCCTCACGGACGGCGGCGGCATGCCGTTGGCGAACCGGACCACGCCGGCCAACGGGGACGAGCGGGCACAAGTGCTGCCGTTGCTTGATGCGGTCAAGGTCCACACAGGCAAACGGGGTCGCCCCCGGAAACGTCTGAAAGTGATTGCGGCAGACAAAGGGTATGATGCGAAAGCGCTCCGGCAGCAGCTCCGCAAGCGCGGGATCCGGGCCCAACTTCCCAAACGGGTCTGGAAGACGAAGAAGAACCGAGGCCGGCCCATTAAGAAAGTCGTCCCGCGGTTTCAAGCCGAGCGGACCTTTGCCTGGTTCCAGAAGAAATACCGCCGCTTGGTAGTCCGCTGGGAGCGGATCACGGCGTGCTTCGAGGCGTTCTTAGCGGTCGCCACAATTCATATCTGGGTACATAGATTGATAGTGGGATAGATTCATGTTAAACGCCCGTTTTGCACCGACAATTTTTGGATGGAGAAATACCCGTTTTTTCCTGCCTGTTTGTGTCGAAAATAACTGTTGCAATGGGTTTTCCTGCACAGGGAGTCTCAAAAACGTCTGTGTATCGGAAACGCAAGCCCCCTCCTGAAGCGCACTTCACAAGGGGTGGTTGGCAGGAGTCGAGAGGAGCGATTGGCAGCACAAGAGGCGGCTGCGGATATGCTGGCTGCAGTATAGAAAAACTCTTGACAAGCGTCAAGGAAAATGCCGAAGGGATCAGCGCCTCTCCGCGGGCGCGTCCGTCTGCGGACGTCAGGGCGTCGCCTCCGCCTGGGGCGGGTGCTGGGCCTGCTTCTTCGCCCGCTGTTGCACCATACTGGTGCAGGTCTGCGCGAACAGCACATGCGTCCCAGCGCCCGCTACCACCGGATGGCCTTCAATGATGAGCGTATCGTCCGCATGCGCCGCCAGGCTGTCCTGCACCCGGTTCCATGGGCGGAGCGCTATGACGACCAGCCAGGCAATCGGGTGCTGATCCGGGACCGGGGGCAAGCCCTTCGGCAGCGGGCCAGGCGCCTTCCCCTGCATCCGAAACGCGATATACGTGGGCCGGGTCTGGATAGCATCGAGCGCAGGCCGGCCGATCAGCGTCAGTTTCACGGTCGCTTCTCCTTGGGGAAGGGGCTGTACAAGCGCCTGCACCTCGGCCCAGGTGGGCTCCTGGGGTGGTGCTGGAGGTCGTCCGGGTGCGGGTGCTGTGGGTTGCTGGGGCAGCGCACGGTAAAAGAGGCGCTGGCGTTCCTTGGGCGTCGCCTGTGCCTTGACGAGCTGGAAGAACACGCCCCCTGGGGTCCGGCGCCGCGTCCCGTCTTTCGTGAGCATGCCGCCACTGGCCTCACATGCGAGCGTGTCCGCCAGGAGGCGGCACAGCGCTCCGGGCCCATCGTCCGCAGGACCTGGCGCAGCAACGCGACTTTGGGTTCCTGGAGGATCGCGGCGAGTGTCTCGACCGTGAGTGTGTCCAAGCGGGCTCCTCGGTGACAGGTGACCAGGGCTGGCAGAGCGCCATGCTGATGACCATGTTATAGACCTGAAACGATCCGCAGTCAACACCCCACACCCGCCATGCCGTCCGAATGGGGTGTTGTGTTGAGAAGGGCACGATCTCAGAAACCTCGATTTCTTGAGACATATTTTTTGGCTCCTCTGGTGCGCCTCTCACCGCACTGCGACAAAAACCAGGAATTTTGGCCCTGATTTTCACCCATGCCCCTGTGGCATGCTCAGATACCGCCGCAGGGACGCAGGAATTAGTTGATGGTTAGATATTTTTTATATATCTTATGGGAATCCATTGCATATATAGGGGATACGCACATGATTCTTGTGGCTGGGGGCATCAAAGGCGGATCGGGCAAAACGACGGTGGCCACCAACCTTGCCGTTATGCGGGCCTTGCAAGGCTGTGACGTGTTGTTGATCGACGCTGACGACCAAGAAACGGCCACAGATTTTACCGCCCTACGCAACGAGCGCAGAGCAGACGGCGCAGGGTATACCAGCATCAAGCTGACTGGCCCCGCCGTGCGGACCGAAACGCTGCGGCTTGCTGCCAAATATGACGATATTGTGATTGATACCGGCGGACGTGACACCAGCAGCCAGCGGGCGGCCTTGACGGTGGCCGACGTGTTGCTTGTCCCGTTTGTCCCGCGGTCCTTCGATGTGTGGACGCTTGAGAAGGTGGCCGCCTTGGTCGAGGGGGTATGCGCTTAAGGCGGGACAGTTGACATATGACTGCCGTTATTCAACAATGCACGGCATGCCCGTCACTGGCGGCCGCGGCTTTAGAGGCCTGAAACCATTGTGGTATAACGGTGTCCCGCCTTAAGTGGGTACCCGGTCGAGGAGATGCAGACCGTGAACCCCACGCTGAAAGCCTTGACCTTTCTCAACCGTGCTGACCCGCGTGGCCATGACAACGTCGAGGCACAGGAGGTGCTGAAGGAAACCCACGCTCTGCAGTTTATCGACACACCCCTCGGGGCGCGCAAAGCGTTCAGCAATGCCGCTGCTTTGGGGATGGCGGTGACCGAAATCAGGCCGTCAGACCCGAAGGCTGACGCAGAAATTTTGCTATTGTATCGATATATTGTAGATAGGCAAAGTAGAT
>JBJMGM010000086.1:0-19372 GCA_045807905.1 Bryobacteraceae bacterium | reverse complement strand
GGAAAGCTGTTTATGTAAAACATAGCCAGAGGGTCCTGCCGGCTTGCGGGAATTATGTTGCTTGGAAACGGTGTGCGATGGAACAGCCCGGCTGCATCCGGTCCGACCGTCGAATATGGATCATACAAACAGGTCGGGCACGCACCGAGGTCTGGACGGTCAGTGAAATTGCCCGTTTTCTCAAGTGCCGTCGGCACGGTGTAGAGCTGGTTCTTACTCTCATGCAGCAATGACGTCTCCCAGGAGAAGAAGAAGAACGTTCGATTCTTGATGATGGGGCCGCCGAGTGTTCCTCCAAAATCGTTGTAGTTCACTCGCGGTGACGACAAAAAGCCGCCCTCGGGGCTCCGCCGGGAGAATGGATTACTCGCGCTAAAAAATGAGTTCCGGCTATATTCATACACATCGCCGTGGAAAGCGTTGGTCCCTGATTTCAGCACAATATTTACGACGGCACCGCTGGTACGGCTCCACTGAGCGGCTAAGCCGTTGTTCACTAGGTTGAATTCGGAAACTGCATCTGGTGACGGATTCACAACCACAGATTCCGGCCCGAGAGTGGCATTGAGGGTACCGTCGAGATACCACGCATTTGCGCCGCCCTGACTTCCGTTTGCGCTGATACCGGACCCGACGATGTGAGTGGGATCGGGAAATCCCCCGAACTGGCTGTCAAATCCGAAACTGGAACCCGTCGGCCCGACTGACTGCGTGATGCCCGGCAGCAATTGCGTCAACGTCTGAATGTCACGCCCGACAATCGGAACTTTGTCGATAATTTGTGTGCTGATCGAAGTAGTGAAATTCGAGGCAGTCGTCTCAACGACGGGAGGTGCTGAGCTGACGTTCACAGTCTCAGTGAGCTGGCCCAATCTCATTACGCCATCTTCCGTAATGGTTGTGCCCGACTTCACGACTACGTTACTGATATCAAGCTTTTCGAATCCCTGCGCCCGGAACTGCACAGTGTATGTGCCAGGGACAAGCTCGGTTGCAAGATAGAAACCCGACTCGTTCGTTGTGAGCTTGGTAACCACATTCGTTTCAGTACTGGTTACCAACACATTCACGCCGGGTACTATGGCGCCCTGTGCATCGGTCACCGTCCCCCGGATCTGACCTCGGTTGAGTGACTGCGCCTTGAGAGTAACCGCCGAAAGTAATACGAAGCTCGCAACTAAGATCAAATCTCTTTGAAGTTTCATTCAATACTCCTGTTCAATCCTTATGACGGTTCTCCAGGGCCGGAATCAAGTCTACTGGTTCCGTTTCCTGGGAGAGAAACACCACCGCAGCCAGAGCCAGCACAATGCCGATGATCTGGGTGGCTGAAAGCCTTTCACCGAGAAAAAGCCACACTCCCGCAATGGTGACGAGCGGATATAAATTGATGATCGGAATCACAACTGATGCCTTGCCACCTTGTTTGAGGGCGGCGAAGCTTGTGAGCGCACCCAGACCGTTTAATAGGCCTCCGAGAGCGGCCAGAGCGATCAGCGACGGGTTCAGAGAGCGCCAGTCCAGAGGGAATAAAATCGCGATCAGGGCAGACACTGCGCACACCGCAACGCAAAACCAGACAAACGACATCTCAAAAGAGATATTGTTCGTGCTCAGCTTCTGCGTCACCCCTGTTACGCCGAAGAAGACGAGCGTCATGACCGAGAGCCAAAACCACGCGTGCATTCAGATACTCAAAAAATAAATAGACAGCAATGCCAAAACAACGCCCAACGCCTGGGCGCGATTAATAGATTCCTTAAGAATCAAAAGCGCGAGAACGACTGTGACTAGCGGAGCCAGGCCGACCAGCGGTACGACAATGGATGCCTTTCCGCGGGACAACGCCAGGTAAAATGTCACGTTCCCGAGGCCGCCAAAGATCCCTGTCAGTAAACCGTAAGCCGCGCCTTTTTTCGTTTCTCCGGTCGTCTGCCGTAAATTCTTCCAGAAGAGTACCCAGCCCAACGGCGGAAGCAGCCCGATTGAGAACAACACCTGGTTCATCCAAGGGGAAATTCGGTCGACAACGATTTTCGACTCTAATCCCCACGATCCCCACCGAAACACGGTGGCAATCGAGAGCAACATCCAGGAGGAACTCAGAGTACGGAAACGGCCTCGCGCCGGCATCGGAATGGGCGGATTGGATTCTGTCTGGCTCATGAACAACGTCACCTGTAACGAACCTGAATCTTGAGCGGCTCTGAAGTTGCGGGCAATTCCAGCGCTTCCAAACGTGAATCAATTTGGTTCCAGGCTTTGCCGTTAATGGTCGCGCTTTGAATTTGACCGGATGGCGTACGGACGACCAGCCAAGCCTTCTTGGGGGCTTGCCGCCGGGGCAGGGTCACTTCACCCTCGATCACTCCGCGATCGGAGGCATGCAAACTGTAGCTGACCGGACCGAAAAAAGTTTCGACGCTATCGACGCGTATTCCATCGTTTGAAATCACCCAGCGCCGCGGAGCGCCCGCTGCCAGCCAGAGATTATCACCGTCCTCGAGAACGAGCATGTCTCGCATTCGGTGAACAAATCGGGCTTCATCGGGTGTTTTATAGAATGGTCCGCTGCCGTGCCCCCACTGATGATATTCCTCTGTGAAAACGTTGACGTCTGGATAAAAACAAGAAACGAAGTCGTTGTAAAGGGTTCGGATCGCCGCAGCGACCTCATGCCGTCGCAGATAAACCGGAATAGGATTCACCAGGTTCGCCTGGAAAACCATACCCCCTTGACTGAACCAGTAGCGATCGTCGGTCATACCGTGCACATTCATGCCCATCCCGCTGCTGAGTGTCTCGTTATCTTCCCAGTCATTCAGAATCCATTTCGCCATCGGCTCATTCACATCAAAGACACCGAGAAACAAGAACAGCACGGGTCCGCAAAGCGTGTCGCGATCCGCAGCCAGCCTCAAGAGCGGGTTCACATCTGGTTTTCCATATCGCTGATAGTAGTCGCGGCGCGTAGGACCAAAGATGCGAAAGCGACGCGTGGGTATCACAGGTATATATGGCTCGTAGGTCCCATCCTGCATGCGCACCACTGGCGCCGATTCCGTTGCTCGCTGGAGATCATCGCGAAGATCGCGTAGGTAGTCGTCCGCTTCCTTGCGAACCCGTGCGGCTGCGGGGTTGCCCACGTCCGCGAGTGCTTCTGCTGTCCGCGCCATGCCCGCCCAGGCGTAGGCGTTGATCACAAACCAATGGGCCCAGTCGGAATTGTCTTCGAGCTGTCCCGGGGGCAGAAGACCATACTCGCGTACCCTTTGGCCATGAACATCGATCAGCTTAGTAGCCTTGCGCTGCTCCACAATCCAGTCGATCGCCTTCTCCAGGTGGGGCCAGGCGTGTTCCAGCCACGCGCGATCCCTTGTGTACAGGTAATGCTGCGCCAACGCCCACAGCACAGTGCCATGATCCAGCCCGTAGCCTGACATCGTGTAATCGTAGGTATCGCTGATCTTCTCGCCGTGCAGGATTGCATGCGTAGGATCCGTCTGCACCCCGGGGTAATTCTTACTGCCCTGCAGGCGCATTATAGGTTCCAAATAGCTTTCCGCTGTCTTCTTTTGGCCTAGAGTGTCAAGCAGCAGAACCTGGTACGCTGCCTCGTTCTCGAACACATCGTAAACGTAACTAGCGGCGGGAACGATATACAAACCCGTCCCGGGATCTTTGGCCACACTGATGTGAATTTGCGCCACCACGGACCGCGCGAGATCGAGGAATTTCGGCTCCGGTACGGAAAAGCGTTGTGAGGCTCGGACGATTCCTTCCCAGTACCGAACTGCCCTGGCCCTCTCTGACGCGTACTGTAAACGCCCGAGAGTGTCTGCTTGGTTCCTCGATAGATCGGAGACAAAGGGCAGCTTGATAATGACCGATTCTGTGGTTTGGGGCCGGACCTCGAAGCTGACGTGAATTCCATGCGCCTGAGCACCCGAGCTCGATACCGGAGCGGCTTCGAAAGCGGCTGCCTTGGGATTTTCGAGTTGTCCACGCACCTTGCCTTGACCGAAAATCAAATTTCCAGCCAACGACAAGCTTTCGTTAGAATCGTTCGAAATCCACACGTGGGCAGTTTGGGAGTTAGCTGCAGGATTCTTTGCGCTCAGCTTCAGCATCAGCACGGCTGAAGTCTGTTCGTTGCGCGCCGGATCATCAGGCGACAGCGGACCTTCCAGAAGCGTCGCAAAACCTTCTTCGGTATAGCGCAGCCCATCGCTTTCCCACTCCTGAACTCCTACCGGTAGATAGCCGTTCAGTTTTCGAATGGTACATTTGTGGTCCTCACGATAATACGGCTTTGCGCCGGTACCGATCTTCCACGTCAGACGATCGCCGGGCCACTGAAGGCGCTCAAGCTCATGCCCTTTTGCCTTCGTTGCCTTCTTGCTGATATAGACATTCCCGCCGATCTCGAAAGCGAACTTCTGCCAGCTCGCATCGGGAGCCAGAGGCAGATACAGCTTGCCGGCCCACTCGCGGTCCCATGGATCGAGATGCGGAATTTCTCGCCTGGCGCGCTCATAGCTTTGCTCTGGCTCGCGCGGAATGCGCTCACGGATCTTCTGCTTCCTCGAAGCGCCTTGTGCATTCGCGTTTGGATTCACGATCCGAACGCCGAACTCTGGTATTTCGATAGGCCCTTGCGCAGTGTCGCGAGTACAAAAAGAGAAATTACGGTTCCGTTCTGTTTCACCCGGACGCTTTGTCAGGTGGACAGTGACGACCGTGAGATCCTCCGATCCGGGGAGGGCCGGCTTTGCGGCCATAACGCTGAGATCCGCGCCCGCGGCAGACGGTTTGGCTGAACGCAAATAGCCGTTGTATACGGAAAAGCTGCCCGCTGAGACCGTGCCTCGGCCCCCGGGTATCCGAATTTGCAGCTGGATGGGATCTTCCTCGCTGTCTGAAAAGGCCTGCAGTTGCGAGACGGCGGTCGCGCCAGATGGCCAGGAGATTCTAACTTTGAGAGTCCGGCGATAGCGCACGCCTGGCAGCCTGTCAGCGCGCGAGTTCTCTTTGATACTGAGCGGCGCGAACAGATATCGGCAGTCCGAGGCTCCGCAACTCTCGGCGGCAGCTGCTTTCAACCATTCGCCCTGCCAGGAATCGTCCATAGGATCTTCGATACTAGGCATTTGGGGCGGGTCCCAGGGCCAATTCTTGAACCAGTACTCGAGAACCGCGCCCTTTTGCGCTTCACCTCGGAATCGAACTCGGATTTCACGAACATCCCGCTCTTCATCCCACTCGAGCCCGATATTGTCAGCGTTGCCTGCTGAGTTTAGATCTGCGAAGCGGTGCGACTGTGATCCCGACCATGACGTGAGTTGCGCGAAGGGCGCAAGATCGAGATAGGTGACGCCCCGGATCGCACCTGGCCACATCAGAGCGAAGGCTGCGACCGCCATCGTCCGGCTAAGCACTCCGCCAAGCACCTTCTCTGTCCGGCTTCCGACTGGAACCTCGATTTACGTGGACGCTAACAATGCTCAGGATCTCCCCCAAACCGGTTCAGATACCCATCAGAACAAAAAGTGGAGTCTATGTTATCAGAACCGCGCGCCAATTTGTGAGGACCCGGGGATTTAATTCGGCCGAACCGGAGGATCAACGATACTCGGCGTGAACGTGTCTCGTTCCGGTGCTTACAGGAAGAACGATGCTGGCATTAGCAGCATCGAAACCATCCCAATTCTTTCCGTCCACGTGAACAGTTGAAATCTTCTTCCCTTCCGGATGGCGCATGCGCAATTCAATCTGTTGCGCTCTCAGGTCGGGCGGGAAGGTTACGGTAGCGTCGACGAATCCGTCCTGTTCGCGAGACTCAATGCGGAAACCCACGTGGCCGAGGTAAGTGGGAGCTTGGAGAATCTCGATCACTGCTCCTTGTCGCAGCCATTGTCGAGGCGCACCGCAGTTCAGGCATAAACTATTTCCCTGTTCACGTACCAGCATCAGCCTCACAAACGTGAGGAAGGCAGCTTCATCGGATGTCTTAAAGAACGGCCCACCTCCGAGACCTAAGCTGGGAACCCACTCCGTGTAAGCTGCCAGGTCGCGGTAGTAGCTCACAGCGAAGGTGTTGTACAGCGCGCGGAGGGCCTGTGGGGTCTGATTGCGCTGCATGTAAACGGCAGGCGTGTTCACCAAGTTCGGCTGAAGAGTAATCGCGCCGCGGCTGAACCAATCGCGTTCCGGAACTGCCATTGAATCTTCGGCCATAAACAGGTTGTCCTCATAGTCCTGAAGAATCCAGGTAGCTACTGGTTCGCTCGGAGTGAAAACGCCACAGTCGACCAGCGTCAACGAACCGTACAATATGTTGCGAATCCAGCCGAGATCACGACCATGCAACGAGGTTCGTGGTGGGACTGCGGGCACCCAGGTCCCATCTCGTAACGGAACGACAGGCGTGATTGCCATAGCACGGAACGTGGCGTTACGAATGTCCTCGCGGTATTCAGCGGCTTCGTGCGCGAGACGCAAACTTGTTGCCGGATTGGTGTCCGAGAGCGCTTGGGAGGCCGCGCTTAAGCCGCGGTAGGCGTACCCATTCACCGCAAACCAATACTCGAAATCTTCGTTATCCTCGAGTTGACCTGCGGGAAGCAGCCCGTATTCAGGAGCAGGGCTATGACCGCCCAAATACGATTTCGTTGCCTGACGCTCCTTGATAATCCAATCCGCCGCACGCACTATGCGAGGCATCACCGTACGGAGCCAGGCTTTGTCCCGCGTAAAGAAATAATGCTCAGCGAGGGCCCAGAGAATCCATCCGTGGTTCAGGTTATAGCCTGAATGCGTGTAGTCGTGGTCCGCATCCACGCGCACCCCGTGGAACATCGCGGAAGTATCCTTGAAGCGGCCTGGTGCAGGCTTGGAACCCTGCAACTCGACAATTGGTTTTAAACATCGCCACGCCAGATCGTGGAGGCCGCGCATATCGAGAAGGCGAACTTGAAGCGCGGTCTCGTTCGCGAACATGTTGTAGTCGTACGTTCCGCATGGGCAGATGTCATAACCAGTCTTGAGGTCCTTCTCGGTGGTAACAAGAATATGCTGCAGAGCAGACATTTGGAAACGGTTGAATTCGGCATCAGGAACGCGCATGTGAACGCCTGCCCGGCTCTGTTTGCGCCAATAGTCAAGGGTTTCGTCACGGCGTGCACCGAACTCGTACCGTCGAATTCGCGCCTGATCGGCGGTTGATTCGAAAGTCCGAAACGGTACTGTGATGCTCAATGTGCTGGATGCAGCGGCGGGTAGGTCCACCGTCCACACAGCCGCTTCCGCCTCATTAGATCCGGCGGATTGTCCCTCCAGCGGGGCCGCACGTCCCGGAACGGACTGAATTTTGATCGATCCTTCGGCGGACTGCAACTTTGCCCGTAACCGTGGGTGTGCATAGGGTCCCTGTGAATTAGCCGCTCCCAAAAGGAGACCGCGATCGTAACGAAGTTCCTCCCGGGGGCTGACCATGAACCAAATGTGGGCTCTGGCAGCATGCGATTGCGGGTTCCCAACCCTCAGTTTTAGAAATGTGACGCTCGGTTCGTTACCGCGCAACCGCTGATCATCCAGAGGAGCATCGAGCAACGTAGAGTAGGCTTGCTCTTCGAAAAGGAGACCTCCATCCGCCCAATGTGTGTTGACTAGCGGAAGCCAACCTTCAAGAAGCTCCTGGCGAGCGCTGTTCTCACGCTCGCGGAAATCCGGCATGTCGCCCGTTCCCAGGCGGAAGTAAATTTGATCGCCTTCCCACAGCATGCCTGCAAGGTCTTCCTTCATGGCCTTTGAGCTTTTCTTACTGATGAAAAGATTGCCGTTGTAGTCCAAGCCGTACTTCTCGCGACTGCCCGGGAAACCGAGGGGGTAATATCGCAAGCGATGTGATCCGAGGCGAGAGGTCATCGCCAGCTTCGGGATCTGACTCGTGGCGCGCTGAAGGGATTGTTCCGGCTCTCGTGAAACGCGACTCATGATGTCGTCACCAACACGCATTCGTCCGGATTCGACAAAGGAGCGGAAACTGGCGCCGGAAACAGTGTCGCCGATGAATATGCCGAACGGCCGAACGTAGAGATCCTTTTTAGTGACGATGTCATCCATGCTCACACCGAATGCATTGTCACCGGATGTGATGGTGACGACGGTGCGGTCTGCAGATTCGGGCGGATGCTCCGTGTATCTGACTCTCAGTCGCAACCCACGGCGTGGTGTGGGGAGTACGGACGTATGGATGACCTCGCCGTTGTAAGCACTCGCTGAGACCTGCGGATGCGGCTTACCTTCGCAGCCGGTTTCGACATCGATCTCGCGTTCGTTCCAGCGCGATTCCCCATACGCTCGCAACGCAGAGTACCGGACCGGCCCCCGATCGAAGCGCACGCGGAGCTTCAGCGTTTTGCGGAAAGACGGCGCGTATCCAGGAACATTCTCTGCATTTGGGTTTTCGGCCTCAGTGAGCGGTTTGAATTGGAAGTACAGCGCGTCCCCTTGATGAGATTTCTCCGCAGCCACTTCGCGCCAATCACCCTGCCATCGGGTATCAGACTTAATCCATCCGCCAGCGGACTTAGGCGGCCAA
The DNA here is from genome assembly GCA_045807905.1 of Bryobacteraceae bacterium. Classification (GTDB taxonomy): domain Bacteria; phylum Acidobacteriota; class Terriglobia; order Bryobacterales; family Bryobacteraceae; genus Bog-105. The sequence goes on along the minus strand of JBJMGM010000086.1, from coordinate 10,770 downwards.
TTAGAGACCCAGGCGTCCACATGGACGGCGGCAGGATCAGGCACCTTCTCGGGAAACGCGATTTCGACTCTACGAATAACACGCGGTTCGTCCCACTCGAGCCCGAGGTGGCCATCAGAGGTCTTTGAAAGTGCAAAACGAGCAACGTCCACCGGTTCTCCCGTCTCTAGCGACACCGCCCCGTGTGAAAGGCTTACGGCAACTACTGAGCAGATGAGAGTGAGAGAGCGCACGTGGCGATTAGATAGTCGGCCAGTTAGAAATTGTTGAGAAAGACGGCTTTCAGAATCGGTGACTGCCCGCCAGCAAGCTCTTCAAAAATACGTTGCCCCGCATCCATACTTGCGGTTGTCACCCAGGGGTCGTAATGAAGCCGGTGAGCGGCCAACATCTCTATCGCAGCTGCAAATTCTTTCCGAGTATAGGCGTACACTCCACGAACATCCACTTCACGTATGACAAGCGGTCGAGTGTCCACTTCGCAAATCTCCTGGTCCAGCCCGACGCACGCTACCGTACCACCAGCTGCCGTACACGTGATTGCATTCCGCCGGCATGTATCCGTGCCTATGGCTTCTATCGCGAAGTCTACCCCCTGCCCGTTCGGCGTCCAACCTCGTATCACCTCAACGGCATCTTCCTTCGAAGCATCTATCACGAGGTCCGCGCCGAAATGGGTAGCGAATTGAAGCCGATATGGGTTTCGGTCTACCACGACCAGGCGAGCCGCTCCAGCTTCGCGTGCTGCGTAGGCCGATAAAAACCCGATGGGACCGGCCCCGTAAATGAGGCCTGTCGCGCCGCGCACGTTCGGGAGACGGCTCAGGATGTGGAGCGCATTAGCCAGCGGTTCCACCAAAGCGCCTTCAATGTGCGACATTTCGGGAGTAAGCGGAAACAGACAATTCTCCGGTGCCGCGACGAATTCAGCCAAACCACCGTGAAGATCCAGCCCGAAGACCCTCCGCGATGGGCAGAGATTCTCGCGTCCTGAGGAGCAATAAAGACAAGTCCCGCAACACAGCAGGGGATAAATAGCGACGTGGGAGCCAGCCCGGAGCTGCCTCGAGTTCCCGTTTTCGACGATGTCGCCGCTAAATTCGTGGCCTAAAATTAGCGGTGGAACTCTCCTGCTGCTCTTGCCGCGAAAACCATGAAGATCGGATCCGCAAACGCCACATGCCCGCACACGCACCAGAACGTCAGAGTCTCGCAACTGCGGCGCATCCAGTTCGCGCACTTCTACGTTCATCGGACGGGTATATACGAGCGCTTTCATTGCACTGATCATACAGATTCCGCTTTTACCCGAAGCCTGTCGGGTGTGGGTGAAGGCAGATCATAGGCCGGCTGCTATAGTGTTTTGGCGGCTTACCCGGACGGGGTTATGTGTCGGCGGGAGCATTCTGATTCGTGCGGATAACGAATATAGAAGCCATTCATCTGCGCTGTGAAGACCCGAATATTGCCTTGTTCGACGGATCGTACGATGATTGCGTGATCCGCGTTTCGACGGACGAGGGGATCACAGGAATCGGCGAGGTCGAATCGCTTGCCCCCGCAGTACAGGCCATTATCAATTCGGATCACGCGCACAATCACGCCTGCGGTCTGCGAAAACTGCTGGTCGGGAGGGACCCGGCACAACCTAAAGAACTCTGGCGCTTGATGTACGATTCAACGGACTACATCGGACGACGCGGGCTGGTCATGCATGCTATCGGCGGAATTGACATAGCATTGTGGGACATCAAAGGACAGATAGAAGGCAAGCCGATTTCCGAGCTTCTAGGCGGAGCCAAACGGCGGCGTATCGAAGCATATGGAACGATTTACCCGATGGCCAGCTCGGTTTCCGGAGTGGAGCGGCAGGTCGAGGATGCAATGCAGCGGCTCAATCTTCGGAATATCAAATTTGCTGCGGACCCCTGGTGGATGGACGATCTGGACAAGACGGCCAATCTGCTAAGAGCCGCCCGCCGCACAATCGGGAGCGAGGGTAAGCTAATCGTTGATGCGGCGCTGTCTTACCGTACGGCGCAAGAGGGTCTCGAACTCATCCCGCTGCTTCGGGAAGTCGGAGTCGCGTTTCTCGAGGCACCGCTTCCGCTAGACGATATGGAAGGGCACGCTCGCCTCGCCCAAGCCGGCCTGCCTATGGGCGTCGGGGATCTCGGTCTGACTCACGTCAACGAGTTTATCGAGGCCATGGACCGAGGTGGCGCCTCAATTTGCCAACCGGATATTACGATGGTCGGAGGCTTTACGGGTATCGCCACCATCGCGGCGGCAGCCAGCGCCCGCGGCAAGCGCGTCATCACGCATGGATTCAAGTCCAATATCGAAATTGCCGCGAACCTTCACTTTCTGGCAAATCATTGGACCGCAGAGTTGCTCGAATACTCGACCAGCAAATCGCCTTTGCGTTGGGAAATGTGTGAAGAGTCTATCCCGGTCGGCTCGGATGGCATGGTGGACGTGCCACAAACCGCGGGTTTAGGGGTTCACCTCAACCAAAGCACGCTCGAGAGGTATCGTATCTCATGAACGTCATGAGTTGCGAGATCTATGAATCAACAGCGAAGTTGCATTGCATGAGTGGTTGATCTCATTCCACGATTATGATCGAGTTAGTAGCTAATTACGGTGATCTTTGCGGTGAGTGCCCCGTCTGGGACGAGGACAGCGGCACTCTCTATTGGATCGATGCGGTTGGCCGCCGATTCTACCGTTACCACCCTGAAACCGGACAGCACCAAATACTGAAGAATGACATTGAGATTTCCGGATTTCGGTTGAATTCCGGCGGAGGCTTCGTTATTACAAGCCCTTCGGGCATCTGGCTTTGGGACGGCGCGGACCGTCTCACTCTGGTCAGCGATAATGTCGACGGCATAAAGTGCCAAATGAATGACTGCGCGACTGACTCGCGCGGCCGGCTCTATTCAGGTACAACATACTTCGATCCCGCGACGGATTACAAGTTGGGCTATCTTCTACGAATTGATAACGAAGGTAAAGCCTCTATTCTCGATGAAGGATTTCATCTCTCGAATGGGCTGGCGTTCTCTCCCGGTGACCAAAAGCTGTACTTCACAGACTCGATTGCCCGTCGCATCTACGCCTACGACTATGATCTTGCTAGTGGCGACATTCGGCACCGCCGCGTCCTGCTCGAGGTACCCAGAACTGAAGGCATACCCGACGGGCTGGCCGTCGATTGTGAAGGGTTCCTTTGGTCGGCCCAATGGTATGGAGCGTCTATAATGCGCTACGATCCTGACGGCAAGGTGGAACGACGTATCGCGACGCCCGCGAAACAGACATCATGTTGTGCATTCGGCGGTCCGAATCTCGACACTCTGTATATTACGTCTGCCGCGCGGTCAGAAATCACGTCGGAAGTGCCAATCGGCTACAACCCCGAAGCCGGATATCTGGGTGGATCCCTGTACCGCGCGCGTGTCGAGGTTCAAGGCCGGGTGCAACCGAAAGCCGATATCGTACTCATACCTAATTCGGCGTAAATGCCCGAGAGACCTCCTGAATCTAGGTGTAGATCGATGACTCGTCGCAGTTTTCTTGCTAGTCCTGCCATCGCAGGTTTGCACGTAACAGCATCTGAAGCGCGTCCCGCGACGCTTGATCTGCGCGAGCCTATGGCCAGGGGCGTGGAGTGTCTCATCAATCGGATGGACCCTTCGAGGGACTATCAGCCCTGGTTCGGAGTCGATTTAGTAAACGGTCGGCCTACAAACCTCCGACACGATATTTGGGATTTTGGAGATACAGCTGCCAGGTTTGTAGAAGCGCTAATTCTAGCCCGTCAGATGATTCGACTCGATCCGGCGATGACTGCCGCTGAGACACGCATCAGGCGGTTTTTCGATTCACTTTTCGATTCGACAGGCCTCGTTTACAATCCAGCGCTCAAACAAACGGATCACATGTTCGCCCAGGGCAGTGCTCTATATGCACTGGTAACGGAATTCGAGGAGCGACGCGATCCCAATGTGCGTACTCGAATCGAAAAGTTTATTGCTGGGCTGAATAAGGCTGCTGTACAGGAACGCGATTATCTGTGGTTTCCGCAGGTTGCTACCAAGAAAGGCGCGTGCCCTCATCAAGCGTCATACCAGATATTGCCCGCGGTGCGCTTCTATGAGCTTACAAGCTACGTACCGGCGCTGCGGTTTGCGGCGCGACTGAGTCGCTGGCCCCTCTACCATGACGACACTGTGACCCCAAGCGGAGTTATTACAAAGACGGGCTGGGAAGGACACCTCCATGCTTGGATGGACACGTTCTCCGGTATCATCAGGTGCGCGCGTGCCGGTGCGCCCGAGCTAGATCGTCGAGAGATAACCGAGCGTGCTTATCGCACGTTTGAATGGGTAAAGGCGAACTACACAAGCCCGTTCGGATGGGTCGCTGATTCCGTCGGTGCAAAAACGTGTGAGACCGACACGATCACGAGTGCAATCCGCCTGGCTCTGGAGCTAATAAAAGAAGGTCATGTTGAATACTGGAATGACATTGAGCGATTTGTACGAAATCAGCTTGTCGAAAATCAGTTCCGCAACTTAGACACGCTCCACATAGCAGATCCCCAAGTGGCCCGCGGGGTCCACGGAAGCTTTGACAGCTGGGCTGATCCTAACACGTTGCTCGCAGTCCAGAATGGCGACATCGAGGGTTGTTGCATCAATGGTGGGATGCGCGGCCTGTTCTTGGCTTCGCAAAACGCTATACATGAAACAGCAAAAGAGATTCGTGTCAATCTTCTAATCAGTGCTGCCACTCCCGGAGTCGAAGTCGCAAGCTACGTTCCCTACCAAGGCCGTCTAGTTTTATATCCCACGCGCGGCAAACCGATTCGTGTGCGAACGCCCGATTGGCTGAACCCCAACGATGTCCGTGTGAGTGGTCCGGCAGGGCTTCACACCGAGATCGAACCTTCCGCAGTTTGGCTAAAGGGCGCTGTTGCCGGTCCAATCGTTCTCATGTTTGAGCAACCCGAAACAGAGCGGGCCCATATTGTCGCGGGTCGCGGCTATCGGGCACTGTGGCGAGGTGACACGGTGATTCGATTGCTTCCTTACGGCGGGGTGTACCCAATCTTTCAGCGAGCAAAACTGGACGAATCGGCTGCGCTCCTGAAGCCTAGAGATCGGTTTCCCTTACCACAGAAAGTGCATTGGTGATTCGAACGGCCGCGACCGGAAGCTAAGGCTGCAAGTTGAACTATTCTTTCCTTCAACAAACGCGCGCCGCCTCAATCTGAGGCAAAGCAGCGAGAGCCCGTACGGCGCGGGAACTGTGGCCAGTACGTATCAAGAGCGAAGCCGAATCAACCGATCCGGATCTGGTGTTGCTCGAACCGCTAGTCACACCTACTCAAAGAAAACCAATTCTGAGCTGTTGGGAGTAGACAGTTTCACGGTCAGCCCAGAATCGAGCAACTCGCGCCCGCTCACCGTACGGTCCGGAGCACTGTGGTCATAGAAGCGCAGCCGATATTCTTTCCCTGGAGTGAGCCCATAAAGCTTGAAGTTGTGCTCGTTTTCGGTTTCGGTTGATCCACGGAACGCATATATGACGCCCTTCCCGCGTCTTGGATCGAAGAACTCGGTCCCGTCCCAGTGGGCTCCGTCAGGCCGCGGACCGTGATAGATATCCGCATCTCGGATAAGCGGGCGCAGTTCCCGTTTGTAAAGCTGTATCTCTTGCTTTGCCGCGATCTTCTGCTGCTCAGTCCACGCGTTCATATCAAGCATGATCGTCAACCAGCCCATCATTCCGCTGCGCAGCATATACCGAAAGTTTTCGATCTTCGGAGCGGGCCATTTTTTAACATAAGACTCAAGCATGGCAGCTGGCAGAAGATGACTTGCGTCATAGAAGGCGCGCCGGTTGGATAAAGGATCGTAGGTATCAGTAATAGAGAAGTAGTCGCCGTGAGCTGCGCTGCCGAAATCCACCATGCGGCCACCGTCATTGCAAATTTCTAGCAACAATCCCGGGTGCTCTCTGCGCAACCTTGCGTAGATGTCATAGTAGGCGCGGACAGCGTGATAGCTAACGTCGGTCGAGTTTGAAGTATTGACGAAGTAAGAGCTGCCGGCTTTAACGATGGACATCCGCGAGCGGTCCGGTGGTGCATGAGGATGGTCTTCGCGCACGCAACCCTGGGCCACAAGATAGCCATCGTGCTCCAGCATGTCAAGGTGATAGTCATTGACAATGCGGTTTACCTCGGCTTGGGCGTAGGCGTGCGCCGCAGGAACGCCAATGTCGATGGTTTGGCCTTTGAACGCCTCCGGTTTCCAATCGGGCGGCAGATCGGAAACGGTCCAGTCGTGCGCCTTCGGATCGCGTACATTTAGCGCTCCGGGCTCGGTGCTCAGCCCTGCCTGGGTCCAATCCACCCAGATACCGAATTTCAGCCCCTGGCGATGAGCATTGTCGGCTATAGGAGCTAGCCCGTGAGGAAACTTCTTCGGGTCAGGGTACCAGTCAGCTACAGCACGAAACCATCCTGCATCAATGTGGAACATCTCCAAACCGAGTTCCGCCGAGGCAACGATCATACGCTCAGCTAGCTTTTCATCGACTCGCATCCCACTGCCCCAGCTATTGTTGACGAGTAAGGGGTACTTCGGATTCTGCCAAGCTTGAGGATTCGTGAGCGCCGATCGTACCCAGGGCCGCAATACGTTGCCCATAGCATCGAATCCACCGCGGAATGCGCCCACGAAGACAGTCGGCGTATCGAAAGTTTGATTCGGCTTAAGACGCGATCTGAATGGTCCCGGAACCGGATTCAATCCAACTGCCCCGCTTAAAGCCGTGGGACCGCGTTCCAAGGTCAGCCGGGTTCGGCCGCTGAATTCAACGCCTACATACCAGCCGGTTTGTGAAGCTTGGGTGCTCTGGACCCCTAACCACGGAATTATCTCGCGAGGTTCGCCTTCCTTAGGGTGAGCGTACGTGCTTGATGTGCCGTTCCAGCCATAACCAACAGGAAGCTTCGTTTCGTGAGTTCCCACCGCGGATGGTGAACCGGCTCCCTTCTCCACATAGAAGTGCTCCAGTTCGGCCTCGTTATCGACTCGCCACTTGAACTGAAAGCTGTCCTGCAACGGAATCCAGAGCTCCTTCGCCTCGAGGTTCTGGATGTGGATCGTGTGTTCGATAGGACCCGTGGCAGCCGGTGCCTTCCATTCCCATGTAAGACGCAGCTTCGGAGAGGTGGATTCATAGACGAAGCCTATCTCACGAGGGTCGATTCGACTGGCTTGTCCCTTGAACTGCCAATTGAGCTTTACTGATTTCCCGTCGATTTCGACGGATTCGATCAACTTCTCGGGGGTATCGTTAATCCAACTCTTTTCTCCACCGGTTCCAAGAGTCACAACCTGGGGACTTGACGTATGAGCCTGAACTTCGAGCAACGTCTGTTCGGTTCGAATGCGCGCCCTAATCTGGCAAACTGCGCGATCCGTTGCCGCAGTGCACAAGACGAGCAAGGACACGCAGATCCTAAGTTTACGCATGGTGTATAGCTCAACCCGGCCACTCAAGATCATAGACCTGACTATAGCTGGCGTTAAATTCAGGCCGACCGAGGGGCCGAAGTGCCCTCTACGCAAACATCTCTATGCTCCCGTCGAGTGCCATAAGTCCGGTTTCCACCTCGAGAGTCGGGTGTCGTTTATGGACGTCGTCTTTGAAAGCCATCATCACTTTTCGGTGTGTGGCCGTCTCAGTCGCTCGGTCGGCAATGCTGTCGGGACCATAGGCGATACGGGCAGCACCACAATCGCGATGATCGATTGCGATCACGCGCTTGATCTTGTGCAAATCGACTGAAGTTGCTAGGTTGTCCCATAATGTCTGGTGCCAGGAAGCGAAAGCTTTCGCCTGGGCGGCTATCGCCGCCCCGGCAATAACGAACTGGCTGTACTTCCCATCCAGTCCGCGAGTGCTCATGTACCTATGTACCGGATCGACCATCCGCGGATCGATGCATGATATCAACATCGCCTCATAGGTTGGCTTCTGATATCCACGCATGCCAACCTCCGTAAGAGCCGCCCCGAAAACTGTTCGAATCCCGTTCCGCAAAAAACTGCGCCTCGCCGTATCCATTTTCATATCACCCTTTCAATCCTATTTCATTTCGCCTGCCCAAGCGACTAGCCGCGGTTGGGGCCCCCACTTCGATGGACAAGCACATAGAGGTGTAACACTGGTGAGACAAATCGGCCTGCCATCGCAATCACGGCCCCCTATTACGTCACGAGTAGCGAAAGCGGGAAGCCCCAAAACAGTTCCGGTGGCTAAAACGTCACCGCACGATCATCGAAGAGATGCGGTTGTTCCAAGTGTTGCGTCCGTTGCGGAAGGGGACGTTACGGAGGTCGGGAACGCTACTCCGAAGCTCCCCGCCGCCGCCTTTGAAATGGCGATCGTTGAACACGGTCACGCGGCTTCTACCGAATATCTGAACTGAGGAGATGTTGTCGCCGAAATTGCCCGGAAGCCTGCTCAGCCGGTCGCCTTGTCTTACGCAAAAATGGTTGCCCCTGAAACCGGTATCAGTAAAGAAACACGCTCCAACCCTAGGGAACGGGCGCCGATTCCAGGAGCTGTCCCAATTAGGGTTATTTCTGTAGTTCCAGGAATCGCGGTCCTGCGCGCTCACCAGGACAGCAGTAAGGGAGCCGCAGAGGAATAGAAGCGTGATTAACGTGCGCTGCATTTCTGTCCTCCAACTCGTGGCGGGCCAGCGTACGATGTTATCACCCCGACATCTCGTAATCCTGCAGGACGAACTCGCCGGAATAAAAAGCCCCGGCTGGGGGATATTAAGGCCGGACACTGGAAAGCACGAATGAACCGAAATAGACCACACACTTCGATCGCATCACTCGGTGTTGATCGAGATAAACATGCGTTGGCCGCGGCAGGCTAGTCGGCAAGCTCGACGACACTGCGTATGCGACGCGCCAAGCTAGTTAATCCTCACCGTGCTGGCGCGCATTTTAGACACATACTGGACTCATGGCACACCACTGCGGGTATGCCGGACGGAAAAACGAATCTACAGATTGCCGCAAAGCTTGCACCGAGTGCCCACGACTTGCTTACAAGCTTACTGGCTTAGAGGAAGATCCGTAGAACTGTCAAATCTTCCCCGTCCGCATCTCGATGCTTCCGCACTTCGGGCAAGTATGGATTTCCCGTAGGACGCCTTCCGACCCGGTGTCGATCACCTCCCCGACGGCTGCGTAGTCGATCTTGTCAGCGTGATGATTCATCTCCGTTCCGCATTTAGGACAGATCATTCTTGTCACTCCAAAGGAATATTTTGCCGGCCGTATCTCAAGACCCTGGCCATCCACACCAATTCGGCAATGAACTTATCTATCCGGCGCGCATACGATGGATCCGTTATTCGGCCTTCCTGATCGAATAGGGTTTGCACATTTGAAAAATTAACATCCCAAAAGATCGTCACCAAGCCCAACTCGCGCAGTACAGGAAGAAGATTCTCGATGACTCTGGAACCCCCGAACCCGCCAGCGGATACCCCGCATACTCCAACCGCCTTGTGTATGTACTCCTTCAAATTCGTATCCAGAACGTGTTTGAGGAGCCCTGGGTATCCGTGGTTATATTCGGGCACCACGAGCACCAGCGCGTCGGCGCGCGTCACGGTAGCGGAAAATGTAGGGTCCTTGATCGCCTCGCCGGCGTCATCCGACGGCAAGCACATCTCTCTGATATCTATCAGTTCAGTCTCTAAGTCATGCCTCTGTTTCACGCGATCGGCGACAAATTTTGCGACGTGTTCACTGTATCGGCCCTTTCGAGGCGTACCGAGGATCACTGGAATAAAGAGCGGGATAGCCGAGCTCATAGGTTGGAGCACAATCTACTGTTGCAAATCTAGCAGCTTGGGGGTGATGTTGTGAAACCCCGATCTGTGCAGCGCACACCTGCAGTTTGGCGCGCAGTAATTGCCGCCCTCTGCTCAGGCGCGGCATCACGGATCCGATCGGTATCTTCAATGTTTTTTGAATCTCTTTTTATGAGAACTCGTGCACATCGACAAGCATCACCACCTCAGCAGACTGTTGCGGTATGGTTCGAATTTCCCCGAGTATTTCTTCGTCCGTCAGCTCCTCTGCTACCGGGACAGCTGAAATCTTTTGGGAATATTCTTCTTCCGTCGGCCATTCAAAGTCGACATGGCAATCTTATTTCTTGCGACCTTCGCCAGCGAGGATCCCGCTTGCATATCCGCCGGTGTGCTTGTCGCCCAGGGGTCCCCTCTCGACCCCTCTTTTCAAAAAGGAACTGCTAGCGGACCGAAACTGTCAACTCGGTTTGCGGGCCCAGACCAAGGACATCTGGGGCATGAGGACCAGGATATCGGGGTTTCTCGTGTCGCGGTCCATATCGACGAGGATCGTTCTTATCTCCTCAGCGGTAGTTAGCCCGGCGGCGATAAAGGCCGGCGCGGCTTCTTCCACGGACCATTTCAATAAAAATCGGTCCTCGCCTCGGGCGACGGCGGGCTGGTGGATCTCAATCTCAGCTTGCGGAAAACCCGCAGCTTGCACCAAGTGATAGAGATTCCTCGCGAGCGTGTAGTCCAAGCCGCGCGTGGGGCCGAGGCGGCCAAATAGATCCGCGAATGCATGGAGCGAGCAGGGAGGAGTGCTGTGCGCGGATGTCAAGTCGCCGTCTTCCACCACCAGG
>JBJMGM010000085.1:0-13929 GCA_045807905.1 Bryobacteraceae bacterium | reverse complement strand
GCCGGATTGCTGAGCAGAGCACTGGGTTGCTGAAGAACAACGGCGTGCTCGCGCTGGATCGCCAAAAGGTGCGCTCCATTGCGAATCGGGCCGCATGCGCACACCGGCACGATCGCCGGCGGCGGTTCGGCCCAAGTGGACCCGCCCGGTGGTCAGCTTACGAAATGGAAAGAACAAGTAGCGTTCCCTACCTCACCTTTGAAAGCCGCCGTAATGGCGCAGCTCCCGGCGTAAACGTACAGTTTGATTCTGGTGCGAAGGGAGAGCAGGGAATTGAGCCTCGCCGTTCATCGGAAGTATCTGTCTATCTACGACGAGACGCAGGAGGCGTGGAAAGTGGTCCAGGTAGCTATTCGTTTATAGTCTGTGCATCATCAAAGGACCTGCGGCTGCATAAAACCGTCAGGGTCGAGTGATATCACCCGCAGCCGCCTAAGCACCCCTGCATTGTTATACTTTTAACTGGTAATGGTTTACGTAATAACAGCCCTGCACGTTATTATTTGCTTTTTTCTGATTATTGTCGTTCTGTTGCAGAGCGGTAAGGCAGCCGATTTGGCTGGCGCATTTGGCGGCATGGGATCGCAGACGGTTTTCGGACCTCGCGGCACGGCCACGGTTTTATCGAAAGCCACAACCATTGCTGCTTCGTTATTCATGGTGACGGCGCTGACGCTGGTAATTCTGGAAAACAACCGGTCGCCTAGCACGGGCAGTGTTCTTGAGCATTCGCGCAAGGCCGCTTCAAGCGCTCAGAAAGCTCCGGCAGCCCCGAAGAACGCTGCGCCCAAGCAAAATGCGCAGCCGCAAAACAGCCAGCCGAAGAAGAAGTAGCAGTTCGTTTTGAAAATCGCGGAGATGGCGGAATTGGCAGACGCACTAGCTTGAGGTGCTAGCGGGTAACTCCGTGGGGGTTCAAGTCCCCCTCTCCGCACCAAATCAATTCAATAGGTTACGGGTGTGGTCGTGGTTCGCAGTTCCCATAGAGGGCTCGGGTGTCCTTGAAGTGTCCTTGCTTGGTGGGTTTTGGAAATCGCCAACATAGCGCTCCAACTTCCAGCCGGCCTCCCGTATGTCACGTTCCGAGACGATGTCGTATCTATCGAAGACCGAACGTGTTTTATGCCCCGAGATTGCCATTGCAACCCGCTCGGAAACTCCGGCCCGAATCATGTTGCGCACGGCGGTTCTTCGGAGATCATGAAACAGCCGCTCGGGATTCCCTCTCTCGTCAACCAGACCGGCCCGCTTTGAGGCCTGTTCCCAAGCACCACGAAAATCCTTAATCCGCTTGCCATGCCGGAAGAACACCCATTCGCAATCCGGCCAAAACTGGTCCCTGAGCTGCTTTTGCATAATCAGCATCTCGAACAATTCGCCCATTAGGGGAACTATCCTTGCTTCGCCGTTCTTTGTTTCCCCCGATTCCAAACGGATCATTCGGTGGGAAAGATCAATCTGTGACCAACGGAGATACAGCACTTCGCCTTTCCTGCATCCCGTGTAGTAGCCGAACGTGATCACAGGCTTCAATTGCTCCGGGAGCTCAGACCGCAGGACGCTGAACTGCTCGTATTCAAAAAAACCCTTGCGGACGTTATTCTCCTCAAGCGTTGGAATTCTCGGTACATGATTGACTTTAGGCGGTGTCGCCTGTCGCCCGAGGTTGAATGCGCGACGGAGGCGACCAAGTTCGCGGTTGATTGTACCGTTTGCGATGCCCGCGCCGCGGCGAAAGGTAATGTAGCGCTGGATAGCCTCGGTACCAATGTGAGAGGCCTTCATCGATCCAAAGAAGGGGCGCAAATGCTTATCCACAAAAGCAAGCCATTCGACGGACTTTCCGTTTACCTCGAAATCCAGTTTCAGGTCATCAAGCAGCCGGGCAACCGTTACGCGCTCGGCTGCGAGGCCTCCGAAAGTGCCGTTGACAATTTCAGCATGTCTAAGCTTCAGAAGTGCCTGCGCATCGACGTAGCGCTCGCTTTTACTGCTCTCACGTTCTTGTACGCCATTGCGATAGAACTCAATCCACCAGGGGCCAAGTTCGATAACGCTTCCATCAGAATTCTTCTTTTTGCGTTTGAAAATTCTTCCAAATTGTGGTTTGCGCGACATGACCAGTAGATTAGTCGATTTGCTGACGCTTGTTCTGTTCGATCCAGCGGTCGAGATCACGAACATCGAAAAATACCCTTTTGTCTGAGCGTACGATCGGAAGCTTTCCACTGCTCCCTAAATGCTGAACAGCGTCCTTAGTTCGCCCTAGGTAAGTGGCCGCCTCCCTCACGTTGAGCAGTCTTGCGTGTGTCTTGGTCGTTTGTTGCCGTCTCGCGGCATCTTGAAGCTTTGAGGCGATCCTGGTCGCTACATTATCCAGCAATTCGTCCAAGCTATTCACAGCGCCTCCTTAGCAAGACCTTGAAGCGGACCGGCAGATCAAGTTTCGCCGAACTTGCTCTGGCAGGGCCTATTTTTTTGTACCGTTGAATTAGACGAACGTCAGGTCGTCCTCTCGATCTTGATTGCTTTTGAACGGATCTTTTTTGGGAGGGTGACCTTCAAAGTACCGAGAAATGTGCGTCCGAAAAAAGCCATAACTGCGCGGTGCTGGTTTTTCGCCCTTTCGAAAGCGCTCAGCGTATAGAGAGATCAGCTTACAAATGTGCTCGGGAGGTGCACCCATTCCGGAGTTGAGGATTATCTCGGCAATCTTCGCGTCGGGATAACCGAGTAACGACCCGAATTCCCGGAACAACGTGGATCGAATTTTATCGAGCGGATTCCTGCGTCGATCTTCGCTGGTTTGTTGGACGCCCGCCCCTGTACTCGAAAGAGTCTCCTGGACAGGGTTTCCCTTCTTCCGACGTGTATCGATTTTCGAGTCTGTTCCGAAGGAACGGATTCGAGACATGGGATTATTACCTTGACGTTCTTCAAGGTGACTATCTTCATCGTGTTTATCTTCGAAGGAAGGCGGGTTCCGCTTTGGATCGGAAGGCCGGTTCCGCTTTGAGCCGGAAGGGCGGTTCCGCTCTTTGCTCGAAAGGTTTTTCCAATCATCACCTCTCAAACAGGCTTCGAGAATGGGATGCCTAAGGAATTTGTATTCGTTGCTTTTGTGAAAGCCTCGCCGGAAACGCTTCAAAAGTTGGTCACTAATAAGCTCGTCAAGCAAATTTCTTACATGCCGTTCCGAAACCCCGAGTTCATTCGCCAAACTGGGCTGTGAAGGGTAGCACTTCCCATCCTTGCCCGCGTAGCGCGTGAGCCTAGCATACAGCAGCTTGGCGCTTGAGCTAATAACGCGATAGCCTACCAGCGGCTCTGGAAGGAAAATTCCGTTGAATAAGCCGTAGGGATTGAACACGTCGCCAACTCTGCTGATTTTGCGCGAAGGCATTTCATTCACCCCTTTCTTTTGATGGCTTCATTTTTCGCTATCTCCCCCGGACTTCACGCTGAAAAGCAATTTGCCTGAGCCGCTTGTTTACCCAACCTCTAAGGCCACGCGGCGCAACAGCCCGAACCGTTTCAACCATGGAGTGGATTTGTGAAAGGTAGGTCTGCAGGGTGGCTTCAAAATCGTCATTACTTCGGGCCATAAAGAAGCCGCTCGGCCGACGCCTCGATGCTCCAATTGGAAGGCCGTGTTCACGCCGTAATTTTTCTACGATGGCCGTGACCATCCGCTTCGAGTAGCCTTTTCTGCTCGCAATCTCTGCCGCCTCGATCGGGTGCTCACGCGTATGCTCGTCGATTATTCTGCCGACCTGCTCTTCCTCCAACGTAGGTCGAGATTTAGATCGGGAAAACAAGTCGTTTTCTTCGAGGTTTCCAGACATGATTGGCGCCAACTCTTCTGGTAAGAAGGGCAAGGCGTTCTGATATGGCTTTCTCGTGGAATGGAGGGACGCAGTGTCTCCGCTGGCAGTAGAGCGCGCAGCCTTTGTAGGAGACGTTCTTTTTTCTTTTTGTGATGTCATAGGGTTATCGTCCGTGCAGCTCTTCGTCGCGATCCTGTTTTTTTCGCTGCAGTTGGTTGAAGAAATTTCCACTCGCCGCCCCCGCCAGCATCTATCCAGCTCCGCAATTTTTTTTCTTCTACTCGAACTGCACGTCCGACGCGAACAGACGGGATGATCTTACGCTTAACCAAGCGTCGAATGCAGCTCTCCGATCGTTGTAGCAGTGCTGCAACAGTGGGGATGGATAGTAGCTTCAGCTTCATGCAATTTGCCCCTCAAGGACGACCTGACGCTCAAAGCAATGTCGCGGTTGAAGGCGTCAGGAATCGCTCTGGAAAAAGAATAATCGTGAATGGAGATGCAAAAAAGGAAATGAGCGGCTTACTTGTATTTCCGGTTTATTTACGTTTGGGACCGCGGCTCCCAGGACGAAGGGTAAGGCCGATTAGCGCGGCGGCCGCAGCGATACCTTTGCTAACAGTGTCTTCACTGATAGCGGCGCTGGTTTGGCCAGCATACTTGTCAGCAATTTTGCGGTGCGACAAACCAGCGCACTGGTAGAGAGCTAGCCAATTGAAGTGTCGCAAGTTGCGCTTCTCGTCGGATCCTTTGAAGTGCAGCCGATATTTTGTCAACTCCGCCTCGAAACGCTTCCTGATGTGCTTCTCGAAATCACTCCAAGATCCTGAAATCCACCCAGCGTCCGAGAACCCGAAACCAACTTGATGCAGCACATACGCCGGAAGCGACCAGCGCACGAAAAGTAACGAGGACGAGTGTTCCACCCAATGATGCAGCGTCTGCAATGCTACTTCTACGCACCATTCTTGTCGCAAGTTATATGCCCTCGCCCATTTCCGAAGCTCAGATCGCTGATCTTGTGCCCAATGGAGAGCATGGGCCTCATCTTGGAATGATCGATAAATCGGCAAGACGTTTTTTGCAAGACTACGAAGGACATCAGGGCACTCCGAGGCAACCGATTGCAGAAATAGGGAACGGTAGTCGTACTGCCGCATCCAGAATTTGTCTCTTTAACCTTCTACGTAGCGGATTCGAAAGTACGTGAAGACTCGCTGATTACGTCGGCAAAGGAGCCATCTTACTCTCGTTGTCGTGAGATCTTTACCCCTGTTCGCCTATGCATGTCCGCGCTCAAGATCTTGTTGACCGTCAAGCCCCACCACTTTTCGCCACGCCTCGGTTTGGTTCCCTGTGCATTGAGATGCGCAGCGATCCTATCGAAGCCCATTCCTGAGGCTCTAAGAGACTTCATGCGTTCAATGACTGCGGGTTCGCCGTGGAAATACCCGTATGGCTTCGCGCCCTCACAACGACCGCTCTTGGCCCGAGCACGCGTGCGTGCGCCACGCAATTTGAGGACGATCATTGTCTTCTCGTACTCGCTGATTGCTCCGAAAATTTGTCGCATCAGCTTACGTGTCGGATCGTCCTGTAAAAGGTCCGGT
This sequence comes from Bryobacteraceae bacterium, assembly GCA_045807905.1. Classification (GTDB taxonomy): domain Bacteria; phylum Acidobacteriota; class Terriglobia; order Bryobacterales; family Bryobacteraceae; genus Bog-105. Next base: position 8,492 of record JBJMGM010000085.1, on the reverse strand, counting down.
TCGGAAACCGAAATTAGGTCGAGGTTGTGCTTCCGGAGGTCGCCGATTATGGTTTCTTGGATCATCAAATCGCGGGCCAGGCGATCTAATTTTTCTACGAGCACGAGTCGTGTGCCGTTGGAGTATAGTGCGGTTAACAGAGCTGAAAGCGCAGGTCGATTCTCCAGATCTTTTGTGCCGCTCACATCTTCTTCTCTGAAGACCTTCACGATTGTGATATCGTGATTTCCCGCGTATACTTTGACGGCTTCGAGTTGTCGAGTAAAACCGTCACCGTCAACTTGCCCTCTGCCGCTGACTCTCAGGTACGCAAAGGCCTTGATCATACTCCACGTTAATGTTCTCTTCGAAAGATGTCAATAACTAATCTGTAGAAAAGTAATTGTTGTTGAAGTTAAAGGACTTCCACATGATGGCATTTTGACCCAGATGCGGCGCGCAGCCGATTGCGCCCAAGTCGATTCCTCCCGCGACCTCCCCGATAAAATTGGTAGTCGGCGCATCTGAGCAAATCAGGCAATTTTTGTCCAAGAGCACATCAACCGGCGTTCCGAATCCACAAAAGCCAGCTCCTCCCTCGGGACCGCCTGAGGAGTCGCACGACCCCGCCTCTCCACCAGAGCCGCCGGATAAACCGCGAGACCCGGTTCGTTCATCAGAGGCCCCCGAACTCACGGATCTGAAGAAACGCATCCTTGACGAATACAAGCTGCTCCAAGACAAGATGGATAAAATCGGCGGATTCCGGTTCACCATCAAAGGCTGGTCCATCACCGCAATTGCTGGGGCCTCTGTTGCATCTTTTGCGACAACTGGCGCGGGCAAGGCTCCAATGATGCTCGTGAGTACCGTGCTTGGACTGATGGTTGTCTTCTTCTTCGCTTTCGAAGTTGAACAGGTTAGGTTGAGCCGCTTGTTCGGTCGGAGAGCCCGGGCGCTAGAGAAAACACTGCGAGATATCGACCGCGGCAAAGTGCCATTGCTGCCAAGAATACCGAATACCGCCCACGAGATCGCCAAAGCGAGCTATCAGCGTACTTTGGCCAATTCCAGGCGATCTGTGTTCGACAAAATACGGTCTAGGATCCGGGAAGACTGGAAGGTTGGAGAATCCGCGGACCGATGGTTCTATGTCGTGCTTCTCTGTATCGCCTTTGCGCCGACGTTTCCATATGTTTCCCAGCTGTGGCGCGTAGTACTCAACACGGCAGTTCAAGCTTCTCACGTCGTTGCCGCGTTGGTTCACGGGGTATTAAATCGTTTTCGATAGACCAGACGCATGCGTAAGCGGCCCACAAAAATCGTGCCTTCGTCAACAATAACTATGCTGCTCGACAGCTTGCAAGAGATCGAATGGCATTTCGAAAACGAGGGGTTTGACTTCGAGAGTGAATCGGATCCCAGCACTGTCGGTGCTGACCACACGAGCGATGAAGAGGAGGATGACGAGGGCGAGGAGTTCGGGCCGAAAGTATTCGACGCAGAGGAAATCGAGGTGGCCATTGATTCTTTCATTTCTCAACTGAGCGACAAGCGGCTGATCAAGAAGCCAGTTCCGGGTAAAGCTCCGTCGTTCGGCCAAGTGTTCGAAAAGTTATTCGGTTCGACTTCCAGGGTCGTAGATTTGGCACGTGAGTTTGAGGAACAAGTTAAGGGCTATGCCGGTTGGGTGAGCCATGACGATATGCAGAATGCGTACGATACTTTCATGGCCTTGAAGAAAGCGATAGAGGAACTCAGAGATGCTGCGAAACCTTAAAGAGGATTACCTTTCATCTCTGCTGTTCCGACGCTTGTCCAAGTGCCCTCACCGCACCGTACAGTTCGTCCGTACGGCTGCTGAGGTCATCGTGTTCGGCTCGACCGCTGCGGGTTTGCACAGACCAGATTCCGACCTTGACGTGCTATGTGTAGGAATCCAGAATGCCAGGTTTAAAAATCAGTCGCTCGATCTGGTCTGCCTGTCCCAGCCTATCGCGCGCTCTTCTGCATGGCTGCATTCGGAACTCGCGTATCACGTAGTCCGTTATGGTGTCTGGCTAACGGGCACTCCTTGGTCCTACGAATTGAGTGCAGGATTATCAGCAGTTAGGAGAAAAGAACGTCGGCTGCGATCTTTCCTGAGTCACCTTCCGGAGGCGTGGGAAGGCCTCGACGAGGCGTTCAAAGTGAAGTATGCCATGAAGCTCAGGCGCGAAACTCAGAGGTTCCTTTTACTGCAAAGAGGCCTAGCGATTCCGCCAACGCTAGTTCTAGACGATATCTGGAGACATTCTACGGCAACCCGATCCCCCGTTCTAGGTTGTTTGACTGCCAGGATTTCTGATTCTGGCGGGGTCATGGCGGAAGGCCTATTTGCTCGAATGGAACAGCCGAGTTCTATTTCCGAATCCACGCCTGATCCTCTCGTCGACAGACTGGAATTTCGCGAAATTGAACGGGCTCTACAAGGGCCATAGTAAGCGCTGCATTTCGATCAGATGAGACGATGCGTTCGACCGGGTGCCGGCCCCGAGTATCGGGGTAATCGTACTCTGAAATCTTGAATGATGTCACCAAGAACAGAAGAGCGGTTCATCGTATCAGAGGAGTCACTAGAGATCCGTTGGAATCAGCATGAACTAGAGCGGCGGTGTAAGATTTCATTCGATCTTCTTCGCGGTGTCAGAATCATTACGGAGCCATGGAAGATCACGTCCGGCGCAATACCGGATCTGACCGATCGGTACTTTGTGCGAAGAAAGAACGCCGAACCGTTCGAGGCGCTGGCGACTAGTATTCCTTGTGAAATTTCGGACGAAGGTATGCAAGTAGCCCTTCACCTAGTTCCTCGCTTCCAGCCGGTTTTCATCGACGAGACGCCAGAGCTACAGTCCGTTGAATTCACAATTCCAAACTTCGGCGACTTCTTCGTCCAGCGGGTAGGAGAGGGAGGATTGAAGAATCGCATCGAAATGGGCGCCGGGGGCTGGATTTTTCGAATATACCCCTTGAGAGAAAGCAATTTTGGTGACCTTTCGGCAGCGGAAAACATGAGCTTCAGCTTCACTCATGCTGGCCACCTTGCAAGAGAGAAAGATGAGTCCTTTAGTTGCGCTCAGGCACACGAGGTGGTGAATGCTATTGGTGAATTCCTATCGTTTTGTCGTGGGCGATTCATCGCTCTTGCATTGGTCAAAGGGTACGACGGAGCTGGCCACGTTGTCATGCAGGAATGGGGAACCCGAACCGTTGACCCATTCTCAGAGGGTGCGACGTGGCTCGACCGCATGCAGGCTCAAGAAATGGAGCACGGTTTTGCGGGGTTCTTGTCGAAAGCGCTTGACACTGAATGGCGCGAGGCTCTGTATGAATCGGTGTACTGGTAACACGAGAACTGACGGAACTGCTGCAGGCGTGGATGGGTCCGTCGTTCTAATTTAGGCGGCTCTGGAGCGCCTCGCTTGGCGGTTGCTGGTTCAACAGTCTCTGGTGCTCTCGCCTGACGGCTTTACCCGATTGCCCGCAGCGAACCAACTTCGGCTATTGTTGGATCGCTGTTCGATCCCTATGCCGATACCGTCCCGGCTCACGTCTTTGCAAAAGGCGGCTCAAACTGCGAACTGGTCGGACGGGCCACAGGCACTGGTAGAAACGCGAAACTCGATTGTTCACCCTCCAAAAAGACGGAGTAAGAGGGCAAGCAATGCGAGCTCCGGGCTGTTTTGGGATGCGTGGCGACTCGGGGCGTGGTATCTGAAGCTGGCAATTCTCCAACTAATTGATTTCAATGGCAGATACTCGAATCGGACGCGTGAGCACCAATACGCAGGTGTTGTGGAAGCGGTGCCGTGGGCATCACTGGAGCACTCCAAGACATAAAGTTGTGCTCTGGACAAGATCTGATTCGTTTCCTAAAGGTCGGGCTGAGTCCGCCGAGATCTTATGCCGACCGTCGAATTCGCCGCGCAAACGCTAGGCTTCGTTGGAAGTGAGCTGGCACGGTTCAGACTGAACCAGATCACAAAACTTGCCCGGTGTTAATGCCAGAATCGATCGTTTGTGGTTACAGCAAAGCAAGGACCTCCGCTTCAATCGATTCAGTTACTTAGGACGGTGTCAGAGATGACGTTTTTGGAACACCAAAAAGTAGCTTTATCCTTCGCCGATGAGCTGCGCGGGATTCACCTTACATCCCGTCGGGGTCTGGCGGCCAAGGTAGAAAGTATTTCGCTAACAGGTCCGACCGGGCGGGGCTGCACGCGCTCATGCTGAGTCTGACCTTGGCCCCGATCAAGTTCAGCATACAAGGCAATCATGGATACTAGCCTTTTCAGCTCTACGGACGTAGCAGCATTCAACCCCTTACCCTCTGCACGCTCTTCCGCAATCGCTTTGAAGACGCGCTCTCGTTGATGCTCTATGAGGGTTTGCGTGAGACTGGAAATATCTAGACTACCCGCCCGTAGATTGATCGGTCCATTTGTCGAATGGGGACGATCGGATGCCTCTGAGGTGCCTTCCATGATCCCAATGCTAACGCGATTTCTTAATCCACCGGCGTTGGGAATGTTTTTCCGCCGATAAAAATGCGAGTAGCGCGTGCTTTGCGGAAGGACAAACTTTAAAGGTCCGGCCAAAAGAATTTCCACTTCGGCCTGCAGGAACCCAGGGCATTACCGTTTTCCAGCCCGCTTGAAAACGCCTGCTTGGGTGCAACCTAAATGCACTCTATCGCTGGTAACAGCTTTTTAAATGATGGCCTTAAAGGGAATATTCATGGGGTTTGAAAAAACACTGAAAGGCATCTCAATGAAAAAATCGCTTAGTAGTCGCGGTTAACGTCAACATGCCCGGCAAGGAGATGCTCCAAGCGTCCATCATCTCTGCAGCCTCTTCGAAACGATTCTCTAGAATGGAGCGTTGCTATTTCGCTTCTACGCGCTCCGGTTTACATTCACTGCGCGCGAGCCAATTCACTTCCCGCCCGGGAAATCTTCCAACATTCTGCGAGGCGCCTTTGGCGTCATCTTCCGACGAATTGCGTGCGTGCCGCAATGCACGGGAGCGCGCGATTGCGAGTGGCGAGCTAGCTGTCCTTACGCGCGCATGTTTGAGCCGTCGGCCGTCGTTGCCGGTCCCAGCGGACTTGCCGACTGGCCCCGGCCTTTCGTGTTTCGCGCCACTGGCCTCGATGGCCGCACCGTAGCTGTCGGCGAATCGTTCCACTTCGATTTGAATCTTTTCGATATCCACAGTCCTGCCATTGCCTATCTCGTGCTCGCGTTCGGACAGTTCGGGCGGGAAGGTCTGGGTATCCGACGGAGCCGTGTGGAACTAACGGGCGTGTCGCAACTCGATGCCCAGGGCGAGCATGCTGCGACGATATTCGACGGCAGCTCGCTCGTGATGCAGCAAAACGCGCCACTGCTCGAACTGAATCTCGCAGCTTCGGTCGAGGCTGTCGGCCGTTTGCGCGTCCATTTCCTCACGCCGACCGAATTAAAAACGGGGCAGCACTTAGCCAGACGTCCCGAGTTCCCGATTCTCATCGCCCGCATTCGCGACCGGGTCAGCACTTTGCGAGAACTGTACGGCGACGGTCCGCTCACGATCGACTTTCGAGCTTTCGGCGAACGAGCCGCGCTCGTGCGCATGACCCGCTGCGACATCCAGCAGGTCGAGATCCTGAGGCGCAGCGGCCGCACCGGCCAAGTCCACCCTATCGGCGGTTTCACCGGTAAAGCTGAGTACGAAGGCGATTTGACGGAGTTCGTTCCTTATCTCTCTGCCGCGAAATGGACCGGCGTTGGGAGGCAAACGGTGTGGGGGAAGGGGGAAATCTCGTTCGAGTCTCTTTGAGCTTAGGGTTCCAAACGAACCCACCCGATCGCCCCCGAGACTGAAAAACACCGAACGGAACCGGTCCCCGCCCGGGGGTTCAGTGCCGTTCTGCGCGAAACGAACCCAACTGGCACTGCTTTCCGATTTGAAAATGCGAGTCCATTTGAGCCTGCTGTGATGCCCGAGACCGGTTCATTCTGGCTAGCGGGGTCGGAGCTTGGAGAGGCCGTTGCACGTAAGTTGCTGATTTAGACCGAGAGAGAGTGACATTGAATGGGTTCATCGCCGATCCGCAGGCTACAATGTCCGTTTCCGGCTTACAAGCCACTGACATGGATTTAACTTGTCGTTTCCGTCGATAGTGAAGCGGTACGAAGTTCCAGGCATTCCAAGAATTGAAAAGTTGGCAGAGCTTTGCACATCTGTGTTCATCACAGCGCCTGGAGCGAGCTGCGCGGCGTACGTAAGATCGTTGCCTGGGTTCGGGACTTCCGAGACTTGCTTTTGGGTTACGGTCGCTGAGACATCGCCGTTCTCCGCCTGAATGATCGGCGCTTCGTCAGAGACCGTAATTTCACTGCTGGTTTCCGCAACCTGGAGAGTTATATTGACCGTGACTGAAGATCCCACTTGGATCGTAACTGTCCGGCGCTCTTCCCGAAATCCCGAATGCGTTATGGTTAGCGCATATGGCCCGGGACGCAAGAAGGAGAACTGATAAGTGCCTTCGCCATTGGTTTTGGTGGAGTCAGTCGTACCCCTGTCGAGGTCTGTGATTTTGACTGCCGCGTCAGGAACAACGGCGTTTGTCTTTTCAATTACCACTCCAGACAAGGCGCCAGAACTGGTCGTTTGGCCGGTCGCTCTGACAACTAAGAGAGCCGCGACCAGCAACACTCCACAAGATTTCGGCCCCAGACGCATCGAACAAACTCGTGCTCGCGATTGCACAATCGCGTTTGTGGGCGAGATCCGCTGCAATAAGAGTTCCTGGCCGTCCCAGATTGACGGTGCCCACGTACACGCCGCCGTCCGTCAGCGGCGGCCGCCCGCACATCGGGTGATTATGACAGAGTGCTCGCGTTCGTTCCGCAAAGTTCATTACGCCGTGTCTGCTTTGGGCGGAGAAAAAGCCGGCGACGAGCTTCGTTGTTTAGCGCAAACCCTCGTTTTGTGGGCATATTGTGGGTATTGTCAACTTGGGGATTTTGTTGGCGGTTTCACTGCCCAGGACAACTGCTAACTTGTTGATTTGTGGGTCCTGGCGTTGGTCGAGCGCGCCTGAAAATCGTAAAGGTTTGCCTCAACTTGACAATGCCCCTCGAAGAGCTCTTCACCAAAGCGAGCAATTAGCCGCTTGGCATAAATCGGTCCGATGCCCTTTACCATCCCGCTTGCCAGATACTTTTCCATGCCTTCACGCGTATTGGGCGGCATTGTCTTGAGGTGAAACGCTTTGAGCTGACGACCGTGTTCCTTATCGATGACCCAATCGCCTTCGGCCGTAATCCACTCCCCCGCCGAAACGCTAGGCACGGAACCGACAACCGTGACCAGATCGCGGTGGGCTTCGGCTTTTACCCGGAGCACGCAAAACCCGCTCTCTTCCGAGAAAAAAGTGACGCGCTCAATCAACCCGTTCAGCTGATATCCGGTCGGCGCTGCAGAAGAGGTGGGCATATGGCTCTCCTGTTCCTTAGTGCGAGCGTTTCTGGTGATCAGAGCGAGCGATCTGGCACTGCAAACACATGTCCACCGAGATAGTGCCGTCGCTCTTTCGCTCACCAATCCATCGATTGCTGTTGGCCTCAGCTTCAGTGACCACCGGACGAGTCATCCTGGAAACCCATGGCAGTGGCTTGCCGCAAGAAATGCATGAGCGCTGCTCGCCTGCTAGCACCATGCTCTTTGTTGTAGCATCCAGAATTCACTGCGCACCTTTTTGCGCAACGATCTTGCCCACTCGCGAAGGTTTCAGGATTCTGCGCCGCTACGCGGAGTAGTCGCACTCTAACGCCCCCAAGTAAGGGTTCAATGAAGACACGTGTAAACGTCAACCTCCCGGGATCGCTCCGGGTTGATAAAGATCCAGCAGATTGCGGCCATGAGATACAGGCAGGACAGTATATGGAGCGGCATGCTCCAATTACCCAAGCGGTCAACGATATAAGCCAGAACGATTGGGCTCAGCATACCGCCGATTTGCCCTGCCGTGTTCATGGTCGCGCTGAGTACGGCTGAGTTTCTTCCGCCCAGTTCGATGGCCGTCGCCCAGGCCGGGGCTAGCGTAAACATCGACGCTGCGCCTCCCAACGCGATCAGGAATCCGGCAAAATGCGCATTGCCCACCAGCGTTCCTGAAACCAGCGCAATCGCCGCGAGCAAATATGCGATTCCGCCAACGCCGCAGCGGCCGACTCGCACCCCGAAGCGGCGCGAGAGCGCATCTGTCGTCACACCTCCGGTGATGTCCGCTAGAACGCTAAGCAGCAAAGGCATACCAGCGAAGATCGCGAGTTCGACGTTTACCATACCGCGCGATCTCGAAAGATAGGTTGGCAACCAGGTGATGAAGAAATAGAAGCCGTAGGTGTTTGCGAAATACTGCAAGCAAAGCGGAAGCAGACTTCGGGTCCGGAAGACATCGCTCCAGGAGCCCTCGTGATGTG
>JBJMGM010000084.1:0-5798 GCA_045807905.1 Bryobacteraceae bacterium | reverse complement strand
TGCCGAGCAGCGTTGGTTTCATTTCGAGGAGAACCCAGCCACCGGCGCCGACGAAAACAGCCGTATGCTGTTCGAAATCCGCGTAATCGATGGCCGCTGGTGTCTCGATGCTTTCAACCGCAGCGGCGAGGCCGAGAAGGCGCTCCTCAACCGGAAGAACCTGCACGAGCTCGGCCGCTGGTTCCACGTAGCCGCGGTCTACGATGGACGCGAATTCCGCAGTTACGTGAATGGCGTGCAGGACGGCGCGACGGAAATCCGCCTCGCGCCGCAAGGTCAGGGACGTACTGCCGTGGGCATGCGCATGAACAAAGTTTTCTACTTCAAAGGCGCCGTACGGATGGCCAGATTCACCCGCCGCGCGCTTGCGCTTGCCCAATTCCTGAACGTGCCGGCAAAGAATTGAGCGTTCTTCACCGAAACGTTTGGCGCCCTAGAGAGGACGCGCTCTAATCGAACAGCCACTTATCTGGATAATGCCGTTCGGATCGATACTAGGAAGGACCAACGCTTGGCCGGCATAGAAATGCCATACCTCGTCGGAGGTCAGGCGGTCCAGGGCGGAAGCATCGTCGCCTGCGAATACGGACTTGTGCACATAATGCGGAACGTCACTCTGACGAGATTCCGACAAACACTCGAACCGAAATCGCTTCGGTGAGCAGCGCTGGTTCATGTGTGCGGGCCACTACTCGCGCCGTGAGGTTTTGCTTAATTCTGCTGCGTTGCACTGCGTCAAAAACTAGGGTCGCGTTTTCAGCCCGTTGCAGCTCCTTGTGGTGCCACTCGGCTTTCATGATGCCATCCTGACTATGGCTTTCGATACCGAGCAGCAGGTGCCCGAGTTCGTGAGCTATCGCATGGCCCAGAATGACCGGCTCGCTGAAGCCACGTGAACTGAGCCGTTCGATGCGGTCGCAGAACACACCAGCAAACGCTTCGATGGTTCCAGGCTCCGATGGAACCGCGAAACCCAAGGAGCCGGACGGAGCTCCCCGCCGAGTAGCCCCGGCCGGCAAAAGGTGCAGCACCAGCACTGATGGATCAGACTCGTTCTCACGTGCTTCCGGTTGTTCCCTGCTTTGCTGGCACTCAAGCCAGCGCACTTGAACTCCGCCGGTTGCTAATACTCTCGCGGCCGTCTTTTCCGCTTGTTTGAGCACGGCCGATTCTATGCGGGCGTAATTATGGACCGAGACGACAATTGGCTCGGCGGCTGCATTTACACCTGACGTGATGATGAGCACGGGGAAGATCCATCCAGCTAGTCGGTTCCGCATAGCGTTTCCGCCAACAAACTCGGAAACGGGCGCCGGAAAGTGTCATGAGTCGCAGAAAAAAGCACAGCATTGGCTGTGGAAAGCTTCGCGGATGTATACTGACCACACTCGGACGAGGAAGGGAAATCGCGGATGGGATCATCTGCACGCGGCGAAGTCACGCAGCTTCTAAAGGCTTGGCGCGGCGGAGAGCAGGAAGCATTGAACCGGCTTGTGCCGGTGGTGTACCCGGAACTCCGCCAGGCCGCGCATCGCTCGAGGCGCCGGCAAGCTGCCGGGCAGACGCTGCAGACGACAGGGCTCGTCAACGAGGTCTTCCTGAAATTGGCGCAAGCCGCCGAGGTGACCGCGCGCGACCGAGCGCACTTTCTTGCGATATGTGCACAAGTGATGCGGCGTATTCTGGTCGATGCAGCACGAGGAAGCTCTCGGCAAAACGTGGCGGCGGCATGTGGTGTGTTCAGTTCGATGAAAATTTCCACGCTGGCGAATTGACGCCCGGAGATATTGCGCGCTTGGATGACGCGCTGAATGCGCTCGCCCAAGTCGACGCGAGAAAGAGCAAAGCGATCGAGCTGCGTTTCTTTGGCGGCTTAAGCGTGGAAGAGACTGCGGAGGCGCTCGGCATTTCGCGGGAAACGGCTTTGCGAGACTGGCGGTTTGCGCGGGCATGGCTCAAAAGTGAGATGAATGGTGCCGAACACGATGAGAGATGACCCACGCTGGAACCGGATCGAAGAGATCTTTCATGAGGCGCTAGCGCTCGAACCGCACGACCGGGCCGAATACGTGCAGACCGCCTGCGGACATGACGATAGGCTGCGGGAGCGCGTCGAGTCACTTCTTGCGCAGGACAAGTCGCTGGCTGCTCTGGATGACGCCGTATCCGCCAAGGGCCGTATCGGTCCCTATCAGCTTGTGAGCAAACTGGGCGCAGGAGGTATGGGAGAGGTCTATCTCGCGCAGGACACCCGTCTTGGCCGGCAGGTTGCGGTGAAAATTTTGCCGCGCGAATTCAGCTCAGACGCTGAGCGGCGGCGGCGCTTTTTGCGAGAAGCGAAGGCGGCATCCGCGCTAAACCACCCTAACGTTGTCACGGTGCATGATTTCGGCTCGGAAGGCGAGATCGATTATTTGGTCATGGAGTACATCAAGGGCAAACCGCTCGACCGCATCATCCCTCACAACGGTTTAAAGACTAGGGAAGCGCTCGATTATGCAATACAGATCGCCCACGCAGTGGCTTATGCCCATGCAGCCGGCATTCTCCATCGCGATCTAAAGCCGGCAAACGTGATTGTGACGGACGGTGGCGCCGCAAAGGTGCTTGATTTCGGCTTGGCCAAAGTCCTCACGAGCGATGCTACACGCACGATGGATACTCGGGATGGCCTCATTCTGGGCACGGCAGCTTACATGTCGCCGGAGCAGGCGGAGGGCAAGCGGGTTGATGCGCGTTCGGATATATTCAGCTTCGGGTCGATGCTGTACGAGATGGTAACCGGCCGCCGGCCATTTCATCGCGAATCAGTTGCTTCGACAATCGCGGCGATCGTACACGATGAACCGGAGCCGGCCAACGTCGCAGCAGATGACGTACCCGCCCAACTCGGCGCACTGCTGCAGAAATGCCTTCGAAAAGAACCAAGCAATCGATTCGGAACCATGGCTGAGGTCAAAGCTACGCTCGAACAGGTTCGTGAAAACTTAAACCGAAGCCATGTAGCAGAAAGTTCGCTCCCAACCCGGAAGGTACGGTTTGTCTGGATCTCCGCCGCTTTGATAACAATTTTTGTCAGCGCTATAGGCCTGTGGGTAGGGCGCATTGGTTTGAGAGCTCACACCATTCCGAAGATCGTTCCCCTTACTACATATCAGGGCGACGAGTTTTCGCCGAGCTTTTCTCCCGATGGCAATAATTTAGCTTTTGCGTGGGACGGCTCCGAGGAGCGGCGGCCACGCAATTTCGATATCTTTGTCACAGTCCTCGGCGGCGGTAACCCGATACCGATCACACATGATCCGGCCGACGAGATCTCGCCTGCCTGGTCGCCCGACGGCCGCTTTATTGCATTCGTGCGGGCTTTGTCCGAAAGCGGCAGCGGTGTATTTTTGATTCCCGCCATTGGCGGACCCGAACGGAAGTTGGCTGAAATTCACCAGCCAGGTCCGGCATATGATGCACCGTATCTTTCCTGGTTTCCCGACAGCAACGGGCTCGCGGTCGTCGATCAAGAATCGCCTACCTCGCCCAAAGCCATATTTCGACTATCCGTTGAAACGGGAGAGAAACAACGGCTTACTTCTCCACCTCAAGGTTCCTGGGGCGATTCGCATCCTGCAGTTTCTCCCGACGGCCGCGCCCTCGCGTTTCGTCGATCCATTGAGGCGAACTTTGGAGACTTATTCTTAGTGGAGCTGTCCAAAGACTCAGGCCCAGCGAGTGAACCGAAACGCCTGAGCTGGGAAAACGATGCCTATAACGCGGCCTGGACCCCCGATGCCCGGACAATCGTTTTTTCGGCGGGTCCCGAGCATACGCCCAGCTTGTGGCAACTCACCCTCTCTGGCCGCATCTGGCGACCCGGCAAGTTGGAACGCTTGGAATTCGCAGGGGAGGGTGCGTTCGAACCAGCAGTTTCCAAACAAGATCGTCTCGCCTACACGCGGCTCTCACTTGACGTGGATATCTGGCGCGTTGACCTGAACGGGCGCCAGCCGGCGCCGAAGCCTCCTATTCGGCTGATTTCATCCACACGCGTTGACCACGGTGCGCGATACTCCCCGGACGGCAAGCGTATCGCCTTCGGATCAAATCGCTCCGGAACTTTGGAGCTCTGGCTCTGCAACAGTGATGGTTCTGGGAGTGTGCAGTTGACCTCTTTTGGGAATTCAAATTACACAACTTCCCCCCGTTGGTCGGCGGACGGCCGATTGATTGCATTCTCCTCGAACGCGGGTGGGAAATTTCGCACGTACGTGATCAGTGTGGAAGGAGGTAAGCCGCAGCCTCTCCCTATAGACGGCTTCTCGAGTTGGTCTCGAGATGGCAAGTGGGTTTACTTCGGGTCCCGACACAGCGGAGAGAACCAGCTCTGGAAGATGGGGTGGCCGCTCCATGGCCAAGAAGCACACCCAATCCAAATTACGAAGAAAGGTTTTGTTGGTGAGGCGATCGAGTCTCTCGACGGGGGTTTCGTGTACTACCTGAAAGGCCCGAGCGATGAGAACCTGGCACTCTGGAGGGTGCCGGTGGTGGGTGGTGAAGAAACTCAGGTTCTCGGATCGGTACTCAATGACAATTTCGCGCTCGCCGAGCGGGGCATCTATTTCATCCCGAGTTCCCGACCAGCTGCGGTGCAGTTCTTGAGTTTCGCGAGCGGAGCCACAGTGACCATTGCTAAGATCCCGAAAGACCCCGCTTGGGGTGTTTCAGTTTCGCCGGATGGCCGATCGCTCCTGTTTTCCGAATTCGAAGCTGTGAAAGCAGATCTGATGTTGGCCGAGAACTTCCGGTAAACGTGCAACGAGCAGCTACTCTGCTAGGCGGCCTTCATTGCCTTGGGTTAGGCCCGGGCGCGATCGCTCGATGAATCGGAGGCGGCAAGGTCAAGGCAGAGCTTCAATGAGCCGCAACCCCCTGCGTGCGATGATCCTGGTCCAGCGTTTTGCCCGCCACGTACTCCATCGCGATAAATTGAATCCCATTGGCATCCGCGATGTCGTAGATATGAACGATATTCGGGTGATTGAGGGCGGACGCGGCTTTGGCCCTGCACAAAGCGGCGCTTACGACCCGCGTCGGCGATCTTCTCTGCCCGCAGAACCTGACTGCGATGAATCGTCGGGGTGATCGCCTGCGCACTCTGAAGCAGGTCCGCGTACGACGGTGCTGACGCGTATAGTATGAAACGGCCTCATCACCATTCTTTGTCACCAGTGCACAGAACGCCGAATTATGTGAAGATAAGGTAAGAACAATTCGAGAGCGATGCTCATGTATGCAGGCGTTGGCGTTTGTGGGCTGCATAGACATGAGTTTTTAGTCCAGCCGATACGCCGAGCGGCTTAAAATCCGTCGGCCTGCGGGTCGGCATTTAGCTGGCCCTGCTAAATTTCCGGCCGTAGTTCCAGGCTGGCGTTTCAGTCCTTTCTCTACAATTCAAAATGCCCGGCATTCCGACGTATGCTCCGGACGGCTCGCGGAGGCGCAACCATTCACTCCAGACAGTGCTGTACCTTGAGTCGCGCAAGACTGCGGTCCTGCAGCGCACACCAAAGGGCGAGGTGTTACGCGCGCAGCTTTGCGGAAAGAGCAGCGTCGGAGCCAGAGCGCGGGCTAAGGCTGGAACTTACTACAGCTATTGCGACGGTCGACATGGTTGGGCGCTTACCCGATTACCGCGAATTCCGATCACCGGCGCGCAAAGTCTGACCAACAAAGACTTGGCTGCGGAGATCGATTATCAGCGGCGACTTGCGTTTCGCGCGGTTCAGGTGAGCGTGCGAAAGTAGACT
>JBJMGM010000083.1:0-118284 GCA_045807905.1 Bryobacteraceae bacterium | reverse complement strand
TGGCCTAACGTGAACATGGACGTGAACGATTAGCATGATGGTCCCGCTGTGGGCTACTGTTTTGTATCGATGGGATGCTTGGATTTCTCGAAAAACTCGTTCTGGAGACGCAAGCTTTCCTGGTCGGCCTTCACGGCGCGAATGGCGTTGGTCACCTGATCCGTCCAAGCCTTCATATCGAATTCGCCCAACTGCTTGGTCGCGGCGGCGCCTTCTCCGGCGTAATGGTTGGGAAACCGTCCATACCACCAAATGCCGGTGTAAACGCCTTCGGGAAGATCCAATCGCTTTTGATCGGCACCGGATTCGCTGGTCGCGCGATCGAGGTGGACCAAATCCGGCCGCGAAATCATAGTGTGCGAAGTCTCTGATTCGCCGGCATGCATATCCACTTTGGACTTGAGCTGCGGCCGTCCCGGGGGATATTGGCCGCGTAAAAAGACATACACGACGTAATCGTGGGGCGATGCCAACTGAGATTGCGCGAAGTATGGCAGCAGGTGCTCGTTGCCGCCGTGGCCGTTCACGATGAGAATTTTCTTGCAGCCGTTTCTGGCCATCTCGTCGGTTGTCTCCTGCAGCAACTCCAACTGCATATGCGCGCTGTAGGCAACGGTGCCGGGCTCATGCTTCGCTTCGAAGATCTGGCCGAAATAATATTCCGGGAAGACGAGAGCGTACTCTTGCTCCGCTGCGTGCAGCGAGACGTAGCGGACATTGATCAGATCAGTGCCGAGCGGCAGTTGAGGCCCATGTTTCTCGAGGATTCCAAACGGCAATACGCAAGTGCCCTGGCTCTTCTTGATTCCGGCGTCAAAATCGGCAGCCGTTAACTCCTCCCATTTCGCAGACAAGTTTTGGGCTTGTAGCGGAAGGTGCAATGCGGCGAGGGAAGCCGCGAGCCAAATGAATACTGGTAAGGATCGACGAACATGTGGAGACATCGACTCTACAGTATAAGATCGGGCAATAACGGCATGAAACGCGGGATAGCAGAACCGTTGTCCACCGTATGAGGCAGAAACTTTTATGAACAACGACAGCATGATCAAGCGCGGAGATCGGGAAGATACGGGTGACAATGAAGCACGACCCACGGAGACGGGATCGGGCCCAGCACTCCCAACAGTAGATTCGAAAAGTCTGGGAGGAGCGACGTCTATTCGGCAGCGGTCGCAAGGCGGATTCAACGCGGAGGAGGAACTTGGCGACGATTACGGAATGGAAGTGATGCAGCCGACCGATGGGCGGTTAGGACTGACTGACATCGGTGATATTCCGCCCGACGATTGGGCGGCCGACACAGGCCCTACCAAATCCGCCGAAAGCGAGGACTGAGGGCGGGCAGGACTTAAGATGTAGCCGTCCGCGTCGGAAGAGATGGGAACTTTTCGGAATTGCACTGTGAAGCGGAACGTCGCGCCGGCTCCGATCTGGCTCTGAACATCAATTGCCCCGCCCATAAGGGTTACAAGCCTGCTAGATAACGCCAGTCCGAGACCTGCTCCGCCGAATTTCTTGTTATGCGATCCGTCCGGTAGCCTGAAGGGCTCGAAGATGAACTTTTGCTGCTCCGATGAGATCCCGTTCCCGGTATCCGCGACTGAAATCTTGACGGTGGTTGCATCGGTGGAGTCGGATTCCCGGACCGCCAAAAGGATAATGCTGCCGCTCGTCGTGAACTTCACTGCGTTATCTAGGAGATTTATCAGGATCTGCCGCAACCGAGTGGGGTCGCCATAGAGTTGAACCGGAAGGTGGGGATCGATTTTGAAGGCGATTCGCAGATTTTTGAGGGCGGCGTGGGGCTGTACGAAGTCAAGCGCGGAGTGGATGCATTCGGTAAACGAAAATTCCCTGCTATCGAGTTCGAGCTTGCCCGCTTCAATTCTTGAGAAATCAAGAATTTGACCAATGATATGCATGAGCCATTCGGCGGATGTGCGCACAGTATCCAAGTATTCACGAAGTTCAGGCTTGACGCCGGTTTTTAAAGCTAAGTCTGTGAAGCTCATGATGCCGTTCATGGGTGTTCGGATTTCATGGCTCATGTGAGTGAGGAACTCAGTTTTGGCCTGGTTTGCCGCGTTCGCCGCATCCTTCAGTAGGGCTTGTTCCGCGAGCTCATTTTTTACTGAGCGCATGCGCCGCCGCATACGGACATTAACGACTTCCGCGGCGATCAACGCAAGCAGCAGGATGGCACAGGCGATGCGGAGGGGCGTTACCACTGGTCCCCCTGGATCGAGCAACAGGTGACAAATATGCTGGACTGTGATGAGCACCGGGATTGAAGAGTTCCTACTTAGGCTTATCGACGCTGAGGGTCATTTCCAACACCCCACGTTTTGGACTTGTACGGATATCTGTGTTGATATATGATCCCCGCGAAGGAGCTCGAAGACTATGGCGCACTATTTGGTGCAAGTTGCTTATACGGCCGAGGCTTGGGCCGCGATGATGAAGAATCCACAGGATCGTGCGGAAGCTGTGGAAGGCGCGATCAAGAAACTCGGCGGCAAGATGGAACGCTTCTGGATGTCGTTCGGCGAATTTGACATTATTGGGATCCTCGACATGCCCAACAACGTCGCCGCGGCTGCATTCGCAATGGCGGTGGCGGCTGGCGGCGCGTGCAGGAACGTGAAGACTACGCCGCTGCTGACTACCCGGGACGGAGTGGAGGCTTTGAAGCAGGCCGCAACGTCCGGCTATAAACCCGCCACGGTCGCTGCATCCGATCCTAAAGGGCAGAAATGAGCCTGAGTTGGCTGAAGGTAACGGCTTTAGATCAGCGACATATACAAAGTGCGGCGGTCGAATTACGAAACGAACTCCCATGACGTCGGGGAGCGTGCAAAACCTTTAGTACTTCGCACTCAGATTATTGCATTCTAGTGCACTCAGTGTTAGGATATTACTGAGGGCTTGGAGCATTATGGATTTCAATCGACTGACGGAAAAATCGCAAGACGCGATCCGGCAGGCGCAATCCACGGCGGTTACTTACGGGAATCAGCAGGTGGATGTGGAGCACCTGCTGGTGGCGTTGCTGGAACAGGAAGGCGGGTTGGCACCCTCGATTTTGATGCGGGCCGACGTTCCGCTGGAGCCGCTTCACGGGCGTGTGGTGCAGGAAGTAGAGAAGCTGCCGAAGGTGAGCGGGACGGCCCTACGACCGGATCAGCTCTATATTACCGGCCGGCTATCTCGGTTGTTGACCTCGGCGGAGGAGCAAGCGAAACGGTTAAAAGACGAGTATGTGTCTGTCGAGCATCTTCTGCTGGCAGCCGCGGAGGATCAGGGCGTTTCGGGACGCATTCTGCGTGACTTCGGGCTGACGCGCGACCGGCTGATGAAGGCGCTGGTCGAGGTACGCGGAAACCAGCGGGTAACGACCCAGAATCCGGAGACGACCTATGAATCACTGGAGAAATACGGCCGGGATCTCACGGAGCTGGGTTCAAAAGGCAAGCTGGATCCGGTAATCGGGCGGGATGAAGAGATCCGACGCGTCATTCAAGTCCTGTCCCGGCGGACGAAGAACAATCCTGTGCTGATCGGGGAGCCGGGGGTCGGGAAGACCGCGATTGTGGAGGGCCTGGCACAACGCATCGTACGCGGTGACGTTCCGGAGGGTTTGAAGGACAAACAGGTAGTGGCGCTAGACATGGGCGCGCTGATCGCAGGCGCGAAGTTTCGGGGTGAATTCGAAGAACGCCTGAAGGCCGTGCTCAAGGAAGTTCAGTCCTCCGAAGGCCGCGTAATTCTGTTCATCGATGAGTTGCATACCGTAGTGGGCGCTGGAAAGACCGAAGGCGCGATGGATGCAGGTAACTTGCTGAAACCGATGCTGGCGCGCGGAGAGCTGCATTGCATCGGTGCGACCACGCTGGACGAATACCGCAAATACATTGAGAAGGATGCCGCGCTAGAGCGGCGCTTCCAGACGGTGTTTGTGGACCAGCCGACTGTTGAAGACACGATCTCGATACTGCGTGGCTTGCGTGAGCGGTACGAGCTGCACCACGGAGTGCGGATCAAAGATACGGCTCTGGTCGCAGCGGCCGTGCTGTCGAACCGGTACATTACAGATCGATTCCTGCCGGACAAGGCGATCGACTTGGTGGACGAGGCGGCGGCGAAGCTGCGCACCGAAATTGATTCCATGCCGAGCGAGTTGGATGAGAGCTTGCGCCGGACCATGCAGCTTGAGATTGAACGGGAAGCGCTCAAGAAGGAGAAGGATGCCGTTTCAAAGGAGCGGCTGGAACGGATCGAGAAAGAGCTTGCTGAACTAAAAACGCAATCAACCGCATTGCAGGCGCAGTGGCAAACCGAGAAAGAAGGTGTGCAGCGGGTGCGTGGATTGCGCGAGCAGATCGACCAGGTGAAGGTCGAGATCGCGCAGGCGGAGCGAGCTTACGATCTGAACAAGGCTGCGGAGCTGAAGTATGGGCAACTGACAGAGCTGGAGCGGCAATTAAATGCCGAGCAGGAGCGCATCTCTGAAAGGCAAAGCGGAACTCGGCTACTGAAAGAAGAGGTGGACGAGGAAGATATTGCCGAAGTAGTGAGCCGATGGACTGGCGTGCCCGTTTCGAAGCTGCTGGAAGGCGAGATGAAGAAGCTGCTGGCGCTTGAAGATGAGTTGCACAAGCGGGTCATCGGGCAGGACGAGGCAGTGATGGCGGTGGCGGAATCGGTGCTGCGGGCACGTTCTGGATTGAAAGATCCGAAACGGCCGATCGGCAGCTTTATCTTCCTCGGCCCGACCGGCGTCGGCAAAACGGAGCTGGCGCGGGCGCTAGCGGAATTCCTGTTCGACGATGAACGGGCCATGATCCGCATCGATATGTCGGAGTACCAAGAGAAGCACACGGTCTCGCGGCTGATCGGAGCACCTCCCGGGTATGTCGGTTACGACGAGGGTGGACAGCTCACGGAGGCAGTGCGGCGGCGTCCGTACTCGGTAGTGCTCTTCGATGAGATCGAAAAAGCGCATCATGACGTGTTCAACATCCTATTGCAAGTACTGGACGATGGCCGGCTGACAGACGGTCAGGGGCGCACGGTGGATTTCAAGAACACGATCGTCATCATGACGTCGAATATCGGCAGCCATCGCATTCTGGAGTATCGGGGAGCCTTTGCGGGCGAAGAATACCGGCGCATGAAAGACATGGTGCTGGCGGAACTGCGGCAGGCTTTCCGGCCCGAGTTTCTGAATCGGCTAGATGAGATCATCGTGTTCCACGCCTTGAGCGAGGAGCATTTGAAGCAGATTGTTGAGATTCAACTGGCAGGTTTACGGGCGCGCTTGGAAGAGCGGCACATCGAGTTGGAGCTAACCGATGCGGCCCGGACGCGGCTGGTGCGGACCGGGTACGATCCGAACTACGGAGCAAGGCCTTTGAAGCGAGCCATTCAGCGGGAGATTGAAACTCCGCTGGCCAAACGCATTCTAGGCGGGGACGTGAGAGCGGGCCAAACCGTACGGGTTGACGCAGATCCGGCCGGTCCAGGTCTTGCCTTCCACGTCGAATCCAATGAACGGGTGGAAGCAGCAGGCGTTAGATGAAAGACCGCATCGAAATTTAATTTTATACGTCCAATGTAAGGAATGCGGCCGCGATTCAGAACGTGCCGCCAGAAGAAAGGATTTTGGAGGAAATGTCAAACGTGATCCAATTTCGCCGCTCGACAGCCGTTCTGACGCTGCTTGCGGCCTCAATCGGCGGCGGCCTTATCGCGGCGCTCGCCGTAGCAACACATAATAAGGCGCCCGTTTATGTAACGGCACGGGCCGCCGACACGAATACTCAGCGCGCGACCCAGCTTTCGAATTCGTTCGCCGACATCATTGAGAAGGCTTCACCAGCCGTAGTGAAGATCAGCATGACGCGGATTATCAAGGCGTCAGAGCAGCAACAGAACAGTCCGTTTGGCGCTGATCCGTTCTTTCGGCAGTTCTTCGGGGGCCCGAACATGCGGCCGCGGGACCAGCGTGAAGGCGGAGTGGGCTCGGGCGTAATCGTCAGCCCCTCAGGCTACATTCTGACTAATAACCATGTCGTTGAAAAGGCAAACAGTTTGAAAGTGACCTTGTCGGATGGCCGTGACTTCACGGGCAAGGTAGTCGGGACCGACCCGCAAACCGACGTGGCAGTCGTCAAAATCGATTCTTCCGGTTTACCGACATTGGCGTTCGCAAATTCTGATGCCGCAAGGGTCGGCGATCTCTGCTTCGCGATCGGGAACCCGTTCGGCCAAGACCACACCGTGACGATGGGCATTGTGAGCGCCAAAGGACGGAAACTCGAGGGCGGCACGTATCTGCAGAACTTCATTCAAACAGATGCGTCGATCAACCCCGGTAATTCGGGCGGTGCCCTAATCAATGCGCGCGGTGAGTTGATCGGCATGAACACGATGATTCTCACCGGCGGCGGCGCCAGCTTTGGCGGAGAGGGCGGCAATGTAGGTATCGGCTTCGCGGTTCCCTCGAACATGGCGAAGCAAGTGATGGACCAAATCACGAAGACCGGAAAAGTGTCGCGCGGCTACATGGGCGTCACTTTACAGACCGTTACACCGGATCTAGCCCAGCAGTTCGGTTTGAAAGAGCCGCATGGGGCGATTGTCGGCGACGTAACGCCCGGCGCCCCGGGAAGCAAGGCTGGACTGAAATCTGGGGACGTGATTACGGCAATCGACGGGAAGAAGGTCGAGGGTTCAGACGACCTCACGATGGACGTCGTATCGGATGCGCCGGGAAGCACGGTGAGCCTGGACATAGTACGTAACGGGCAGCCCACGAAGGTGAGTGTGACGCTAGGGACGCGCCCGGGCGGCGTCGATTGGAACAAGCAAAATGCTCAGAGTGAGAATCAGCAAGGGGAAGACAACGACTCAGAAGGTAATACTTCAGTCCGGGGAATCAGCGTCCAGACGCTCACTCCGGAGCTCGCACAGCAAGTTAACCTTCCAGACACCGTACGCGGTGTGGTTGTTGGTAGCGTTGATGTGACCAGCCCTGCAGCCGATAAGCTCGGGCGCGGATTAGTGATCACTGCGGTCGATCGTCAGCCGGTGAAGAATGTTCAGGATTTCAAGCGGCTGATGGAGCAAGCACAAGGCAAATCCGTTCTGCTCACGGTCGTAAGCCCGGGGGCGAACGGACCTGCTACCGGATTCACGGTGGTTCCGGCCAAGTAAATCTTTCTGGAACCGAAGCGAGTGCGGCCTGGGGCGGATCACTCCTCCCCAGGCCTTTTTCGTGTCTTCCGAAAGTTGAGTATTTGACGCGCAAGGAATCGCAGGGCGAAGTCCGCGCATCGAAAGAATAGGTGAAACAGATGTCACAGAATGAGTTTCAGGTGTTGCCAGCGTTGCCGCTGAAGAACACAATCCTGTTTCCAGGATTGTTGCTGCCCTTGTCAGTGGGCCGTGAGAGTTCGATTCAAGCAGTGCAAGCGGCTCTGAAGACCGAGGAGAAGGAGATTATCCTGGTCGCACAGCGGGATTCCCAAGTCGAGTCGCCGCAGCAGGACGATCTTCACACGATCGGCACGAAGGCGGTAATCCGTAAGTCGTCGCGGCAAGGCGACGGGATGATGGAAATCTTGGTTTTGGGCGTTGAGCGCGTAGTAGTGATGAAGCTCGAAGCAACAGAACCATATTTGAGCGCGAAATTTCGGGTGCTCCCGTTCCCTGAGGACACGGGATCCGAGGTGGAGGCGCTTTCCGGCGCATTGTTCGAGCTGGCCGCGAAAGCAATAGCGTTGGCGCAGCCTCAGTCGGCCTCGGAACTAACCCGCATGTTGGCGGGCAACGAGGATCCTTTACGTCTGGCCTACCTTTTGGCAAGCATCTTCAGCCTGGATCTGGCTCGGGAGCAGGAGTTGCTGGAAGCTGAGACGCGCGTAGACGCACTGCGGCTGATGCACTCGTATTTGGCGCATGAGCTACAGGTGCTAGAGCTGCGTCAGAAGATCGCCTCGACAGCACGCGATGAAATGTCGAAGGAGCAAAGGGAGTATCTGCTGCGGCAACAGCTTCGTGCAATTCAGCAGGAGCTAGGCGAAAAAGACGGCGAGAAAGCGGAGTTGGAGCTCTTACGGGAGCGCTTCGAAAAGGCCAATCTTCCCGAAGAAGCAAAAAAAGAGTTCGAGCGGGACATGGGGCGGTTGGAGCGCTTGCCGAACGGAGCGCCAGATTACCATGTGACGCGCAGCTATCTGGAATTTGTTCTGGACCTGCCATGGAACGAGCAAACGGAAGACAATCTTGAGATTTCGCACGCGCGGCAGGTGCTGGATGAGGACCACTTCGGGTTGAAAGAAGTGAAAGAGCGCATTCTCGAGCACTTGAGCGTGCTGAAACGCAATCCTGAGGCGAAAGCGCCGATATTATGCTTTGTCGGACCTCCGGGTGTCGGCAAAACTTCGCTCGGCCAATCGATTGCGAGGGCTCTGGGAAGGAAATTCGAGCGCTTCAGCTTGGGTGGATTGCACGATGAGGCCGAATTGCGCGGCCACAGGCGTACCTATATCGGCGCCATGGCGGGCCGATTGTTGCAAGCGATGCGGCGGGCAGGGGCGAAAAATCCGGTGTTGCTGCTGGACGAAGTAGACAAATTGGGGCGCGATTTCAGAGGCGATCCGGCGGCCGCATTGCTGGAAGTGCTGGACCCCGAACAGAACAAGACATTCCGGGATAACTACCTGGACTTGGCCTTCGATCTGTCCAAGGTATTGTTCATCACTACAGCGAACTCGCTCGACACCATTCCGCAGCCGCTACTCGATCGTATGGAGATGCTGCGGCTCTCCGGTTACAGCACCGAAGAGAAGCTGCAGATTGCGCGGCGATATCTGATCCCGAGGCAATTGAAAGCCAGCGGATTGACTGAGGAAGAACTCGAATTCACCGACGAGGGGCTGAACGCGATCATCAGCGGGTATACGCGAGAGGCCGGTTTGCGGCGTTTTGAGAGAGCGATAGCGCGTGTGGCACGTAAGGTGACGCTGCGTTTTGTTGAGACTCAGGTCGAAAAGGTGGTCGTCACACCGGAGTTGTTGGGCGATCTGCTTGGGCCGGAGATGTTTCTGCCCGAGGAGATGCGTAAAGCGGTACCTGCCGGCGTCGCTACTGGGTTAGCCTGGACTGAAAGCGGCGGCGATGTTCTCTACATCGAGACGGTGCTTCTGCCCAACGGCAAGGGGTTGACGCTAACGGGTCAGCTCGGGGAAGTGATGCAGGAATCCGCAAAAGCGGCGCAGAGCTATATCTGGTCGCATGCGGAAGATCTTGGCATCGATCCAGAGGTGATCAAGAATAACGGCGTGCACATACACGTTCCGGCGGGAGCGATTCCGAAGGACGGGCCGTCAGCTGGCGTGACCATGACCACGGCGATGGCATCACTTTATACGGGGCTTCCGGCACGCAGCGATACAGCGATGACCGGCGAAGTGACGCTGGCCGGACTGGTGCTGCCGATCGGAGGAGTGAAAGAGAAGGTACTGGCGGCGCGGCGCGCTGGGATTACACGCGTGATTCTGCCGAAGGGGAACAAGAAGGATCTGCGGGAATTGCCGGATCATGTACGGCAAGAGATGCAGTTCCATTTCGTCGACCGGGTGGAGGAAGTGCTTTCACTCGTGATCCCAGGCGTGAAGCTGAGGCAGCTGGCGCTGGCGAGCTGACACTCCGATTAACTACGGTTTCGAAACTAACGCCCCTAACTATTCCAAGCGATAGTTAGGGGCTTCTTTCGTAATAATGACGTCGTGCACGTGACCTTCTCGAAGGCCGGCGACGGTAACGCGGAGAAATTTAGCTCGCTGCTGAAGCTCTGTAATAGTACGGCACCCGCAATAGCCCATCCCGGCACGGAGACCTCCCACTAACTGGTAAGCCAGATCGGCAAGCGGACCTTTATAAGGAACACGGCCTTCGATGCCCTCGGGAACAAGTTTTCCGTTGGGATCTTGCGAGTAACGGTCGGTACCGCCCTGAGACATAGCGCCCATAGAGCCCATGCCTCGATAACTCTTGAATGTGCGTCCCTGATAGAGGATAGTTTCTCCCGGACTTTCATCGGTACCGGCAAAAAGGCTGCCAATCATTACCGCATCGGCGCCAGCGGCAACAGCCTTTGTAATGTCTCCCGAAAATTTGACACCGCCGTCTGAAACCAGCGGCACGCCGGCGTCGCGAGCGGCCCTAGAACACTCGGCGATGGCGGTAACCTGAGGAACTCCGGCGCCACTAACGACGCGAGTTGTGCAGATAGAACCTGGCCCGATGCCAACTTTGATGCCGTCGGCTCCAAGCGCGATGAGATCCCGCGCACCTTCGTAAGAGCCTACATTTCCGGCCAAAATTTCGACGTTGGGAAGCGATCGTTTGATGGATTTCACGGCATCCATCACGCGCTGGCTGTGGCCGTGCGCGGAATCGACAGCAATGACGTCGACCTTCTTGCGCACCAGATCCTGAGCGCGTTCGAGGAAATCACCCGTCGCCCCGATCGCAGCGCCAACGCGGAGACGCCCTTGAGCGTCCTTAGCGGCGTTCGGGTATTTCACTTTCTTCTGAATGTCTTTGACTGTGATGAGACCTTTCAAAGCGAAAGTTTCGTCAACAACCAGCAATTTCTCAACGCGATGCTTATGCAAGATCTGCCGGGCATCTTCCAGGGTGGTGCCGACAGACACGGTAATGAGATTTTCCTTCGTCATCACCTCTGAGATGGGGAGATGATAACGAGTTTCGAAGCGGAGATCCCGATTGGTGAGGATGCCTACGAGTTTTCCATTCTTGGTTACAGGAACGCCCGAGATGCGAAAACGGCTCATGAGCTCGAGGGCTTCGAAAATGCTGCGCTCAGGCTCGATTGTGATCGGATCGACGATCATCCCGCTTTCACTGCGTTTGACGCGATCCACCTGTTCGGCTTGTTTGTCGATCGGCATGTTGCGATGGATGATGCCGATGCCACCTTGTTGCGCAAGCGCGATGGCCATGTGCGCCTCGGTGACTGTATCCATGGCCGCACTCACGATAGGGATATTGAGGTTGAGATTACGTGTGAGCCGAGTACTGGTGTCTGCTTCCGCGGGGGTGATTTCGCTATGCGACGGCTGCAGAAGGACGTCATCAAAAGTGAGCCCTTCTTGAATGGCGTCGGGAATCATCGTGGATAAGATCATCCTAGCAAGGGTGAGTAATTGCGCATTTTGAGTTGCGTTCCCGAGTAAGTGAGGGCTTATGAAGCGCCGGTATACTTAAGGAAACGTGAAGCAGGTCGGCCGCTATCAGATCGTAGAAGAGCTGGGGCGCGGGGCGATGGGCATCGTTTATAAGGCGCTGGATCCCGCGATTGGCCGCACGATCGCCATTAAGACGATCCGCCTCACCGAGTTTTCCGATCCCGACGAGAGGCGACGGATTCGGGAACGATTGCTGCGTGAGGCGCAATCCGCGGGTCTGCTGTCGCATCCGAACATCGTCACCATTTATGACGTGCTCGAAGAAGGCGAGTACGCCCACATCTTGATGGAATATGTCGCCGGCTACTCGCTCGAAAAGATGCTGCGCGGACAATCCTTGCCGGAACCGGGTACTTTACTACATTTTTTAAGACAGGTGTCAGACGGTCTTGATTACGCACATCGGAAGGGTGTTATTCATCGCGATATCAAGCCGGCCAACATCATCATTTCAGAGGCGGGAACCAAAATGGAGCGATCAGCGAAGATCGCCGATTTCGGTGTTGCGAAGTTTGTTTCGCAAGAAATGACGCAGGGCGGGACGATGATCGGCACCCCGAATTACATGTCTCCGGAGCAGATCCAAGGCACGACGGTGGACGCACGATCGGACCAGTTCTCGCTTGCAGTGGTGGTTTATGAGGTTCTCTCCGGAGTTAAACCCTTCGTTGCTGAGAATGTTCCGGCGTTGCTTTATCTGATCTGCAAACAAGACCCGCAGCCCATACACCAGGCGAACCCGAATCTGAGTGAGGGCGTGGGCAAAGTGCTTCAGCGCGCGTTGGCAAAAAATCCCGAAGAGCGTTTTCCTTCATGCGGCGAGTTTATAGGAGCGCTTGCGGGTGCGCTCGAGAGGTCTCCTCAACCTGCGGCAATTCGCGGATCTGGAATGTCGGAAGGGCCAAGTTCGCTCAACGACACGACGGAGAGAACTGTTCCTTGGGCTACAGCTGCCTATGAACTCCCAAGAATTCAGAGACGGCGTCGCGGTCTGGACGGTGGCGACGTTCAGGAAGCCCCGCAGCGGAGCTCGTTCATCACGAAACTGGGCCTGGTGCTTGCGGTTTGCTTGCTGATCGCCGGCGCAGCTGTTTTCTTGTGGCGCGGCATGCCGGGTCTTCATTTGCCCATTCAGGTACCAGACAGTAAGGCTGACGGAGCGACGACGCCGGCGGACACGAACACTGCGAAGAACGAGCAACAGCGGGCAACACGGGAGCAGGAAAATACGGCACCGGCACCGAGCCAACCGGAAAAACAGAATCAGGCAGAGGCAGCGCCAAACGCGTCGGCAAACCAAGAGTCGGCAAAACAAGGGCCAGCAAAGCAAACGGCGGAAAACCCGGACCAGGGGAAGCAGGAATCCGCAAAGCAGGACCAGGAGGATACCGACGCTCGACAGAGTGCGCCTGCGACGCGCACTGTGCCCGAAACCACGGCGCATTCAGGCCGTTCGTCTAAACCGAGGAGGCAAACCGCAGCTGATGAATCCGCAGCCCCGACGGTGGCAGATGTGGAATTACTGAGTGAGCCCCCAGGCGCGAGGATCGTCATCGATAATCGGCTGCGCGAGGCGTGCACGTCGCCTTGTACGCGCTCGTTAGAAACCGGACGGCACACGATGTTAGCCCAACTAAATGGGTACGGTGACGCCCGGAGAATCTTCACCGTTCCGGAAGACAACAGCGTGTTTGTGACGCTGACCAGGAGCATGGGTGTGTTGATCGTCACGTCTACACCGGCAGGCGCGAGCGTGTTTGTGGATGGAAAGAATTACGGGCACACACCATCCACATTGCATCTGCCTGCGGGACGCCATCTGTTAGCTCTGGTGAACGGGCCATTGCGGCACGAAGAGACAGTTGACGTACAGAGTGACGGGCTCGCGTCGCGGGATTTTCGATTCGCCGGACAGTGACACGACTTAGACCGGGTCATTCAGAAGACGGTCGCTTGAGTGTACCCTTTTGTTTTGCGATCTCGAGCAGAGTCGGATAAAACTGCACGAACGTATTGTCGACTGCTCCGTTCTTCGCATGGCAGGAGTAGCATGCAGCCGATCGCGGAATCGGTGTTGCGGACTGCGCCGACCCGGAGAAATCGAAGAAAGCCCATTTTCCGGGAAACCGGCTCTCATCCTTTACCTCGGCTTCCATGCCCATCAGCCCGGTCTGAAAGTGACCGCTCTGGTTAATGGAGCCTTTGCTCGCCGAGCGCCGTACTTCGAGCACAAACATGGTCTTGTCCGGCCACTGGCCCTTTTCAAGGAAGGACAGATAAGCAGCGCGCGTGACGAACACGTTGTCAAATGAAGGATTGTCCTCCGCCGTCTGGTTGCCGTGCGGCGTATAGGACATGCCGACGCCGGAACTCAGCCAGACCCATTCACGATAGTGATCAGGTCGAAGCAATCGGTTGCCAGCTGTAAAGCGAGGTCCGTCGGAGGAATCAGGGGCCTGCGCTCTGATCCAGAAGGTAGAGATCGCTGCGAGGATCGTTACAACAAGCAACGTTGACCGGCTTCTGCTTGACATAAGGAGTCGTTCGCTACTTTTCCCAGCCTACTCTTGGCGCAGCGCGATTAGCGGATCGATGGAGGTCACCTGGCGTGCCGGGATGAAGCAGGCCAAGGCTGCCACTGCGAAAAAGAGCAGGGATACCGCCGAAAAGGTGAGCACGTCCGTGGGGCTGGTGGCATATAGCAAGGCCGCGAGGAGCCTGGTTAGGGCGACGGCACCGACGATGCCGAGTACGGTGCCCGCAACGGCCCACGCAAGTCCTTGGCGAACTACCGTCTGGAGAATGGAGCTGCGTGGTGCGCCCAAAGCCATTCGGATGCCGAGCTCATGCCGGCGCTGACTTACGGACAACGCCATCACCGCGCCGATGCCGCTGGCACTGATGACAAGCGCCAGAGCCGCAAAAAGGCCGAGCAGGACGGTGGTCACTCGCGGCGAGGCAACAGACTCGTGCTCCAGCCGCTCTACAGTCGCTACTTGATCGATAGCGAGCTGTGGATCGACATCGTGAAGCGCGGAGCGGACCAATGGCAAAACGGTCACCGGGTCGAGAGCTGTCCGAAGGACGAGATTGTTTGCAAACACGCCTTGATCCACCGGCAGATAAATTTCATCGCCTACCGGTCTGCCGAGTCCAAATTCCTTGACGTCTCCGACGATTCCCACAATGGTGGCCCAGTTTCTCCCTGCATCGAAGGTTACGCGCCGACCAATGGGATTCTGATCGGGCCATCGGTGCCGGGCCATTGCCTGGTTGATCACGGCGACCGTTAGGGCTTTTGCATCATCGTGCTCTGTGAAGGTTCTACCTTTGACCAAAGGCTGCCGGATGGTCTGGAAATAGTCCGAGCTAATCACGTTTATATCGACAAGCGGCGCTAATTCTCCTTTCCCGACGCGCCTGCCTTCAATCTCAAAGGTCGTATTACTTGGCCCACTGGCGATGCCGTTCGGGTTGAAAGGAAAGTTGGACGCGAGCGCAGCGGATTGAAGCGCGCCTATTCCGTTGATGCGCTGCAAGACCTTATGCCAAAGAGTAATGAATTGATCATTAGTGCTGTAGCGAGAAAAATTGGGCGTGAGTCGAAGTGTGAGCAGCCGGTCTGGATTGAAGCCAGGATTCACGTCCTGCAGTTTCACAAAACTGCGGATCATGAGACCGGCGCCAATTAACAACATGAAAGAGACTGCAACCTGGGCGACGACCAAAAATCCACGAAGGCGCTGGCGGCCTGGGCCGGCAGTCGTCCGCCCAGTTCCTTGCTTGAGCGCCTCAGTGACATATCGGCCAGAGGAAAACGCCGGCGCGAGACCGAAAAGAAGCCCTGTTACAAGGGACACACAGATTGTGAACAAGAGGACCGGCGCATCGATTCTGACTTCAGTGGCCCGGGTTGTGAAGCGTTCCGCGAACTTTGAAAGGAGAGTAACCGCAGTTGGGGCAAGCGCAAGTCCCAACGCTCCTCCGGTAATCGAAAGCAGGATGCTCTCGGTAAGCAGCTGCCGGACAAGGCGAGCTTTGCTCGCACCCAAGGCGGCGCGCACGGCCAATTCGCGTTCAAGTTTCAAGAGACGAGCAAGTAAGAGATTCGCTACGTTGGCACAGGCGATAAGAAGGACGAAACCAGCCGCCCCAAGCAGGACAAGAAAAGTGGTTCGGGCGCGGCGCGTGAGGTCATCCCGAAGCGGCGCTACAGCGAGCGTATAGCCGGTTCCTGTTTGATAAACATCGGGATAGGACTTCTCAAGCTGGCTAGCAATCGTAGCGAGATCGGCCTGCGCCTGCTTGAGAGGCATCCCGGGTTTCAGGCGGCCGAATGCGTTCATCATACGAGCCTGGCGGTTCTGGATGAAAGCGGGCGAGGAACGGAAGGGGCACTGCGAAGTCGGCATGTAGACGTCGCTTTCCGTCGGATATTGCGGGATTGCTGGCAGGACACCGATGACAGTGTGGGGCCGATTGTTCATCTGGAAAACCTTGCCGACAATGTTCGGGTTACCCCCGTACCTTGTTTGCCAGTACTTGTAGCTAAGGACCAGAACGGCATCGGCGTTGTGGGCCTCATCGCTTGCGACGAAAGTTCGTCCGAGCAGCGGCTTGACGCCCAGAACGTCAAAGAAATTTGCCGAGACGACGGCGGTTTGCACGCGCTCGGCGGTATCTTTACCCAAGAGAAGGAATGACATGGTGTGGTGCTCGACCACTGCATCGAGGGTGTGATTGTGATCCCGGTAGTCAAAAATCTCTTGGGTGGAGAAAGGGATATCGGCGAGGTGGGCGCGAGTTGCCTGCTGATGCAGGACCACAAGCTGTCCTCCGTGCTGGTACGGAAGGGGGCGCAGCAATACTCCGTACACAACGCTGAAAATCGCAGTGTTCACACCGATGCCAAGCGCCAACGTGATTACGGCCGCACACGAGAAGCCGGGATTTTTTAGCAGTATCCTCAGGCCGTATCGAATATCCTGCAAGGTTGTTTCGATAGCGCGGCCGAGGCGCGCGTCCCGACATTCTTCCTTGATTTGCTCGACACCCCCGACGGTTCGCAGCGCAGCCAGGCGAGCCTGTTCCGGCAACATGCCCCGGCGTAGATTTTGTTCGACCTGACGCTCGATGTGGAAGCGAAGTTCGGTGTCGAGTTCCCGCTCCCGCTTCTCGCGTCGGAGTAGGAAGCGAAGAATGGAAGCGATCTTGTGCATACTGATTTGTTCAGGCAGTTCCGAGAATGCGGGCGACGGCGTGGGAAAGCCGCTGCCAGTTCTCGGCCTCTTCGGCGAGTTGCTTGCGGCCAAGGCGTGTTAGTTCGTAGTATTTGGCCTGACGGTTGTTTTCGGACGCACCCCAACGGGAGCGGATCCAGTTCTGTTCCTCAAGCCGGTGGAGCGCTGGATAGAGTGAACCCTGATTCACCTGCAGCACGCTTTCAGAAACTTGCTGGATGCGCTGCGATATGCCCCAACCGTGCATGGGCTCGAGATCGAGCGTTTTGAGAATCAACAGGTCCAGTGTGCCCTGTAAAAGATCACTCTTGGCTTTTGGCATCACGCTTCTCTGGGCATTCTACAAGAAAGGTACAGCCACTCTTGTAGATTGTCAAGAGGTAAGTTTCGATTGTCGTACTACGTCGCGATGGGCTTCCTGTGTGGACGGGATGGATAGTTCGCGCCACGCCGTCGTGCGCCATCGAAGATGATGACCGTGCAGCCGGTTTGCGAGTATCAGTAAAGTGACCAACTCGAATACCGCCGACATCTGTAATGCTGCCTTGCGGCTCCTGCTCGGACGCTGGAGTTGCCTCGCCGGGACCCTCCATGGAGCTAACGGGCGGTATTGTCGCACTCGCAAACAGTGCGGCTGCCGCCATGAAGCTGCGCCGTCCGATATCGGTCAAAATCTTTGATTCAGGCTTATCCCGCCTCCGATCCTAGACGCTTGCAGATCATGCGCGGTGCACGCCGCCGGTGGCTCGCATTTAGCGTCTTCGTAATCTCGTCGACGCTGAACTACCTCGATCGGCAACTCCTGGCTACGCTGGCGCCGCTGATTATGGCTGAGCTGCAGCTCAATCAAACAGGATTTGGATTTCTGATTTCGGCGTTCTCGATTGCCTATGCCGCAAGTTCACTTTTGGTGGGCCGGTTTTTGGATCGCGCGGGTGTGAACCGTGGGATCACCGCGGCCGTGAGTTGGTGGTCAGCCGCTGCGGTGGGCACCGGTCTGAGTCGAGGGTTTGGAGGCTTGGTCATGTGCAGGGCCGCGCTTGGCATTGGCGAATCGGCCGGCGTGCCTGCAGTGGGCAAACTGAACGGGGTCTACCTGCAGCCCGAAGAGCGAGCACTCGGGGCGGCTGTGAATCAAATCGGGCTTAGTGTCGGGCTCGCCATTGCGCCACTCTGGATCGGAATCGCCAAGGCATACGGTTGGCGCACGCCGTTCGTCATTACCGGTCTGCTTGGATTTCTGTGGATTCCGGTTTGGTTGGCAGTGAGCCGCTCAATTCCGCCTCAGCATGGCTCTGCAGAGTCTGAGCCCCCGGATTCACACGGCGGCCGCGAAGGCTTTTCTCTTTTACGGGACCGGTCGCTTATTCGGGTTGTGGTCGCCAGTGTTCTTTGGATGGGAAGTTATTCGTTATGGTCCAACTGGACAACGCTCTACTTGACACGAGTTAACCACCTGACATTGCAGCAATCAGCGAGCTATGTCTGGATCCCCCCGCTGATTTCAAACGTGGGTGGATTCTTCGGTGGCTGGCTGTCGCTGAGATGGGTTAAGAGCGGAGTTGAGGCCGTGGCAGCCCGCCGAAAGGCAATTTGGGTGAGCGCAGTTGGTTCGCTCATAACGCTGCTGCTTCCGTTCGCGGCGGATGCGCGATGGGCAACCACAATTATTTCGATTAGCTTCTTTTTTGCGCTTGCGGGCAGCGTCAATATCTACGCGATACCCATTGATCTGTACGGGGCGGCGCGCTCTGGTTTGGCGATTTCCGCGCTCACCTGCGCGTATGGGATTTTGCAAACCGTAATCTCGCCGATTATCGGATATTTGGCAGATAAGAAGCTGTATACAGAGGTCATTTGGCTGATAGCGCTGCCGCCAATTCTAAGCGCGTTTGTGCTGAGGCGTGTACGAGGGAGGCGAGTGGATACGAAC
The DNA here is from genome assembly GCA_045807905.1 of Bryobacteraceae bacterium. Lineage (GTDB taxonomy): Bacteria > Acidobacteriota > Terriglobia > Bryobacterales > Bryobacteraceae > Bog-105. The sequence continues at coordinate 99,832 of JBJMGM010000083.1, read as the reverse complement.
ACGAGGTACATTTTCCAGTAAAATAGTCTTATGGCCACCGATACTTTCGTCAGAACCGGTCAACCCACCCAACCCATGCAGAGCCTTGATGAATGGGACGACTTTGTTGCAGTGCGTTACCGGGAGGGCAAGTCCGAGGATGAGTTCCGCAACTATTCGGCCGACGCGAATCCTGGCGTTACCGAATTCTATCGCCAGAATCATGCAAATCAGACCGTAGATTTCGTAAATGCAAAACGAGCTGAATTTCTGAACCTCAACCGCGGAAAGAAAAGCATTTGGGAAGCCGCGGAGTATCTGAATACTCTGGTGGACGACAGCGACCCTGACACGGATCTTTCGCAGATTGAGCATCTGCTGCAAACATCAGAAGCAATTCGCAGGGATGGTCACCCGCGCTGGTTCGTTCTTACTGGATTCATTCACGATTTAGGCAAGGTGTTATGTCTGTATGGGGAGCCGCAGTGGGCTGTGGTCGGCGACACGTTCCCGATCGGCTGTGCCTATTCCGATCAGATCGTGTTTCCAGAGTTCTTTGCGGCCAATCCGGATAGCAAAGTGCCTGAATATCAGACCCTGCACGGAATCTATGAACCGCGCTGCGGCCTCGACAGCGTGCGCATGTCGTGGGGTCACGATGAGTACATTTACAACGTCACAAAGAATCACATGCCGGAGCCCGCGCAATACATGCTGCGGTATCACTCTTTTTATGCGGCGCACAAACACGGTGCGTACCGGCATCTAATGAATGAGCACGACGAGGAGATGTTTGAGTGGGTAAGGAAGTTCAATCCCTACGACCTCTACTCCAAGGGATCGGAGAAACCCAGTCTCAAGGAATTGAAGCCGTACTACGAGGACTTAGTGGCGGAGTTCTTCCCCGCGCAGATTGATTGGTAGTTGACGGGGGTCAATAGGTCAGTAACCGCTCGCCCTCTCGAACCAGGTCTTCGACCTGCGGGAGGATTTCGTTTTCAAGCTGCGGACTGTATCCCACCCATGTGTCGAGCGCTGCGACCCGGCGCACGGGAGCATCGAGATGGGTAAACAGTTCATCTGCAATTCGCGCCGCAATTTCGGCGCCATAGCCCCATGAGAGCGTGTCTTCGTAGGCGATCAGTACGCGGCTGGTCTTCTTAACGGATGCGCAAATCGCATCCCAATCGTAAGGCGACAGACTTCGCAGGTCGATGACTTCGACGGATGCGCTATGTGTGCGCTGCTCGATTTGTAAGGCTGCCTGCATCGACTTCTGCACAAGTGCACCGTAGGTAATAATCGTGAGGCTTTCGCCCGGCTTTACCGTTTTTGCTTTTCCAAACGGGATGGTGAAATCAGGCCCCGGGTTCGGCGCGCGATTGTAGGGCTCGCGATAGAGTTTCTTGTGCTCAAGAAACAACACAGGATCATCGCAGCGAATCGCGGTACGCAGAAGGCCACAGGCATCCAGAGCATTCGAGGGGAAGATTACGCGCAGACCTGGCAGATGCGCAAAAATCACTTCGCCGCACTGGCTGTGATAGATTGCACCGCCGGTCAGATATCCTCCGATCGGCACGCGCAGCACTATGGGCGAAGAAAATCCGTTATTGGAGCGCCAGCGAATGGTCGCGAGCTCATCGCGAATCTGCATCATGGCGGGCCAGATGTAATCGAAGAACTGAATCTCAGGTACGGGCTTCAATCCGCGCGCGGCAAGCCCAATCGCCCGGCCAACAATCCCGGCTTCTGCCAACGGAGTATTGAAGCACCGCTTAGTCCCGAACTGACGCTGTAAATTGGCCGTGGCCTTAAATACCCCGCCTTTACCCTTCACCTCCGCAAGATACTGTTCGCGGCTGCAGTCGGCAACGTCCTGACCAAATACCAAGACACGCTCGTCGCGGCGCATCTCTTCGATTAGGGTTTGATTTATGGAGTCGATCATGGTGCGCGGCGCACCATGAAGCTGAGGCTGCACGTCGAAGACATCTGAAGCGGGGTCAACCTTATCCGAATACAGATGGAGGAGGGCCGAGCCTTGCGCGGGTGGTGCTTCGCTCAGCACGCGCTCTGTGATCTCCGCAACTTCACGGTCAATCTCATGAGTTATCGCATCGAGAGCATGGCGGTCGAGCAAGCCTTCCCGCAAAAGAAATTCGGGATAGGTCCTGAGCGGATCCCGAGCTGCCTCTCTTTCGCGCTCGGCTTGCGGTTTGTAGAGGCGTTCATCATCCGAGAGTGAGTGTGAATAGGGACGGATGGCTGACGCGCGCACTAAAGCCGGGCCATGCCCGCTACGGCAATAATCGACGGCTTGCCTAAGACCGCGGAAGGATTCGATGAAATTCGTGCCATCCACCTCGACGCGAAAAAGCCCAGGAAAACCTTCGAGCAGAGACGCGACGTTACCCCCGGGTGTCTGCCGCTCTACAGGAACGGAAATTGCGTACCCGTTATCTTCGACAAGGAACAACAATGGCAGACGTTCGAGGCAGGCTGCGTTGATCGACTCCCAAAATTCGCCTTCGCTGGTAGCGCCTTCGCCGGCACATACCAGCGTGATTTCGTCCGAGTCCGGGTCAAGATAGTCCTTTGCTTGTGCGCACCCGGCGGCCTGAAGAAATTGCGTGCCTGTCGGAGAAGAAGCTGTAAACATGCGCAACGCAGGCGATGACCAATGCGAAGGCATTTGCCTGCCGCCCGACGAAGGATCGCGCCCTGCTCCGACCGCCTGGAGCAGCATGTCCTCTGCGCTTACACCCAGGGTTAACGCCAGCGCTCGGTCGCGATAATAGTGGAAAACCCAGTCGCGCCCGGGCTTCAGCAACATGCCCGCGGCCGTTCCTACAGCTTCATGACCCGCGCCGCTGATCTGGAAAAAAATCCTATTCTGACGTTTGAGGAGAATTTCGCGGTCGTCGAGCGACCGGGCCAGGTACATAATTCGAAATGCTCGAAGGAGGGCATCGCGGTCGAGCTCGGCGGGTAAACCGAGGGCGGGTTCCGCCGAAACTGAGGACTGGGTCTGAGTGGCCACCATCCGCATTATCTCCTGACAGAGGTGCCGCACAAAGTGGCATCGAACAGCGAGGCCCATTGCGGGTACTAGGCCGCTCTGAAATAAGAGTTATATAGAATCAAAGCGGGAGAGACCACAAACTTCATGGCGGGTGCAGGCGCGGGGCTTGAAGGCGTAGTTGCCACATCATCCCAAATCTGTTTCATCGATGGTAGTCGAGGCGTACTCAGCTATTTTGGCTACAACATCCATACCCTGGCCGACAACGCTACCTTCGAAGAGGTTATATACCTTCTTTGGAATGGGAAGTTGCCGAATCAGCAACAGCTCGCGGTATTAAAGTCAGAGCTCATCGGCGAGCGTGAATTGCCGAACGAAGTGATCACCTTTTTAGGCGCCGCTCCGAAAGGCAGCGCACCGATGGACGTTCTCCGTACAGCGGTATCGATGCTCGGCCTGTATGACCCGCTTGCAGGCGATAACTCGGACGAGGCGAATGTCAAGAAAGCTGTCAAGCTAATGGCGCGAGTTGCCACCCTCGTCACCAGCTATGACCGGCTGAGAAATGGGAAACCGATCGTACCCGGCGATCCAAAACTCGGCTACGCTGCGAACTTTCTGGCCACGCTGACTGAAAAAAAGCCAGACGACTTAATGGAACGCGCGTTCGACGTGGCGCTTATTCTTCATGCCGACCATGAGCTAAACGCATCTACGTTTGCCGCACGTGTGACGGCGGCGACACTATCGGACATCTATTCAGCCGTGACTTCGGCCATCGGAGCGCTGAAAGGGCCACTGCACGGCGGAGCCAACGAAGAGGTCATCCGCAGATTGCTATCGACTAAGTCTGCCGATGAGGCCGTTGAAAAAGTAAAGAAGGACCTCAGCAACAAGATCAAAATTGCGGGCTTCGGACACCGCGTTTATCGCACCCTCGATCCAAGGGCGATTCACCTGAAGAAGATGAGTGAAGAATTGGGCAGACGGACTGGCCACACGGAATTGTATGAGAAATCAGCTCGCGTTGAGCAGACCATGCATGAGCTGAAAGAATTGAATGCCAACGTAGATTTCTACTCAGCATCGACGTACTACTCACTCGGCATTCCGCCGGATCTGTTCACGCCCATCTTCGCGGTTAGCCGCATGTCGGGATGGACTGCGCACATACTCGAGCAATATCGGCATAACCGGTTGATTCGGCCACGAGCCGAGTATCAAGGCGCGCCCGACGGTCAGGAATGGGTTCCGGTTCAACAGCGTTCCTAGCGCGAAATCACCCCTGCGTGATCTTTCTGAGGGATGCACGATCTAACTTTCTTCCGCAACAATCTTGAACAGGTTCGAGACCGGTTGGCCCGGCGCGGTTACACCTTAGCTGTAGACGCGTTTCGCGAATTGGACAGCCGGCGGCGCCAGTGCGTGACCGAAGCCGAGCAATTGAAAGCCGAGCGTAATCGGGCCACAGCAGAGATCGGCAAGTTGCGCAAAACCGGCGCGGACACGACGGAGCGGCAGCAGCAAGTCCGAGCTATGGGCGAGCGCATCACCGAGCTTGATGATGCCGTTGCGAAGCTGGATGTCGAATTTCAGGACCTTCTGGCTAGCATTCCGAACGTGCCGCATGAGAGTGTTCCGGTTGGAACAAGTGAGCGTGAAAACGTAGAAGTACGGCGTTGGGGAAGCCCGCCGGAATTTTCGTTCGCGCCAAAGCCGCACTGGGATCTCGGCGCTGATCTGGCAATTCTGGATCTGGAGCGGGCGGCAAAAGTGACAGGGGCTCGTTTTGCTGTGTACTGGGGGCTTGGTGCGCGGCTGGAGCGGGCGCTGGTCAACTTCATGCTCGACCTACATACGAACGAGCACGGATATCAGGAGGTGCTGCCGCCGTTTCTGATCAACTCCGCCAGCCTCTATGGCACCGGTCAATTGCCCAAGTTTGCGGAAGATTCGTTTCGCTGCGAAGGATATGATTTGTGGCTAGCTCCAACGGCCGAGGTGCCGGTAACGAACTTGTTCAGAGACGAAACGCTGAACAGCGACGCTCTACCTATTTCTCTGTGCGCCTACACACCTTGTTTTCGCAGCGAGGCGGGATCATACGGACGTGATGTGCGCGGGATCATCCGCCAGCATCAGTTTCAAAAAGTAGAGTTGGTTAAGTTCACGCGACCTGAGCAGAGTTATGAGGAGCATGAGAAGCTCACACATAATGCTGAACAGGTTCTCGAACGGCTTGGACTTCACTACAGGACAGTCGTCCTTTGTACCGGCGACATGGGTTTCAGTGCAGCCAAGACTTACGATATTGAGGTCTGGCTTCCCGGCCAAGGCGGTTATAAAGAGATCTCGTCCTGTTCGAATTTTGAGTCGTTTCAGGCGCGACGGGCTCAAATCCGTTCTAAAACCGGAAAGGCGAAACCGGACTTCGTTCACACGCTTAACGGTAGCGGGCTAGCCGTCGGACGCACCTGGGTTGCGATCATCGAGAACTATCAGCAGGCGGATGGCACGGTACTGGTGCCGAGAGCGCTGCAACCCTATTTAAACGCCGAACAAATCGATAGAACAGGCGGCCGGCTCATCTAAGGAATACAGTAAAAGGGCTGTTATTCCGACTTAGAATTTCCATTCACAGTACTAGCCAGAATCTTCCGAGTTTTTACAAGTCACATTCTGTCTAATACTTGGCAGGATTCTCAGCCGCCGCTGCGGCTTTGGTTCTGATCGCAATCCAGACTCACATGCTCCACTGAAGTCGCCCTTGCAAAACGGGCTAATTTTCACGTGAGGCATCATGGTTAAACTGCGCCAGCTGTTGTCGATAATCATATTTTCTTCGACACTTTTTGTGAATTGCGCGTTGGCGCAAGCGACTCTTACCCAGATTCAGGACACGGTGCGCAACCCTGACGGCACGTTGTTCAGCGGCACGGTCGTCATGACTTTTAACGGTTTCGCGACCCCCGGCACAATCGCACCACAGAGCACCTCGGCACAAATCTACACCGGCGCGCTTTCCGTTCTGTTGGTGCCCACAACAACCGCCTCGCCAGGTGCTTACTATCAGGCCATTTATAACAGCACCAACGGCTTGGTGACTTGGGCCGAAATCTGGTCTGTGCCGCCCAGCAGCACGCCTGTGACATTGAGTCTAATTCGCACTGCCACAACACAAGGCGGTGGCTCCTCGGGTGGGAGCGGCGGAGGTTCGGGCGGCGGTTCCGGGAACGGTTCAGGGACCGGTTCTAGTGGAGGCGGCATCACGCTTCCCATCCAGCTTTCAGACGTCACCGGCTTACCTGGGAAATTGGATAGCATCAATGCCTCCATAGGAAGTCTGACGTCAACTGTAAACGATCTGACAACTACAGTGAGCGGCGATGTCAGTTCCATTGCAACTCTGAACACGATAGTGAATGGCTTGAATACGACGGTAGCCGGGAACAGTAATGCGGTCGGCACACTGAATAACACGGTTACCGGGCTTACGACGACGGTGACCGGAATTAATAACGGTCTCAGTACGCTGAATAATACGGTTACGGCGCTTACGACGACGGTCACCGGAACTAGTAATACGTTGGGAACGCTGAGTAACACAGTTACCGGGCTTAACAGTACGGTGGCGGGCATTGGCAACAGCGTAACGACGCAAGGTAACACGCTAACCACTCTGGACAACGCCGTGACTGGGCTTAGCGCACAAATCGATTCCATAACCGCAGGTTCGACCACCGCGGTCTTCGCTGATGGCGAGACGCCGTTGGGAGTAATGGACGGAACCAACGGCACTTTCGTCTTGGCTGCCGTGCCCGCGCCTGCGGCCAGCCTGCAGCTTTACCGAAACGGACTTCAGCAGATGAGTGGAATCGACTTTACCCTTTTGGGAAACACGATCACTTTTCTTAACGGCAATGTCCCTAAGCCGTCGGACATCATTCAGGCATTTTATCGTATTCCTGGAACAGGTCAGACAGCTACATTTACCGATGCTGAGGTCCCGAGCGGACCTGTAAATGGCACAAACGCGGCGTTTACGTTAGCTGCAGCGCCAAATCCGATATTCAGCTTAAGGCTTTTCAAGAACGGAATGCTCTTGGCGCAGAATGCGGATTACATATTGAGTGGCACCACCCTTACTTTCACGAGTGCACAAGTCACACCCCAAGTTGGCGATTCAATAATCGCTTACTATCGGCACTAAGAGCGATATGGATCGGGCTTGGAGTTTGTCGAGGGCTTGAGCTCTTAGACTGCACCGTTTGCCACAACACCCGAGAGCCCCGGTCTGAGCACATCCGGTAAGCTAACAGGGAGGAAAACAACATGCAACTTGGGCTTGTGGGTCTCGGGCGAATGGGCGCAAACATGACACGACGTTTGATGAAAGGTGGTCATGATGTCAGCGTCTTCGATCTGAACGCCGCGAATGTTCAGAAGGTTGCAGCCGAGGGAGCGCACGGAGCCAATTCGCTCGAGGACTTGGTGAAGAAGCTCTCAAAACCACGAGCCGTTTGGGTGATGGTGCCTGCGGGCAAAGCTACCGAAAGCACGGTGCAGACGTTGGCGGCCTCGATGGAAGCCGGAGACGCCATTATCGATGGTGGAAATAGTTTCTATAAGGATGACATCCGGCGCGCCGCCGAATTTTATAAGCGCGGAGTCCACTATGTAGACGCAGGCACAAGCGGAGGCGTTTGGGGTGTGGAACGCGGCTATTGCCTGATGATTGGAGCGCATGAGGACGCTTTCAAGCAGCTGGAGCCGATTTTCAAAACGTTGGCGCCCGGCTTGGGCGATATTCCGCGGACGCCCGGTCGGGAAAAGCTGGGCGGAACGGCCGAATATGGATACATCCACACTGGACCGCCTGGATCAGGGCACTTTGTAAAGATGGTGCATAACGGAATCGAGTACGGCATCATGCAGGCTTATGCAGAGGGATTCGATCTGTTGGCTCATAAGGATTCGGAGGAGCTTCCGGAAAACGAACGCTACAAGTTGAACGTCGCGGACATTGCCGAAGTGTGGCGGCGGGGCAGCGTGGTGGGATCGTGGCTGCTCGATTTGACAGCTATGGCTTTGGCAGAGAATCCGGATCTCTCTAATTACAGCGGCTTCGTGGAGGATTCGGGCGAAGGGCGCTGGACGATCAATGCCGCGCTCGAACAGGCAATTCCCGTAGAAGTATTGGCATCAGCGCTCTTCACGCGCTTCCGATCCAGAAAAGAGCACACCTTTGCGGAGAAAGTGCTCTCGGCGATGCGGTTCAAATTTGGCGGACACGTAGAGCGTCCGGCCGGCGGTTAATTCCGGGCAGCAGTTTCTAGCTCCGGGCCCGTCGGCGTGATCTTCACAGAGATGATGTGAGTGGCCAGAATAGCTGACCCCAGAAACGAGATCTCGGCAAGTTCGCCGTGCTGCGTTTCGGGGCGCTGATACTGATCAAAAACAAAGTTGCCTAGGGAGTAAAAGATTAGACCACCGCGGTAAGTCTCGGTGGCCTGGACCACATGCGGATGATGGCCGATGACCAACGCTGCTCCAGCATCGATCGCAGCATGGGCAAACGCAATCTGGGCTGATGTGGGTTTTATCCTGTATTCAATGCCGTTGTGCATGGAAACGCTTACGACATCGGAGCGCTTACGGAGCGCCGTGACATCGCGGCACATGGTTGGGATGTCAGTCATCGCGATGCGCTGATCAATGTCGTGCCAATTACCGTTCTGCTGATCGAAGGTGTAACCGAGAAAACCGAAGCGTACGCCTTTTCGCTCAAGAACGACGCCTTCATGCGTGGTGCTTTCTGATTCACTCGTCCCGAGCGGCGAGATTCCGTGAGAGCGCAGCCATTCGACTGTGAATTCGATCCCGTGCGGGCCACAATCGCGTGAGTGATTGTTTGCGGTGGATGCGATCACGACACCAGCGAGTTGGAGCCCTGCAATGGCCTCGGGCGGGGCGCGAAAGATCAAGCCTTGTTCGAAATAACGCCCGCGATCGGAAAACGGCGATTCCAAGTTGATGAAGGTGATATCTGCGGCACGCATTAGGGGTGCCAGCTTACGAAAAGGTAAAGCCGGATCATGAGCCGCGATGATCTCGCGGCGCACAGCGCGAGAGAGCATTACATCGCCTGCAAACAACAGCCGGTTGAAGGGAGGCTGCGCTTCGTGCGACTGGGGTGGCGACGCGCTGCGAGGGCCAGAGCACGCCCATATGACTAATAGGCAAAGCGCAACGAAGCTGGGCGCCTGTTTATGACCGTGTTTATAGCAGGGAAGCAGCCGCTTTATCCAGAAACCAGACCGCCCGATCGGAACCTCGCACGGCAATCTGGCAAGGGTACTTGTGTGGATCTTCGGGACCTTTGAGGACGTTGCGAACGGCCTCCGCCTTGTCATCGCCAGCCACTTGGAGAACAGTGTGGCGGCCAGCTAACAAGACTCCGGGTAGGAGGGTGACGCGATGGCTGCGCAGCTTTTCAACCCATACCGCAGCAGCGATGCCTGTGCGGTTATCGATCAGCGGCTCGCCCGGAAACAGGCTTGCGGTGTGAGCATCGGGCCCGATCCCGCGGTGAAGGATATCAAACTCCGGGAACTGGTGATCTTCCAGCGCGAAGAACTCTTCGATCTCCGCAATATAGTGCGAAGCCGCTTCATCGGGCAGCAGCTCACCATGAATGCGATGCACGTTGTTCTTGTGTATGTTGGCGGGAACCAGGAGTGTTTCATTCGCCAGCTTGAAATTACTTTGGTCGTCAGAGGGAGGCACACACCGTTCATCTACCCAAAAGAAGTGAACATTCGACCAATCAAAGCCAGACTTCGCCAATTTTGAGAAAAGAAGGCGAGGCGTTGTGCCACCCGAAATCGCAAGCGTCGCACGCGCCTGCGATTTCAACGTTTTTGAAAGTGTATCCAGGATGTACGCGGCGCAGGCATCTGCCGCGCTTTGCGCATCTGCTTCGATGCGCTGTAACTCAGGTTTAGCGCTCAAGGATTCAGCTCCCGAGCGTGCGTAAGGGCGGAGTCAAACGCTGGGTCCGGACCGAGTACAGAAAGTTCTTCGTTCAGCAGTGAAGACAGGCTCGCTTCATTGAAGCTATATTTCCTCTCGCGCCCATTAGTGCTGCGCAGCGTCATGCACTCGCAGCTGGTCCGTTCGAAATCAATCGTCTCCGCATCAGAGCGCAGCCTAACACGGTGCAATCCGGAACCTGAGCCTTCCGTTTTTATGACCGACACCTTCGCTTTGTAGGGCGCGGAAAGCCAGGCCGCCATGTACAGCACCGATGCGCACGGTTTTTCGTCGGTATGGGCGATTTCAATGGTGTGGAAGCTCGACAGTTTGTTTTCACGGCCAGGATTATCAAATATGTGCGCAATCGGTTCACGCCAGCGTGTTAGACGAGTCCACTCGAGATCCGCAACGACCCGTCCGTGTGCGTTCCAACTTGCCAACTGATGGAAAGCGCATTGCGGGTCCTCGTTATGAGTGTCAACAATCACCTTACTGGACAAGTTCATAATGGCGGCCAGCCCGGCTTTCTGATCGGGGGTGGCATATGGCTTGAGAGCGGCGCTATGGCGGCACCACAGAATGACCGGCATGTCGGCAGGAATGATGCCAATGACGGTAGGCCCGATATTCGGCCAGCTCTGCGGAGTCGCGGTAATCTCAATTTGCTCGCAACAGATCTGTTGGGCTTTGCCAAAGGGCTTCCAACACTGGGCGAGAACACGAGCTTCAACATCTTTCTCGACTTTTTCAGAGACGGCCAGCACGATGCCCCTGCTGGGATGCTCGTGCATGAGCTGAGATATGGTTTGCGAAGCGCAGAAACCGCCGTCCTGCTCGTCTGTAGCAACGATCAAGGTCATGGAGGAGGCGCGGAGAACAGTAGGCTTGCCTTGCTCCTTCTCTTCCTGTCCGAGGGAGGTCCAAACCTTACTCAGCGCTTTGAGAATTTGTTCCGGCTGCGCTGGATAGACGACCGCTGTGCTCATGGAGTTCTCCAGACGTGACCTTGACGCGCGAGCATTTCGTCGGAAGCTTTCGGACCCCAGGAGCCGGCGGGATAATTCGGGAAATCAAATTTCGTATTCGCCCACACGTCGAGGATCGGCTGAACGATTTGCCAGCTTGCTTCGACCATGTCTTGACGTGTATAGAGCGTCGCGTCGCCTACCATGGCATCTACTAAGAGCGTCTCATAAGCTGTGGGTGAACGCTCGCCGAAACTCGAACCGTAATTGAAATCCATGGAAACGGGACGGACGCGCATGCCGCTGCCGGGGCTTTTTGAGAGGAAACGCAGCGAAATTCCCTCTTCCGGTTGGATGCGCAGTATCAGCAGATTCGGGCGCGGCGGCAAGAGACCGGTTTTTGTCTGTTGTTTGAACAGTGGCAGCGGCGGCGCGTTGAATTGAATCGCGATGTCTGTCACGCGCTTAGGGAGGCGCTTACCGGTGCGGATGTAAAACGGCACACCGGCCCAGCGCCAGTTGTCGATGAAATAGGTAACTGCCGCATAGGTATCAGTCTGCGAATCCGGATCGACGCCGGGTTCCTGGCGAAATCCCGGGATATCCTGACCTGCGACTTTTGCCGGACCATACTGGCCAGCTACGGCGTATTTCGGCACGTCTTCGGGGTTCATGATCCGCACGGCGCGGAGCAGCTTCGCTCGTTCATCGCGGACGTTATCGGCGTCAAACACGATGGGAGGCTCCATGGTCACAGTCGCCATAACCTGGCTGAGATGGTTCTGGATCATGTCACGCAGAGCACCGGCTTCCTGATAGTAGGCCCCCCGGCCCTCGACACCGATCGACTCGGCAGCCGTGATCTGAACGGAATCGATGTAGCGGCGGTTCCAAAGGGGTTCAAATATTCCGTTACCGAAGCGAAAGGCCAGAATATTTTGGACAGTTTCTTTGCCGAGATAATGATCGATGCGGTAAACCGAGGATTCCTCGAGAACGTGATGAATTTCCTCGTTTAGCTTGCGGGCACTTTGAAGATCGTGGCCGAAGGGCTTTTCAATGATGACCCGGCGCCAGCCATTTCCTTCATGCATGCCGTGCGCCCCTAACTGCTCTACGACTTCGGCATAATGGCTTGGCTGGGTGGACAAGTAAAAAACGACATTGCCGCCTGTTTGATGCGACTGTTCAACCTCCTCCAGCTTGGCTTTGATGGCTTCGTAAGCGGCCGGATCGTTCAGATCTCCGGGTACATAGAAAAGGCACTGTGCAAATGAATTCCAGACACTCTCGTCGAAGGGGGCGTCTTCGAGAAACTTAGCGACAGATTCTTTCATGGTGTCGCGGAATTTTTCGTCAGACAGCGGAGTTCGAGAGTTGCCAATTACCGCGAAGTTTTCAGAAATGCGACGTTCATAGAACAGCCGATAAAGGGAGGGCAGAAGCTTCCTTTTCGATAAATCGCCGCTTGCACCGAAAATTACGATTGCGCAAGGCGGAACGCGCCGGTCAAACCGCAGTTGATCTTGGAGCGGATTAACCTCTGGCAAAGGCTGAACGAGAACACTCATACGGTCTCCGTGCGCTTATCCTATCAACATGTCGGTTACGAAGAAAATTGTCGCTGTGGTCAGCGACCTGATGTTTACGGTTAAGATTCAAGAAGCCGCGAAGCGCGCGGAAGTACAGGCCGTGTTCGTCAAATCGGAAAATGAGGCCGTCGCTGAGGCAAAGCAGAATCCGGCGGTTATCATTCTGGACCTAAACAATTCCGCGTTGAGCGCGTTGGATGTGATTGCCAAGCTCAAGAATGACGAAGCGACCAGCAAGGTGAAATTGCTCGGATTTGTGTCGCATGTTCAAGCGGATTTGAAGGAAGCTGCCGAGGAAAAAGGTTGCGATGTAGTGATGCCGCGGTCCGCTTTTTCGCACAACTTGGCGGGTATCTTGAGGCGCTACGCGGAGGCGTAAATTACGAAACGAACTGTTTGGCGAGTGGGGCGAAATTACGAAACGAACTACCTAGCCTTGTGGCAGCTTTGAGACATCCCAGCCACCGCCAAGTGCCTTTACTAGCAACACGCTAGCATCCATGCGGCGTCGCACGAGATCTACCTCAGTGCGTTCGTTTGTGAGCGCAATGCTCTGCGACGTGACGACTTCAAGATACGTAACCAGGCCCCCTTTGTAGCGGTTGAGGGCGAGTTCAAGTGCGTTCTGCGCTGCCACAGTTGCCTCGTGCTGTTTGGCCAGTTCCTGCTCGAGTATGCGTAGGCTTGCGAGGTTATCTTCCACCTCCTGGAAGGCAGTCAAGGCAGTCTGGCGATAGGTGGCAATGTCGGCGTCGTAGGCGGCCTGAGCTGACTCGACTTGAGCGCGGCGGCGACCGGCATCAAATACGGTCTGGAGCATCTGCGGACCCACGGCCCAGAAGCGGCTGGGCCACGTGAACCAATCGATGATACTGCTGCCCTCAAACCCACCAGTGGCGCTGATCAGCAACTGTGGGAAGAAGGCGGTCTGCGCGATACCGATCTGCTCGTTCGCTGCGGCCATGCGCCTTTCCGCGGCGGCAATATCCGGCCTGCGCTCCAGGAGCTGCGAAGGCACGCCCAGCGGTATGGGAGGCGGAGCTTGTCTGCGGGGCATTGCGGGAACCTTGAACAGTTCGGGAGGCTTGCCCACCAAGACCGCAATCGCGTGTTCATACTGCGCGCGAGCAATGCCTACGTCGATGTCCTGTGCCTCAGTGGTATTTAACTGCGTTTGCGCCTGGGCAACCTCAGCTTTGGAAGACAAACCGCCTTCGAAACGGTTCCTAGTAAGTTGTAACGCCTTTTGATACGCCAGCACAGTGTTGCCAAGCAATTCTTTTTGCGCATCCAGGCTTTCCGCCTCGAAATAGTCTGTACCCAACTCCGCGTGCAGAGAAAGCCTGACGTTTTCGAGATCCGCTGCGGATGCTTGGAACTGCTCACGCGCAGACGCGATACTACGCCGGATGCGTCCCCACAAATCCACTTCATAAGAGAGGTCAAGGGGGAGGACGAAATCTCCTCCACTAACACCTCCGAAGCCCGTGCGCCGATTTGCCGATGTACGGGCGGCGTTAATTTGAGGGCCGGCGGTGATGGTCGGATATAGAAACGAACGGTTCAGCTTTATAGCGGCACGCGCTTGCCGAAAATTGGCTTCGGCAACTTTCAAGCTCTGATTGGCGGGGTCGATCTGCTCCTCAAGCGCATTGAGTTGAGGATCGCCAAACAACTCCCACCATTTGCCACGAATGGCAGCATCGCTCGGCTGCGCAGTCTTCCACCCATTCGCTTCCTGGAAGCTGGGCGGCGGCTGTTCACTGTAAGTTGGAGCGGACGGAACCGACGGTTTCGTGTACTTCGGCCCCACGTTGCAACTGGAGAGCAACATCGCCACCAGCAGCGAAGCGACGTGGGCCTTTCGGTTGATTTCCAAAATTCTCTTCCCTATGCATGAGGATATCGGAGCTCTGTTGCTGAACTGGCTACGGGCAGCCGTAGTACGATTTCTTGCAGTGGCATGGTTCTGTTCCTACTCGATCAAAGTTGAGTATGCGGACCGGCGCAAGATTCGCGACCGGAACAAAACGGTTTACCGGTTCGCGCACTGGCCGATCTGGATTTGGGTTTTCTTTATCGCTCCGGGTCCTTTGACGTTTAGTTTTTTCGCACGCGGGCCAAGCTGGCGTCACCTGATGTGGCTGTTAGTCGTTGTGGCGGGAACCGGTATCGCTGGATTCTTCGGACAACTGCCAGGCGTGGAATCGCGGCCCTACATTCTCCGTTTTTGCGAGGATAAACCCAACCCGCTTTACCGGCGGGTGTGTTACACCTTTGCGTGGAATGCCATTCTCAACTTTGCAATTTTGAATCTTGTGGGATTGCTGATTGCCGCAATCACCGGAAGCTGGTATTTGAAGCAGATCTATTCACACGCATATTTTCCACTGTTTGCATGGATCGTTTGCCTTGGCGCAATCGGCGCGTTGCCGAGAGTTGGCCGTTCGACAAAGGGTGAGGGAACGGAGCGGCGATATTTCTATGGCGCTGTCTGGGCAGTTACTATCGCACAAGTACTGCTTCTCATAATGTGGAAGACACTGCCGAGCGCGCCCGCCGCGAATCACTTCAAACTGACGTTGTATGTCGTGGCACTCGGGCTGGCCGGAGCCGCCGCAACGCTGGGCTTGCTTCCGCGCACACGGCCCATTGTTCCTGGTGAGCTTCTGGTAGCGGACTGATCGTGAACTCGATGTGATCTTGCTGGTTGTGGTGCTGTGCTTGATGGCGGCGGCCATGATCTATCAGGCTCTCGGCAGCTATTACGATGCGCGCCGGTTTCCGGCTCCGGGCCGGCTAATTGAGATCGGGTCGTCCGGGGTTCGACCGTGCCGTCTGCATTTAAACGAGCAAGGAGTAGGGAGTCCGGCAGTCGCGCTGGAGTCGGGCATAGCCGCAAGCTCGTTGAGCTGGGCGCTGGTACAGCCCCGAGTCGCCGAGTTTACGCGCGTATGTAGCTACGACCGAGCGGGCCTTTCGTGGAGCGACAAATGTGCGGCTCCGAGGACGCTCCGTCAGATCGTGTCCGAGCTCACGAGTGTTCTATCGCGAGCAGGCCTCAGCGCTCCATACATTCTGGTTGGACACTCGTTCGGAGGAGCCGTAATTCGCGCGTTCGCTAATTTGCAGCCTGAATCGGTAGCGGGTCTGATCTTTGTGGATCCTGTGTCGCTGGAGCATTGGGCCAATTGCGGGGCAAGCCAACAGCGGCGGCTTCGTCTAGGGGCGAGATTGTCGCGGCGTGGCGCATGGCTGGCGCGACTCGGAATCGTTAGGGCTGCCTTGACGGCGCTTGCTGCCGGAGGCAAAAGGTTTCCGAAATCCATCGCTAGAATCAGCGCGGGAAAAGGGACGGAGGTGATTCTGCGTGTAGCAGGAGAGATGCGAAAGCTTCCGCCGGAACTGTGGCCTACGCTTCGGGCACACTGGAGCCGGCCCAAATGCTTCCGGGCGATGGCGGCGTATGTGGAGGCGTTGCCGGAAATCGCTCGAACGGCGATTCTGATGCCGATCCCACCAGACATTCCTTTTATTATTCTCTCGGCTTCGAGCGCGACGATTGCTGAGTTACAAGAACGCGACTCGTGGGTTCAGCAGAGCCGATGGGGCCGGCACATTCGAATCGAGGAGAGTGGACATTGGCTCCAGTTAGAGCGGCCGGACGCGGTGGTTGCGGCAATTCACGAATTGGTGAGCTTGGCAAGGGGTGAAAGTGATTGTTGACACCTCGCTCTTCTACACGTTAAATATGTAGAAGGCCAATGCATGCAGCTACCCAAATCTGATATCCCGCAAGGCACGCTCGATCTGCTGATTTTGCAAGTGGTCGCTCTTGGGCCCATTCACGGCTACGCCATCGCTCAGCGCTTGCAGCAGGTATCGCGCGACGTGCTGCAAGTGCAACAGGGCTCACTTTATCCTGCGCTTCATCGTCTCGAAAACAAGGGGTATCTCAAAGCTGAATGGAATGAGTCGGACACCGGCCGGGAGGCAAAATTCTACAGCTTGACCGCGAAAGGCAGGAGCCAGCTCAAGGCTGAAACCGCAAACTGGACACGGCTTACTGAGGCGGTCGCATCAGTTTTGGAGCTGCGGGAAGAAGGGGCACTATGAACTGGTTCCAGCGACTCATTAACAAGCAGTAATTGGAAACCGAGCTTGAAAAAGAGACGCGCGATCATTTGGAACGCCAGGCTTCCGACTACCGGCGCACTGGTCTGACGGAAGAGGAGGCGCGACGCAAAGCCCGGTTGGTCTTTGGAGGCATGGAACAGGTGCGCGAAGAGTGCCGCGAGGCGCGCGGAACGCGCTGGGTTGAATCCACGTTGCAGGACTTGCGGCTCGCTCTGCGCACCCTGCGCAAGAGTCCCGGTTTCGCGTTCACGGCGTTCGTGACGCTCGCGTTGGGAATTGGGGCGAACACGGCAATTTTCTCGTTGCTCGATGCAGTTCGGCTCCGTAGCCTGCCTGTTCCCGACCCGCAGAAACTCGCCGTAATCCAGATTGAAGGGGGCACCCGTTTCGGTATCGTGGACTACCCCAACTCACTCTCTTATGCAGTATTTGAGCAGATCCGAGATCACCAGGGCGGGTTTTCTGGCATATTTGCGTGGTCCGCGGATACGTTGGAACTCGGCAAAGGCGCTAGCAGGCACCCCACCAAGGGCCTTTGGGTGAGCGGCGGAATTTTTTCTACTCTGGGCATCACTCCTGTGGAAGGACGTCTCTTCACGGCCGAGGACGACCGTGCCGGATGCGGCATACCCGGAGCGGTCATCAGCTACGGCTTTTGGCAGCGCGAATTCGGCGGCCGCGATTCGGTAATTAGAAGTAAGCTTTTCATTCAAGACCGCCCCACTGAGATTATCGGGGTAACGCCCCCGGGCTTTGACGGGCTCGAGGTAGGCAAGGCATTCAACATTGCGCTTCCGCTCTGCTCGCTGCCTTCGTACTCGCCGAAAGATGATGCTCTTCATCGCACCGACTATTCGTTTCTGACGGTTATGGGCCGGCTGCGGTCCGGGTGGACGCTCGCCCAGGCAAAAGATCAACTCGCTTCGATCAGCCCGGCTATCTTCCAGGCCACATTGCCGGCTGGATACGAAGCGTCCTCACATAATGATTACCTGAAGTTCCGCCTCGCGGCATATCCGGCTGCAAACGGCGTCAGCGGGCTGCGCGAGACATATGAAACCTCTCTTTGGCTGCTGCTCGGCATCACTGGACTGGTTCTGCTGATCGCTTGCGCCAACCTTGCCAATCTGATGCTGGTCCGCGCCACAACGCGCGAACGGGAAATGGCCGTGCGCCTCGCCCTCGGCTCTTCCCGGTGGCGCTTAATCCGGCAAGTATTGACGGAAGGCATCGTGCTTGCCGCTGGCGGAGCCATCCTCGGCGCGTGCCTGGCTCGCCTGCTCAGCCGGATGGTCGTCCTATTTGTCACGACGCAGCGCGACTCGATCTATCTTGATCTCAGCCTGAACTGGCGTATTTTTGGCTTTGCCACCGCGGTTGCGATGTTTACCTGCGTGCTTTTCGGACTTGTTCCGGCGTTTCGCGGGACGCAAACCGATCCGGGCGAAGCCATTAAGACCGGCAGTCGCGGCATGACCGGAAGTCGCCAGCGCGGCTGGTTTCAAAGCGCGTTGATCATCTCGCAGATCGCGATTTCGCTTGTGCTACTCATCGCTGCTATTCTCTTCATCCGCAGTTTCTGGAACTTGGTGACACTCAATCCGGGTTTCCGCGAAGAAAGCATCCTGGTTGCCTCGCTGGACTTCTCGCACCTTCCGCCTTTGCGTGAGGATCGCGCCGCGCTCTACGTTCGAAATGTGATGGACCAGCTTCGTGCTCTGCCCCAGATAGAATCGGCCGGAACTTCTACACATCTTCCGCTGGATGGCACTAGCTGGACTCTCGGGTTCCATATTTCCGGTGAGAAGGGTCACTCGAAGTTCACCTGGGTGAGCCCTGGCTACTTCGAGACCATGGACAAGCCGGTTTTCGCGGGGCGCGCGTTCAACGATCACGATACACCGTCTTCGCCGCGAGTAGCCGTCGTGAACCAAACGTTTGTTCGAAGGTTTCTTAGCGGCCGGAACCCTCTCGGCCGAACGCTCAGGACTGTTGCAGAACCGAACTACCCCGCGACCGAATATGAAATAAGCGGCGTCGTGAAAGATGCTAAGTACGCGGGCCTGCGCGAGGAGATCCCACCCGAAGTCTTCGGCTCGGCACAGCAGCGTGGTGCCAGCGCTTTTGAAAACGTGTTCATCCGCTCCTCTTTACCGCCGGCTGCGGTTATTTCGTCGGTGGCGCAAAAATTGAACCAGATCTCCCCCGAGATTCGCAGCGACTTTCGGGTGTTCCAAACGGAAATTCAGGATGGCCTTGTGCGCGAGCGGCTGATGGCGGTTCTTTCAGGCTTTTTTGGACTGGTGGCGGCACTGCTGGCCGGCGTCGGCCTGTATGGAATCATTTCCTACATAGTGCTCGCGCGCCGGAGTGAGATCGGAATTCGTCTGGCACTCGGCGCCACTCGCGGCAGCATTATCAGGGCGGTCCTCCAGCAAGCTTCGCCGGTGTTTCTGGGTGGGACGGCTCTCGGCATTGTGTTGGCGCTGACTGCGATCGCAGCTGCTGGTTCGCTGCTTTTCGGGCTCACATCAAAGGACCCGGTTACGTTTGTTGCCGCGAGCCTGTTTCTTCTCGCGGTCGCGTTTGCAGCTAGTTTTATTCCGGCCCGCCGCGCGTCACGGCTCGATCCATTGACGGCGTTGCGGTATGAGTGACGGATGGCCCTCCGGGTCATAACGGAGCATGAAGCGCGTACAGCCGGGTCAGGAGATCCGGAGCGGACGGGGTCCGGCCTACTTCAATAGAAAAAGCACCGGCAGTCAACTGGTGACAGCCGGTGCTTCGCACCGCCAACCTGACGAGATGTGGCCTGGAAGGAAGGCCTGCTCTCGTTTAGTGCGATAGAAGAGGAACCGACACGAGAGCGACAACGCCAAGCTGGTTCTTGGCTAGGCGTGGGAAAGGCCTTGTCCTGAGCGTGTACGAATCACCTGCCATTGAGACCTGAGATAGCGAACACTCGTTTGCGTAGCAACTGAACGTAAGCTTCCAGCCGTCTTTCTCACGCGTCCCCTGATCTATTACCGGCATGAAGATAGCGTCACCGGTTTCATTCTGCCGAAGCAGGAAAAGACCTTGCGTTTGCGTTTCGCCAATCGTGTATTTGCCTGGGGAAAAGGTCTTGTCGCCGACGTGGTATGCGAACGGAATGCTCGCAACTGCTTTCTGACTCTGAGCGTTGAGGGTTGAACTCCCGAGTAAGGCGGAGAGACCCGCGGTCAGGAAGATGGTTGTTAGTTGTAGTTTCATATAGAAGCTCCTGGGTTTGAATTTGGTCTCTCTCGCTTTTCGGTCGAGAGATGCCTTTCAAAGGGCAGGCTGCAGGCCAAGTAATGGCAGGACGTGTTTGCAATCATTTGAGAGACGCGAACGACCTTCGCATGGAAGGAAATGGTGAATGTGCAACTAATTGGATAAGGGGCCCTGGTTAGTCTTCGTATATATGCTGCTGGCTACGGTCGTCGAGACCTCGCGTCGTGTAGGCGAGACTACAAAACGCCTCGAGAAAGTGAGCCTGCTTGCAGAAGTCCTAAATCAACTTCATGGTGAGGAGATAGAAATGGGTGTTTCATTCCTATCGGGGAGTACTCGGCAGGGGCGGATTGGGATTGGTTACGCCACACTACGGGACGCGGTCACGGCTGGGGCAGAAAAGCCCAGCCTTGAACTTCCGGATATAGATCGCGCTCTGACAACCCTGGCAGCGGTCCAAGGGTCTGGTTCAGAGCAGCGAAAACGCCAGATCCTACAAACGGTTCTGAGTCGTGCAACGGCAGAGGAACAGCACTTTCTTACAAGACTTTTGTTAGGCGAGCTTCGTCAGGGCGCGCTCGAAGGTTTGATGCTGGATGCGTTGGCAAAGGCTTCCGGAATCAGAACAGAACGCATCCGGCGCGCAGCGATGATGGCTGGCGGCGCGGCACCGATTGCCCGAACGGTGCTTGAGGAAGGCGAGACTGGTCTATCCAGGTTCGACATCCAGTTGTTCCGTCCGGTGCAGCCGATGCTGGCCCAGACGGCGGAGGATGTCAAAGAAGCTTTACAGGAACTCGAAGAAGCTGCGCTCGAATATAAATTCGACGGGGCCCGCGTGCAAGCGCACAAGTCGGGCGACGAGGTGCTTGTGTTTTCGCGCAGATCGAATGACGTGACTGCAGCGGTTCCTGAAATTGTGCAGGCGGTCCGAGCCTTGCCTGCGAAGGATTTGATCCTGGATGGCGAGGTTCTCAGCTTGGATGAGGGAGGGCGCCCTCACCCATTTCAAATCACCATGCGAAGGTTTGGACGCCGACTGGATGTGGACCGAATGGCTAGAGAGCAGCCCGTCGTGCCTTTCTGGTTTGACTTGCTCTATTTGAACGGGAGTCCGGTGGTTGATGAGCCGCAGGCGCGCCGGTTCAGTGCGCTGACTGAAGTAGTGCCTGCAGAAATGGTGGTGCCGCATCTGGTCACAGGGAATGCAGAGCATGCAGAAGAGTTTCTGCATGAGGCGCTGCAGCGCGGCCATGAAGGCGTGATGGCAAAGTTAACGAGCGCCGGCTATGCAGCGGGAGCGCGCGGCCAAAGCTGGCTTAAGATTAAACAGCCAAGAACACTCGATCTGGTCGTGCTGGCTGCTGAATGGGGGAACGGCAGGCGACAGGGATGGCTGAGCAATCTCCATCTCGGCGCACGAGATACGCAGAAGGGCGGTTTTGCAATGCTCGGCAAAACTTTCAAAGGGCTTACCGACGAGATGCTGGAGTGGCAAACCCAGGCACTGCTAAAGCTCGAGATTGAACGCGATGGCCATACAGTTTACGTTGAACCTAAGTTGGTGGTTGAGATTGCATTCAATGAGATTCAGGTGAGTCCTCGATATGCGAGTGGGCTCGCTTTGCGATTTGCGCGGGTGAAGCGGTACAGAACTGACAAATTAGCGGACGACTCGGATACGTTTGAAACGGTGCAGAAGCTGGCAGGCATGGCGTAGGATGTAACCGAGCGCGCAAGGAGGCTCCTTTAATGAAATGCATCATGGCTGCGGCGGCGGCGATGGCGTGCCTAGCTCTGGCAATCCCGGTAAGCGCGTCCACCCAAGCCGATATTTCCGGCAAATGGCATTTCGTGCTCCAGACCGAAGGCGGCGAGCGTGAGAAGGAAGCTACGTTCCAACAAGCTGGTGACAAAGTAACGGGCAAATGGGACGATGCTGATGTTCAAGGGACGTTCGATGACGGAAAGCTCGATCTCGAATTTCCGGTAACTTCGGAGGAAGCTGGAAAGGGCACGCTGAAGCTTAAGGGGCAAGTGGCGGAGGACTCGCTGACAGGCACGTGGGAGTTCGAATCGTACAGCGGCACATTTAAGGCAACTCGCGAGCATTAGGGCGCAGGATAAGATTGCGGAATGACACGCCGCGATCTCGCTTCTATACTGCCTGCCTTAGGGCTAATGAGCACGGCATTTGCCGATGCACAGACGGAAAGCTCACAGCAACGTTTGACCGCTCATTCAGGAGTGTACTCGTTTGACAAGCTGCCCGTGAAGACGTCCGCGGGCGGCGCAGCAACACGCCCAGTCCTGAGTGGTAAGCTGCCGACCGGGGAGGTGGTGGAGTTACATGAAACAACGCTGATGCCGGGCCAGATGCCACATCCGGCTCACAAACACGTGCATAGCGAGTTCATGCTGATGCGCGAAGGCAGCGTTGAGTTCATTATGGATGGCAGGTCCGAGCAGCTTGGCCCGGGTGGAGTGGCCTATGCTGCTTCCGGAGAGATGCACGGTTTGAAGAACGTCGGTACGGCTCCAGCGAATTATTTCGTAATCGCAATCGGCACCGAACCCAAGCGTGGGTAGCCAGACCTCGCTGCCAGAATTCAGAAGAATCAGGGCAGATGGTACAGAAGGATACCGTAACCTACACCAGCCTGGTCTGAAACCCGGGCCACCTGGAACGCCATCAGGCGTCCGTCGGTCGAGACAACTGGATTCGATGCTTTGAAGGCTTCGAAATCGTTGAAGTTTGTAAGACGCGTGAAATTCTTGCCAGTGCCATCGAGCCGCAACTTCCATATATCGATATTTCCGGACCCGTGCTTCCCGCCAAGCCAATTGACCTGGCGATCAGCCTCAACATTTGTATAGAGGCCATCCGGGTAGACGCCCTCGCACTCGTTGTACGTACCGGGAGCTTTCGACATGTTCACGACCTGGCCGTCTCGAAGATCGATTGTCATTACGGACGCAAGTCCCTGGGGCTCATAGCAGGTGAAAGTCATCTTGTCATCGTTCTCATAGAAATCCTGCGCCTCTATCATGCACGCTTTAGAGCGGCTCTCATATACCAGATGCTTGTTCGCCAGGCGAGGTCCGTCGGGCGACGGGTCTAGATCGGCAACGAACAGTTGCGACTGTTCCGGCGCAAGCGAAGGATCTTGTGCATGCGTGACAGAGTAGGATATTTTCGTACTTTTCTTTGAGACCGCGGCGCCTTCTGACATCTTTTGATTAAGGCGCTCTGGCCTAGATCCCGGCCGCTTGCTTAGAAACCCCAATTCGTTGTCGCTCGTACGGCTGGTGTGGATATCGCTGAAGCGAGCCGGCCCGATCAAAAGATAGTCCCCGGAGGGCAGGTGCATGACGCGAAGAAACGCTGCGCCGGGTATGCTACAGGTCAGGCATTTGATCACACGCGTCCTCAGATCAATGACAAATGCGTCGCCGAAACTTTTGTCCATAAACGCAATTTCTTGGCTGTCGGGAGAGAAATCAGCGCGTTCGCCAAAATGCGTGAGAACCTCAATTTTATCGGGAAGATGGTCGAGCGGATTGCCGCTCTTGCGTTGAGCTAAGGCGGGATACGACAGCAGCAACAGAGCCGAGACAAGCCGGGTCATGGAGACGATGCTACCTCTGCATCTAAGATATGCAACGGGGTAGCGAGTAATCCGGGCCGCCTGAGATTGGGAGTGAATGGAGGGACAAGAGCATGTTGTTCAAGCGCGTGAGCATTGTCGGCTTGGGCTTACTGGGAGGATCCTGGGGATTAGCGTTGAAGCAGAATGGCTTTTCGGGCACTGTGCAGGGCTGCGACCGGCTGGACGTATTGGAGCAAGCCCTGTCCCGGAAAGTAATTGATGAGGGATGCGAAGATGCTACCGAAGCCGTACGTGATGCGGATTTAGTAATTCTAGCGGCACCCGTAGCGGCGATTCTGCACGTTTTACCGATACTGCAGCCGGGAATTTCTGCGCACGCTTTGGTAACCGATGTCGGGAGCACGAAGCGTCTGATCTGCGAGCGGGCAAGTCAGGTTTTTCAGCGCACGTGTTTATTCCTGGGGGGTCATCCCATGGCCGGTAAAGAGCGTTCGGGGCTCCAACAAGCGGATGGATCGCTATTTCGAAATGCGCGGTACGCTCTGACTCCCTTGACGCCAGACGACATCTCGGATAACCGGGTAAAAGCGTTTGCGGGACTGCTCACCGAAATAGGAGCGTTGCCGTTTATTACAGATGCGAGTGCTCATGATCGGGCGGTCGCGTTTCTCTCTCATCTTCCGCAACTCGTGTCGACTGGCCTGGCAAGCATGATCGCGGAACTTGGCGTTCAAGAGTTTCTCCCGCTGGAGCTTGCAGGACCAGGATTTCGGGATCTCACACGGCTAGCGGAGAGCCCTTACCCGCTCTGGCGCGACATTTGCCTGACCAATCGAGAGAATATTCGATCCGCGCTCGCTTCACTCATCCAAAAACTTGAGGACATGCAAACGCATTTAAACGATCGCGAGCTAGAACGCGACTTCAAGGAGGCATTGGGGCTTCGTGAACGGCTGCGGTCACTGACCTGATTTCAGATTATTTCCGGCTGTCCCTCTTGGCACTCTCATAGCAGCCGAGCACTCGCAAGAAGCTTGTCACTTCCGTCAAATGATCGAGCGCCTTACGGCAACGCTCCTCCTTCAGGCTGCCTGCGAAATCGAGACAAAAGAAATACTCCCAGGGACGACCACGCAACGGCCGCGATTCCATTTTGGTCAAGTCAATATCGCGCAAGGCAAAAACGCTGAGGCACTTATAAAGGGCACCAGGCATATTGGCGGTAGAGAACACGATGGAGACCTTGTCGGCCTTGGGCGGTACCTTGGCGGTCCTCGAAACCAGGAGGAAGCGCGTGTAATTCTCACGATGATCTTCCAAGTGCTTGGCCAAAATTCGACCGTTGTAGACCTCGCTGGCGATACTGCTGGCTATCGCCGCTGCACCCGGAATGCGTTGTTCCGCCAGCATTTTGACGCTGCCTGCGGTGTCATAGAAGCTTAATTTTTCGACACGCGGATGGCGCTTGAAAAATTCTCCGCATTGAGCAAGGGCAACGGGATGCGAGTATACCTGGCGCAGGTTCGCGAGCGTGGTGCCCGGAAAAGCGATGAGATTGTGGATGATTCGCAGATTTACTTCGGCTATGATGTGCAGGTCGTTAGCGAGGAGATGATCGTAGTTCTCATGGACAGAGCCGGCCAACGTGTTCTCAATCGGTGCAAGGCAATATTTGGCCGTGCCACGAATGACACTGTCAAACATGGCGGAAAAAGTTTCACAGGGTTGCAGGCGAACTCTACGCCCCAGTAGCTTGTATGCGGCCTCCTCGCTGAAGGACCCTCTTTCGCCCTGAAAAGCTACCGTAGGAATTGGCATCCGAATCGCATTTACATATCTTACAGATGCATCACTCGAAATTGACGAGAACAAAAGGAAGGAATGGCCCGGTTTTTCGAATCGCGCGCGTGCTGTGGGTTGCGTTCGCGTCGGTGTTGTTGGCGCAACTGGCATGGGGCGCGGAAATTCAAGCTGACGACGCAATGCACCGGACGTGGCGTGATTATGGAGGTGCAGCTGATTCGGCCCAATACTCCGCACTGAAGCAGATCAACCGTTCCAATGTGAACAAATTGGAGATAGCGTGGATTTACCCGACGGGCGACATCAGTAAATATTCCTTCAATCCCGTTGTGGTGGATGGGCTTGTGTTTGTTCTCGCCAAGAACAATTCGATTGTGGCCCTGGATGCATCGACAGGGAAGGAGGTTTGGGTCCATCCAACTGATCCAGACACAAAGCTTCTTACGAACCGCGGGATTAATTACTGGGAGAGTAAGGACGGATCCGACCGGCGCCTGTTGTTCGCGAGCGACAATTTTCTGCGGGCGATCGATGCGCGAACGGGAAAGCCGATTCTGTCATTCGGTAAAAGCGGCAGTGTCGATCTGAGGGAGGGCCTCGGTCGCGATCCAAACACGATTTCGCTAGTGCAGTCGACGACCCCCGGGCGAGTGTTTGAGGACCTGTTGATCTTGGGCTCAGCAACGAACCAGGGGTACGGATCAGCTCCCGGCGACATCCGGGCATACGACGTGCGAACAGGGCGGCTCAGGTGGACATTCCACACGATTCCGCATCCAGGTGAGTTCGGTTACGATACATGGCCGAAGGACGCCTGGAAAACTGCGGGCGGCGCGAATAGTTGGAGCGAACTCTCTTTGGACGAAAAGCGCGGGATTGTTTATATACCGACGGCAAGTCCCAAGTACAACTTCTATGGTGCGGATCGCAAAGGCGCGGATCTGTTTAGTGATTGCCTGCTGGCGCTTGATGCGCGGAGCGGCAAACGTCTCTGGCACTTTCAGATGGTTCACCACGATATATGGGATTACGACAATGCTACGGCACCAAAACTTCTCACCGTGCGGCACAACGGAAGGCCTGTCGATGCGGTGGCACAGGCCGGCAAAGAGGGATTTCTTTGGGTGTTTAACCGGGTCACGGGTGAGCCGCTCTGGCCCATTGAAGAGCGCAGGGTGCCGCGTTCCGAGATGCCGGGCGAAGAGGTGTGGCCGACACAGCCATTCCCGTTGAAACCCCCGCCTTTTGCCCGGCAGGCGTTTACTGAAAAAGACCTGAGCCCGTTCATAGGCGATCCGCAGGAGCGCGCTCGTTTTCGGGATGAGATCCGGAGCGCTCGCAATGAGGGTCTTTTTACACCCCCTGGGTTGCGCAAAACTGTTGAGATGCCGGGCAACAACGGCGGGGCAAACTGGGGTGGTGCTGCAGTCGATCCCGTGAACGGAACGTTCTACGTAGTCTCGAAAGATCTTCCTTGCATGCTCAAACTGGAGCCAGAGAGCACACTGAAACCATCTGCGAGCGATCCGCCCGAAGTGCGGGGCCAGATCGTTTATGAAGCGAATTGCCGGTGGTGCCATCTCGCCGATCGAAAGGGTGAGCCTCCGGCTGTTCCTTCGCTCGTCGGTATTGGGAAGACGTTGAATGTGCGGCAAATCGAGAAGACGGTGAGGGAGGGCCAGGGATCCATGCCTGCATTCCCAAAGCTTTCGGACGCAGAGCTGAAATCGCTTCTGGCGTATCTGATGAATCCGACGGGTGCCTCTCGGTCGAGCCGGACGCTCACCGGGGCGAGTTCGTCATCTGCCAAGGCGGCATCGGGAACTACGCGTTACGTTAGCGGATTCGGCTTCATGTTTACGAGCACCGGACTATCGCCCATCGCGCCACCGTGGTCATCGCTAACGGCTTACGATCTGAACGAAGGAACAATCAAGTGGAAAATTCCGCTCGGGGACGTTCCGGAGCTTGCCCCCAAAGGCTTCAAAAACACGGGCTCTGTTTTTCCGAAGGTGGGTCCGGTGGTCACGGCGGGAGGATTAGTCTTCACCGCTACGCGAGATCGAAAAGTTCGCGCCCTTGATGAGGATAACGGAAGGGTGCTTTGGGAAATGGAGTTGGACAATGCTCTCGAAGGGATCCCTGCCGTGTACGAGGTTGGAGGAAGAGAATACCTGATTGTGTGCGCAGCGGCGCAGGCAGCAATGAACCCTGTGTCTCAGGCTAAAATACACGGCGCTTACGTCACTTTTGCATTGCCGAGGGGCGCAATAGGCCAGCAGTAATTGACACGCAGGGGAAAAAATACATGGGACGCCTGATCTTCATTGCACTTGCGGGCACTCTGACGCTGCTCGCGCAACAGAAAAAAATTCTAGTTCCAGATGACGCCGGACTCGTTGAGGAATTACAAGGCATAACTCCGCAAGCCAGAATGGTCCCTGTCACTGAGGCGAACGTGATGAAGGAGATCGTGGACGCGGATGCTTATGTCGGCGAGATCACTTCGGCTGAAGTGCGCGCCGGGAAGAATCTTAAATGGGTGGGGGTCATGAGTGCCGGGGTCGAGCGAGTGCTGTTTCCCAAAGACGGCAGCAGCGATTTACGCAATAGCAATATCACCCTTACGAACAACAAGATCGTGCAGGGCCCGGAAATCGCTGATCACGCGCTGGCGATGCTCCTGATGCTCTCGCGCAACCTTAATGTCCTCTACAGAAATGATCAGCAGCAAATCTGGAATCCGAGCTCGTTTCACGGTATTGAGCTAAACGGCAAGACTGCCGTGGTAGTCGGGGTGGGCGGGATCGGAACACAGATTGCAGTGCGCGCGAATGCATTCGGAATGACCGTGATCGGTGTCGACACAGAAGACAAGCCGTTCGTTCCGTTTCTGAAAAGAGTCGTAAAACCGGATCAGTTGGACGATGTGCTCCCGGAAGCCGACGTAGTGTTCATTTCCGTTCCTGACACTCCCAAGAGTCACAAAATGATGGGCGCCGCCCAATTTCAGTTGATGAAAAAGGATTCGTATTTCATTGCGGTCAGCCGTGGCGGGATTTACGACATGAACGGATTGGTAAAAGCGCTCGATGAAAAGCGACTCGCAGGCGCGGGCGTCGATGTAACAGATCCGGAGCCCCTTCCAAAGACTCATCCGCTTTGGAGATTTCAGAACGCGATCATTACCCCGCACATTGCTGGACGCTCCGATCAGGATGACGTTCGAATCATTGGAACCATCAAGGAAAACATCCGCCGTTTTGTCGAAGGCAAGCCCCTGATCAACGTAGTTGATAAGCAAAAGGGATATTAGGCTTCGGCGGTGCAGGATAATCCAGTAATGAAACGACATCTAATCCTGGCAGCACTGGTCACAGTCACGACGGTCTTCTTTTCGAACACAGTTTCGGCTACGGAATGGAAGCAGCTATTCGATGGTAAGGATCTATCAGGCTGGAAACACGTTGGACCGGGCTCCATGAGTGTCGAGAACGGTTTGATTCGACCACACGGCGGTATGGGCTTGCTGTACTGGACCGGTGGCCCGGTAGGTGACTGTGTGATCCGCGTCGTATATAAGATGCGCGACAAGAATGATAACTCTGGAGTGTTTATCCGCATACCGATTGAGCCCCGGGAAGAATGGATGCCGGTCCGCTATGGATATGAGGTACAGATCGACAACGTCGCTGAAGGTGAAGATGAGTATCATGTGACGGGCACTCTGTATTCGCTAACGAAACCGCTATCGAGACCTGGCAAGCCAGGACCTGAATGGAACACTATGGAGATCACGCTTCGAGGCCCTCGGACGATTGTTGTCGTGAACGGCCAAAAGGTGACTGACTATACCGAAGGCCAGCCAGTGCCCCCGAAGAAGCTTTGGTTTGAGCCGGAGCGAGGACGCCGCCCAGACCGGGGATGGATGGGGCTGCAGAATCACAGCGACAAGGACATCGTGTTCTTCAAAGAGGTAGCTATTCAAGCACTGAAATAGATTCTCAGGTCGGCTTCAATCAAGATCGCGAGACTCTAACGCAGTGAATCCACCGGCAACTGAAGACACCAAATCCGGCCTGACGCGCGGGATGGGCCTGTTCCCTGCCCTTGCGGCAAACATGCTGCAGATGGTGGGAGTTGGACCGTTCATTACCATCCCGTTGATCCTGTCGACGATGCACGGACCACAGGCGCTGGTTGGCTGGATTCTGGGCGCTTTTCTTGCAACATGCGACGGACTCGTTTGGGCTGAATTGGGAGCGGCAATGCCGGATTCCGGAGGCTCATACGACTATCTGCAGCAGGCCTTTGGACCGCAATCGCTGGGACGGCTCATGGGATTTCTTTTTCTTTGGCAGGTGATGCTGGCAGCTCCGCTTACGGCCGCATCAGGAGGAGTGGGATTTGCCGATTACGCTCGCTTTCTCGTTCCGGCGTTAACGGGCCCCGAACAGAAAATGATAGCGGTAGCCGTATGCCTTCTCGCGACCGTGCTGCTCTATCGAGACATTCAAGCGATTGGTAGGATCTCAACCATACTGTGGGTGGGCCTGATGTTAGCAATGGTGTTGATTATCTGGGGCGGCATAGGCCACTTCAGCGCTGCGCGAGCGTTCGATTTTCCGACTGGCGCGTTTGCGCTTACACCAGCATTTTTTATGGGTCTGGGGGCGTCTACGCTGATCAGCATGTATGACTACAGCGGCTATTTCACCGTGTGCCTGATCGGCGGCGAAGTAAAAAATCCGGGCGTGACGATTCCTCGTTGCGTTCTTTTGTCGATCGCCATCCTCGCTGTGCTGTATGTGTCAATGAGTCTCTCGATTATTGGCGTTTTGCCATGGCAGGAAGCCATCGGCTCGAAAGCAATCGTGTCCGACTACATGCAGCGACTGTATGGGGCCAAGGCGGCCGCTTTGATGACAGGTCTGATCCTATGGGTTGCCTTTGCTTCGGTGTTTTGCGTGCTGCTGGGCTATACTCGCGTGCCGTATGCGGCCGCAGCAGAGGGCCACTTTTTTTCTGCCTTCGCGCGTTTGCATCCTAAGCGGAACTTCCCATCTTTTTCGGTTGTATTTATGGGCGTCCTCTCGGCGGTGGCTTGCCTGCTCACGCTAGAAGCCTTGATAAAAGCTTTGATTGTGATCCAGATCATTACGCAATTCGCAGCGCAGTGTGTGGCGGTTATCTTGATTCGCCGTTACCGCCGGGATATTGCGCGACCGTTCTCGATGCCTTTGTATCCGGTGCCGGTACTGATCGCGCTGGCAGGCTGGATATTTATTTTGGCTTCTAGCGGCGCCGTTTATGTTCTCAGCGGCTTCGCGTTGTTAGGATTTGGAATCGCGGCTTACTTATGGCGAGCATACCCAAAGAGGGAATGGCCCTGGAATCGAGAGGTAAGGAACGTTTAGGTAAACCTCGAGGGGCGATCTTATTTAAACTAGGAACAGGAAGCATTGGCGCGTCACAGATACGGAGGAAAAATGAAAACCAGCTCAAAAGCGGGCCTTGTCGGGTTTGGGTTGATAGGAGTCGGCTGTGGGTTAGCCGCCATTGGCGTGGCGGTAGCGGTACCGGCGTGTGCATCGTGGTCACGTGGCAGGTTGGAATCAGCGTTTCGCAGAGGCAGAGAAGGCGTGGTGTCGAGCATTGAAAGCGCTGCTGCGACAGTCGGTGAGTTTGCCGGACGGGCGCAACACAAGTTCGAAAACGCAGCGCGGGCGGCTCGGAAAGAGACCGTACAGTAGCGGCGCCTGGCAGTTGGCCGCGTAGCGCTTTCGCCAAATCTCCCGGCCCTGATAAGAGACAGGCAGATCTCTGCCACTTCAGCCGATATCCTGAGTGGATATGAAGATCGGTTTCGTTGGACTCGGAAGAATGGGCTCGGCAATGGCGCGCAATCTGCTGCGAGCCGGGCACCAGGTAGCGGTTTACAACCGAAGCAGAGAAAAAGCTGACGCCCTAGGTCGTGAGGGCGCCCGCGTCACGAATTCGCCCAACGATGTAAGCCGCGGGTCCGAAGCTGTATTCACAATGCTCTCAGACGACCGAGCCGTTGAGGACGTTGTGTTCGGAGGCGACGGGATTGCTTCCACAATGGAGAAGGGCTGCATCCACATTTCGAGCAGCACCATAAGCCTGGCCTTTGCCCGACGGCTTGGGAGTGAGCATGACGCGAAAGGGCAGAAGTTCTTGAGCGCTCCCGTTTTTGGGCGGCCCGAAGCAGCCGAAAGCAAGACGCTGGTCGTAGTTGCCGCGGGCGAGCCCCAAGCGATTGAGCGTTGCCGTGTTTTATTTGACGCGATTGGACGGCACACCTTCGTGGTGGGATCGGATCCGTGGCAGGCGAATGTGGTGAAGCTCGGTGGAAATTTCATGATTGCGAGCATGCTCGAGGCGTTCGCCGAAAGTTTCGCAACCATGCGGAAAGCCGGTATCGATCATCACTTTTTTCTGGATGTGATCAACGAGATCTTTGGATCGCCCGTTTACAAGAACTATGGGCGCATCGTAGCTAATGAAGAGTTTGACCCGGCGGCCTTCATGTTGAAGCTGGGACTTAAGGACATTCGCTTGGTTATCGAAGCGGCCGATGAGCTGGCCGCACCAATGCCACTGGCCAGCCTCATTCGCGATCACCTGCTTTCAGGAGCTGCGCACGGGCAAGCGGAACTCGACTGGTCAAGCCTGGCACGCGTTGTGGCGCGGAATGCTGGACTGCGAAGCTAGCTGCTGAAACGGAGTATTACCCAGCGTTGTGCCGCTTTGTCGTATACGAATTGCACGCTTGCGTCTAGTTCCTTTGGAGCGGGTCGATTGGCGCACCAAACGATGTGATCCAAATCGATTGCACTGGGGTGAGAACTTTGATCCGGAATTTCTAGCTTGTAACCACAACTAGGATCGCGTTTTTTCACAAACTTCAACCAGTTCTCCGCCCTGTTGTTGTAATGCAGCAGCCCGGCGGCATTTTGTGGTGTGAGAGACGGCGTAGGCGGCGGGGGTGGGCTGCAGGCGGCGAGAAACACGAGGCCGATCAGGCAAACGAGTTTAGTCACAGTCGTGGACATCGTAACACTTGCCGATTGCGCCTATTCCTGGCGGCAGCAGAAATTGTTGCTAATGATTGCTTGAGGCCCGGTTCACACGAAGGAGGCGGCGAGCAATTGAGCCGCAGAAATCTCTGGTTCGGGAATGGCGAACGAACATCCGGTCAAGAGCGCGCACGGATAGGGGCGGGCGCCACGCCGGGTCGCGTGCCTTACGACGTTCGATGATGGCGGTGAGCGTTTCTCGTGGACGCGTACGAAAGTCATCGAGCATTGCGGTCTGATGAACGCACGAGATCGTGCAGAAGGGTGCGCAACCTTTCACTTTGGCACCTTCTCGGATCAGATCTTCGCGCGTGTATTGTTCGAGTGGAATGCCAGGATGCCCGCGCTGCTGCGAACAGTAATGCACCAAGCCGTCTTCACAGATGTACAGAAAGCGTCTTCCTGCGGGACAATGCCACTGATTCGGCCTCGCGCGAACTATGTTGCGCTGAAATGCGTCGAAATGACTGAATGAGAAGAGGCCAGTTCCGAGTGCCAGAATGCGATCATAGACGCTCGTCTGCAATGAATTCAAGGCGCGGAGCTGGCCGCTAGAGTCATGCAGAATTCCAGTGGTGCTGGTGAAGCCAAGTTCTCTCGCACGCGCGGCGATTCGAAAGGCGTCTTCCGGCTGCCGGATCTCGCTTCCCAAGACCGAGTTAATGGTAACGTCGAAGTCGGCGTATTCGGAAAGCCACTGAAGCTTGCGGTCGAGCACTTTGAGGCTTTTCTTCGATACGTCATCGGGCTGGACGTTATCGATGCTGATCTGCAGGTAATCAAGGCCAGCGTGATTCAGGCGTTTAATGCGCTCGGGCGTTAATAAATAACCATTCGTAATGAGCGTAGCGATCGCGCCACGCTGGCGAACTCGCTGGATCAAGAGGTCGAGATCAGGATGCAGTGTGGGCTCGCCACCGCTGAAAGTTATGATGCTGGTTCCGAGATCACCCAATTTATCAATGCGGCGCAACATCTCCGCCGTGGGGACTGGAGGAGAGTCCTGATCGAACTCATTGCAATAGGTGCAAGCGAGATTGCAACGCCGGGTAGGAATGATTTGGGCCAGAATCGGGTGGCTTGCGGAGGCCATCGCACGGGCGAACATTCGGGCTTCACGCCAACGGCGATGTAGCCGCAGAAAGCCCCGCATAACAGAGAGACGCAAGCGCGGCAGAGAAAGATGCGTTTTCTCACGAAGCTGGCATAGTCGGCCTGGGAAAGCACCAATGTCAAGATAGGCTCGCCCGAGGGGTAGGGAAAAGAGCCGTATGGAGGCGATGGACTAATCGTCGTATACGACCGCGATCCTAACTGCTGATTCGGTTACGCCAGGCATTAGACTGAGGGAGGTGCGGCGTGAGCCTGAGTTCTTCGAAGAAGCTGAACTTGACCTCCTCTACATGGCGCGGCGGCTGCGCGAGGCGCTGAAACTGGAGACACTTCTCACTGAAGCCGGTATCGATTACATGGTTGAAACTGGACTGTATACGGGGGGTTTCCTGATGCGGCGTGAATTGACGGGAGCGTTCTTTTATGTGGCGCCCGGGGATCTAACCAGAGCACGGGAATTACTTTCGACAAACCGGTACCGTCCCGTGCGCCCAGAAGAACTCAGTTAAACAGAAGTAACCGGTTCTGAGTGGCGCAGATTTTCGGCCATTTTCTCAGGAGCGGTGTCCGCCAGGAAGGTTCCGAAGCCCGTTTCCATTGTGGCGAGATATTTGAGCTTGGTTGGGCTGCGTTGGAGAGGCATGAACTGCACGTGAAAATGGTAGGCTGACTCGACGTTACGCAACGGAGCCTGTTTCACAGCCATCATTAGAGGCATCACAAATCCGTAAAGGTTGTCGTACTTGCGCCTAATGACGCTGAGGAGATTGGCAAGGCTGGATTTTTCTTCGATGTCGAGATCGAGCAGTGTTCGAATGTGACGACGAGGATAAAGCATGACTTCGGCCGGAAAACGCGCCGCATACGGCACAAAAGCGACGAACTGATCGTCAGCCGCGATAAGTCTCGATCCGTCCTTTAATTCCTCTTGCAGCAAGCGGCAAAACAAGCATTCAGCGCCGTTCACGTTTGCGAAATCTCTGGCCGAGGAAATTTCCTTCTGAATGTTGGGGGGAATGAAGGGCAAGGCGTAGATTTGGCCGTGCGGATGCGGCATGGTGACACCCACGGCTGCACCGCAATTCTCGAATGGTGCAACGAATGCGATATCTGGATTTTGTGCGAGCTGGCGCGTGCGCTCGGTCCACAGGTCGACAATCTTTCGCCAGTTATCAACGCTGAGTTTCGATGGCGGAAGGGTGTGCTCGGGCGAGTACAGAACGACATCGCATACGCCACGCGCGCCAGTTTCAGCAAATAAGCCGGGTGTCGGCGCGAATGGCTCAGTGTCCGGAGAAAAGGCCGGGAAATCGTTTGGATACAGATACACGTCGTAATGATCGGGAACGTGGCCTGATCCAGGATCGAAAGGGCACCAGTTAGACGGCATTTGCGGCCGGTCCTGGCGGTGTGTTGAAACGGCAACCCACTGCTGGAGCAAGGGATGCCAACGAAGCTGTTGCATAGATCGGAAATTGCGGACGGGGGTTTACTCGACCGAATGCTGCACGGGGACAGTGATTCTATTGCTCACATATCCGCTTTGAGCGATGAGCAGTTGAGTTTTCGGATCGTTCGGAAGATCGGGCGGCAAAACAACGCGAACCTCGTAGATGCCGATTGAGCCCTGCGGCAAAACGGCTGAGACGACGCGGGCGGAACGGCCATTCACCAAAGCGCTGACCGGAGCGACGACCCGCGCATTAGAGCCGGTATAAGGCAC
This sequence comes from Bryobacteraceae bacterium, assembly GCA_045807905.1. Taxonomy (GTDB): domain Bacteria; phylum Acidobacteriota; class Terriglobia; order Bryobacterales; family Bryobacteraceae; genus Bog-105. The sequence continues at coordinate 64,494 of JBJMGM010000083.1, read as the reverse complement.
GCCCATTCTGAGCGGAGTCGCCGCGCTGGCGTTTCTCACGGGTCCTAACCCTGCTGCCCAAACCGTCACTGTTTCACCTGGCTGGGCTGGGTTCTCTGACGTAACTGGTGTACCGCTTTGCCCGTTGGAGTTTTTGTTGGCGTGAAGTATCAGTCCGCTTCTTGGCTCCACACCGCCAAACGCAAATAGGCCAGGATTAGCGGGGACGAGCTTGACGGCAGCCGCGCTGGTAGTAGTGATGTGACCGTCATTGTGTTCCGTTCGCACGTAGATGCTTGCGCTCGACACGTTCGCTAGGGCGTAAGGAATTTGCGCACGGACCTGTGTCTGCGAAACAGACAGAAGCGGAAGCGGCCCGCCGTCGAAAAACACCTCAATATTTCCCAGCTTCGCGGGAAGTGGCTGAGTGGTGTCATCGGGCGCCGATGCCGAGCCATCGGCGAGACGGTCTGCAGTGATTGTGACGAGGGTTCCTGGGGCAAGCGGTCCGGCAATAAGGCTCGCGGAGTTAGAAATGGCGTTGTTTGGAAGCAGTGTTTCCGCCGCAGTGAAGACGAGAATGCGACGATCCACTGAATCGGCAACAAACAAGTTTGTTCCATCCGAGAGAAGCGCTGTGGGTCGACGAATAGTGTCGGCCCGTGGAACCTCGCTGGTCTCGATCGACGTAGGATTCTGCTGCCCTATTACGGCATCGGCAGGCTGATTATTGGCTGTCGGAAGGGAGTTCCAGATCAGCACGCGCCTCAACGCTGCATCGCCCACAAATAAGTGGTTGCCGTCGAAGGTGACGGATATCGGCTCAATCAGGCTATTGCCTTGGATTGATGACAGACCGGGGTTGGATTGCCCGAGCACGACGTCCGGCATCTGATTGGCCGCGCTCAGGCGGGTATCACGCCAAATCAACACACGGTGATTCGGGGGATCCGCTACTGCTACGGTCGTCCCATGTATGCTGACGGCTGGAGACCCCTGCAGTAGAGGCTGATTCAAGACTGCGGAAGGCGAGAATCCGCAAACGAGGCAGGAGGCTGCTTGGAGGGCCGGGGCATTATCGTGAGCTTCGGGAAGTTTTGCCAGGTCGTAGATCAGAACGCGGTGGGCAGCATCGGTCGCGTAGAGCCGACCCTTCGAGATGAGCAGATTCGAAATGGAGATGCCCGGCTCCTGCGCCGAGAACGAGGGCTGTCCGATGACCAGCCGCGCGGCCTGGCCGCTGTGAAACTCCGCAGCCCAAATAGACATTGGGAGGAGTAATAGTGCCGTAAGACGAAGGGTCATATCGGTGGAGATTCTTGCACGCCGAACGCGCCTAGTAATAGGCTACTTCTTTCTGCGCGTGTAAGTAGCGGTTACGCGCGTGGAAAGTCCGCCGCGGGGAGCGAAGTCGCCGATTACCGTTGCTCGGAGGGGGTCCGCCGCCTTCACAACGTCACCCAGGAGCCGATTTACTACATTCTCCTGAAAAATTCCTAAATTCCTGTAAGCGAGCGTGTACATCTTGAAGGATTTCAGCTCTAAACAGCGCCGCAAAGGCGTATAGATGAGACGCAGAGTTCCGTGATCAGGAAGGCCGGTCTTCGGGCATACCGAAGTGAACTCCGGCATGGCAATTTCGATTTCGTAATCACCGTACTGGTTCGGCCAAGTTTCGATTGAGGGCAAAGGCGCTTGAACGCCTGACTCCGCGTGATCGTCGGTGTACTGCCGGTTTCGCTTCATTGGGAACCCAGCTTTTTTCGAAGGAGCTCAAGGAACAGACCAACATCAGTGACGACGCCGAGGACCTGGCCGGTACCACGATCACTTACCTTAGTGGGAACGGCGGGATTAATATCTACACAAACGATTTTCACCCAAGCGGGCAACATGTTTCCTACCGCAATCGAATGAAGCATAGAACTGAGGCATAACACGACGCCGGCGCCTTCGAGTTGTGCGGCATATGCGTCTTGCGCCTCATTCATGTCGGTGATGGTCTCAGGCATCGGCCCGTCGTCGCGCAAGCTGCCAGCGAGTACGAACGGCACATTCGCTTTGACACACTCGTACATGACCCCCGTCGTGAGGCGGCCGGAACGCACGGCTTCGGCGATGCCGCCCTCGTGGTAAATGGCGTTGATCGCGCGCATGTGGTTGCGATGGCCGTGCTGCTCGAGACGCCCATCACTTGTGCGCACACCTAAAGAGGTGCCCCACAGAGCAGATTCAATATCGTGAACCGCAAGCGCGTTACCGGCTAATAGCGCATTGATCCAGCGACTTCGAATCAGGCTGGAGAGCGCGTCACCGCCGCCGGTATGAACGACAACCGGGCCTGAAACCGCGACGATCTTCTTACGCTCGGCACGCGCCTGCTGCATGAGTGCGGCCGTTTGTCCAACCGCCGTTTCCACCTGCCGCTCAGATGAAATCTCACTGCTCATGAAGGCGAAGGCAAGCCGGTCTCGCTCCTTCGCTTCAGGAAGTACGCGAATGCCCTTCATGCCGACAACGATGGAATCGCCCGCCTTGATATCGCGCAAACGCCGGCAGCTTGCCGAACCATTCTTGACGACAATCATCGCGTCCATGCGTTGGTTACGCGCCTCGATCCATTGGCCGCGATGGCGGATCAGAGTTCGCTGGTTCGTCGTTGAATAGAAATCTTCCGGCGCACACCGATCCAGCTCGGCAGGCTTAATTTCGGCATCACCTGAATCGAGGGCCGAGCAGCCCAGACCCAACAATTGGGTCATCAACTGCTCCATTTGCTCCTGGGAAGGCGCTTCCACCCGCAAACGCAGCGACGAGGGCTCACTGTTGGTTTTGCCAATAGAGAAGTGCTCGACTTCGAAGCGGCCGCCGTACTCCACAACGGAATCGAAGATGCGCTCCATGATGTGCGAATCAATGAGATGCCCGTGCGCTTCAACTACTTCGCAGAGCGGCAACTCGGATTCGGAAAACTGCTGTGCCATATCAGGCGCGAGTCAAGAAGAGCGGTATTCCTTCTTTATGGGCGTACGCAGGGCGATAGCGGTCCTTGTTAAACATCTCGTCCACATCCACTTTGCGCGGCCCAAGCTTTGGATCGGGAATGGGCACCATCGCGAACTTACCTTCAGAAATGGCGGCCATCAAGCCATGCCTGTGCGCGGTGAACGCGTCGTAAGCCATGGTGCCGAATGTGGTCGCGACCATGGTGTCCAGGAAATCCGGGGCGCCGCTGCGCAGATCGTAGGTGAGATCGCTTACAACCGTTTCGGCACCCATGCGCTTCTTAACTTCGTCGCTAAAATCTTCAGCCACATTGGCCTTCTTACGATGGCCGAAGGCGTCCGCTTCACCGTATTCGCGCACCTGATAGCCTTCCCACTGCGCACCTTCCGACATGATGACCAGGCAGTAGTTGCTGGGATTGTTGCGCTTGTCAGTCGCTAAGAGATCGATCATCTTCTGAAGGTCGAACCTGTATTCGGGAATCGCACATCGAATGGACGTAACATAGGCCGTGTAAAGAGCCGTGTAGCCGGCGTCGCGTCCGAAAACGCGGAAAATACCCACGCGCTCGTGCGACCCAACCGTTGTACGTTGGCGCTGAATGGATTCTTTGGCCCGCGATATGGCTGTTGAGAATCCAATGCAATACTCGGTATTCCGGACGTCGTTGTCCATGGTTTTGGGAATGCCGAGGACGTTGAAACCCGCACTATCCAGCTTTGCCGCATAACTGAGGGTGTCATCACCGCCGATTGCGACCAGATAATCAATGTCGAGCTTCTCCAGGTTTGCCAATACCTGGTTGGTCAGGTCGTAGCTAGTCGCTTTGCTGGAGTCTTTCGTCGTGACAGTGGAAGGAAACTCTTCTTTCCTCAGAAAGTCGGGCACCTCTTTCATCTTGGAAGGATTGGTTCGGCTGGTATGAAGGAACGTGCCGCCGGTCCGATCCACGGTGCGCGTGTTTTCACGAGTAAGCGGGAGGACGTAGCGCTTTACGCTTTGTGGATCATCACAGTTGAGGTGTGTAAGCCCCTTCCAACCCAAGCGAATCCCAGTAACTTCGTGGCCATCTGAAGTGCTGCGGTACACGACATTTTTGATGACGGCATTCAGGCCGGGCACATCACCGCCGCCCGTCAAAATGCCGATTTTCTTGCCTGACATGACTCTCCTGTGTCAACGCGCGATGTTGATTCTGTGAATTGCTCTTATTCTAGCTTCGAGCTGAACGTTGAGCGGCCCCGCTCAGGAGACCTTGAGAACCAGCGTACAAAGAGCGATTCAGACCCACCAGGCGGCGGCTGGCTTCTCGCGGATGATGATCTGATTCAGGAATTCTGCTGCCTTGGTAAGTCCCTCGTCGGGCGCCATAAGCGAATCCTCATGCTCGATCGAAAGGACGTAATCGTAGCCGTACATGCGGAGCGTCGAAATGAATTCTTTCCACCAACCGTAGGGGTGGCCATACCCGCAGGTGCGGAAAATCCAGCCACGGTTTTTCTCATCTGTGTATTTTTTCGTGTCGAGGACGCCAGTCTTCGGGAGGTTGAAATCGTAAATCTGCGTGTCTTTTGCATGCACGTGGAAGATGCTGTCACCCAAAATGCGAACCGCCTTTATAGGATCGATGCTCTGCCAGAACATATGACTGGGATCGTAGTTGCAGCCCACGCTATCACCCGCAATTGAGCGCAGCTTCAACATGGTCTCCGGACTATAAACAACAAATCCGGGGTGCATCTCGATCGCGATCTTCACGCCATGATCTTTGGCAAATTTGCCGTGCTCAATCCAATAGGGCGCAACTTTCTTCTCCCATTGCCAATCGAGGAGATCCAGGTACTCCGGGGGCCATGGGCACGTCACCCAGTTAGGAAACTTTGCTTGATCGCCGTCGCCCGGACATCCGGCAAAGTCGATAACCACCGGCACTCCAAGCTTCCCCGCAAGCTCCACGGTCCGTTTACCGGTATCGGCATAGTTCTTCGCAACCGCAGGATCGGGATGAAGCGCATTCCCATGACAACTGAGAGCGCTGATGGAGAACCCGTTATCATCAAGCTTCTTTTTGAAGTCCTTCAGTTCCTTTTGGTTGTCGAGCATCGAGAGCTTGCAGTGCGGGTCGCCCGGATAATTGCCCGTGCCGAGCTCGACAGTTGTAATGTTGAGGTTCTTCAGCTTTTCGAAGACTTTGTCAAGTGGGAAGGTAGATAGCAGTGGTGTGAAGCATCCGACTCTCATGAGCGAAAGAGTATCACAGCGACTTAATTTTGCCGTGTTCAATCAAACGGCTGACCTCCAGGATTTCCACAGCAGCCAAGCAGTTGCCATGAGGAACCCGAGAAGCGCTTTGTACTCTTCATTACGGAAATAGAGAGACCACGAAAATGGTACCGGCGCGCCCTTCCATTTGCTTAGCGGTAAAAAGCGGTGCACTCGAGCGGCATAGTTTGCGTAGGCGGGAAAGATGTCACGCAAGTGCTGCTCTTCGAGCTCGATCACAGGTAGATAAATCAGAGAGAACGCGAGGATAAAGATGAGGGCGAGCAATGGGTGACGCGCTGCAATCAAAAGGCCTGCAGCCACAATCAGCGTTCCGGCGTAGAGCGGGTTACGGATATAGGCGTACGGACCGCTGTGAGCGAGTTGCTGGTCTTTCGCGAGGTGTCCCGTAGCCCACGCTCGAAGTGATAAACCGAGCACTGCAACTGGTAGGCCGATGAGGATTGAGCGGCGGGAGGGATTCGAGAGCCAAGCGAACGCAACGAGCAAAACAAACCCGCTCGGAACGCGCGCCCGCGCGACGAGATCAGCGTACTGCTTGGGGAACCAGTACCGCGGGGTCTTTTGCTGAACCGGGCTACTCACGAGTGAGACACGAGCTGATGGCCGGCTATGGAGCGCATCAGAGCATCTGCCACTTCTTCGACTGCGATCGCTTTCATGCTCGGGTGAATCTCGTGATGCCGTGTATAGGTAGTCTTGGTGTTCTCAGCGCGCAGGACAGCTATGCTGCCGCCATAGGGGCCGGTGCGTGCGGGATCTGTTGGTCCGTACAATCCAACACCGGGTTTGCGGAGTGCCGCAGCGAGATGCAGGGGGCCGCTATCGAGCCCAACCACTGCTGTTGATTTCCGAGTAGCCGCAATCAGGCCGGCAATGGAAGAGCTATGAACTCGCACACGCTTCAGTCCCGACAGTTCAGTGGCACGGTGCTCGGGAACGTTCGCGACTAATTCCAGACCTTCTCCACTCAGGCGTTCGGCCAAGGGCTCATAATTCTCGATCGGCCACTGTTTGCTGGTCCACCCCGCGAACGGACTCACCAGTACGAAGGGAGTCGACGGGAGAGATCCCTCATCTCGCCCAGGCGGCAACCAGACATCATGCGTGATTTCGCAAGCGCCTGCCGCCTCCACAAGCTGCAGGTTCCGTTCTACACGGTGCGGTCCCTTCGCAGGTATTCTGTGGGTATAAAAAACGGAAGCAAATGGTTCGCGCGCAACGGAACTATGGAAGCCGTATAAGACTTTTGGTCGGGCGGCACGCCCGGCGAGTGCGGATTGAACCAGACCTTGGAAGTCTATAGCGAGACCCGGCTTGAGGGCGTGCAAACGTGTCCACGATTCTTTGAGGCCGCGCAATGCACGCCGACGAAACGGAATTAATTCATCAAGATGAGGATTACCTTCGAGCAACGGGATCCATTTCGGTGCGACAAGCCAGGCGAGATGATTTTCAGGGAAACTCTTCCTGAGGCTAGCTACAGCAGGAAGCGCATGAATAATGTCGCCCATAGCACTCACGCGTATAACCAGAATGGCGGTCTCACTCATCACTCTTTCACCTGGACGCTATCGAGTAGGTTCAATGCGTTCTGAGCGATCTCATCGGCACTGACGCGGGTCATGCAACGGTGATCGATCGGGCACTCACGAAGCAGACACGGACTGCATTCAACGGGCTCGCGTATGACGCGGGTGTGAACCCCGATGGGACCAGTTGCTCGCTCATCTGTAGGTCCAAAAATAGCGACCGTTGGCACCCCGAGTGCTGAGGCGATGTGCATGGGGCCAGAATCGTTGCTAAGAAAGACTTCACAGGCCGCCGCGAGTTCGATGAATTGCCCGAGCGTTGTTGCACCCGCAAAATTCAGGCAGGCGACTCCGGCAGCGTCGATGCGGTGAGAAACACGCTCGCAAATGTCAGTTTCTTCTTTTGATCCGAAGATAGCGACGGATGCGTTGCGCTCTTTGGCCAAGTGCACAGCAGCGTCTGCAAAGCGATCGGGCAACCAGCGCTTGGCACCGCCATATGCCGCACCGGGACTAACGCCGATAACCGATCCAGCGAAGCCAGATTCAGAAAAACGCTTTCGCCCTTCGTCCGCGGCTGCGGAAGCACCGGTTAATGTGACGGAGGCTTCAGACGAGTAGCCAGTAGTGAGCTTCGCGCGCTTGAGAAGTTCCAGATAATAAAAACGTTGATGAGGTGGGATCTCGCCAATGGAGGGAACAGGAATCGGATGGGTCAAAAGCCAGCCGCGAGCATCCCGAGCATACCCAATACGAACGGGAATGCGTGCCAGCCGAGCCAAAGCGGCTGATTCGAACGCGTTCTGAAGAAGAATCCCGCAATCGAACTTGCGGCGCCGCAACTCGGACGCGGCCCTCCATTTCTCGCCTAAACCCTTCCAGCCTTTCGGGGCCTCATAGGGAATCAGTTCATCACAGAAGGGCTCGCGGCTATACAAACTGGCAACCCAGGGGCGAGCAATTATAGAAATACGAGCAGTCGGAAAGCGCTCGCGCAAAGCGTGCAGAGCCGGTAGCGACATCACGGCGTCTCCGATCCAGTTGGTGGCGCGAACCAATATGTTTTGAAATTCCATCCAGTTCTCGAGTGTTCGCAGCTTCAGCATACTTGCCTGGCGGGCTGGCGCGCGGACCAGATCGTAAAATGAGAGCGGCGCGACCCAGCACTTGACCCACCCGGCGACACGAGAGCTTTTCCAATCCGCAGCCAAACACGCGGCTTTTCAGTCGCTTGTGCAACGGCTGACCCGAGGCGAGCGAGGCCCTTTCTCCATATCGGGCCTAGTCAACACGGCCAAAGCACTCTATCTGGTCCTTCTATATCAGCTTACAGAGAAGCCACTATTCGTGGTGGTTGACGGCAACAAACAAGCGGAAACGCTGCTCGAATCAACCGAAGCATTTTTTCACCTGCTGCTAGAAGGGCGAAATCTGCCTGCCCCGCAACTCATCCCGGCTCTGGACGTTCTGCCACATCAGCGGTTATCGCCCCACAATGAGATCGAGGAGACGCGCGCTGTTGGGCTATGGCGGCTTTCCGCTCAAAGAATACCCATCACGATCGTCCCAATCGCCTCTGCGTTGCTTCGCACTGAATCGGCAGAGTTCTATAGGCAACTCGCGGTGGAGCTTCGTACCGGCGAGGAACTACCCCTCGAAGATCTCGTCCAGCACCTAGAAAACATCGGGTACGAGCGGCGCGAGCCGGTTGAGATGGTGGGCGAGTATTCGGTGCGAGGCGGCATCTTTGATGTGTTTCCAGCGGAAGCATCCAGGCCCGTTCGCGTCGAGTTTTTCGGTGATGAGATCGAATCGATCCGGCAATTTGACGTGGCGTCACAGCGCTCAGTTCTGAAAATCTCTTCTATCACCCTGCTCCCCCTAGCCGAATACCCGAGGCCGCGATCGCTTCTTCGGGAGCTTGCGAACGCGGCACAAGAAGCCGAACTGGAGCTGACGAATCCAGGCGAGATATTTCCGGGGTGGGAGTTTTTGGTCCCGCTGGTTCGTCCACGCGGTCACAGCATTTTTTCTCTGGCTCCGGATGCGCTGGTTGTGTTTGATGAGCCGCAAGCCATCCAGGCAGCCGCGGATCGTTTGTGGCAACGCCTCGACAATCCGGACCGTGCCGCGCTAATTGAGCCGGAGAAGAACTTCGCTACGTGGGAGGAACTAAGCGCAACGCTCGCTGACTGGACACGCATCGGCTTTCGGGAACTTGACGTGCTTACCGAAATAGGGAAGGAAGGCGACATTGAGAGCATCCACATCCCAACGCGGCCATCGCTGACGTTTCAAGGCAACATGCCGGTGGCCGTCGCTGAAGCGCGCAATCTTATAGTGGCTGGCAATCGAGTCGCATTTTTCGCTGCATCGACGGGTGAGTTGGAGCGTCTGGCCGACGTGTTGCAAGAATACGCGGTGCCGTACCAGCTGGGTCTGGAATCTAGCTCAGGAGCGCGTCCGTCGCTTGCTGAACGTGCCTATCACGCGGGCGCTTTGTCGAGCGCATACCTTATTAAGGGCTCGGTCCGGCGTGGCGCCGTGTTAGCCGATTCGAAACTGGCAATTCTTGGCTCGGAGGATCTGTTCGAATCCTCGGAACTGATCGCGCGGCAGCCAACGAAATCCCAGTTAGCTGCTTTCACCACTGATATCGCAGATCTTAAGCCCGGTGATTTCGTCGTTCATACGATGCACGGGGTCGGCCAATTTCTTGGTGTCCGCCAGATCGCGCAGGGGGATCAGACGGGGGATTTCATGCTGATCGAGTATGCGGCCGAATCGAAGTTATACGTGCCGCTCACGCGCCTCGATCTCGTACAGAAGTACCGCGGCGCGGGTGAAGCAAAGCCCCATTTAGATCGCCTAGGCGGCGTCACGTGGGAGAAAACGAAATCGCGCGTTAAAGCAAAGATGCGCGACATGGCGGATGAACTGTTGAAGCTTTATGCACAACGGCGCATGGTGAAGGGCTTCGCATTCTCGTCAGATAGCAATTGGCAGCGCGAATTTGAAGACGCGTTTGAATATACGCCAACCAAGGACCAGGTGGCCGCGATTTCGCAAATCAAAGCGGACATGGAAACCCCTCAACCCATGGACCGGCTGCTTTGCGGGGATGTCGGCTTTGGGAAGACAGAAGTAGCGATGCGAGCGGCCTTCAAGGCGCTGGGTGACGGCAAGCAAGTCGCAGTTCTTGCGCCCACAACCGTCCTTTCCTTTCAGCATTACGAGACATTTAGGCGACGTTTCGCTTCGTTTCCGATTCGCGTTGAGCTGATCAGTCGCTTTCGCACCCCGAAACAAATAAAAAGTGTTTTGGAGGACCTCTCGGCCGGAAAGGTCGATGTCCTCATCGGTACGCATCGGCTGTTCTCGGCAGATGTGCAGTTCAACGATTTGGGATTGCTGATTGTAGATGAAGAACAGCGCTTCGGCGTGAAGCATAAGGAACGTTTGAAACAGATGAAGCATAACGTCGACGTGCTGACGATGAGCGCTACACCGATTCCCCGCACGTTGCATATGTCATTGCTCGGACTTCGCGACATGTCGGTTATCGAGACTGCGCCGAAAGATCGTCTATCGATCAACACAGTTGTCGCGCATTTCAATCCACAGCTCATCAAAGCAGCCATTGAGCAAGAACTTGCTCGTCAGGGCCAGGTTTATTTTGTGCATAACCGCGTGGACACGATCTTCATGCGCGCGGCCTCCATTCAGGAGCTACTTCCGACTTGCCGGATCGGCGTAGCCCACGGCCAGATGGGCGAGGCAGACTTGGAAAAAGTGCTGCTCGGCTTCATGAGACACGAGTATGACGTGTTTGTCTCGACGACGATTATCGAAAACGGCTTAGATATTCCGCTCGCCAACACGATCATCATCGAGAATGCCGAGCGCTACGGGCTGAGCGAACTATATCAACTGCGCGGCCGCGTTGGTCGGTCGAACCGTCGTGCTTATGCGTATCTTCTCGTGCCTGCAGACACCGAGTTGAGCGAAGTAGCTCGAAAACGCCTGGCAGCTCTCAAAGAGTTCAGCGACTTGGGCGCCGGGTTCAAAATTGCGGCACTCGATTTGGAGCTGCGCGGCGCAGGCAACCTGCTTGGCGGCGAGCAGCACGGTCACATTGAAGCAGTCGGGTATGACACCTATATCCGATTACTTGAGGAAACCGTACGCGAGCTGAAGGGCGAAGAGGTACCGCTTGAAATCCACGCCACGATCAATCTCGGCCTCGATATTCGCATTCCGACTGACTACATTGCGGACGAAGCGCAACGGCTGAGATCGTATAAGCGCATAGCCGATGTGAACGATGAGACGCAGGCGCGGCGCGTAATCGAAGAGCTGGGTGACCGCTATGGTGCAGTACCCGAGGAGGTGATCAATCTCGTGCGTTTTTCGCTGCTAAAGAGCTTGGCGGAAAGCGCGGGCGTCGAATCGATCGATCGAAGGCAAGGATTCGCGAATATTAAGTTCCATCAGCAGTCCAAAATCGATCCATTCAAATTGATGGCGTTGGTTCGCAGCACGCCCAATGCCCAGTTCACTCCTGCCGGTGTGTTGAAGCTTCCGCTCAGTGCATCGAGCAACCCTGCTCAGCTTCTGGCAGAGTTAAAAGCGAGCTTGCTCGAGCTGAGCGCGGAAGAACCTGCTGTCGCACGGTAGACGCGTGGGCTAACACCAAATTCGGCGTGGAACGCGCGATTGAAATTTGAAAGATCACCAAAACCGCAATCGAGAGCGATATCGAGGACTTTCGCCTGGCGGATGTTGTGTGCCGCCGACGGGCTGCGGTTCGGCGTAGCTGGATCGGCTAGCCGCATCGCCGCTTCGCGTAGGCGCGCGCGGAGAATGTACTGGTGTGGCGTCACGCCCGTCACACGCTCGAAAGTACGGAGAAAGTGGTACGGGCTCAGACCCGCCTCGTGCGCCAGAGCTCCGAGTTTGACGCCCACGTCGTGATGGCTTTGAATCATTCGGACGACGCGTGTCACTCGCGCCACCGCACCGGCTGAGGGACGGCTCGGGTCAGGTGAAAGGCCATGTACGAGCTGTATCGTCTGCACAGCCAGCCGGACACCGAGTTCCTCCCACCCTACATCCAAGGAATCATCGACGTCGGAGCGGGACAGGCCAGCGCAAGCTTGCGCCACGAGCGGCGACAGGGCGCGGAGGGGCGGCACACGAAGCATACGGAAGTGCGGCTTTGTACCGTGTGCTCCGGCATCGGCCATCAGAGTCTCGAAACAATCCGTGGCGTAGTGGAATGCGAGACAGCGGTCTCCCGCGCCATGTTCGTGTGCACACTCGAAATGTTGGCCTACGTTGCCAAGCAGAAGCGAACCTGGTGTCATCAGCTCCCGACTGGCCCCTGACCGCGAGTGAGAACGGTACTGAAAGCTACCCGCCACAACTACGGCGATAGCGAAGCGTGAGTGGCGTTCATCGAAAGGGCGATCTTTCGGACCGGACGTGCAGACCACATCCTCCACAGCCCAGCGATCGCCTCGGGCCAGCACGCGCGCCCTAGGATGACCGGGACCACCGTTCAGAGCGCGCTGCGCTAAAGCCCGCTCCAATTGGACCGCAATTTTTGCCAAGATTCGTCTCCCGTGACGCCCTATAACGGTCTTAACACGGCAACGGAACTGGGACAGCAACACCCGTTGCGTTGACAAGGAGGCGCTTAAGAAATGACGACAATCGAGGGACGAACGAAAGCTGATTTCCATGCGGTACTGGCGGCTCCAGGCCGCTCGCCCGAGATTCCCGAATCGGCGGATGCATACGGGTGGCTTATCGGAAGCTGGGAACTGGACGTGCTGCATTACGCGGCAGTGGACGTTAGCGCACTCCACATCAAGGGCGAGGCTCACTTCGGGTGGTGCTCGAAGGCCGCGCCGTCCAGGATGTCTGGATAATGCCTCTCCGTTCGGAACGTCCCGCGGATCTGGGGAAGATCAACAACATGTATGGAACGACGCTGCGCGTCTGGGACTCCTCGATTCAGGCCTGGCGTATAACGTGGATCAATCCAGTGACGGGCCATCGCGAAGAACAGATAGGCCGCTGGAGCGGCCAGGATGTCGTGCAAGTGGGAGCTCGTTCCAATGGCACACCGACCCGTTGGATCTATACAGAGATCACGCCAAGCTCGTTCCATTGGACCGGCGAGGCTTTAGAGCCGGATGGTAAGAACTGGAAACTTGAAGGCGAGTTCCGCGGTAACCGAATGCGTTAGTGCATGCCGGACACATCCAAGTGGCCCGGCGTTTTGTGGATCAGAATCGATACGACCGCTTCGAATTTCGCAGGATCAGTACACAGCTAAACGATTCTTATGCAGGCGGTTGGGTGTAAAATCGGTTTTTGGCCCGAATGGAAGCGGAAATTCCATTTGATACGCGTCCTACCGGGAGATTTGAAGAAATAGAGCTGCTCAAGACCTGCCAGCAGTGGGTAAATTACCGTTCCCGCTCCTGCGCGCCTTCAGCGCGAAATTCATAGATGCACGCCGTTCATGATGGTAAACCCGATTGAGATCAGAGTTAGAGGTTCGTACGGACTACCTGCCCTCTGCTGACGGCTACGGAAATCAGCTCCCCTCGACGGGAAATTGCTGTCGAGTTCTGGCAAACCCCGGAAACGCAAAGTGGAGCGAACAGCAGCGATGGTAGGTGTGCGAAAGATCGTTCTCCTTACATCGGCAGTTCTGACCGTCGGCATGGCTTTGCTGAGCGATTCGTGCTCGAAAAGCGAAAGGCTTCAAGCGCAGGACGCAAAAAGGTCTCAGACACCCGCTATCCCCGTTGCCAAGGCCAAGATCGAAGACATGTCGCACCGGTTGGTCCTCACAGCTGAGTTCAAGCCGTTTCAAGAGATTGACGTCATGGCCAAAGTCGCCGGCTACGTTAAGAAGATCAACGTGGATGTCGGAGATAGGGTGAAGCAGGGACAGCTCCTGGCGATACTCGAAGTTCCTGAGATGGTTGACGATCAGGCGCGAGCGCAGTCCATGCTGAACCGAAGCCAGGCGGAGGTGGGTCAGGCCAGGGATGAATTGCAACGCGCGGAATCGTCGCATCAAATAGCGCATCTGTCCTATACGCGGTTATCGGACGTGGCCAAAAGTAAGGCCGGCCTCATCGCGCAGCAGGAGATCGATGATGCGCACAGCAAAGACCTGGTGGCGGAGGCGCAGGTGAACTCGGCAAGATCCAACCTAGCCGCAGCAGAACAACAGGTACAAATCAGCACTGCAGAATTGCAAAAAGCGAAGACGCTCCTGATTTACACGCGTGTATCTGCGCCGTTTGCGGGTGTGATCACGAAGCGGTACGCAGATACCGGCTCAATGATTCAGGCTGGAACGTCATCAAGCACGCAAGCAATGCCGCTCGTGAATCTATCAGAAAACAGCCTCCTGCGGTTAATTCTTCCCGTGCCCGAATCTGCCGTGCCAACCGTGCATATTGGGCAGCAGGTCGAGGTTCATGTACCCACATTAGGCCGTTCGTTCCCCGGGCGAGTGGCTCGGTTTGCTGACAAGCTGTCGTCGAAGACGCGCACGATGGAAACTGAAGTGGATGTTCCAAACCCGAGTTTGGTCCTTATACCAGGAATGTTTGCCGAGGTGAACCTCACTCTCGATCACCGCGGTTCAGTGTTGGCTGTTCCGATTCCCGCAGTGGACATCAGCAGCGACGAATCATCGGGCCAGGTGGTGAGAGTGACGCCAGAGAACCGTGTTGAGATCCGCAAGGTGCAACTCGGGCTTCAGACCGCAACCGATATCGAAATCCGGTCTGGGTTAAGCGAGGGCGACTTAGTGGTGACCGGCAATCGGGGGAGTCTGCGATCGGGCCAGGAGGTGCGTCCCAAGCTAACCGATATCGCCGCCGAAGCCTCTCCTTAAGTCTTCAAGTCTCATGTCCCGCTTTGCCATTCGAACGCCCTACTTCATAGTTGTAGTCGCACTGATCATCGCCGTAGTTGGTGGCACGGCGCTCGTGCGCATGCCGGTCGACATGTTCCCGAGCATCAACATTCCAATGGTGGTCGTAGCCACTTTTTACAACGGCATGCCGCCGGAACAGATAGAGACGGATATTACAAGCCGCTTTGAAAGGCAGTTCACGTTGGCGAGTGGGATCGAACATATCGAATCACGCTCTCTTCCCGGTGCGAGCGTGATTCGGGTTTACTTCCAGCCCGGCACTAATGCTGACTCCGCGGTCGCCACGATCTCGAATCTCGCCATGGCGCAGTTGCGGCGGCTACCTCCCGGCACGTTACCCCCAGTGGTACTGAAGTTCGATGCTTCGAGCCTTCCAGTTTGCCTGGTCACGGTCGGAGGAAAAGGATTCAACGAAACGCAGTTGCGCGATCTCGCACAGTTCACGGTCCGTAATCAAATGGCCAGCGTGCCCGGTGCAAGCGTCCCACAGCCATTCGGCGGCGGTTATCGCCAAATCATGGTGTATGCGGATCCCTACAAGCTGGAGGCGCATGAACTCAGTCTGATGGACGTAGTTCGCACGGTGAATCGCTCGAACCTTATTCTGCCTGCCGGCGACGTACCGATTGGATCGCTGGATTACAACGTCTATACGAACAGTCAACTGCCGAGCATCGAGGCGATTGATCGTTTGCCGGTCAAAGTAGTTGGCGAATCAATTGTCCGTATTGGCGATGTAGCTTACGCAAAAGACTCGCACCAGATCCAGACGAGCGTTGTACGAGTGGACGGGAAGCGCTCAGTCTACACGCCCGTGCTGAAGCAGGGCGGGGATACCAATACGATCGCCGTTGTAGACGGCGTGCGGGGTGTCATTGACAATTTAGTCGATGTCCCAAAGAACTTGGTTACAAATGTCTTATTCGATCAATCTCGATTCGTAAAAACCGCGATTCGGACATTGCTTGACGAAGGCGCTATCGGACTATTTCTAACGTCTGTGATGATCCTGATCTTTCTTGGAAGCATGCGCGCCACCGTAGCCGTATGCTTCTCCATTCCGTTGTCGGTCCTGGCCACGTTCATGGCGCTGTCATTCGGAGGTGGGACAGTCAATAGCATGGTTTTGGGCGGGCTGGCGCTCGCGTTATCACGCTTGATCGATAACTCGGTTGTAGTGCTCGAGAATATCTACCGTCATTTAGAGCTGGGAGAAGAAGCGAGGGTTGCAGCAGAGAAAGGCGGGCGTGAAGTGGCCCTTCCTGTACTCGCAGCCACTCTTACTACCGCAGTCGTGTTCTTTCCAGTGACGTTTCTATACGGTGTTAGCCGATTTTTGTTTTCGGCGCTAGCGCTGGCAGTGGTGCTCGCGCTGTTTGCTTCCTATGTGGTCGCGATGACGGTTGTGCCGCTGTTCTGCGCGCGATTTATCAGGAGTGCTGCGCATCACGGAACGCCTTCTTCCGAGCAGCCCGTCGACGTCGAGCTCCAGAGTACACATGATCGTTGGCGGCTGGGCGAACGTTTCAACATTTGGTTTAACGACCGGTTTGAGTCATTCTTACGGTTGTATGATCGCCTGGTGGGAGGGGCCCTGCGGCGTCCCGGGCTCACGGTTGTGCTCTGTGGAGTTTCCTTCGCCGCGAGCGTCGCTTTCTTCCCCCTCCTCGGTTTGTCTTTTTTCCCGCGCACGGATGCCGGAATGTTCGTCATTAACGTCAAGGCGCCCTCGGGCTCACGCATCTCCGTCACTGAAAGCGAGGTTGCAAAGCTGGAAGCCTTGATTCGGCGGATTATCCCTGAAAGGGATTTGGGAGTGATTCTTTCGAATATCGGAGTTACGCCGGGGTTTTCGTCCATTTACACAAGCAATTCCGCCCAGCATACTGCCTTCATCGAGGTTGGCCTGAAAGAAGATCATCAGGTGGGCAGCTACGAATATATGGGTCGGATGAAAGGGCGGATCGGAGAGGAGATGCCCGAACTCAACACGTATTTCCAGTCTGGCGGGATCGTAGACGCTGTGCTGAACCCGGGCCTTCCTGCGCCTATTGATGTCCAGGTGGCTGGCTCTAATTTGGCGCGCGCTCACGCAACCGCGCTAGGGCTCGCCTCGAAAATTCAGCGGATTCCCGGAGTGGCGGATGTATTCATCCCGCAGGATGTCGACTATCCGGCGCTAAAGCTGAATGTAGATCGGACGCGTGCCAGCGAACTCGGCCTCGATCAGCAGGAAGTTGTCGACAACGTGATCACGGCACTGTCCAGCAATCAGATGATCGCTCCAAGCTACTGGATCGATCCTAAGTCGGGTCAAGACTATATGCTGACGGTCCAGTACACTGACGGCCAAGTAAAATCGATCGCTGACCTAAAGGCCATTCCTTTGCGCGCTCCGGGAAGCCTGCTCCCTACGCGCCTCGATACGATCAGCTCCCTGAAACGTGTTCAAGCACCGACTGAGGTGGATCACTATCAGATTCGACGCGTAGCGGATATCTATGTCCGTCCGCTCGGCGAGGAACTAGGGAGTATCGCGAATGACATCGATGCGATCATCGCACAGGTGAACGTTCCGGAAGGAATCAATGTGACACTGCGCGGGATGGTTCAGGGCATGCGCGCTTCCTTCCATAGCTTTGCGCTCGGCCTCACGCTTTCCGTTGTTCTGCTCTACCTCATTCTTGTGGCGCAGTTCCGCAGTTTCGTCGATCCGCTTCTGATTTTGCTGGCTGTTCCGCCAGGCCTGACGGGCGTGATTCTCGCCTTGCTGCTCACTCGCACTACATTGAATGTGATGTCGCTGATGGGAGTCGTGATGCTGACTGGGATCGCGGTTTCAAACAGTATCCTTATTGTGGAATTCACGCGTCGATTGCGCGAGCAAGGTATGCCAGTGCGGGAAGCAGTCGCCACGGCGTGCCGTGTCCGCTTGCGGCCAGTGCTGATGACGTCACTCGCGACGATCATTGGCCTGCTGCCGATGGCTCTCAAATTGGGCGAGGGAAGCGAGAGCTACGCTCCGCTTGCACGCGCGCTTGTGGGTGGAATCACATTCTCCGTAATAGTAACTGTATTCATCGTTCCGGCGGCATATCTTCTCGTGTACGGCAAAGAAGATCGGCAGCGGTCCGAGCCTACTGCAGCGTTGGCCATCGTATAAGATTTGCGATGAACAAACGAAGAATCCTTGTCCCGGCTCTCTTGGCCGCAGGCCGCCTGCTTCATGCACAAACAAGTGGACCTCCGCTCAGTTTGCAGGAAGCGGAAGCCATGGCGGTGAAAAATCATCCTCGCGTGCTTGCTTCACAGGCAAATTACCTCCGAGCAGATCAAATCATCACCGAAACAAGGTCTGCCTACTATCCGGCTCTCAACGGTGATGTGACGGGATCACAAGCGACGGACAATAGCAGGATCGGCGCTGGATTTTTGAGCAGCTCGCGATTGTTCAACCGTCTTGGCTACGGCATCACCCTCTCTCAACTGATCACCGATTCTGGACGAACTCCCAATTTAGTCGCCACTTCTAAACTACAGGCCGAGGCTAGCCGGCAGGATTATCAGGCAACCCAGCACGACATAATCACCGCCGTGGAGCAGGCATATTCAGAGACTCTGCTTTCTCAACAACTTGTTAAATTAGCCGAACAAACGGTGGCTACTCGTCAGGCGGTGGTTGATCAGGTTTCGGAGCTTATGAGGAACAAACTGAAATCGCAACTTGACGTGAGCTTTGCCGAAGTCAGCTTGTCGGATGCAAAGCTGATGTTGCTCCGCGCCCAAGCTCGCCTAGGGAGCGCTTACGCGAACCTGGGTCAAGCCCTGGGCATACAACAGTCCATTAGATTTCAGCTCACAGACGAGCCGATGCCTCCGAACCCGCCGAAGGATCCAGAGGGGCTGATCGCGCAAGCGCTTGAAAATCGTCCGGAATTGAAAAGTTTACGACTGCAGAGAGAGGCGGACCGGAAGTATGTTCGGGCGGAAGCCGACCTCAAATTGCCAACAGTGAGCCTGACGGGGGTTGCGGGATTTCTACCTCTAATTGATCCCGAGAACGCAAATCCTGCTATATCTCCCGAATATGAAGGCGCAGCAGTGAACGTTCAAATTCCGATCTTCAACGGTCATCTCTTCTCGGCCCGTCGCCGAGCGGCGGAGTACCAGTTGCAGGCAGCAGATGAGCGTGTTCGCGATTTGAAAGACCGTGTCGCAAGGGATGTCCGAACTGCTTGGGAAAGCGCGCGGACTGCATACGAAGCGATCGGCGCGACAGCACTACTGCTGCAGCAGGCGAACCTTGCCCTTGACCTGGCGCAGGGCAGGTATAATCTCGGACTGGCCGCGATCGTAGAGCTGACGCAGGCGCAATTGGCGCAAACTCAGGCACAAGTTGAAAATCTAAATGCGAAATACGAATATCAAGAGGCGTACGCTGGCCTCCAGTACACGCTTGGATCACTGCATTGATTTGCCTCTACAGCGCTATTTCGTGGATGGCCGAGTGTTGCGATAATAGAGCGTGTTAGCTATGAAATTGAAAGCTATTACCGCCGGTTTCGCCTTTGCCGTTTTGTGCCTTGGCGCGAATGTCGAAGTCGTAGATCAAATCGTCGCTCGCGTGAACGGCGACATCATAAGTCAAGATGAACTGGAGCGCCTCACGCGAGAACTTGCCCAGGAGCTTAAATCGCGGCAAGAAATGGGATCGAAATTCGACCAAGACTTTCAAAGTCGGCAGAAGGATATTCTCCGCGACCGCATTGATGAGTTGCTGCTTATTCAGAAGGGCAAGGAGCTAAACATCAATATAGATTCTGATGTCAGCAAACACATGGCGAATCTGCAGCGCACGGCGAACATTACCGATCCGGATAAATTTCGCGAGTATGTGCGCCAACAAACCGGAATGAGCTATGAGGACTTCTTGGCCGAGACCAGAAATCAGTTCCTGACCCGGCAAGTGATCGGGCAGGAAGTCGCGCGTCACGTCACCATCACCAATAAAGAGATACAGGATTACTACGAGCAGCACAAGTCCGACTTTATCCGCGAAGAAAAGGTCTTTCTAAGCGAAATCTTGATCTCGCTTCAGGGCAAAGACCCGAAGGGAATTGCTGCTGCTGAGAAGAAGGGCAAGCAGATCGCGGCCGATGCGGCAAAAGGCCAGCGGTTCTCTGATCTCGCCCGCGACAACTCAGACGCGGCAACCGCCAAGCAGGGCGGCGAGCTGGGTGGGTATAAAAAAGGTGATCTCGCAAAGCCGATCGAGGATGCTGTTTGGAATCTGCCCAAGGGCGCTGTAACGCAACCAATCCGCATTCCCACCGGATTCGAAATTTTGAAGGTAGACGACCATACCAAGGCCGGTTTGGCGCCCCTAGCCGATGTGCGGAGCGAGATTGAGAACGTCTTGTACGGGCCCAGGATGCAGCCTAAAGTGCGTGAGTATCTCACGCAACTGCGAAAAACCGCATTCGTGCAGATCAAACCGGGGTACGTGGATTCAGGCGCGGCGCCGGGCCAGAACACAGCTTGGCAGGATCCCGCTCAGTTGAAACCGGAGACCGTGACCAAAGCGGAAGTTCAGGAAAAAAGCCGTCGAAAACGGTTGTTCGGCATGCTTCCAATGCCTGGAACGCAGACGACCATAACAGGAAAGAGCAGTTCGCGTTGATTTGCATATGAAATCGCCGTTTATCGGCAGCCTCGTACCGAACGAGGTAGTCACGGCTCAGTTCCTTGTGTTGTCAAAGGAAATCCGGCAGAAAAGAACGGGGGAGCCGTATCTCTCGCTTCATCTCGCGGACCGCACAGGCGAGATGGAAGCAAAGATGTGGGATAACGTTGCGGAGGTAATGCATGTCTTCGACCGCGACGACTTCGTCAAGGTCAAAGGCCTGTTCCAGCTATACCAGAATCGTTCGCAGTTTACCGTGCACCGGTTGCGCCGCCTCGAAGACAATGAGGTGGATTTCGCAGATTACTTTCCATGTTCTGAGCGCGATCCGGATGACATGTTCGCGGAATTGCAAGCGACTATCGCTAGCATTCAAAATTCGCACCTGCGTGCGCTCCTTGAGATGGTTTTCAGTGACGCGCGGGTCGCGAGGTTATATAGGCTGGCTCCAGCCGCCAAAAACATTCACCATGCCTGCCGCGGCGGCTTGATTGAGCACGTGCTGTCTTTATGCAAGCTGTGCCGGCTCACCGCTTCCCATTACCAGAACCTCGATATCGACCTCCTGCTGACAGGAGCAATTCTTCACGATCTGGGAAAGATCGACGAATTAGCTTACGCGCGCAGTTTCGGTTACAGTTCGGAAGGCCAGCTGCTCGGCCATATTGTGATCGGGATGCGTATTTTGGCTGGCAAGTTTGATCAGGTTGCGGATTTTCCCGCTAAGCTTCGAATCTTGGTCGAGCACATGATCATCAGCCATCACGGTGAACTGGAGTTCGGCTCGCCGAAGGTCCCCGCTTTCCCAGAGGCATTGCTGTTGCATCACCTCGATAATCTCGATTCAAAGATGGAAGCGATGCGCGTCGCGGTCAGTCGCGATCGGGTTGAGAACGAATTTACGGGATGGGTTGCGGCACTCGAACGAATCGTTTTGAAAAAGGATCGCTTCCTGGCCGATTTAGACGGAGCGCCCAAGCCGGAGCTTTCACCTCAACCTGAACCAAAGTTCAAAACGGTGGAACTCGAAAATATCCCATCGCAGGCGATGAAGGAGCCGAGCGCTATGCCGTCTGCGCCCGGTCCGCCGGTTGCAACGCCCAGCGAGGAACAACGACCAGCTAGAGATGAACATAAACCTGCCATTACGACCCTGTTCGGGGAAAAGCTGAAAGCCGTTCTGGAACCCCGCAAGTAATCCGGATGTTAGGATTGTGAATTGTCAGGCTCCGGGCTTCGTGCAATGGGCGATTGTAAACCCCGCCAGGTCCGGAAGGAAGCAACGGTAGCGATTTAGCTCGTGTGCCGCGGATCACCCGGGGTCTGGCATGCTCCAGTAACGCGTACCGGGACTTCGCAGGCAACGATTACTGGAATCTGAGTTACCGCCAATAAGTTCCGTGCGTTGAATAATCCCATGTATCAGGTAATTGCCAGGAAGTACCGTCCCCAAAAGTTCGCCGAGCTCATGGGACAAGAGCACGTCCAAAAAACGCTCACGAACGCGATTGAGAGTAATCGGGTTGCCCATGGGTATATTTTTTCTGGCCAGCGAGGAACGGGAAAGACGAGCGTCGCGCGCATCCTGGCGCGGTGTCTCAATTGCGTAAATGGACCGACGGCTACGCCCTGCGGCGTGTGTTCGAGCTGCATCGAGATCACCGAGGGCAATTCTGTTGATGTCATCGAGATCGACGCCGCTTCGAACCGGGGCATCAATGAGATGCGCGAGATCCGGGACAATGTCCGCTACCGGCCTGCGCGGGATCGGTACAAGGTCTTCATCGTTGACGAAGCGCATCAAATAACGAAGGAAGCTTTCAATGCACTATTGAAGACGCTCGAGGAGCCGCCGGAATGGGTTGTATTCGTGCTCTGTACTACTGAAGCATCCGAAATTCCGAATACAATCGCGTCGCGTTGCCAGCATTTCACGTTTCGTTTCATTGACTTTGCTGACCTTGTCGACCGGTTAAGGCACATTGCCGAGCAGGAAGGCATTGACGCAAGCGAGGAAGTTTTGTCGGTAATAGCTCAAGCGGGTGAAGGCAGCGTTCGCGATTCATTGTCGGCTCTTGATCAAGCTATTGCCTGTTGCGGGAAAGTGCTGCGCGTTGAAGATGTACGCGTGTTGCTCGGCGTTTTCGGAGCCGACTCGCTTCGTGCCGTTGCCGAAGCCGTCCACACACGAGACGGTGGACGCATGCTCGGGATTGTGCAGGAGCTCGAACAAAACGGTCAAAGCCTACAGCATTTTTGCCGCGAACTATGCCGGTATTGGCGCAATCTGCTCGTCGCAAAGATTTCGGGTAAACCGAGCCGCCTCATCGCGGGCTCCGAGCATGAGCAACAGGCGTTCTTGGAAACAGCGGCCTTGTTCTGTGAGGAGGATCTCACTCGGTATCTGAACCTGACGCTAGAACTATACAAGACACTGCAGTCTTCTCTTCAGCCTCGTTTACATCTGGAAGTCGGGCTCATCAAGTTGATACAGGTGGGCAGGCTTCAATCCATAGAAGAAGCGTTGGCGCAACTGGCAGACCCGGCACCCGCCTCAGCTTTGTCACCGGCCGGCTCCGGATCTATCGTCGGGTCATCGCGCCCGGCAGCACCGAAAGCTCAAACTTTTCAGGGGCCCTCGATGAATTCATCGCCTGCACCGGAGCAAATTCTCGAGAAGCCGCGAGTTGAAGCAGTAGGCACGGCCGAAGCTGCTCGCCCTAAAACCGGCGATTTGTCGAAAGACTTGCATGACGCTCTTTGCGACGCAAGACTGAACACGAGCGCTGATGCTGTCCAACACTCCGAAGTGCACTTGGATGGAAATGACCTCGTAATCAAGGGGCCCAAATCATTCGCTTTGGCGCTGAAAGATCCGAACGTATCGCGCATTGCTGCACAAGTGGTGGGACGACCCGTACGCCTGCGCATCGAGGTAGGTGAGGGAATAACAACCGCATCAGCCCCAGTTTTGGAACGTTCCGGAATCGGCGAAACCGAGCTTCGAGAGCGAGCGCTATCGCACCCTGGAGTGAAGCGATTTCAGGAACTTTTTCCCGGGGCCCAGGTTCGTACCGTGCGAAATTTGAATGAGTGAAAGGGAGAGCATCCAATCGCCTATGAAGATACCCGGCAACATGCAGTCCATGATGAAACAAGCGCAACAAATGCAGCAAAAACTGCAGGAACAGGTTGCAGCGATTCGCGTGGAGGCTTCAGCGGGCGGCGGCATGGTGACCGTGAAGATGGACGGTCAGAAGAACGTGCTCGGCGTCACGATTGATCCTGAAGTAGCGGGTGATGTCGAGATGCTTCAGGATATGATGATGGCGGCTTTCAACGAAGCTGCCAAGAAGGTGGACGATGAGGCGCAATCGAAGATGGGCGGAATGTTGGGGGGCCTGGGGCTGCCACCGGGCATGTTTTAGGACCCTCTAACGGATGCCAGACCTCGCTGAGCCGCTCGCCCGGCTGATCCAGGAATGTAAACGGCTTCCTGGCATCGGTCAGAAATCGGCTCAGCGCATCGCGTTCCATCTTCTAAGGGCATCGCGTGAAGATGCCGAGAATTTGGCTCAGGCGATCCTGGACATCAAAGACAAGCTTGGGATTTGCGCCGAGTGTAACAACATCAGCGCTGAGGAACTATGCGTCTACTGTCGCGATCCACATCGCGAGCAGCTTCAGATCTGTGTTGTCGAGGAGCCTCATAATATTTTGCCCATCGAGACTACACATGCTTTCCGCGGTGTCTATCACGTATTACATGGGGCAATTTCACCGTTGCGCGGTGTTGGCCCCGATCACCTGAAGATCAAGGGACTGGTTGACCGCCTCCGTAACAGAGAGGTTCAAGAGGTAATCCTGGCCACAAATCCTACAGCCGAAGGCGAAGCGACGGCGGTCTATTTATCGCGTCTGCTGAAGCCGCTAGGCCCGCGTGTCACACGCATTGCGATGGGCATACCGGTGGGGAGTGATCTGGAGTTTGCCGATGAAGTGACGATGTCACGGTCATTGGAGAACCGGCGGGAGATGTAGATTGAATCCGCAACTGGAGTTCTTTTTAGAAGAAGCGTTCAATGCGGTGCCGCCCACCTCTCCGCAGATTGGTCGCGTGGTGGCGGAGCCGAATTACGATATTAGTCCTGAGCCGCGAGAACAGGCGCAGTTAGCCGACGAGTTGATTCGATGTATCCAGGAACAGTCGATAAATGCAGCTGAACTTGCATCGCATCAAGGCTGGAAGCTCAACATTCCAGCTAAATTTGCGGCTTTGGCTAAGTATCTCCGGAGCATCACGCTTCATCAAGCGCCAGCAGAACGGCCCTGGGTAGAGGTGGCTCCGCCGGGAAATTGGATTTGAAGTAAGGCAGAATCGTCAGGGCTACACTAAAACCAGTGCTGGTAACGATTTCTTCTCAGCCCGAGCGGCCAAAATGGCTGCGGGCTCCCGCGCCTGTCGGCGAGAATTACCGCGAGCTGAAGCACTTAATTACCCGTCTTAAGCTGCATACGGTTTGTGAGAGCGCGGCGTGTCCCAATGTTGGCGAATGCTGGAACCGGCGCACGGCGACGTTCATGATTCTCGGCAATGTCTGCACTCGACGGTGTGGTTTTTGCGCAGTGCAGAAAGGCGCTCCGCTCCCGATAGACTACGACGAGCCACGGCGGGTAGCAGAAGCTTGCGCCATTCTGGGGCTTCGGTACGCGGTAATCACCAGCGTAAACCGCGACGACAGAAAGGATGGCGGAGCGGAATTGTTCGCCATCACCATTCAAACCATCCGAGAGCGCTTGCCCGGTTGCAGGATAGAAGTGCTGGTTCCGGATTTTCAAGGCTCGCATTCCGCTCTGGAGATCGTCATGAATGCGCATCCGGATGTCCTGAACCACAACACTGAAACTGTTCCGCGGATGTATCGACAGGTACGTTTGGGCGCACGATACGAGCGGTCGCTCGATATGCTGCGTTACGCCAAGCAGGTTCGGCCGCACATTCCAACCAAGTCCGGGCTGATGCTGGGGCTGGGCGAAACGGAACCAGAAGTGCTGAGCGTCATGCAGGATCTACGCAGCCAACAGGTGGACATCTTGACTCTCGGGCAATACTTGAGGCCTTCACAGAAGCATCTGCCCATTCTGCGCTACGTCCCACAGCACGAGTTCGATCAGTACAAAATCGCAGGACGCGAGATGGGTTTCGCGCACGTCGAAGCGGGCCCGCTAGTGCGCAGTTCCTATCACGCAGACAGCTCGCAAGAGAGCGCAGTGTACAACTCGTTAAGTAACTGACGGATGGCCGTTCAGCACGAGTTACGAGCTGAATTTTTCACTGAGACGACCGAGCGCTAAAGCGCCGAGTGACAAGCCAAAATCTCGCAAGGCGATATCGAAGTACCCGGGAATGATCAGCAGGTTGATAACAATTCCCAGCAGCCAGGCGGAGACAACGTATGCGCCGATTCGGGGTTTAATCGCGACGAGAATACCTGCGATCACCTCAATGACGCCGACCAGCAGCATCAGCCCATGCCCGCCAATGGGCGAGAGACGCGCAATTACTGGCGCGAGGTACATATCCCAGTTCACTAACAAATGGGAAAACTTATCGAGTCCTGCAATGATTGGCGCAAGTACAAACCCCACGTGGAGGATCTGATAGGCCTGGTACTCCGGCGAAGATATCTTAGATTCGGTTTCGCCGCGTGTTCTGTCGGCGAAAGCGCCTTCTGCCCCGATGGTCCGGGTCTGTGCCATAAATATTTCTCCTTTTACGGGCTTTTTTGCCCCGTACCCATACAGAGTGCGTTCGAGCAAGCCGGTTACAAACCTGCGATTCGTCGAAATTGTAACCGTTAAGAGGCACCCGACTCTGTATAAAAGAGTGGTTCCGGATACGGCTGGGTTGAATTTGACGCAGAGTTCGCCTCTGTCAGATGAAGAGGTCGTCGCGAGAGTGCGGGCGGGCGACACAGCGCTTTATGAGGTGCTGATGCGCCGCTATAATCAGCGCCTGTTTCGAATCGCGCGGGCGGTTCTCCGTGATAATGATGAGGCAGAAGATGTGGTGCAGGACGCCTATGTCCGGGCGTACGCCTCACTCCATCAATTCGCTGGGAAGGCTAAGTTCTCAACGTGGTTGGCGAAAATTGCCCTGTATGAAGCTCTGGCTCGCTCTCGGAAGCGAAAGCGGAGTGAGGACGTTCCGGCCGACTCAGACCAAGAAAGCCAGGGTATGGAGAATATGAAATCGGCAGATCCAGATCCCGAGCACGAGACTTTAAGACAGGAGACGCTTTCGTTCCTGGAGCAAGCGGTGGATCGGTTGCCTGGTACGTACCGATCCGTCTTCGTATTGAGAGAAATCGAAAACATGAGCACGGCTGAAACAGCCAGTTGTCTCGATTTGACAGAAGAGGCGGTCAAGGTTCGCCTGCTTCGGGCGAGACACACACTTCGTCAGGAGCTCTATACGCTTGCGGGAGCGACGAGTTCTCAAGCTTTTCAATTCCTGGGATGGCGATGCGACCGAGTGGTTGGGCGCGTATTCGAGCGGCTACAAGAGAGCAACAAGCTGGCTTCCCAAAGATCCTAGCGTTGATTCTGCACAAATAACTATTTACGAATCATTTACCCTTGGACCACAACGTCAGCACTTAAATCCGGCACGCTGGAATCGGGCGCAAACAGATACGCGAAACAAGGGCGCTCGAAGGAGATGTAAAGAAAGTATGAGTGCAGACAAGAACAACAATCGCCGTTCATTTCTGCGAGGCAGTCTCGCGAGTGGAGCGGCAACCGTAGGTGCTGGAATTTTAGGCAGCGGCCTATCGTTTGGTCACGACCGACAGGAAGATGGCGGCCGTCTGACTAAGGGGGATGCCGCCATGCTCCGGTTTGCCGCGGCGGCTGAAATTCTAGAAACCGACTTTTGGGTGCAGTACAACGAACTCGGAGGGATCCAAGACAACGAGGTCCCAGGCGGGAGTGGGAATGCACCGTACACCGCTGCGCTTTCAGTGCTGGATGAGGACTTCGCCCAGTACATTCACGACAATACGGATGATGAGATCACCCACTTCCAGTTCCTGAACGCGTACCTGGCTTCCAAGGGTGCCGATACAGTCGATCTGGAGCAGTTTCGCACTTTGCCGGGCAGTGCAGCGACAGGATCGAGCGGAAAGCTACGGCTGACAAATCTCATGGAGCTCACCTTGGATACCAGTTGGTGGACTCGGTACCGCAGCGGCCGCCACAACCCCGATCTTGATCCGGATTTCACGTTCCCGCAGGCAGTCCCTGGTTTGTTTATGGGCAAGTTTCCGGCAATTCCCCGAAACGATGCGGATCTTAGCCCCTCTGACCATCTTCAGGCAATTGCCAACACGGCGGGATTCCATATGCCGACTATTGAACAAGGTGGCAACAGTCTTTACCCCGCGATGGCGCAGAGGGCCAGTAGCGCGGAAGTCTTACGAATTCTGATCAGCATCGGTCCCACTGAAACCATGCACTTTCAAACCTGGCATGACAAGGCCGGCAATGCTCCTCCGCTTACTGATTCCACGAATGGGTTGGAGTTTCCCGACCTCAACGCCCCTCCTTTTGGCGGGCACCTCTTCCAAACGAATCTGATCATGCCTGAGCCGTGCCCATTCCTCAGCCGAAAGCTGCCCAGGTGCTCGGTTATTCGGCCTACGGAGACGAAAGGGATTGCCATGGCAGTGGTCAAATTCTTAACGGACATGGGGCTTTTCATCGGCCAGTCGCAACAGTTCTTTGAACTCTTACGGGATCTGGCAGAAGATGCGGATAAGGCGACACGCGAGAGATAGTCGGCGCAACAGATCACCGCGCCCAGAAGGGTTGCCGGCACAAACCGACGCCCTTCTAAATGACACATCACGAATGTATAGCCGGCTCTGCGAATGGTCCGGAAGTGCCGACCCGTGCTTGGATTAGATTCGAATTCAGTTCGCAGCTTGCTGATATGCGCACCGCACGAGGTTCGAGAAATCGGACCTAAAAAAAAGGCGCAGCCGCAAGCTGCGCCCAGGAGGGAAGAAGGGCAGATACCCGGTACTGCTGAGGGTGGTTCCGCACTCTTCATGCAGTGGAGTCAGCAAAATGGTTAGACCATGCTCACAGTATGATGCGCAATGTTATTGCAAGCGTGGCCGCGCCGTAAACGTTTTGTAAAGATGAAATTCTCGCAGAAACAGTCACTATCGAGCCGCACTTCGTGGGTCTGTACAATAGGTGTAAAATAATTGTAATAATCCCCAGACTGAGAGCGTTTCCCGAATATAGATAGCGACAATACTCGTCATTACAATCGGCACTGCTCAAGTGTAAATATGGAAAAAATCTTGATTGTTGATGACGATGCAGAGTTGCGCGAAACCGTCAGCATATTGCTCGAGCGCGAGCAATTCATACCAATACAGGCTGTCGACGGCCCGTCGGCGCTCGAAAAGGCGTTCTCCACGAAACCGAACCTTCTCATCGTGGACCTTCGATTGCCAGGGCTGAGCGGTATTGAAGTCTGCAAACAGCTTCGTGCGAATCGCGTAACGACGCCAATCATCGTTCTAAGCGCCGCGGCCGATGAAGTGGATAAAGTCCTGCTGCTCGAGGTCGGGGCCGACGATTACGTTGTCAAACCCTTCGGAACACGCGAACTGCTGGCGCGAATCCGCGCTGTGTTGAGGCGAAGTGCAGGCGATGGAACTCGCATCGTGCGCTTCGGGGATGTAGAAGTGGATGTGGAACGACGCGCCGTCACTCGTGCCGGAGCAGAGGTGCGGGTTACGCCAGCGGAATACAATCTTCTTCTCTTCTTTCTTCAAAATGTGGACCGCGTATTGACGCGCGATTTGATCCTGAATTCCGTTTGGGGCTATGAATATTACCCAAACACCAGGACTGTGGACGCGCACGTGGTGAGGCTCCGCCAAAAATTTGAAGAAGAGCCCACAATGCCTAAGCATTTCGTTACTGTTCACGGCGTCGGGTATCGATTCCTGCCTTGACGCCGGTTGTATGCCCAGAGTTGTAGTCATTGTGGAGGATGCAGAAACTGTCGCATCCTCTCTGGCCCTTGCTGTTGAAACGCTTCCCGATGTGCAGGCAATAGTCACCCGCGACCCAAGAGCGGCTCTTTCTTTGTTCGGTGCTCCCGATTCCGCGATAGCCGCTCTTGTCACAGATTTAAATCTCCCCTACCTGGACGGCTTCGAATTGATTCGGCAAGTTCGAACTCTCGCCCCTTATCGCGATTTACCGATCATCATGATCAGTGCCGACGAACGGGCCGGGTCCTTGCACGGCTCGACGCCCAATGGCGCGAACGCGCTATTCCGGAAGCCGTTTTCATTGAAGGAGGTTTGTCATGTACTGGAAAAATTACTTCAATAGAATAGGTCCGCTTAGCTGCCTCATGGCGCTAATGAGCGGATCGGTTCACGCGCAGCAGGAATCCGCGGATGTAATGAGGCGCATCTTGGACCGTCTAGACGCACTCGAGCGCCAGAATCAGGCTCTTCTCAACGAAGTGCACATGCTTCGGGAAGAGATGAAGGGTTCACGTAATGCGACTGTTTCTCAAAGCGAAGCCCTCTCCCAAACTGACGCAACTTCGCAAACTGGTGCCGTTGCCCAAAAACAAACTCTCGAAGAGCGACTGGAAGTCTCAGAGCAGCGCATCAAAGAGCAAGCTCAGACCAAAGTGGAATCCTCCCAGCGCTTCCCGGTGACGCTCAACGGCATGCTGCTCTTTGATGCGTTTCTTAGCTCAAGGCAGCCGGTGCTTTATGGACAAGCTGACGGTTCCACCGAATATGGGTCAAATGGCGGGGCCACGTTGCGGCAGTCCATTATCGGGCTGGACTTTCGCGGACCTCACCTGCCTGGAAATGGAAGAGTGCACGGGTCGCTTTCAATGGATTTTTTCGCTCAAAACTCAACCAATGACAACATATTTAGAATCAGAACGGGAGTTCTCTCGATGGACTGGACGAGACGCAGCCTGGTTGTCGGACAGGATAAATCTTTGATTGCGCCGCTCCAACCAACTTCGTTTGCGAGAGTAGGTATTCCGCCACTAAGCGGGGCGGGAAATCTGTGGCTGTGGCGCCCTCAAATTCGATACGAAGAACGTATCCCGATCTCAACCAATAACCAGGCCATACTACAACTCGGACTCGTGCAAACGGATGAAACGTATTCGGTGGCCTATCTGCCGACCGACGTACCGCTCGAGACGTCTCGCCCCGCAATTCAAGCGCGTGCCGAATTCCGGCATCAATGGCAGGATGAATCGCGCTTCGCCGTCGGTTTAGGCTTTCACTCGAGTCAGAGTCACATTTTAGGTAGATCCATCAACTCACGTGTTGCCAGCGGAGACATTCTATTCAAGCCGCTGCGGCAATTTGAGTTCACAGGAACGCTGTTTCACGGGCAGAACTTCGCGAATATCGGCGGCGGACCGCCAGGTATCACGATTACAGATCAGTACGTGCCAATTCCTATTCATGGCACCGGCGGGTGGGTGCAACTCGCGTTTCCCGTTACGAACCGGTTGACCTTTGATGTTTATGGCGGACGCCAGCTAAACGATGCGCAAGATCTTGTATCCCCGGCAATTCTTCGGACTTTCACGTACGCTGGAAATGTCTTATATCATCTGAGCCCCAACGTGATCCTCGGCATGGAGGCATCTCAGGAGAGACTGGAGTATCTCAACCTGCACCAGCGCCTCACGAATCGCTATGACGCGTCTGTCGCATATCTTTTTTAGACACGGCCGGCTACTATGCGTGGCCATACTATGTCAGGTCTCATGGAGCGCGACCGTATTCGGCAGAATCGAAGTTTCACTCGCTTCCAAAAGTTCTCGGGCTCGTGGGCAGAGCCTTTCTGATATTGTCGTTTGGCTGGAACCTGTACGCCCGGCCAGCGTGTTGCCGTTGCAGCCGGAACGCGCCCAGCTTGTTCAGAAAGACAAGACATTTCAGCCCCACACGCTAGTCATCCCGGTGGGAAGCACTGTCGATTTTCCCAACTCAGATCCCATATTTCACAACGCATTCTCGACCTTTGACGGTCAAATTTTTGATGTCGGCTTATATCCGCCTGGCACCTCTCAGTCTGTGCGCTTCCGCCGACCGGGCATTGTCCGAGTTTTCTGCAACATTCATCCCACGATGTCCGCGATCATAGTGGTTGTGGATACTCCGTACTTCACGAAAGCGGGCCGGAATGGGCAGTATCAGATAACCAACGTTCCGCCCGGGAGCTATCAGTTGCATGTCTTCGACGAGCGCGCCGCTGCGGGGCCCGACTCCCACTTGCCACTGACAGTTGATGAACAGCGGCCCGAAATACCTGTTCCTCCTGTACGCCTGTCAGAAGCTGGCTATGTGCACTTACCTCACAAAAATAAGTACGGGCTAGATTACCCGCCAACCAGTACCGATGCAGAGACGTACACTGCCCCGCCAAGATGAGGGCTGAACTCAGTAGCATCCCGCTGCGTTGGCGCGTTTTCCTCGCGGCATCGATCACGATCACCATTCTGTTCGCGGTTGCCGGGTGGGGGCTGCAGCGTTACGCCCTTTCAGTCGCCGATCAAAGTGTCAGACAGGAAATTCGCGGAAGCATTCAGGCCTACGACGCAGTTTGGAAAGCCCGAACGCAGGTGCTGTCTGCTACATCCAGCCTGATGAGTGTCATGTCGGATGTGCGCAAGACGCTAATGACCCGCGACCAAAGAACGATCCGCGATTTTTTTGCTCAGGACTTATGGTCGCGCCTATCTGATCCATCGGCGGCGTTTCTGGTGCTCGGCGGAGACGGCACTCTGATATGCGCGCTTGGGAAGAATGGCGATCAATTGTCCGCTTCCGAGATCCCGCTCCAACGCGTCGCGTCACGTTTTCCTCATCAGCTTGCCGGGTACCTGCGGGAAGGGTCACGACTGTTCTATATCGTCCTGACCCCTGTCTACGTACAAACCAGCGGCGAACCGATATTGCTGAATGTGTTCTGCGCAGGTTTTCGTATTGACGATCACCTCGCAACAGAGTTGAGACAGTTGGCGCCCGGCAGTGACTTCGCATTTCTCGGGGATGGACAAGTATTCGCCTCCACGTTGGGGCCTGAACTCACGCGCGCCTTACCGGCCAAGCCTCAGCAAGCCTCAGCGTCAGAGTACCAGCGCCTTCAAAACAGCCAGTTTATTGTTCGCCGTCATCCTCTCGAGGACGTGACCGGTCACCCGATAGCCGAACTTCGCATCCTGCACTCATACGCGAACGTCGAGCGATCCCTGAGTGATCTTCGCCGAAGCCTAGAACTAGCGTGGCTTATGACGGTTGCGATCGCTCTTCTGGTCAGCTCATATATGACGAGCCGATTACTGCGACCCGTGTCGTTACTCGACCGTGCGGCCGCGCAAGTTGCATCACGCAACTACAGTTATCGGCTGCCGGTAAAAGGAAGCGATGAGGTGTCGCGAGTAGCCGCCACCTTCAATGAAATGTGTGATTCCATCGAGCAGGCGCAGGCCGACCTGATTCGGCAGGAGCAGATACATACGATCGGACGTCTTGCCAGCTCGCTGGTTCACGATTTGCGGAATCCTTTAGCAGCCATTTATGGCGGAGCGGAGATGCTGGTGGATGGTCATCTACCACCCGAGCAAACGGGAAGAGTCGCTTCGAATATCTATCGCGCATCCCAGCGGATGCAAGAAATGTTGCAGGATTTGCTAAATGTGTCGCGTGGGGAACCCGGCAACTTTGAGCGATGCCAGCTTCGTGACATCGTCGAAGGAGCGGCGGAATCGATTCCAGATCTGAGCCAGAACTTGCGACTCAGAGTGGCGATAGCGGATGGAACAGAGCTGCTCGTGAGTCGGACGCGCCTGGAACGCGTGTTTGTAAATCTCTTTTCGAACGCCGCCGACGCAATGCACGAAACCGGCCAGATCTTCGTGCATTCAAAGCGCGACGGCAGCGCACTTAAAGTGTTCGTTGAAGATACCGGCCCCGGTGTGCCGCCTGAAGTACGTGCTCAGCTATTTCGTCCTTTCGTGACATCCGGTAAACGCTCCGGGCTTGGGCTTGGGCTGACATTGTCACGCCAGACCATGCTCGACCTAGGCGGAGATATGGAGCTCATCAACCGACCGGGTTCTGGTGCATGCTTCTGCCTCCACTTCAGCGCAAGCTCTCTGGTTGCGCCAAGCGCCGAGATCGGCTCCACGGCTCCTGTGCAGGCCTGACGAGACGCTTCATTGAATCGGCAATATCAGGCGAGCTTCGCAACCCGGGCCATCTGCGGCATTTTGTAGACTCACGGAGCCATTGTGTGCCTCTGCTATCTGCCGGCTCAGCACCAGGCCGATGCCGGAGCCGCCGCGTTTCGTCGTAAAGAACGGAACGAATAGATTCGATGTATTCGAAAGACCAGGCCCTTCGTCCCGCACGGTAATTTGCACTGTTGTCGTTGTACGTTCATGGCGTACAAAGACCCGCCCCCCGGTTTCCTGAACTGCATCAACCGCGTTACGAATCAGGTTAATCAAAATCTGCTCGAGCTGATCTGCGTCACCCTGAATGGTTAACGGAGGACATTCCTCAAAAAAGACTTGCGTGCGTGTTTCAAGGACGGTAACGCGTCTCAAGAGCGCATTGATTTCCACGGGCGCAAATTTTGGCGGCGGCAATTTCGCCAAGCGCGCATAAGAGCTCATGAACCGGCTGAGGGATTCGGATCGCGTGGCAATCACGTTCAGGCCTCTCGACATATCGTCCTGCCAATCTTCGGGCCGGGGCTCTGCCGTCAAGAGCAGCTCAAGGCTTTGCGCAATGGATTTGATGGGAGTTAACGAATTATTCAACTCGTGACCGATTACGCGCACTAGGCGCTGCCAAGCCTGCAGTTCTTCGTCTCGCAACGGCCGCGTTAAGTCTGTGACAACCAAAAGTTGGTGAGGCAGACCGCCTTCCCGAAACTGGCTGCGGCGAATGCCCCAGCGGCCAGTTCCTCCAGGAAAAGAGCGCTGAATGGTGCGTTCGGGTTCGCCGATGAGGTATTCGGCCAATCCCAGCGAGGTTGCATCACGAGCGAGCAGGCGCTCCGCGGGTTGCGACAAGAGCCGTTCGCCGGCGCGGTTCACCAGTCGAAGGGTTTGCTGCGGGTCGAATGCAAATGCGGCGACATCGATCTCTTCCATCACTTTGCGAAGAAGTGCCGTTGCTTCCAAGGCACCGAGACGCTGAGCCCTCAACGTGGCGGCCATCGCGTTCACCTGCTGCATCACCTCGCCCAATGCTTCGCCGGTATTGTCGACGCGGGCGCGGATCGAATAATCTCCCTCCCGCATGGCTTCCAGGAGATTTGCCAAGGTGCGCAACGGGCTGGCAACGCGCTCCCGAGCTGCGAAACAGAAGCCCAACCAACTGAGAACGATCAGCAAACCGATGCTCCACTGTGTTCTGCCGGAATAGCTGCCCGTAAGTAGAATGATGAAGCACACGGTTAGGGCAGGCAAACCTCCGGCGAGAGCAAGCAACAGCACCCGCAAATCGTGACTAATATGCGGAAGCTTCATGTATGAGCTTGATGTACGCGCCGGGCTTAGGCGCCCGCTAGAGCCCAAACCGTTGCAGCCGCCGATACAACGCGCTTCGGCTAAGTCCAAGAGCGCTGGCCGCATGGCTCACATTTCCGCCGTAACGCGACAAGGCCTTCTTGATGAGAAACTCTTCGACGTCCTCTAAGCTCATGTCCTCCAGCCGCGGCGAGGCAGTGCTGGTCGCACGTAAGGCTAAATCGCTGGCCTTGATGCAATTGCTTTGCGCCATCAGAACGGCGCGTTCGACGACATGGTTCAATTCCCGAACATTGCCTTGCCAGGCGTGCTCGAGCATCGCTTGCATTGCGTTGTGGTCGAAACCGGAGATGCCTTTGCGGTAGCGCCGCGCATGCACACCGAGGAAATGAGTGGCCAGAGCAGCGATATCTTCCTTGCGTTCTCTGAGCGGGGGGATATGAATCTCAATGGTGTTCAAGCGAAATAGCAGGTCCTGCCGGAAACGCCCGTTCTGCACCTCATCCGTGAGCGTCGCATTGGTAGCCGAGATAACGCGAACGTCGACGCGCTTCGTCTTTGACGAACCCACGCGTTCCATCTCGCCAACTTCGAGGACGCGCAGCAGTTTCGCTTGCAGGTTCATCGGCACATTTGCAATCTCGTCAAGAAATAACGTGCCGCTGTCAGCTAGCTCAAAGCGCCCGACGCGATCCATCTTGGCATCCGTAAATGCGCCCTTGATGTGGCCGAATAACTCACTTTCAAAGACACCTTCAGCAAGACCACCAGCGTTCACGGTAACCATTGGTTTGCTGGATCGGCTGGAGATCGCATGAAGGGTCCGCGCTACCACTTCCTTGCCGCTGCCCGGCTCGCCCGTAATCAGAACGTTCGCATCCGAGGGCCCGACCCGGGAAATCATATCGAGGACCGGCTGCATGGAAGAAGCCTGGGCGATCATCGTGGGCAGATTGTCACCGCGCAGCAACTGGTTCTCAGCCTCGAGCCGTTGGCCGCGGCGCAGAGCTTCGCTAAGCTCGAGCTGGGTGCGCACAATCGACGAGAGCCGCTCGTTCTCCCAAGGCTTCTGGATGAAATCCCGTGCTCCGCGCCGCATGGCTTCTACGGCCAAGCCGACACTACTCCAGGCAGTCATCACAATCACCGGAAGCATGGCGTCGACGGTCTGGATCTTTGCTAATAGCTCCAGGCCTTCTTCCCCGGACGTAGTGTCGCGGGTGTAGTTCAGGTCAATCAGGGCAGCATCGTAATCGCGGTTTTCGATCGCCTGCAAGACTTGCTGGGGCGATTCGGCAGCCTCGATCTTATAGCCTTCGCGTTTCAATAGCAACCGCAACGCTTCGAGCACATCCGGCTGATCGTCGGCGATCAGGATGCGCATTTGGGAAGGTACGATCTTCATTTTAATCGCTCACGCATTGCTGGAGGCAGGTTAGATACTTGCGCTCAGTTTGGCGTGATCCAGCCATCCTCGATGTAAATCACCCGGTTACCGTACTCGGCGTTCTTCTCGTTATGCGTCACCTGGACGATGGTGGCGCCTTCATCGTTGAGCTTTTTGAAAAGCTCCATGATCTCTTTGCCTTGGCTTGAATGCAGATTTCCGGTAGGCTCGTCGGCCAGAATCAGCTTTGGATTGGCAATCATGGCACGGGCGACTGCGACCAGCTGCTGCTGGCCACCCGAAAGTTGATTGGGGTAAAGATCTTTTTTACCGACCATACTGAAGCGGTCAAGGGTGTCACAAACGATACTCTGCCGCTCGGACTTTTTGATGTTCCGGTACGACAGAGGAATGTCCAGATTCTCGTAAACGGTCAAGGAATCGAGTAGATGGTAGCTCTGGAATACGAAGCCGATGTATTTCTTGTACAGCTCTGACCGGTCCTTCTTGCTCAGCTTGTGGATGGGGTGATCGAAAAAATTATATTCACCCGTCCAAGCACTGTCGTGCATGCCGAGTAAATGTAGCAGAGTCGACTTCCCTGCCCCTGATGGACCCATTATCGAGATAAACTCGCCTTGCTTTATGTCGATATTGATGCGGCGCAGGACATAGGTCTTATTAGGACCGTGTTCAAAGTATTTTTCAATGTTGCGAAGCGAAATCATTAGGTGTAGTTATAGCGCGTACAACGGACGCTTCTCCGCGTCTATTGCTAGTATCGTCCCACTCAGAACCTGATAATCCTTCGGGAGGGAGCTGAAGCTCCGCGCCAAGAGGAATCCTGTCCAAGACTTTTTAATGCCGGATGAACTGGATGCGGTGCAAGTGCTGAAACGCCTCGAAGGTTCGGCACAAGCTTCCGTCTGAAAGAGCGATTCGCTTGTTCGGGATTACTTCTAAAATTCTTGCGTCGCGCGCACGAGAATATAAGCCGATGCCGCACAGCAAGACAGTTACCGCAATGACGTCGACGTTTTTGCGAATCATACAGGGACCTCCATGTTTTCCTCCACGACACGGCCGTCAAACAGATGAATGGAACGGTCGGCATACCGGGCGTATCGCGGATCGTGCGTCACCATACAGATGGTCGCGCCGCCCCGATGCAGCTCACGCAGCAGATCCATGACTTGTTCTCCGTTCTGCGAGTCGAGATTTCCGGTAGGCTCGTCGGCCAGCAGTATGGACGGATCTCCGGCCAAGGCCCGCGCGACGGCCACGCGCTGCTGCTGACCTCCGGAGAGCTGTGAAGGATAGTGCTTGATACGGTGCGACATGCCCACGCGCTCAAGGGCTTCGTGAACCTTCTTCTTTCGCTCGGCGGAACCCATGCCGCGGTAGGTGAGAGGCAGCTCGACATTCTCGTAGACGTTCAAGTCGCCTATCAGGTTGAACGCTTGAAAAATGAAGCCGATTTCGCGATTGCGGATGCGCGCCCGCTCCGATAGCTTCAGGCTTTGCACCGGCTTATTGTTCAGAATATACGTGCCAGAAGTAGGCGAATCGAGCAGGCCGAGGATGGCGAGCAGAGTCGATTTGCCACACCCGGACGGTCCCGAAATGGAGACGTACTCACCTCGCTGGATATCGATATGAATCCCTGAGAGAGCGTGCGTTTCCACCTCGTCGGTGACGAACACCTTGGTAACGCCATCCAGATGAATCAACGGCTCGGATGCGGTCATTCTGGTTAAGTCCTCCTGTGTCCACCTAATTACGTTCACTGCCCAGCTCTAGTTCAATCGGATTCGCGGCTGAGAATCCCACTGCGACATGTCGGAAAGTATCACTTGGTCGCCCACCTTAAGGCCGTCTTTCACTTCAATAGTATTTACCGAGGCGCGTCCCAACTTTACGTTTACGTGTTCGGCTCCCTTGTCGGCGGGATCGAGCTTAAATAGGCCGATGGTGCTATCCGGTTCACCGGAAACCGGGCGGCCGACAAAGACCACATCCGGTAGCCGTTCGATTTCGATAGTTCCATCGACGCTCAGCTCAGGTCGGGCACCCTGGGGGAGCGACCCCAACAGCGCGACATCTACCGTGACCGTGCCATTCTGCGCGGCTGGATCGATGCGGATGACGCGGCCCGGGATAAGGCCGTTACGAGTGTCGACCGAGGCATCCAGGCCCACACGCACATCTTTCATCTGGGTCTCAGGAATTTTGAGCTCGGCTTTCAGCTTTTTCGGGTCCGCTACTTTCGCCAGGATCGTGCCGGCCGGGACACGTTGCCCTACCTCAACGTCGACTTCCTGGAGGACTCCATCAATCCCGGCGCGGATGGTTAGCTGATCCACCTGCTTCCTTTTAAGTTCATAGCTGGCGCGAGAACGTTCGAGGGCAACTTGCAGCGCCTCGATTTGCGCCTTGATCGAGTCGTCCACAATGTTGAGCCGCTGCTTCTGGAGAGCTACTCGCTTTTCGAGTTCGTTCGCCCTGTCGACCGACAGCTTGGATTCCAAGTCACTCTTCAAATTCAAGCGTGTGAGTTCCATATCCCTATCGGCCGTGAGCTTAGCTTGCGTGTACTGGGATTCAAGCTCCGCGAGGCTGGCTCTTTGATCGAGCTTGTCGCTTTCGAGTTTTACTTTAAGGTTGGCAAGTGTAGCTTCATCCTGCTTCACTTGCCAGGCCGCGCTTTCGGCTTCGAGTTCCTTATCGGGGTTGCTCAGGACCATTAGCACATCGTTCGCTTTCACAGGATCCAACCCGGCCCTGCGTACGATTTGGAGAACGCGGGATTCAACCGCGGCGGGAATCCAATAGATCTCCTGGGGCGTGAGGCGTCCCAAACCGCGCACCTGCCTTTCCATAGGGCCACGCTTGACCGTATCGATCCACACGCTACTCCGGTCGACGGAGGGCGCTGCGGGTTTTAGACGGGCAACCGCAACGCTGGTGCCGGTAATTACGATGATTGCGAGTGCGATCAGAACAATTCGCCGGATCAAGCGCCTCCGGGCGACTTCCTTACCGCGTGGGACATCCATTGCCATTTTGTGCTCACTATAAAGTGCACTTCAGCGGCCAGGGTTCTATTGGCTGGTAAGTTATTGATTTGGCACAGATAAAACGAAATTACCAAATGAGCTGTTGTCCGGTTCTGGGACTGGGGCGTTGCGTTTTGCGCAACAAACGCGGCTGCGAAACCAACCCAATTCGGGATTTGGCTACGGAGCTAGCGCCCGGGCGAGCGCAATTGAGGCGCCGTCGTTCCAATCGTCGCGTGGCTCTGCGGCCGCACGGGCGAACGTCCATAACCGAACGCGGTCGTGATCGAGGCCAAGCAGGTCCGCAAAACGACGGATTGTCCCGTCCGGGTCCGAGCGGAGTCTCGCGTCACAGTTGAACAGATGCTGCGTCGCGTCATAGGCCGGATCGCCAAGGAATGGCTTCGGGTCAATAACCAGCCAAGGCTCTCGCTGCGCTCGGAGGACGTTCCCGGCGTGCACATCGGTCGCTAGCAGCACTTCAATCGAAGCACTGCGCGGCAATTCCTCGAACAGGCGCAGGCCCTCAGAGACAAGACCTGGGTCGGGGCATTCATCAGCATGGGTCCGCGTCTCGTTGGTCCAGTGCGCCGTCATGGCCGACAGCGGCCGGAAAGGGTGGGGTGCCGATGGCGACCGCCACAGTCGACGAAGAAGTTGCGCAATCACGACGTCCTGCTCGGGTTCCGGCAGGGTGCGCAGTACCGTTCCCGGCTCACAGCGTTCCAGCAGCATCGCGCCAAGATCATCATCTGCTTCAAGCAGCCGCACCGTCGGGTTTCCGTTCCAGAAGCGCAAGCCGTGGAGCTCATGCTCGCTCTCCATATGCGGCATCCCGAGCTTCAGCACTGCTGAGGTTCCGTCGGCCCGCGCGACGGGCGCCACCCATGCGCAGCTCACCTCCTCGCTATCGAACGGCGCTCCGAGCGTGAGCGACCATCCGTGCTCCAATTCACTAAGGTTCCGTGGCAAGCGGTCGAGCCATGCTGCGCTTTCGGGCGTTCTGGAACAGGTAATCGCAAGCCGCTCCGGGACGATCAATGCCGCACCTTAACTGCCGGGAATTGGATTACAATCGAGGGCGGTCCGCTTGTATGACTCGACGGCAAACCTGCCGATATATGTGCATTGGACTGCTTCCTACTCTGCTGTTGTTTGCACAAAATGCTCCGGATCCGCAACATACCCCCGAAACCAAAGTTATACTGCCTAAGCTTCTCTATAAAGTAGAGCCTGAGTACACGAACCAGGCGCGGCATGCTGCTCGAAAAGGAGAGCGCGTGCCGCGGGACGTTGCACAAGCCGTGAAGTGGTACCGAAAGAGTGCAGAGCAGGGCTTTCCGCCGGCCCAGTATCAGCTTGCGAAGGTTATTGGAGCGGCTCCGATGGGAAACAGGATAAGGTGAAGGCCCTCGCGTGGGCACTGATCGCGAATGGCAATGGCGAAAAGCTGTCGGCTGCGATGGTACAGAGTATCGCGCGGAAATGACGGCCGAACAGATTTGAGCAGCGGAGCATAAAGCAGCTAAATTCAAGCCGCACCCAAGCAGCCGTGAAGCAATAGGGCGACAGCATCTCGCGTGACAAGAAATCGAGAATCGCTCGATATGATACCCACAATGCGAGCCGCTGCTTTCTGCCATATTTTCTTGCTTTCCGTTGTATCTTCCGGTTTGCGTGCGGCTGAGTTACCGAAGCCGGACAGCGAAATCATCGCGTACGTTTTTGTGAAGGATCGAGTGCTTCAGCCCCGTGAGATTGCGGCAAGCAAGCTGACCCGCGTTAACTACGCGTTCGCGAAGCTCCAGAATGGCCGTATGGTAGAGGGTTTTGCACACGACCGAGAAAATTTTGCGGCACTCAATGCTCTGAAAGAGGCCAATCCGAATTTGAAGCTGCTGGTGTCGGTTGGAGGATGGACGTGGTCAGGTAACTTTTCCGATATGGCGCTCGCAAATCAGAGCCGGAAAGCGTTCATTGACAGTGCAGTCCAGTTTATCAATCGGTATCACCTGGACGGACTTGATATCGACTGGGAGTATCCAGGGATGATTGGATACAACAACCGATTCCGCCCCGAAGACAAGCGGAACTACACCTCGCTGTTGAAAGAACTGCGGAAGCGGTTCAATTATGAAGAAAGAAAGATCGGCAAACATCTGCTGACTTCGGTGGCGGCGGGCGCTTCGACCCAATTTCTGGCGCATTCCGAGATGCGCGACGTCCAGAAGTACGTGGATACGGTGAACCTGATGGCGTATGACTATTACGAGCCGGATTCTGATAAGACCACGGGACATCATGCGCCGCTATTTACCACCCCGGCAGATCCGAAACGAATTTCAGCCGATGCCTCGGTACGCGAGTACGAAAGGGCGGGAGTGCCGGCGCTTAAGATCGTGCTGGGTGTCCCGTTTTATGGCCACGTCTGGGGAGAAGTTGCGGATCTACATCATGGCCTGTTTCAGCCAGGCAAGCCGGTACCGAATGCATTTTCCAATTACGCGAATATCGTCGGCGAGATGTTGAACCACGGGTTCGTCCGTTACTGGGATGCCACCGCTTCTGCGCCTTTCCTCTACAACGCAGCGCAGCGAACGTTTGTTTCCTATGAAGATGTCGAGTCAATAGCATTGAAATGCCGGTATGTTCGAGAGCACAAGCTTCGCGGTGTGATGTTCTGGGACTACTCGGGGGACTTAAACGGAGCGCTACTCGATGCCATCAACATGGGGCTACTGACTCTAAGTACTAGTAAGGCTAGGGACTAATGGCGCTGCCGAGCCGTAGGATTCACGCCTGAACGTATGCTACGATTCCAACGGTTCCGCTCCGGCACGTTGATCCGGCCGGGTACGTCGCCTTGCAACTCAAATTCGGACAAGGGAAGGTTGATTTTGATCCAGCGCTTCTCACGACCTCGTCGTGGCGTGGCGCAGTCTTGCCCGGTCGGAGTTGCTGCGCAGTACAGGCCTTAGCTGCCCTGCTGCGCGCGCGGCGCAATCGATCCTGGGGTAATGAGGAGAAGTGTTGATGCGTGAGCGTAGATGAGGTTGCGTTCCTTAGCCAACTGTGCGCTAGAAAAAAGAACTTCTCTCATCTGTGCTGATCGCGCCGGAACACCGGAGGCAAGTTAGTGGCCTTATTTGAACTCACTAACCAGACTCTCGTCCAGGTTCCGGAGACCCGCTTCGACTCCGAGGTTCTAAAAAGCAAAGATCTGCAGCGCCTTCTGCGCCAGGATATTTCGGTGCTGTCCGCTGATTTCAAAGTGCTCGCGGCGGACTACGGGAATTGGGAAGACGGCAACCTCCGCATCGATCTTCTCTGTCTCGATAAAGAAGCAAACCTCGTCATAGTTCAGATAAAGAGCACTGCTGATCCGGGCTACATCGATTTACAGGCGATCCGCTGCGCTGCCATGATTTCCGCTATGACGTTCGACGAGGCGGTGGCGGCCGCAGCCCGCGACCCTCTCGTTCCGGGGACTCCGGTTGAGGAAATCCGCGAGGAACTTTTAGATTTTCTCGACTGGAACACGCCGGATGAAGGCGAGTTCGCCCCCACCATCCGAATCGTCTTGGCCGCTTCCGATTTCTCGAGAGACCTAACGCAGTCCGTTATTTGGCTGAATGAGCAAGGCTTGGATGTGCGTTGCATCCGCGTCCGTCCACACAAACTGGCCGACGAGCGTGTACTCCTAAGTGTCGAGCAGATTCTACCTCTGCCCGAAGCCGATTCGTATCAGACCAGCATCGCGAAGTTGGGGCAACTGGATAAGTTG
Organism: Bryobacteraceae bacterium; assembly: GCA_045807905.1. Lineage (GTDB taxonomy): Bacteria > Acidobacteriota > Terriglobia > Bryobacterales > Bryobacteraceae > Bog-105. The sequence goes on along the minus strand of JBJMGM010000083.1, from coordinate 21,195 downwards.
AGAATCTCCGGTCAACAGCAGCGACGCCGAAGGTTTCTGTCCGAATTGTGGCAAACCGGCCTCAAGATCACCAGACTACATGAAAACCAGCGGCCGACAATGCAGTATTCTTCAATTGTTGTCCGCCTCCGCCCAGGCATTTCGCTCAGCTACATTATTCGAAAGGCCGATTCCCGCGTAGAGCTTCAGGTGCAGCGTGGGGAACGCGCGGACGCCGTGTTTCACTATCTCCAATCACATCGCGCCGAAATCGAGCAGGCTTATGGGCGGCCCCTACACTGGCGAGAACGAAGGGAGCGCAAACTCCTGCGCGTTCAGGAAATCGTCGAAGGCGGCTTCCTAAGCCCCGACGAGTCCTGGCCCTCAATTCATGAAAAATTAGTCGATGCGATGATCCGTCTGGATAAAGCCATGCGCCCGGTCCTGCAACAGCTGTGAAACTCTGCACGGCCGGAGAGCGAGGGGTCCAAGTTATGCACTAGGGCGCGGATGCCTGGAATTTTTGGTGATAGTTCGGATACGCCGGTCTCTCGTAAGTCGTCGGAGGGGTCTTTTTTAGCAACTCCATCGCGACCGCGACAGCGCGTTCCAATTGCGGATCGTGTCCCTCACGAACTAGCTTGGGATCCAGATCCACCTCGACATCCGGAGCGATGCCGTGATTTTCAACCTCCCACTCACCCTTGAGGCCGTAGAACGCCCATCGTGGAGCCGTCACTTGTCCGCCATCCATCAGGTTCGGATATCCACCGATTCCTACGAGTCCGCCCCAGGTCTTTTCGCCGACCAATGGTCCGACTCCGGCTTTCCGGAAATACCATGGCATCGCATCTCCGCCCGAGCCTGCGAACTGGTTAATGATCATCACCTTGGGCCCGTAGATAGCCTGTGTGGGATCTGTAACGTCTTCGCCTTCACGTGTTGTGATGCGTGCCATCGGACGGCGGCTCAAGTAGTCAATGATGTAATCCGCGATGTCTCCTCCGTGGTTATACCGCTCATCGAGAACCGCGCCTTCACGTCCGACTTGTGCGAAGAAGTATCGGTTGAAGCTGGTGAAGCCGCCAGTTGCAGTATCCGGCAGATGAACATAGGCGAGTTTGCCGCCGCTTAATTGGTCTACTTTGCGGCGATTCCCTTCGACCCACGCAAGATGTCGCACGCGGTTCTCGTTGTCCACCGGCACCACGGTCACGTCGCGTGAGCCTGCGCCATCAGGATTCGCTCCAACCTTCAACACAATCTGCTTGCCCGCAGTCTGCTCAAAGAAGCTGTAGATATTGTCCGATCCATGAAGCTCACGACCGCGAACAGCGAGTAGGTATTCGCCCGCCGTGACATTCACACCCGGTTGCGTCAGAGGCGCCTGCAGTTGCGGGTTCCAATTCTCGCCGTTATACACTCTCCTGAAGCGGTAACGCCCGTTTTCGATTTTGTAGTCAGCTCCCAGAAGCCCGACTTTGATTTTCGGCGGCTGCGGTTGCGATCCGCCAGCCACGAACATATGGCCCACGGTCAGGTTGCCGAGCATTTCCTCGAACAGGTAAGTCAAATCGGCGCGCGTCGAGATGCCATTCAGATATGGCACGTAATAACGCTCAGCCGCTTTTAGATCGAGACCGTGAAATCCCGGGTCATAGAAGAAATCGCGCTCAATCCGCCAGACTTCGTGGTACATCTGTCGCCATTCAGCACGCGGATCGACATATACTTCCATGTCAGCCAGCTTCAGTACGCCCTCATTCGGTTTGGGCGGCTGATCGGCATTGGAGATCACCCACTGCTCCGCTTGCCGGAATAGGGCTTTCTCGCCGTTGTCAGAAAGCTTGAACACGGTTGCGCCTTGGAGAACGGTATCCGTCTTACGCGTCTTGAAATCAAATTTGGTTACGATCAACTGCGGCGGGCCTTCTTGCAGCTCTACGATGGGACGTTCTTGCAGAAAAAGCACGCCCTCTTTTCCGGCAGCCACTGCGAGGTAATTCTTGTCCGGAACCGGAACCGCTAGGATGCGTTGGCTGATGTTATCGAAATCAATGCGGACCTCCGGCGGTGTTTTGTCTTTTTGATCCTTCGCAGTGTCGTTGCTTCTATCGCTCTTTTCACCTTTATCCGCCTGATCCTTCGACGCCTCCTTGCCTTTGTCCTTCTGATCGTCTTTCTGCTCGCTGGCACTCTTCTCTTCATCGCTCTGAGGCGCAAGCGGCGATGCCAGATCCTTTCGCAGCACCATCACATAGATGCTGCTCGTGACGGGGCGCGCGATGCTCGACATATCGATCCACCCACCGCTCAAAGCCACATTGGTGCTCGCCATGAAATACAGATATTTGCCGCTTTTGTCGAACACAGGAGATAGAGCGTCGCTCATGCCATCGGTCACCTGGGTACACTTACCATTTGCCAGCGAATATACAAACAGTGCGTGCAAATGGTTGTGTAGCTGCTTGCTGAAGGTCAGCCAGCGGCTGTCAGGGGACCACATGGCGGTCATGGCGTACCCCGGGCTGTCATAGAGATCCGTGTCGACCCGAACGGGCCTCTTCTTCTCTAAATCGATGTACCAGAGGTTCAGGCGCTTATCGGTATACGCGATCTTCTTGTTATCGGGCGACCAAACCGGCGAATAGAAGAACGACGCAGGATTTCCCAAGTTGAATTTCTTCACTTCACCCAGGCCGCTCTGATCGCGAATGTGAAGCGCGTACTCGCCCGATTCGTCGGAAAAATATGCGATTGATTTGCCATCTGGTGACCACGCTGGGTCGCGGTCAGCAACTGTCGGCGTACTCGTCACATTTCTGATGTCCCCTTTATCGGCAGGGACGGTGAGAATTTCACCATGTGCTTCGAAGACGGCGCGCTGCCCGGTGGGTGAGATTGCGGCGTTCTCAATTTTCGGAACAGTCAATTTCTCGAAATGCGGCCGCACCTCGGCCAGATCGGCCGACACGTGGACATCCACCCCACGAGTGTTGCCCGTTTTCAGATCGAGTAAGTGCAGCGAGCCGAATTGCTCATACACGATTGCCCCGCCACCGGCAGACGCCGACTTGAAATCGAGCCCTTGATTCTTCACGGCCTCGTTTACCGATGCCGACGCAGTATCGTAAACCCACAAGCTGACCGGTCCATTGCGGTCAGATAGAAAATACACTTTATCGCCAACCCACATCGGATTGAAGTCGTTCGAATTCTCATGCGGGATCTTGATAGTGCTCGAATCGGACAGGTCTGCAATCCAGATTTTTGTCATCTGCCCGCCGCGGTACCTCTTCCATGCCGCCTGCCAGTGAAACACGGGCACGTACGCGATATGTGATCCGTTCGCCGAGTAGGATCCATCTTCAGCAGTCGGGAGCGGCAGCGCTTCAGGAAGCGATCCGTCGAGCGCCATCGTGTAGAGCTGGCCGCTGTCGGCGTAACTGTCCCGCGGTGAATTGAAGAGGACGCGCTTTCCGTCCGGCGTCCATCCAATTGCCACATCGGCTCCCGGATGATACGTCAGCCTGCGCGGCACGCCGCCTGATGCCGAAACGACGTACACATCGATGTTGCCGTCATACTCGCCGCTGAACGCAATCTGCGTACCATCCGGCGAAAAGCGTGGATTGAATTCACGCCCGACCCCGGTTGTCAGACGGCGCGCTTCACCTCCGTCCCGGCTTACGATCCAAAGATCGCCCGCATACTCGAATACGATCTGAGTCTGACTTACTGCGGGATCACGCAACAGCAAGTGGCTACCGCTTTGTGCGTTCAGAGAAGAAGTTGTGATTAATAGAAGTAGTAGACCGCTGAGGATATTCGACATTGGAGGCGAAGTTACGTCTCGCAATTATAGACGGTATTGATGTCGGCGCTTTCTAGGAGTCGCCCAATCCACCGTCAACGGCGAGAATTTGACCCGTAATGAAGTCCGAGGCAGTGAGAAAGAAGTGCACAGCCTCGGCGATTTCTTCCGCTCTCCCCGATCTCCGCATGGGAGTGCCAGCAATCATTTGTTGGGTTCGAGAATCTATATCGTCGAAAGTGATCACGCCGGGAGCCACAGAGTTCACCGTGATCGCGGGAGCAAACGCCTGGGCCAGCGCTTTGGTCAACATGATCACCCCAGCCTTCGACGCGCAATAGTGTACGTGATGCGCCCACGGGCGAATGCCCCCTAAGGAACTAATATTCACGATTCTCCCGGCGCCTATTTCTTCCATGTGCTTGGCGGCCTCCTGGCAGCAGAAGAAGGTTGCCTTCAGGTTTACGTCATGGATGAAATCCCAGTCCTGCTCCGAAATCGCGAGCGGATCGGCACGCGTGAACCGCGCCGCGTTATTTACGAGGCAATCCACAAGTCCGAAGCGCTCGCGAACCTCGCTGAACAGACGGTGGATCTCTCCCACTTTTGCCAGGTCGGCCTGAAAAATAGGAGCATCGTTACATTCGCTTGATACTTGCTCTGCTTCAGTTCGCGAAGTATTGTAGTGAATCGCAACGCTGAATCCGCGCCGTGAGAGCTCAATTGCAATTCCGCGGCCGATGCGCTTCGCACCGCCGGTCACCAGGACGCGCCGTGGACTGGCATTCATGGCCCAAGCCTCGTGTACTTCAAGTAGCGGCGGCGCACTTCACGCAAAGAACTCTGTGACAACTTTCTTCGTATACGCTATGTCGTCCGGCGTATGGACCGCCGACACAAAACCTGATTCAAACTGCGAGGGAGGAAAGTAAACGCCGCGCTCCAGCAGGTAATGGAAGAATTTACCGAAAGTCGCTGTATCGGAACGTTTAGCTTCCTCGTAATTTCTCACCGGTTCTGGTTGAAAGAATAGCGTATGCATGGACCCCACTCGGTTCGCACAGACGTGGAGCGGAAGATCTGCCAGTAATTGAGCGGTTCGGTTTTCCATGGTGACGTACACCTCGGGGTGCGCTTCCAGATATTGCAACATTGCAATGCCCGCGGTTACGGCAACAGGATTCCCGGAAAGCGTTCCCGCCTGGTAAATCGGGCCCGCTGGCGCAACCTTGTTCATGATCTCGGCGCGGCCGCCATAAGCAGCCATCGGCAGCCCACCGCCGATAATCTTGCCGAGCATCGTCAAGTCAGGCTGGATGCCATAGAGTTGTTGGGCTCCGCCGTAAGCAAGCCGGAATCCAGTCATCACCTCGTCGAAGATCAGGAGGGCTCCGTACTCTTCAGTAACCTTCCGCAGTCCTTCCAAGAAACCTGGGAGTGGCGGAACACAACCCATGTTGCCCGCCACGGGCTCGACAATGACAGCCGCGATGCGGTCACCCTGGTTTTGGAACGCATCTTCCACCTGATCGAGATCGTTGAACGGCAGCGCTAAGGTCGTTTCAGCGAACGATTGTGGCACGCCCGCCGTATCCGGCAGACCAAACGTCGCGATTCCAGAACCTGCTTTGACGAGCAGGGAGTCAACGTGTCCGTGATAGCACCCCTCAAACTTCACCGTGAGGTCACGGCCTGTGAATCCTCGCGCAACCCGCAGCACGCTCATACCAGCCTCGGTGCCGGAATTGACGAGCCGCACCATCTCAACCGACGGAACCGCGTCGATGATCAGCTCGGCCAGCTCTATCTCACGCGCAGTCGGGGCGCCGAAACTGGTACCGATATCGAGTACTGCTGCTATCGCGTCTATTACCGGCTTGGGTCTGTGGCCGATGACGAGGGGGCCCCAGGAACACACGTAGTCGATATATTCGTTGCCATCCACATCGAAAATGTGCGAGCCTTCGCCTCTGGCGATGAAGCGTGGTGTGCCGCCCACGCCCCGGAACGCGCGCACAGGCGAGTTCACGCCGCCGGGAATCACTTCCTGAGCCCGGGAGAAAAGCGCTTCGGACTGGGCCACGTTCATACGCGCGTTTGGCCGAGGATCAACTTGCGGAACAAAAAGCTCATCAGGATTTCGTGAAGCGTCGTGTTGACGTTTCGCAGCAGACGGTTCTTCAATTCGAGATACGGCTGCGTTCCCGCAAACAGATCTTCCATGATCTCGCAGAACTTGGGGCTGCGCTTCATGAAGCCAATCATTCGGCTTGGCACCGCCCCGAAGAAAATAACTCCGCAGAAAAGCCGCTTCGCGAGGCCAGCGCCATAAGTCAGGTCGAGTCCAAAATCGCGACTGATCAATTGGCGATAATATTCCGCACTCTTCTCGGGTTCCTGATCGCTCAGCACAACCTGGCTCGCCAAGTCGCCCGAACGAACCGCGTAGTAGAGACCTTCGCCGGTAATAGGATCAACAAGGCCGCCAGCATCGCCGACTGCAATCCAACCGTCGCCGGCCAGCCGGTTATTGCGCCACCCGCGGTACTCAAGCGCCGGTAGCATGTGCCCATAGAATTTGGCATCTTTGCGGCAGATGCCGCGCTCGTCCATATAGCGCTCCAGGCGCACACGCAGACACTGCGCCGATTCGCTCTTTCCGCAAATCCCAACCGACAAATGACCGCTACGCGGAAAAACCCAAATGTACCCTTCCAGATTGGGCAAAAACTGAATATCAATGTGCGCCTGATCGCTCGGTACCCAATAGCCAAGCGCGTACATAGTATCCTGTGCCGTGTACTGCGTTCCAACCTCCCGTAAGGGGTTGCGTGCTCCTGTCGCAATCACGCAGTAATCGGCGTCCAACCTACCAGAACGAGTGCGTATTCGCCAGCCCGAGGAAGTTCGATCCAGCCCCATGACGCGTTCCTTCTCGATTGCAGCGCCCGCCGCTTCGGCGCGTCGGAGCAACATTCCATTCAAATCGATACGGGAATAGATGACCAGCGGCCGGCTCAGGGCCATTTTGACTTCTCCAGCTTTCGGAGCGGCTAAAAAGGTATCCGTGACAAGCTTCTTGGGCGTGTCATTTTCGATCAGGTAGGGATATTGAGAATACGCCTTGTAGGTGAGCCCTCCGCCGCAAGGTTTCTCCCAAGCCAACTTTTCATCGAGCACAATGGTTTTCAAACCCGCCCGCGCCAATCGTTCAGCGGCGGAGGCTCCGGCCGGTCCACCACCCAAAACCGCAACAGTTTTCATCGCTCTCGCGCGCCGGTGTGGGGGTTCTGAACTGGCGGGGGATTTACCGAATCGAGCGGCGGGTGTCCGGGCGGCAGTTCACCCGCTCCGTTTGGCGCTTGCCCTGTCATGCTCCGTCGGTGCGAATCGCCCACCTTCACAACCGCCCATTTACCACCGCGATTCTCTAGTGTGTACGTCATAACCATCCCGCTAGCCAGCCGCGAGTCGCCTTTCTGATGAAACGCCACGGTTGCATACGCCATGTTTTTATCGAATGAGACGCCGGTCGTCGTAATATCCAGCTTCTTCAGGTCCAGACCGGAATTTGTCTCTAAACGGCTTAAGATCGCTTGTTGGACCTTTTCCTTGCTCTTAATATTCGGCCCGCACGCGGCGGCGAGCACGATGGCCATCAAAAGCGCGGCTAACTGCCGTGACACCTTCCGATTATAACTAGAGAGAGTGCAATAGCTTCAGTTCGTGCACGGATTTCCGCATCGTTCTCGCGTCTCCTAAGGCTGCCGTGCTATCTAGTATGGGTTTTCGCCTCGTTGATCCTCGTCGCGATCAGCTTCAGTGCGTCAAGATCCGCTCGCCCCTGAGTACACGAACAGAGTTATAAACCCTCGTTTGGCGGTGCTCGAAGCAGCCGCACAGGTAAGCTAAAGTTCCGGCCATTGCGGATGATTGTCAACGTGATCGTGTCACCAACACGTTTTTGAGACATCGCACGAACGAGCGCATCCTCCCGATCCACAGGTTGGCCGTCAACAGCGACAATGAAATCGCCGCCAATTCCTAGCTCAACATTGCCGATCGCAACAATCTGCCGCGCGCCGCGCAGTCCAGCAACATCTTCGGACGAACCTCGCACCACCTCTTGCACGAGCAACCCTCCACGACGCGGCAGCCCAAGCGTCTCGGCGAGATCGCCTGCGACGTATTCGGTGGTCACACCAATTTTCGGCCGTTCCGTAACACGTCCAGCCTGGAAGTCGCTCAACAGAGCTTTCGCGCGATTAATCGGAACCGCGAAACCAATCCCCAAGTTCGTCCGGCCCACAATGGCGGTACTAATTCCAATCACGTTCCCGCCCGAATCGAGCAATGGCCCCCCGCTGTTTCCCCCATTGATCGCCGCGTCGGTTTGAATCATGCCTTCCAATCGCTCATTGTCTTCGCTCTGAATCGCTCTGCCAATCGAGCTCACAACCCCGGTTGTCAATGTCCCTTCCAGCCCGAATGGATTTCCGATTGCTAACACCTTTTGGCCCACCTGCAGATGGTCGGAGTCACCCAATCGCAGAAATGTTTGTCTTTTCTTGGGAGTAACTTTGATCAAGGCCAGGTCGTCGGAACGATCCGTGTCGACCGCACGCGCGTTGTATTGGCTCTGATCAGACAGGGTAACCTGAATGCGGCTGCTGCCCGAGATCACGTGAAAGTTGGTCAGAATGAACCCGTCTTCGCTAATCAGAAATCCGGACCCCAAACTGCGCGAGGCAACGGGCTGATAGAAAAAATCGCGGCGCACCGCCATGCTCGTGATATAAACCGTCGCCAGCTTCGCGAACTTGTAAATGTCTATGTTGTTCTGCTCCTCGGGGCTCAAAACCGCGCCGCGGACGGCAGCCGGATCGCTCCACGAAGCTCGCGGTGCGCCTACAGGAGGCGACGCAGTCTTTCCGCTGTCCACGGAGCGTTCTTCACGATGAAAGAGTGGATTGGCCAAGCTGCGGAAATTCCAGTTCGCCTGGGATGTGAGCCAAACGAACGCAAAGGTCATCACGGCTGCCAGAATCCAGGTCCGCGCCCTCATATCTGGCGAGCCTCTGCAATCTGTCTCAATTCTCGATAGACTTGTTGCACCTGCCGCGCCGTTTCCTCTTTGGCCTTACTGGTGTCGACAACGTAATGAGCATGCCGCTGTTTTTCCGCGAGCGGTAGCTGCTTTCCCACTCGCGCAAGCACTTGTTCGCGCGTTGCGTGATCACGCTTCATCCCGCGCGCGATTTGCGTCTCTTCGTCACAGGACGTCAGGATCACCCGATCAAACACCGTGTATCGTCCCGTTTCTATCAGAATAGCGGCCTCTATAACGGCGATGCCACGCGGATCTTGCTTCTCAAATTCCTCTAGCAGCCGCTCCTCTAGCCGGATTACCGCCGGATGAACTAGCGCGCTCAGCCTTCCCAGAAGTTCGGGAGAAGCGAACACGATCTCCCCTAGCCTTTTGCGATCGATCGTCCCATCCGGGTTCAAAATTTTCGGCCCGAACGTCTCGACCGTTGCTACATACGCCTCACCAGCCGGCTGAAGCACTTGATGTCCGAGTTCATCGGCGTAGATCACATGGCAGCCCAGCCGTTCCAGTTCCTTCGCAACCAGGCTCTTCCCCGTCGCGTAGCCACCTGTCAGACCAACCTTCAACATCCCAGGTGCTGTTCCGCCAAAGCAACCGTGTTGGCCATCAGCATCGCAATCGTGAGCGGACCTACGCCGCCAGGAACCGGCGTGTAAGCGCTAGCCACGCTCTGCATTGCAAGAGGCTCCACATCACCCACAAGAGCGCTGCCGCTTTTCGCAAAGGCTGCCAATCGGCTTGGTTCATGGGAAAACAGCCGCTTCACCTCGGCTTCGTTTGTAATTCGGTTCATCCCGACGTCAATCACTACGGCCCCTGGCTTCAGGTACTCCGCCGTAATGGCCGCAGGCTTTCCCATAGCCACTACCAGCAGATCGGCCTGTCGGCACTCATCCGCGAGATTCTGGGTGCGCGAATGACAGATCGTTACCGTTGCGTTCTCATGCATCAGCATTAACGCCATCGGTTTCCCCACGATGTCGCTACGGCCGACCACTACCGCCCGCTTGCCCGCTATGGGAATGTCGTAGCGCTTCAGCATCTCGATAATGCCGGCCGGTGTGCAGGCTCGTGGCCCCCGGCGGTTCGCGACCAACAAACCGACGTTGCAGGGATGAAAACCATCGGCATCCTTCGAGGGGTCAACTGCCTGGACGATGGCCTCCGAATGGATCTGTTTAGGAAGCGGACTTTGCACCAATATACCATCCACTTCCAAATTGTTGTTAAAGCTTTGGATTATGGCGAGCAGCGCGTCGTTCTCGATGCTTGCAGGCGGCATCGCATCCAGACTGTGGATACCCAATTCGTGACACGCTTTGACCTTGTTACGAACGTAGATCTGCGAGGCAGGATCGTCGCCGACCAACACGACGGCGAGGGCCGGGGCGCGATACCTCGCCCGCAGCACGTCGATGCGCGGCCGCAATTCCTGTTGGATTTCTTGGCTGATCCGCCGACCATCGAGAACGCGCGTATTCGAAGTAACGCCGCTCATGCAACCGTGAGAATAACAGAGCGTCTACGCGGCCGAGCAGCCGTGTAGACCAATCAGGTTTCTGATCGCCGTTAGCCCGGCGATGGACAGTTAGCGCAGGTTTTCACGTCAGAGTTCGAGCCTGCCCTTATAAGTCATCGCCTTTAGGCGAAACTTCTTGGCGACCTTTATCGATCCGAACTGCAACTCAAACGTGACCTCTTTGTCATCCAGGCTGATCGGATTTGTCTTTGGAAAGAAAAATTGAATCGCACCGACCGATGCGTCGACGCTAACGCTCTCTGGCCGGATAGGGGCTTTCCCAGCGCGAACGAGCCTCGCAGCCCCCGTCAACTCTTTCTGAACGCGCTCACGATCTCTGGACTGATTGCTCGTAATCAGGCCGATCACGGTGATGACGTAGTCTCTCTCTGCCTGGTTCAGGTTTTCCTTTGGGTCTCGGGCCTCCGAAAGCTGATCGCCCAATCGGGATCTCAGCAAGGCTTGCCTTACTGGCAAGGCGCTCTCCCACCGAACTGTTACGGGCAGCTTGGGAGCTGAATCATCTATGTTCCGCCCGACTCCTCCGTCCCAATTACCATCCGACACGCCGCGCGTCCCGCCCATATTCGCTGTCGACGCGCCCGGAGGCGGAATCACTGACACCTCTTGTTCGCGTGGAGGCGTACTAAATGACGCGCTCACCTGCTTCGCCCAGGGCGAATCCGTAAGGAGCCGGTTCACCTCTTCGGCGCTCCATTGCGTGTAATCTTTACTGCCCCATGCTTCAGCTGCACCGACCGTAACGGTCCCAATGGCGAAGAGCGGCACGACAAGCAGCAGCCCGGCCGAGACGCGTTGTTTCATCACAACCGTAAGAGACGGGTGAATCCAAACTCCCGTTTCGCTGCAGAGTAGGTTGACTACGTCACCATCCCCCGGCGCAGAAGCGCCTAGTGGGGTACAGTAAACTTCAGTTTCAAGGGACAATCACATTACATGACACAGTACAAATGTGCAGCATCATTGCTGCTTTATTGCGTGGTTACAGCGCACGTTCTTAACGCGCAGACAACAAGCCCTGGCTCCAAGCCGCAATCGGATGTGCTGATTCTCACTGATGGTGAAAAAATCATTGGGCAGCTTCAGAGCGCGAGTGATTCGTCGGTTGTATTTAAGAGCGAACTACTGGGCGAGCTAACCATTGACTGGAGTAAGATTCAAGAGATCCAATCTCCTCAAACTTTTGCAGCGGTTCCAAAAGGCGTGAAACTACGGAGCCGCGAGGATGCGGCCAAAGTTCCTCAAGGGACGGTCTCAGTGGCAGACCAGAAACTTCAGCTTCATACAAGCACCCAATCTTCGCCCCAATCCATTCCGGTTGGCGATCTCGGCGCACTGGTGAATAGGAGCGATTTCGAAAAGGGTTTCCAAAATCCCGGTTTTTTCCACGGCTGGAAAGGCGGCGCTACTGGCGGAATATCAATCACGGAAGCCACACAGAAGAGCCAGACCTACACGGCGGCTCTGAACTTCGTGCGCGCTGTTCCTTCCGAAAACTGGCTGGACCTTCGTAATCGGACCATTTTCGGTTTAACTGAAGCGTACGGCAAAATAAGCGAGCCTGGCTCATCGCCCGTCAAAACTTCCCTATTTCACTTCGACGCCGAGCAAGATCGATATCTGAATCCGCGGTTATTTGTGTTTGGGCAGGCCGTATTAGACCACAGCTTCTCGCAAGGTCTGAAACTGCAACAAACGTATGGCGGCGGCGTAGGGTTTGTCGTGTTCAAATCGCTGAACCGGGAATTCGATGTCAAAGCCAGCGCGGACTACATTGACCAGAGATTCGAGACTCCCGGCCTTGACCAAAAATTGTTTGGTTCCATTTTCGGCGAGACATATATTCAGAAGTTTATGCACGGAATCGTATTGAACGAGCAGGCGGGCATAACTCCAGCGTGGAACAATACGAGCGCGTATTCTGCCTTCGCGAGCGCTGGCCTGACCTTCCCGGTTTATCATCGTTTTGGCCTCACGTTAGGCGCTCTCGATAATTTTCTAAATAATCCGCCACCCGGGTTCAAGAAAAACTCGTTCCAATTTACGGCCGGTGCCACTTACTCGTTCCAGTAGACTGGTGAGACGCCGTTTGGTCCGGGAACAGTTAGCCGAATACACGTTTAAAGAGAGTGGAAAACAATAGGAACGGGATTTATGAAGGGTTTCAAACAATTTCTCTTACGCGGTAACGTACTCGACCTCGCCGTGGCTGTGCTCATGGGCGCGGCATTCGGAGCTGTCGTAACAGCCCTTGTCAAGGATCTCATCACCCCGCTCATCGCTGCGATCGTCGGCAAGCCCGATTTTTCTGCGATCGCATTCACCATTAACAACAGCAGGTTTCTCGTCGGCGACTTTATCAACGCCGTAGTCTCGTTCCTGTTAATAGCGGCGGCGGTTTACTTTTTTGTCATCGTTCCAGTCAATAAGATTCTGGCCCGCATGAGGCGCGGTGAAGCAACTCCCGACCCGACGACGAAGAAATGCCCGGAGTGCCTGAGTGAAGTGCCGATTGCAGCGCGTAAGTGCGCGTTCTGCACTTCAACGCTGCCGGCCGCGACAGGTACGCTTAATAGCGCGTTCAGCTAATTCAGGCTTTCGATAACAGTTACCGGCCTTACGATCCGAAACGTAAGTCGCGCTCCTGTTGTTACAAGCAGACGGCTTTTATGTGCGCCGTTGCGAGTGCTGTTTCTCGTTCCACTCTCGTCCGAAACAAACCCGGCACTTTTCGCGGCCCCGGTCAGCGCTCCGACGACTGCCCCCATGGCCACCTTTGGCGTGGCTCCCAAGCTGTTATGCCGACCCTTCTCCTCCCACAAGTTCGTCTCAATCCTAACCAGCCGTCCGTCTCTCATCGCAATCTCCGTCAGCCGCAATCTGAGGCCCGACTTGCCTCGCAAAAGATGCACTCTCTTGATCTTTTCGACACGCCCGAGCACGCGTGCTCCTCTGTCGGCCAACACAACTCCGTTCACGATCAGCGGTGAATCAAGTCTGGCGCGAAACGTCTCGCCGCCGCGGTTCCGCTCGGTCGACAGGCTCTCTTCGAGCCGAATGGCGAGGTTGGTACCAGGCTGTAGAGTCAGCACCCTCGCTTCCTGGCGCTGCGGCGTTGTTTCCGCTTTGGACGGCTGCTCCCCTTCCGATGAGACAGACTTCGGTTCGGTCGCCATATCCGGGATGGCCGGCGAAATCGTATTTGACACGCCTGGCCTCGTAGTATGTGGTGCTTCCGCGCCGGCATTACTCACTCGGTCGGGAGGAGCAGCTCGCGGCGGTACCGTCGGTCCCGGTACTTGAACAGGCGCCCGGCTCTCGGATGCTTCTTCACCTACTTGAACGGGGGTGCCTGAACCCTTTACATCTTCAGCACCGGTCACAGGCGCAGCAGAAGCCTCGTCGCGAGCCGGGATTCTCGATGATGCAGTCTGGGCCGCTTTGCGAAATTGGGTCAGTTTGTAGGTCCTCGAATACGTAAGAGCGGCCATGGTGAGAACAACGCCCGCCACAAACGTCGCCCCTACTTTGGCCATGTCCGATCGATTCATTGGCCCCACATGTGAAACGCCGTGATGCCCGAAAACGTTTCAGCATGCAAAGTTACAGGACCTTCATGTCCACGACCAGGTAAGGAGAATACTGTGTCGCTGCAGCCTTGGTATCCGTTCTTAGTGGCCTGAGAGAACTCCTGCGCTAAACTCAATCCTTCGTAATGCGTTCTCTGTTGATTCCGTCTGTTGCTCTAATCGTCTCCTGCTGCACTTTCGCGCAGGCTCCCATTGCGTTCACGGGGGCGAAAATCATCCCGGTCGCGGGGCCGGAAATCGACTCGGGCGTTCTAGTCATCGATCACGGAAAAATTCTCGCCGTGGGCCCAGCCACAACAACGAAAATTCCAGCCGTGGCGACGAAAGTCGATGTTTCCGGCAAAATCATCATGCCGGGACTAGTCGATTCCCACAGCCACATCGGTGAGCCCGAAGGCGGGGATTCGAGTGCGCCGATTCAGCCCGATGTCCGCGTGCTCGACTCGATTAATGTCCGCGACGCCCGTATCGCCAAGGCTCGCGCCGGTGGGATAACCACAGCAAACGTGATGCCCGGTTCAGGTCATCTCCTCAGTGGTCAGACCCTGTATCTAAAGCTTCGCCCGGGTAAAACCATCGAGGATCTTCTCATCAAGCTGCCCGACGGACGAATCGCAGGAGGCATGAAAATGGCGAATGGCACCAATTCGCGCCGACCGCCTCCTTTCCCGGGTACTCGCGGCAAATCTGCTGCTCTCGATCGCGAGCAATATATCAAGGCGCAAGAGTATCGGGAGAAAGTGCTCGCTGCGAAGGGTGACGCGAACAAATTGCCGCCGCGCGACCTGCAAATGGAAGGTCTGGTCGAGGTACTCAATGGCAAACGCACCGTCCAGTTTCACACGCATCGCAGCGACGACATCATGACCGCAATTCGGCTGTCGGAGGAGTTCCATTTCCACGTTGTCCTCCACCACGTCAGCGAAGGATGGATGGTCGCCGATGAAATTGCCAAGGCACACATCCCGGTCTCGCTTATCGTGCTTGATAGCCCCGGCGGGAAGGAAGAGGCGAAGAATGCGGCTTTGTTTACAGGAGCAGCGCTTGACAAAGCCGGCGTGATGTTCGGATTCCACACAGACGACCCGGTCACAGACTCTCGCCTTTTTATGCGCTCCGCAGCTCTGGCGCTTCGCGCCGGGCTATCGCGCGAAAAAGCGCTCTATGGACTGACCATGGCGAACGCCCGAATCATCGGTCTCGACTCTCGCGTCGGCTCGCTCGAGCCAGCGAAAGACGCCGATTTCATTCTGCTCTCCGGTGATCCGCTCAGCGCCTACACGCACGTGCTTCAAACCTGGATCGAAGGCAAGAAAGTGTTTGACCGCAGCGATCCGAAGGATCGCCTCTATGCAACTGGTGGCGAGGGTGCCAGTCACGATCAATCACCAGCTTGGATTGACGACGACGGCGAGGAGGTTCGACAGTGAAAATCGCGGTCGCATTCCTGCTCCTCGCTGCGGGAGCATACGGGCAGAATCTGGCTATTCGAGGCGAAACCATTTATACGATGGCGGGCGCACCAATCACCAATGGCGTCGTTTTAATTGAACACGGAAAAGTCACAAAGGTAGGTTCCGCTTCGCAGGTCACGATTCCGCAAGCCTATGACACGCGCTCGGCGAAGGTGGTGACTCCAGGGCTAGTGGATGCGCATAGCGTGGTTGGCTTGACGGGTTATCTAAACGCTGCAACCGACCAGGATGAGCTTGAGAGAAGTGCGCCCGTTCAGCCAGAACTAAGAGCCATTGACGCGTACGACCCCCGAGAACGCCTGATCGAGTGGGTCCGCAGTTTCGGTGTGACCACTATGAACACCGGCCACTCCCCAGGCGCTCTCGTTTCGGGACAAACGATGATCGTAAAGACGCGCGGTAACACGGTCGAGGAAGCGGTGATCGTACCGGCCGCAATGATTGCGGCGAGTCTTGGTAATCAGGGGCTAGGTGAAAAAGAAAAAAGCCCAGGCACACGCGGCAAAGAAGCAGCTATGTTGCGAACTGAACTCATCAAGGCGCAGGCATACATAAAGCCAACCGCGAAGAAGGCGGACGCGAAATCCCCAGAGCGCGATCTCAAAAAAGAGGCTTTTGCCAGAGTGTTGAACGGTGAGTTGCCCTTGCTCGTAAGTGTAGATAGGGCACGCGACATCATGACTGCAATCCGGCTCGCCAAAGAATTCAAGTTGAAACTGATCTTGGATGGCTGCGCCGAGTGCGACCTGGTGCTCGAAGAAGTGAAGGCCTCTGGATACCCGGTGATCATACATCCGACGATGCAGCGCGCCAATGAAGAGACAGAGAATATAAGTTTCGAAACCGCCGCTCACCTACAAGCAGCCGGTATCCCGTATGCGCTTCAGAGCGGATTCGAAGCGTATGTGCCGAAGACGCGCGTGATTCTTTTCGAGGCCGGGATTGCTGCCGCAAACGGACTCACCTTCGACCAAGCGCTTGCCAGTATCACGATCAACGCGGCAAAGATAATCGGCGTTGCCAATCGCGTCGGCTCATTGGAACCCGGCAAAGACGGCGATGTGGCCATGTACGACGGCGACCCGTTCGAATACACATCCCACTGCATTGGCGCCGCAATCGAAGGCAAAATGGTCAGCAGCTCCAAGCAGTAAAGGGTTACAAGGGAAGCGATATATGCGATCGGTAGCAATTATCGGCGCAGGTCCAAGCGGCCTGGTAGCTGGTCGTTGGCTAAAACGACAGGGTTTCGAGCCCGTCATTTTTGATCAAGGCGACCGCCTGGGCGGGCAGTGGACGGGCGACTCTCGATACAGCGGAGTCTGGCCGTCTATGCGCACCAATACCAGCCGCCTGATGACCGCATTCAGCGATCTTCCGCATGAGCCAAAAACGTTTGTTTATCCGACCAACCAAGCCATCCAAAGTTATCTGCAGCATTACGCGGAACACTTCGACCTTGTTTCCCGCCTCCGTCTAAAAACACGCATTCAGGAGATAGATCGTGATGCCGCGCATAGCAAATGGCTTGTGCGATTCATAGGCGAGGACGGGCTCTCACGGGAAGAAGCATATTCGAGGGTTGTTGTTGCCACGGGCCGATACAATCAACCGGCGATTGCACCCGTATCCGGGCTTGCATCGTTTTCGGGGTCCGGCAGTATTGCCCACACGTTTGCGTACAAGCAGCCGGACAGGTATCGCGGCCTGCGAGTTTTGGTCGCCGGATGCAGCATCAGCGCGCTCGAAATTGCGAGCGATCTTGCAATGCTCGGTGCTACTCGTGTCATCTCGACGAATCGGCGGCAGCGGTACGTCTTGCACAAATTGCTCGCGGGTGTACCTCTGGATCACCTTGCATTCACGCGGTTTTCGGCTCTCGCCGAGGAGCATCTGCCGAGAGAAATTGTGGGCCGCGCACTAAAGGCTTTCATCACGCAATCGAGCGGCAGCCCAGAACAATTCGGTGCGCCAAAACCGGCTGATTTCGTCTTCGATGCCGGCATCACCCAGAGTCAGCACTTCTTACCTCTGGTGGCGGAGGGGCGTATCGAAATTAAGCCGTGGATGACGGAGGTCAATGGGCAATCGGTCCGCTTCGCCGATGGCAGTGTTGAGCAGGTAGACGCTATTCTTTTCGGTACCGGTTTCCACTTGCATCTGCCATTTCTTAGCGGCAGTATCAGGCAAGCGCTCGATATCGACACCCTACACGCCGATCTCTACAAGTTCACGTTCCATCCGGATTTGCCGGGTCTCAGTTTTATGGGAATGTTCGACCAAATCGGTCCCTACTTCCCTACGCTTGAGTTACAGGCACGCTGGATCGCCTATAGCTGGAGTGGAGCGGCGCCGCAGCCCTCGTGCGAGCAGATGAAAGTTGGCATTACAGCCTATCGCGCTCGACGCGGTTTGCCACAAGCAACGCCGATGCACACAGCGGCAATTCACTTCGCGCGCGAAGCAGGCGTTGAACCCGAGTATGAGCGCTGGCCTGAATTAGCTCGCCTTCTGTTCTTCGGACCATTGTCGCCCATCTCATTTCGCTTGAGCGGACGCGACAGTCTTCCCGATGCTCCTCAGCGCACGGTTGAGAACGCCCTTGTTTTCGGTGCCGTGCCTACAATTCAGCTAACAGGCGAACAATGCTCACAGCTACAGGCTGTTGCTGCAGCGCGCAAGGATGCTGCCTTCAATCTTTTTGTGCAACAACTAACGACGGCGGCTCAGAGCGCCCCTCAATCGGCTAGTCAAACCATCTAAAGTTGCAATATCAAGCTGATTCGAAACATTAAACTCGCTTTACGTATCCTTAACAGAGAATGGCGCTCCAATCATCCGCACGCTTACTGTTTGTTCGCTCCCTGCTGCGCAATCCCTCAGCGGTTGGAGCCCTGGCACCCAGTTCGCCTCGGGTTTCCAAACTCGTGGCATCGAGCGTCAACGGTGATACCTCAAGCGTTCTCGAAATAGGTGCAGGAACGGGGTCCATCACCGGCGCGCTTCTCGAGCATGGAGTTGAGCCTGAGCGCCTCTTTCTGATTGAGCGAGATCCTTCGCTCGTCGAGTATCTGCGGGATCGTTTCCCGGGAGTTCGCGTCAAGTGTGGCGACGCTGTACACGCGAGTCACATCTTATCGAACGAGTCTGTGGGCGCCGTGAAGACGATTGTGTCGAGCATGCCCATCTGCAACTTGACCACCCAGGAAAAAGTTGCAACTGTCCGCGCAATCCTCAAAACCTTAGCGCCCGGAGGTCAACTGCTTCAACTGACCTATGCTTCCGCTTGCCCACTTCCAGTTAGCAGATTGGGCCTTGATGCCGAGAGGGTTGGCCGGGTCTGGATGAATCTGCCGCCGGCGTACGTGTGGCGCTTCACCCGGAGTAAGGCTGGGTCTGCCCGGGTAAACGGGAGATAGGTGCTGCCGCGGTGCGGTTCAGAGGCTCGCGATACGAGTCCTAGTGAATCGCCGGGCGCTGATACACGTTGGAGTTGAACCTGGCGTTACAGTACCAGTAATCTTTGTAGTTTTGTGCACAAAAGTTCGGTCATTAGAATGTGACCGCAATGGCTCCCCGCGGTATGGTGCACACGCGAAGGCAACTTCAAAAAGAATGTTCGAGGGCGGTGCGGTACTACGTCCAGCTCCTGGACCAAGATTGTGACCTATTAGGCCAAATCAAAGGGGGCTTGATCCCGGAAGATAAGCGAGAGAGACTCCTATCGCACCGCAAGCAGGAGCTGCTGGCACACGCTGCATACATAAGAGCAAGAAAGCGCCTCTGGACCTTCTTAACTGATTGTGAGCCACGCTGGCCCGAGTGAATGAAATGGTCCCGCGCGTGTTATCGTGCAAGTTCAAACAATTCTATCTGCTTTCACGGCCATGCCTGCTTCAGCCGAGACTTCATTTAGCGTCGAAACCCAGGTCGCAAGCTTCCCCGCTCTGCCTCTTGATTGCGGCATTACTCTGCTCGACGTTAATGTGGCTTATGAAACTTATGGTACTTTGAACTCCGCTCGCTCGAACGCCATCTTGATTCTGCACGCATTCTCGGGTGACGCCCACGCTGCGGGCATCAGCAAAGAGAATGGGCAGCCGGGCTGGTGGTCGCCCATGATCGGTCCCGGCCTGGCCTTTGACACAGACCGGTATTTCATCATTTCGTCGAATGTCCTCGGCGGCTGCCGTGGCACCACGGGCCCCAGTTCTACCGATCCCACAAGCGGGCGGCGCTACGCACTGCGGTTTCCTGTTATCACCATCAGCGACATGGTCCGCCTGCAAAAAATGCTGGTTGATCATCTGGGCATTGAGCGGCTTCTCGCCGTCTCGGGTGGCTCCATGGGCGGCATGCAAGCTCTCGAATGGGCCCTCGCCTACCCGGATTCTGTCGCCGCCGCAATCCCCATAGCCGCCACCGCCCATCACAGCGCTCAACAAATTGCGTTCAACGAAGTCGGCCGTCAGGCAGTCATGGCCGACCTCGACTGGAACGATGGCAACTACTACGACGGAAGACCTCCCGCCCGCGGTCTCGCCGTCGCTAGGATGGTTGGTCATATCACTTATATGAGCGACATCTCCATGCGCCAGAAGTTCGGTCGCCGTCTGCACGAAAAGGACGCGTTTGGCCTCGATTTTTCTGCCGATTTCGAAGTCGAAAGCTATCTGCGATATCGCGGCAGCCAGTTCGTTGACCGCTTCGACGCGAACTCGTATCTCTACATCACCAAGGCCATGGACTATTTCGATCTCTCCGCAGGCCACCCATCGCTCGCAGCGGCGTTTCATAACGTGCGCGCCCGCTTTTTGGTCCTGAGCTTCACCTCCGATTGGCTCTATCCCACGTATCAGTCACTCGAAACCGTGACTGCCCTTCGCAGCTCAAACAGTGACGTCGCGTTTTGCGAGCTCCCTTCCACGTATGGTCACGATGCCTTCTTAATCGAAACGAAAGAACAGAGCGAGATCGTGGCAGGCTTCCTCGAAGGAGTCTTTCGCGACATCTCAATTGGCCGAGCTGCTACAGCACAGCCGATTCATACCGACGAGACAATGGCTCCCCGCCCCGCGAGTCCGCAACTGCTTGCCCGCCGCGACTACGCCATGATCGCCGAAATCGTGGAGCCCGGCTCCCGCGTTCTCGATCTTGGTTGCGGTGAAGGTGAATTGCTAGCGTGGTTGCGCGATCACAAACAGGTCCGTGCACGCGGAGTCGAAATCGACGGGAACAAGGTGCAGCGGGCGATTTCGCGCGGCGTTTCCGTTTACCAAGGCGACGTTGAACAAGGTCTCGCCGATTACCCCGACGGCGCGTTCGACTTCGTTATCCTCAGCCAAACCGTTCAAGAACTGCGGTATCCCCTCCGTGTTCTACGCGCCATCCTTCGGGTTGGCCGTCACGCCATTGTGGCCTTCCCAAATTTCGGCCATTGGACGGTGCGCATTTCGCATATGACTAGCGGCCGTGCGCCTATGACTGCCCTGTTCCCATATGACTGGTACGAATCACCCAACCTGCACTTCCTCACGATTGATGACTTCATTCTGCTCTGCCGCCGCGAACAGTGGATCATCGAACGGCAAGTGTTTCTGCGGGGCAATCGTCAATTGAATTTTCTGCCAAACCTATTCGCCGAGGTCGCGGTGTTCTCGATCCAAGCCTCGCGAGATGCCACCTAT
>JBJMGM010000082.1:0-8638 GCA_045807905.1 Bryobacteraceae bacterium | reverse complement strand
TACAACTCTCGGAGGCGCCATCATATACAGTGGCAGGTTCCCGTGGAAAGTGCACGCGCGGCGTTTCCCTATGTTCAGTCAGCCCGATCCCTCCTACCACGACCTGGTTTACACTGAACACTTCAAGGAGGCCGCCTTCCTTGGACGCTGTCGCGCTGTTTACCAACGCACATCCGGCGCCGTTTTATCACCCCTCAGCGCCTTCCTGCTGCTCCAGGGCATCGAAACCGTTCCATTGAGGGTCGAGCGTCACGTCGCAAATGGCAAGCGAGTCGCCGAATTCCTGTCTGCTCACCCCAGGATCGACTGGGTCAACTACGCGGGGCTTCCGGATAGTCCGTATTTCACGCTCGCGCAAAAGTATCTTGGCGGGCATGGCTGCTCTCTAATGACCTTTGGGGTGAAGGGGGGGTTCGAAGCTGGAAAGAGGTTCTATGATCGGCTGAAGTTGATCAAGCGGCTCGTCAATATCGGGGACGCCAAGTCGTTGGCCTGTCATCCGGCCTCGACCACTCACCGGCAAATGTCCATTGAAGAGCAAGCTCGGGCCGGAGTGACGCCCGAAACGATGCGGCTGAGCGTCGGCATTGAGCATGCCGACGACATCATCGCCGATCTCGATCAAGCGCTCGATGCCAGTTCTCTGTAAGTGAACTTCCGTCATGCCTTCGCACACCCAACTCTTCATTGATGGCGTCTGGACGGACAGTTCGAGTGGGGCAACTCTCTCTGTAACCAACCCTGCGACGGCTGAAGCTATTGGCACCGTTTCGCGTGCGGAGCGTTCAGACCTCGATCGCGCACTCGAGGCCGCTCAGAGAGGCTTTGTTGCTTGGCGCAAGATCCCCGCTTTCGAACGGTCCAAGATCATGCGGCGAGCCGCGGAACTCCTCCGTACAAGGGTGGACACAATCTCCCGGATTCTCACGACGGAACAGGGCAAGCCGTTGTCTGAGGCGAAGATTGAGATCCTCCACGGCGCTGATGTTATCGACTGGTTCGCCGAAGAAGCTCGGCGCACGTACGGTCGCGTTATTCCCCCGCGTGCTGAAGGCGTTTACCAGCTGGTGATCAAGGAACCCGTCGGTCCCGTTGCCGCCTTTTCGCCATGGAACTTTCCTATCAACCAGGCCGTGCGCAAGATCGCCATCGCACTCGCTGCCGGTTGCTCGGTCATTCTCAAAGGACCAGAGGAGACCCCCGGCCCGTGTGCAGAACTGGTCCGTGCTTTTGATGATGCCAGCGTGGTTCGTGGAGCCGTGAATCTGGTGTTCGGTGTGCCCGCGGAAATCTCTGAATACCTGATCGCGCATCCGACGATACGCAAGATCTCCTTCACGGGTTCGACCGCGGTGGGTAAGCGGCTGGCCGCGCTCGCAGGCCGGCATATGAAACGCATCACTATGGAGCTTGGCGGTCATGCACCGGTCATCATCTTTGATGATGCCGATCTCGACGTCGCAACCAAGATTTTGGCGACGAGCAAGTACCGTAATGCCGGACAGGTGTGCATTGCGCCAACTCGATTTCTCATTCAAGAAAAGGCATACGATGCCTTCGTCGAAAAGTTTATCGCTGCTAGCAATCAGGTCCGTGTGGGCAACGGGCTTGAATCCGACACAACGATGGGCCCGCTGGCGCACGAAAAACGCTTACAAGCCATTGCGGGCTTCGTTACTGACGCGGTTGAACATGGTGCTTCAATCCAGACCGGTGGCAATCAGATTGGAAGCAAAGGCTACTACTTCGCGCCGACGGTTCTCACTCACGCCTCTCAAAAAAGCCGGGTGATGAACGACGAGCCATTCGGGCCTGTGTCCGTGATGATTCCCTTCTCCGAGTTTCACGACGCTGTGGCTGAAGCCAATCGCCTGCCGTACGGGCTCGCGGCTTACGCTTGGACCAAGTCTGCGAAAACCGCTAATCTTATCGGAGCAGCCGTCGAAAGCGGCATGGTTTCGATCAATCACGTCGCTCTTGCCTTGCCCGAAACGCCTTTTGGAGGCGTGAAAGATTCAGGCTATGGGTCCGAAGGCGGTTCCGAAGCCATCGACGCTTACCTTAACTCTAAGTTCGTCACCCAGGCAGGGCTCTGAGGGTCGGCGGGTGCGGCGAATGAGGCAAGTTCAGGCACCGTCGCTGAAGTTGAATCGCTGAAGATCTTACTGGGCCTCAAATTTTTTTCTGTCGGAAGGATAAGTCCTATGCTTTCATCCTTGACTGCAATTAGCGAGAATGGCTCAGCCTTCATTCCACCCCCCCTCCCCTTGAGACGTTTGTTGGTAATGAAGTTCGGCGGAACCAGTATGGGAAGCGCCGAGCGGATGCGAGCCGCGGCCGCCATCATCGCACATGAACGGGTACAACGGCCTTTAGTTGTGGTTGTATCCGCGATGTCTGGCGTAACTGACCTGCTCTTAGAAACGCTGCGTCGAGCGGAACTGGGGGATAGCGGCGGCCTCGAGTCGAGTCTTCATCGCCTGTTGCGCCTGCATCTGGAAACCTGTCAAGATCTTTTTCACGAGACACCAGCCTCCGTCCAATTCCGACAAGAAGCGTTTACCGACATCCAGTCGCTTGTTGCTGAGTTTCGTCGGATTGCGAACGGAATCCTCATGTTGGGCGAACGCCCGCCTCGCTCCGTCGACGAAGCAGCGGCCGTAGGAGAGAGGCTGTCGTCAGCGCTTATGGCTCACTATTTGGCGTCGATTGGAGTCGACGCTCGCCCCATCAATGGCAGCCATGTGATCATTACAGATGCCGTCTTCGGCAATGCGTATCCGCACATGGAGCCGACCCGGATCCAATGTGCCGAGCGGTTATCGCCTCTATTAGAAAGAGGGACTGTGCCAGTTGTGACGGGGTTCAACGGCGCGACTATCGACGGCCGTCCAACTACCCTCGGCCGGGGAGGCTCCGACCTGTCGGCATCCATTGTGGCGGCAGCTATGGATGCTCAGGAGCTCTGGATTTGGACCGATGTTGACGGCATCATGACAGCCGATCCCCGCCTCGTAAAGGATGTTACAGTGCTCAATGAGCTGAGTTATGCCGAGGCGGCAGAACTCGCCCATCATGGCGCTAAAATCCTCCACCCGAGGACTCTCGCGCCACTGGTCGAAAAGCAAATTCCTGTATGGAGTAAGAACAGCTTTGCTCCAGAGAAGCCTGGCACTAAAATAGCGCCCAGTATTCGAGATGCCGGAGGTGCCCGCGCGGTCACGTCGATGTCAAACGTGGCACTCCTCTCCATGGTGTCTGCTAATGCCGCACTTAGTGGCACTCGATTGATGGCGCGTGCTCTCGACGCACTGGCGTTGCGCAATGTAGAAATCTTAGTTCTTACCAGCTCAAGTTACCGCCAGAGTTTTTCTTTTCTCATTCGCAAGCATGACCTTGGGACTGCTCTCGAAGCCTTGGGAGCGAACCTTTCGATCGAGCTTGCGCACGGTTACTTGAAACCGATCGAAGTAGACGAAGACACCGCGTTACTCGCCGTTATTGGCGAAGACATGCGAGGTAGGCCAGGACTTGCCGGGCGCGTTTTCACCGCAATCGCGCGTGAGGACGTAAATATCATCGCCATCGCCCAAGGTTCGAGCGAACTGACGATCGGTGTCGTTGTCCGACTGGATGGCCTCGCACGGGCCGTCCGCGCCGTACACGACGAGGTCATTTCGCCGAAGGTGCCCGCCGCTTCTGTCGCCTGAATCGTGGCCAGGTTCGGAGACGCTTCTAACACTCACGCACCCGGACAGTTCGGAGCATGCAAAGGCCTCCGAGAGCAGAAAGCTTCTCTAACAGCGCTCCAATCGCCTCAATCCCGCGCGACAAAATGCGACGACGAAAGTCCCGCCCCTGCAAGCCAAATACAAACGAGTGACATGTTCTACGCCGCTCCTATTTAACCTCACCCCTACAGGTCTGTAGGAAAATTCCTTCGACAGTTAGACGCCCGGGCGAGGACGCCAAGGCGATAAATGCCTTTTGGAAGACTCGCCGAGCTGCTTGCTTGCGACGGTCGAGCTTCAGGCTGGCAAGATCCATTCCCCCCCATTTACAACGGCCGGTTGCCCGGTTCAGAGCCCGCTCCTTCTGCGTGGCGTGAGCGATCCACTGTAAAGCTCGGTGGCTACACTCAGAAGGCCGATCTGATGGCGCAAAGCGTCGAATGCTATTCGATAGCCCCGTATATCTCATTTTTCTAACGGTCGTCGTTATCTCGTATTGGCGGCTCGGCTGGAGAAAGCAAAATCTATTTTTGCTGGCCGCCAGCTATTTTTTTTACGGGTGGTGGGACTGGAGGTTCCTCGGCGTGATGCTGACGTCCACGTTCGTGGACTACAACTTTGCGTTAAAAATTGCCGACAACCCGAACCGGCGATTCCGGAGAACGCTGCTCATTGCCTCGCTCGTAATGAATTTCGGATTTCTGGGTTTCTTCAAATACTGTAATTTTTTCGTCGATTCCTTCACGCATGTCATTGCGTTCATCGGCCTGCACCACATCTCGCCGTTCTTTCTGAAGATCATTCTGCCTCCCGGGATATCGTTTTACACGTTCCAGGAAGTCGCCTACATCGTTGATGTGTACAAGGGGAAGCAACAGCCGTCGCGCTCACTTGTCGACTATGCACTGTTCATCAGCCTCTTTCCTCATTTGATTGCAGGGCCGATACAGCGCCCGTCGCATTTGTTGCCACAAGTAGAAAGGCCGCGCGAATTCGATTCCCGAAAATTTTTCAATGGGCTGATGCTGATTCTTTCTGGACTGTTCCGTAAGTGCGTCATCGCGGACAATTGCGCCCTACTGGCCAACGCCGCCTTTGCCGGACAACTCGGCAAAAACTGCGTCAGCTTGTTGATTGGCGTCTATGCTTTCGCCTGGCAGATCTATGGCGACTTCAGCGGTTACAGCGACATCGCTCGTGGTAGCGCTCAAGTGCTCGGTTTTCATTTCATCGTCAACTTCCGCCAGCCGTACTTCGCTAGCAGCCTTCAGGATTTCTGGCGCCGTTGGCACATCAGCTTGAGCAATTGGCTGCGCGATTACCTATATATACCGTTGGGAGGGAACCGGCGGGGAGAGTTCCGCACTTACATAAACCTGCTCATCACGATGCTGCTGGGCGGCTTATGGCATGGGGCGAATTGGACTTTTGTGGTGTGGGGCGGTGTGCATGGAGTATGGCTTGCGATCGAGCGCTTCGTTGCGGCCATCTTCAAGCAGCGCGATAAGCTGGCCTTCGGCTGGACCAGTCGCGTCTTAGCTCTGGGCGTCGTTGGCCTCGCATGGGTTTTCTTCCGCGCTTCATCACTCAGCCAAGCGTTTACGATGCTCAGTGGAGTCACAACGTTCAGCTGGCGTGCGGAGTATGCCGCGGCGTTAACCTATCTCGCTGCCGTTTCTCTTGTGGCGCTGGCAATGGATTGGCGGCTCGAATATGCGAAAGAAGAGTATGTGTTCGAATCAGCGCATCCGCGAACTGCGGTCGCGGCGGCCCTCGGCATGTGTACGGTCATGACCTTGTTTGGCGCCATGGAGAGCAGTGCGTTCATCTATTTCCAGTTCTGAGACCGACGCGGCAACCGCGCCGGTGCGGACCGCGAACACGTACCGTGTTTGGTCCGTGTGCGCGCTGGCGAGCGTGGCCCTGTTTTGCGTCGGCATGGAAGTGCTCGCGCGTTTCGGCTTTAATCATGTAAGCCGAATTGAAGCTCGCATCGCGAATGATCACGCGGCGGTACTTGCGATACGAAAGAGCGAAACCCCCTCCGTCCTTCTGCTCGGCAATTCCTTACTGCTGGCGGACATTGATTATGTGCGCTTGCGAGACTCGCTTCGCGGCCAAGCGCACACGGTTCGCTTCCCGATCGAAGAAACTGAATACCTCGACTGGTTTTACGGTCTGCGACGGTTCTTTAGTGAAGGTTCACGACCAGACATGGTTGTGCTCTGCATGAATGCGCAGCATCTTACGAGTTCCAAGATTCGCGGCGATTACTCGGTTTACTATCTTTTTCGCTTCTCGGATATTCCGCAGATTAGACGCGCTATCGGTTATGACCTGACGCAGACATGCGGGCTAGCCCTATCGCGCTTCAGCCTGTTTTACGCGGCGCGCAATAACCTTCGGAACTTCGTGCTGTTTCGCACGGCACAAGCTTACATCGAAATGCTGCAAAACATCGCTGCACCTCGAGCTCACGTTCCGTCGGATCAGGACGTTGAAAGAACTGCCGAAACCCGCCTCACTGCACTGCGGACGCTGTGTTCGTCGTACGGCGCGCAATTCGTGTTCCTGCTACCTCCTGGGTTTGGACAGGAAGAAGCTCCCCTTGTGAGAGCCGGGATGACTTCCCGGACCGATGTGATGGTGCCGGTTCATTTGAATGCGCTAAAGCGCGACCAATTTAAAGATGGCCTTCATTTGAACTTTTCGGGCGCAGAGATGTTCACTGACAAAGTTTTGGCGCGGTTGAAAACCCGCCTCGAGGCGCGGCAGACTATGTCGCTCAACCGAAGTTCCTTGCATGTCACCCGAATGAGAGAACAGTTACATCATGAGTGAACGAGAAATCCTTAGGTTCGAACATCTTGGCTGTACCATGGTCGTCGTTGTCCAAAAGGTAGATGGCGAATGGCACTCTCACTTTGACCTAAAATGTCCCCCCGATGCGAAGCAGTATACCCTCTCAGGTCGAGAGGGCCCCTATGGTTCAGCAGAGGAAGCGTTCGAGAAAGCAAAGCAGTGGGCCCGTCAGGAAATCGCGCAGCTATGCGAAACATCCCAAAGTAGCGCATCAGCAGACTCCCGGGGTGCTGTGGGCGGCCTTGTTGACGTTCATTTCACGTCGACTACCGAGTAAACTCGTGCCGTCTGCGCATCGCGACCATGATACAGCCGCTTACGGATCGGCCTCCGCAAGCGGTCGAACACGAATCTCATGCGTCCGAATCCGCGGATGCACATGCGTCATCCCGCGGACCCGAAGGCGGACGGGCTCTCCATCGGGCTCTCAAGCGCTACTGCGTCTGCCAAAAACAACGCCGGCAGGCAACGAGGATTTTCGGACTTTCGCCCTGTGGCGTTGAGGCCGAGCGGCTCAGATGGGGAGAACGAACGCCGTGGGCTGTAGCTCCCCGATTGTTGCGCCGAGGTTCGAGCGAGTCAGATTGTCGCGTGCAGCCTGCGATGCAACGACCGAATGAAACAAGAAGCTTCGCCGTGAGTCGGCCGCGGCTCGTCAGCCGCTGTCTGGCACGGCAGCAAAATCCATAACTGATGTCTGCCCCATCGCTACCTTTCTCCCCGGCGTAGATCCGGCTGCAGCGGCTAAACCATCTTCAAAGCAGAAACAGGTTCTTCTCTTTCCTTTTTACGAGGTTTAGTTCTGCCGCAACCGCTCGTCGAAGGCGCCTCGTCTCGGACGTGGTCAGCTGTTTGCTACCTAATATTGCCGTCCGTTGTCGCCAGATTGCAAGCCCCGCCTCCTCATGAGCTATTACTTACAGCGAACAGCCAAGTTGGGGGCGCTAAACAATTGGAGTTTGTTACCCGGTGTGAGTTCGACTAGTCAAACTCACACGCACTTCACGGATCTTGACCTTCGGATGCGGGCGTCTCGAGTAAGAAGAGGAATGCCATAGGTCAAACTCGTAGCCGCGATGATCTCGTCGGCAGGGTCCGATTCAAAATCCAAAGCACATACATTCAGACACACCTGCCGGGTAATCGGCCAAATGTGCAGGTGGTCCAGTGCTGCAGCGAGATGTTGATGATCGAGGCCAAAACGAAGGCGACCGAGCTGATGCAGTTTTGTAAATTCCCATAGCACAATGGCCGAAATGCTCCATTCAGGATCTTCGGTGAGGAGCCTTCGCTCGTGGGCTGTGACGGTTCCCTCGAGCGCGTTGATCACGATATGAGTGTCCAGATTGAGCATCCCATCCAACTCCAGTCGAAAAAAGATCGTCTTGCGGGTTCGAGGCGAGAGATTTCACGGTCCCGATGAGATCACTACAAGAGCAAGGAACTGGCGTCACTTTCGCTAGGGGCCGCCCGCGTTTTGTGATGAGAACGCCCTCTGCAGGTAGATCCTCCAGCAACTCGAGACAATGCGCCCGAAACTCGCTAACGTTGAGGCTTTTCATAGCTAGAGTGTACAACAAATTGTACAATTCAGGCGTTAGACGTCCTGCGACAGAAATATCCTCGTCACAACTGCCGGTCTCACATCTAGGCGCTACGCCTCTTTCGAACTGCCTCAGGGTGCACCCATCGGAGGTTGGCCACGCAGCCGCTCAATTGCCGACCAACTCACCGGATTCCGCCTGCGGCTTCGATCCCGTCTTCTGCTCGGATTGGCGTTTTGGCTGTGGGATGTCAGGCGTCGTATCCGCAGCGTCGTCAAACGCTCCAGTCTGCTGCAGCTCGATCGGAACATCCACACTAAATTTTTGCGGCAAGCCTGCGTCCGCCCGCTCATCCAATTGCCAGGCGGTTTGAGCTTCGGCCGATTTCGGCAGGAGTTTGCACACGCGGTGAATCATGGTCTTCAACGCCATGGCATCGAAGTGCTCGATCCAGACGCCGAAGATCTGATCGTTTTGGTCGCGAGTCATGGCAAAGCGGTC
>JBJMGM010000081.1:0-6485 GCA_045807905.1 Bryobacteraceae bacterium | reverse complement strand
GAATCATACTTTTCTGAATGCAGTGAATCAAGAAATAGGCTCGGAGCGAGTGACCATCGCGCTCGATAGCAAAGCGGGCCATATTGTTATCAAGGGATGGCAGGAGTCCACGCAATGGACGGCGACCGACTTGATCTCTGAATTCGAGTCCTATTGCTCCGGTTTCCTCTGCACCTATGTAGATAAAGAGGGGATGATGAAAGGTACTGATCTCGCGTGGTTCGAAACTTTGCGAAAGGCGACGGGGCACGAACTGGTCGCTGCCGGTGGTATCACGACACTCGAAGAAATAAGAGCGCTGACGTCTATGGATATTCACTGTGCGATCGGGATGGCCATTTACACCGGACTCTTGCGCCTCGAAGACCTCCGTGATTTTGCTCCGTACTAGACTTGTGAGGATCATGGGCTCGGCCGCAGCTCTGAGCGTTCTGGTCGTCTTCCAGGCGCTCGCCGCGTCATCTATACCAGATAGGGACGTGGACTTCAACAAACCCCGCGAGATCAAGAAATTCCCACCCGATTCCACCGTGCGATCGGTCCGCGTCTTTAGCTGGAATATCGATCACGGCGGCGAGTTAGGGACAATCGCGTCAGAGTTTTCAAAGAATTCGGCCGACCTTTTTCTGTTGCAGGAAGTAGATTGGAAAACAAACCGCTCGGGCCAAATTGACGTTGGTGCGGAATTGGCTAAGCGTCTTCACTTGAATTTGTCTTATGGCATCGAGTTCGAAGAGCTAAGCCAGGAAAGCGGCGAACCTGCATTTATCGGGCAAGCCACGCTGACCAGGTTGCCGATTCGGAAATCGCGCATACTCCGCTTTCAAACACAATCGGGCTTTTGGAAGCCGCGCGGATGGATGCCGTCGGCTTTGCCGTTAATGCAGCGTCGCCTCGGTAGCCGCATTGCACTAGTAACAGAGCTGGAATTCGCCGGCGGCTTACTGGTGGTCTACAATCTTCATCTGGAAAGCCGAAGCCTGGGACGGATTCAGTCGGCACAGTTGGAAGAGGTTCTCGCGGATCTAAAACGATACCCACCTACTACCGCAGCGATCATAGGCGGCGATTTGAATTCGAAATATTTTCCATCTCGCTATCTCAAGAAACTCGAGCTGGAAGGCTTCCACAGTTGCATTGGCGAGCGAATTGAGCGAACCCATGCCATCGCCATGGCCCTTGATTGGATTTTCGTTCGAGGGCCCCTGAAGATCGAGGACGGAAAGGTACGCAGGGATTTCAGCGGATCGGATCACTATCCTGTGTACGCGCACCTGATTGCCGAGCCGAAGTAGCTACCGCTAGCTCAGCCCTTGAGGCATCCTGGTATAGGCGGAAGTAATGCGGGGCTTCGATCCTATCGTTGAGCGGTGGTTCAAAGACCGTTTCGGCTTGCCCACTGAGCCGCAGGCGCTCGGTTGGCCCGAAATCGCCGCTGGACGAGATACGCTTATTTCCGCGCCCACCGGCTCCGGCAAAACCCTGGCTGCATTTCTGATCTGTCTCGATCGATTGGTCGGCGAGGCACGTACGCACATGCTGCCGGATGCGACGCAAGTGATCTACGTCTCACCACTCAAAGCGCTCAGCAATGACGTGCACCGAAATCTGGACGTGCCGCTCGCCGGAATCGCTAGCTTAGCCAACCAGGAAGGCATTCTATTGATGCCGATCCGAACGGCCGTGCGAACTGGCGACACACCAATGCCTGAGCGCACGCAAATGCTCAGGAAGCCTCCGCATATTCTCGTCACGACGCCGGAATCGCTTTTCATTCTTCTCACGGCCGAGAAATCGCGTGAGATGTTGCGAACCACCTCGACTGTCATCATCGACGAAATTCATGCCATCGCAGACGACAAACGCGGCTCGCATTTGGCGCTCTCCCTGGCACGCCTGGATGCATTGACAAAGACTCGGGCACAACGCATTGGTCTTTCCGCGACCGTTAAGCCCATCGAAGAAGTAGCATGCCTTCTTGGGCCTGATACGCGAATCGTCGACGTCGGACATCGGCGTGAGATGGAAATTGCCGTCGAAGTCCCTCGCGACGCACTCGGCGCGGTTGCAAGCACCGAGATGTGGAACGAGATCTACGATCGTGTCGCGGAACTTATCCTGGAGCACCGCACGACCCTCGTTTTTGTGAATACCAGGCGGCTTTCGGAGCGAGTTGCGCATGCACTCGGAGAACGCTTAGGTGAGAATGTCGTGCTTCCGCATCACGGGAGTCTCTCGCGCCAGCTCCGGCATGATGCCGAATCGCGATTAAAGCGCGGTGAATTGCGCGCCGTTGTCGCTACAGCTTCGCTCGAACTCGGGATCGATATCGGAACCGTCGATTTGGTCTGCCAAATTGGGTCGCCTCGCTCGATTGCGGTCGCATTACAACGAATCGGACGATCAGGACACTGGATCGGCGCGAAACCAAAGGGGCGCGTTTTTACTACCACGCGCGATGAACTCGTCGAATGCGCGGCTGTCGTATCGGCCATTGGAAAAGGCGAGCTTGAGCGGATCGAGATTCCGCAAAACGCTCTCGATATTCTGGCCCAACAGATTGTCGCAGCCGCAGCAGCCGGGCCGTGGAAAGAGGATGATCTTTATGCGCTCTTTCGTTCGGCTTACCCGTACCGTAATCTTGCCCGAGAAGATTTCGACGATGTGATCGGCATGCTTTCCGAGGGCATTGCGACCTCGCGCGGCAGAAGTGGGGCTCTCTTGCACCGCGATCAGGTAAATGGTCGTGTCAAAGGCCGGCGAGGAGCGCGCCTTGCCGCTATCACTTCAGGTGGAGCGATTCCGGAGAATGCGAATTACGCCGTGATTGCGGAACCCGAGGCCAAAACGGTCGGAACGCTTGACGAGGATTTTGCAGTAGAAAGCCTGGTAGGAGATGTTTTTCTGCTTGGAACTCACTCCTGGCGAATCAAACGTGTGGAGCCCGGAAGGGTGCGGGTGGAAGATGCGCATGGGGCAGCGCCGTCAATACCGTTTTGGCTGGGTGAGGCTCCGGGCCGCTCGCGGGAACTATCTGCCGAAGTCGCCGATCTCCGCGAGCACATTCTTGCCGATCCGGAACCCGTGCCGGCGTTTCTGATCGCACGTTGCGGGCTGGACGAAGCTGGGGCGAAACAGGCCACCGACTACGTGCGCGCCGGTGCAGCCGAGTTAGGTGCGTTGCCCTCACAGAGCACGGTTGTCGCGGAGCGCTTTTTCGATCAGGCCGGTGGCATGCAACTCGTTTTGCACGCTCCGTTCGGGTCACGTATCACCAGGGCTTGGGGGCTCGCTCTCCGAAAACGCTTTTGCCGCACCTTTAATTTCGAGCTCCAGGCTGCCGCGACGGATAACGGACTGGTGCTGTCGCTCAGTGATCAGCATTCGTTCCCGCTCGGAGTGGTATTTGCGTTCTTGAAGTCTGAAACCGTAGAAGACGTATTGCGTCAGGCATTGCTCACCGCGCCCATGTTCGGAGCACGTTGGCGATGGAATACGACGCGCGCGCTTGCGATCCTGCGATTCAGCGGCGGAACAAAGGTGCCCGCTCCCATCCAGCGCATGCGTGCAGACGATCTCCTGGCCGCGGTTTTTCCAGATCAGGTTGCCTGTGCCGAGAACCTGACCGGCCCTATCCGCATCCCCGAGCATCCGCTCGTCGACGAAACCATAGATAATTGCCTGCACGATGCGATGGACGTGGACGTTTTGCGGCAGATCCTTAAGAGTATTGAAGCCGGCACGATTCGGACGGTCGCCATCGACACGGCACAGGCATCGCAGTTTTCGCACGAGATTCTGAATGCAAATCCCTACGCATTCCTCGACGATGCCCCGCTCGAAGAGCGTCGGACGCGCGCGGTTCAACTGCGGCAAACACTTGGCACTGATGTTACGCGCGGCGAAGGTGTGCTCGATCGAGCAGTAATCGATCAGATCTCGGCCGAGTCATGGCCTGAACCTCGCGATGCGGACGAGCTGCACGATGCCCTGCTCACGCTCGTGAGGCTACCGCCCGTTGCCGAATGGAAGGTCATTTTTGACGAGCTTGCCGCCACAGGACGCGCTTCGATCATCAATCGAGCGGCCTCTGACTTCTGGGTGGCAACGGAACGCGCGCCGGTTGCGGACGATCCGAATCCGGTCATATCGGGCTGGATGGAATTAACTGGACCCGGCACCGTTTCCGTCCTGGCAGAGAAGCTCGCGTTTTCCGCGGAAGCCGTCGAGAGCGCGCTATTGCAGCTAGAGGCTCAGGGACAGGTGCTCCGTGGGCATTTTCGAAATACCGAAGGCGAAATCGAGTGGTGCAACCGTCGCATTCTGGCTCGCATTCATCGGGCCACTCTCGGCCGTCTGCGGCGCGAGGTCGAGCCCGTAACTGCCGCTGATTTCGAACGTTTTCTGCAATCCTGGCATCATGTCGCACCCGGAAGCCAACTGCATGGCGCAGACGGAACTTTCCAGATTATCCGTCAACTGCAAGGTTATGAGATTCCTGCTGTCGCTTGGGAATCCGAGATCCTGGCGCGCCGCATCATTAAGTACAACCCCGATTTTCTCGACGAGCTGTGTTTTGCGGGGGAAGTGATGTGGGCCAGAGTGTCGCCGCATCCAGCTCTCGCGGACAATCGCCGCGTTCGCCCTACTCGAATCGCACCGGTAACGCTCTTCCTGCGCGAAGATGCCGATTGGCTGGTGAGCGTAACCGGACCAGCGGATCAGTCCGCCCTTTCTCACCCTGCCGGCGACGTGCTGCTTGCGCTCGAGCGGCATGGCGCAAGCTTCTTTATGGATCTTGTGCGGCAAACGAAGCGCTTGCCGAGTGAAGTCGAAGACGGGCTTTGGGAATTGTTGGCCGGTGGCTTCGTCACTGCCGATGGATTCGATAACCTGCGCGCGCTCATTGATCCGAAGCGGCGCCGGGGTGAGGGTCGCGGCAGCCACAAACGTCCGCGCCACGCCGCGGGAAGGTGGGCGCTCATGCGTCATGTTTCGCCCGCTCCCAATCGAGAGCAGCGAGTCGAGCGCTTCGCGCGCCAGTTGCTCATCAGATGGGGAGTCCTCCTGCGGGACTTGCTGGTCAGGGAAACATTGGCGCCACCGTGGAGGGATTTGCTGCCCATACTGCGAAGGATGGAAGCGCGTGGCGAAATTCGCGGAGGACGATTTGTGTCCGGCTTCACAGGGGAACAGTTTGCCCGTCCCGAAGCTCTCGATTTCTTACGCGCCATGCGCCGCCAGAGCGGCAAGCCCGAGACAGTGGCGGTATCAAATGCCGACCCGCTGAATCTCACGGGCATTATTCTCCCCGGCCCGCGCGTGAGTCGTTTGGCCGCAATAGGCCTCGTCCCGGCTTAGACGGCCGGGCCCGGCGCGCCACTAGGGTCGTCGTACGAGGAAGCGCCTCGCCCGGCACCCGACGCCGGGTTCAAGGGTCCATCTGAGCCGCTCAAAATGCAGAACTTCACAAACACAACGGGATTGCGGCGGAAAAACACGCGGATTTTTGTCCGCTTCCCTCTTGCGCGTCAGAAAAGGCCCTGCTATTCTCATAAAGCCGCCTCATGTGAAAGCATTCGGCGCGGCACGATTCACGCAAGCGGAAAAGAAATTTTCTTGAATGCTTGCAAGGATCGAGAGAGATTTGATAAGTTAACTGATGGGCGATGTTGAATCGCCAACGGCAGTAAATTTCGTCCGGTCCGCGGGACTGGGCTATGTTTCGGACTCCATAGTAGTTTTCAAGCAGTCCTGAAGTAATTCCAAAGCTACCGTGATTCGGGATGAAGAATCCGTGCTTCTAGCGGAGGCGGCGGGTTTTGATGGATCCCGACAAGTTTTCTGAGCATGCGCCGCTCGGGTCAGAATTTGATCCTGGGAAGCGAAGCTCAAACGGCTTTCGAGGCCGGCAGGTATTGGATCTTGCGAAGCAATTCGTTATCGTCCAAGCGCCTGCGCAGTTGTTTGACAATCTGGTTGGACGCAATGAAGTAATTCGTCAGACTTTTTGAGTAATAACCGGAGCGATTAAAGGTCCTGGTCGGGTCATTCCGTATCAGGGCTAATACTCAACAAGATCAAACGAGAGTTTGATCCCGGCTCAGAATCAACGCTGGCGGCGCGCTTAACACATGCAAGTCGAGCGAGAAAGTGGAGCAATCCATGAGTACAGCGGCGTACGGGTGAGTAACACGTGGATTATCTGCCTTCTAGTGGGGGATAACCCTGGGAAACCGGGGCTAATACCGCATAAGCCTGTGAAGGGAAAGCAGCAATGCGCTGGAAGAGGAGTCCGCGGCCGATTAGCTAGTTGGTGAGGTAACGGCCCACCAAGGCGACGATCGGTAGCCGGCCTGAGAGGGCACACGGCCACACTGGCACTGAAACACGGGCCAGACTCCTACGGGAGGCAGCAGTGGGGAATCTTGCACAATGGAGGCAACTCTGATGCAGCGACGCCGCGTGAGCGATGAAGCCCTTCG
>JBJMGM010000080.1:0-3645 GCA_045807905.1 Bryobacteraceae bacterium | reverse complement strand
GAAAGGGCAAATGAACGGGCTTGATCGAGGGTCACCAAAACGATGTAAAGCGTCGCCATGCCTGACACAAAGAAAATTCCATTGAATATATGATAGCCGAGAGGATTGAGATCAAATAATTTGTAGCAGACAGCATAAATGAAAAACTGAACAGGTCGTATCTCAACGTCCCAAGAAGAGCTCACTGCCGAGAATACAGAAGGTAGGGACTGATCAGCAGAGAATTTCATATAAGAGATAAGAGACCAATCGTCGCTGTAAAACCCCAGGTTAGCGGTATAACCGGACATTGATAAAATAGCGATGACGATAAGAAATAAACAATCATGAACCACAGGCCGGGACAATATGTTAACCGTTCGATACATGCGTGGCGAAACACTCATTAAATTTCAGCCTGCGAAGTTGCCGCGGTTAAGCCGTGTATGCAGCGGATGAGAATGAATATTCTCTTGACGCGAAGCTAGCCCGGTCGGGAATCCGGATGAACGCAATTGGTAAGACGACGAGATAGGCGCCCCAGCCTCTCGCCATGTCAAAATGAGATTTATCGGACGTTTCGCTGCCTTCGGGCGCGTTAGGGTCGCTGCCCGCCCGACCGCCGACTTCACGGACGATCGCCGCGGCCACGGTTAAAGCGATCCACACGGGCCCAAACCATCGCATGAGATCACACGACGATGAGGTTGTTCCAAAAGAACATCGATGCTCACCTGTATTGAGAAAGCGACGCTTTGTCCACATCGGATCAGATAAACGTCGTGACCGCTGCCAGGCGGTTTGCTCGAGAGATTTGCAGCGCTGCCTCAAATACCGACCATAACACGCAGGGCCTCCGGTGCACTACGCGCTGATCGTGCAATCGCCGTTGCCAAGACACCAACCAAAATGATCTTGGCCTCAAATCCATGGAGCCTGAAAAATGTCGGGTCGAACCCTGACCATTTGCGTGTTGGGTGACACTGCGAACGAAGTTGTGCAGTCAATCCTCGCCAACGGGCGGTCGTGACCGAAAGCGGATTGACTCGCCTCGCCACTCTTAACATTCCGATAACGAGGAGAGGTTTTGTTCCAAAAATATAATCAGATGGTGCCACGTCGTGGACTATCTCTGGATAAATTGGACTTATCCGCTGGTCGAAGCCGACACACTGTCCGCTGGTCGAAGCCGACACACTGAAGGAAGCCTCTGCGATTGCCCATCGCCGCGATACCGGGCGGCATTGCCGGCTTGCCGCTGATGCGAGGGCTGCACTATATCTCTGTTGAATCCATGCGGGAGCGAGCGCGACGCATCGCTGCCGTTATCAATCATGGAGCCGTTCAGTTCCATGCAAAAGGCCGTCTATCCACGCAATCAGGCCGCCACGACGGGCGAGCCGCGGGGTGTGAGTATAATTATCGTTAACTACAATAACGAGCGCTTCCTGGCGGCGGCGATCGATAGCGCTCTCGGCCAGAATCATCCGTTTTGCGAAATCATTGTCGTCGACGACTGCTCGACGGACAACTCACGAGAGATAATTGCCCGTTACGGCGACCGGATCAGATCCGTCCTTCGAGGGGTGAACGGGCATCAAATCGCTGCGCTGAACAGCGCTTGGCCGCTGGCACGTCACCCTGTCTTGATATTCCTCGACTCGGACGATCTCCTGTTCCCACATGCGGCCGCAACCGTCAGCGAGCGCTGGACGGCATCGACGGTGAAAATGCAGTTCCCTCTCATGACTGTCGACGAAACGGGCAGGCAGCTTGGGCATGTGATGCCGAAATATCCGCCAAATTTGGACACGGCGACCCTCCGGACAGAACTTCTTCGTACTGGTGGGTCCCCCAATTCACCTGCCAGCGGCAACGCGTACTCACGATCATTGCTGGACCGTATAAGCGCCGACGGGGGATTTGAACTCGAGAGGTCGCGGGAGCACTGGATGGACGCGGTCTTGGAGTGCAATGCCCCGTTTTATGGGGAGGTGGTGACCCTGTACGAACCGCTTGCCTGCTATCGTATTCACGACCGCAATTTGTTTGCAATAAGTGCTGTCGATGGTGCGCGCTTTACCGCTAACAGCCGTACTTTTCTTCTTATGGTCGATTATCTTGCGCGGCGTTGTCGGGATTGGGGCATCCCTTTTGATCCCGCCGCCGCCCTCGACGGTTCGCTCTGGCTGCACGAGTGTCGACTGGTCGCAGCCAAGCTTGCCGAGAGTTCGGCGGACGAACCGGTCTCCTTTACCCTCCGGGGCGCGATCAAAGCCTGTATCGGGGCTCAGCTGCCGCTTGTGAATCGGATCCTCCGGATCATGTGGTTTGTTAGCGTCGCCGCGGCTCCGCGAACTCTCGCCAGGCGGTTGATCGCCGTCCGCTTTGTCGGCAGCCAGAGGCCCGCATGGGTTGAAAGGCTCCTCGCCAAGCTCTTCAAGGTCAAGGATCTGCCTAGCCCGGCGCGCACGCACGCGGCGGATCTGTAATCGGATTGGAGCCGCTCACGGTCCTATCGTGACATGGATATATCGCTGATCATTTGCACTCGGAATCGTCATCAACAGCTCGCCCGCTGCCTTGAAGCGGTGCGGCGCATCACATTCGAACGACCGTGGGAGTTGATTATCGTGGATAATGGGTCCACCGATGAGACGGCTGCTGTCGTGCGGGACTTTATCAAGACCGCTGCTAACGTTCGAGTCGTCTACCTGTTTGAGCCCACGCTTGGTAAGTCCCACGGCCTAAATACTGCAATAGAAACTTCCAGTGCACAAATCTTGGCCTTCACTGATGATGATTGCTACCCGGCGCCCGACTTTCTGAGCCAGGTGTGGTCTGCTTTCGACGACCTGACTACTGGCTACATAGGCGGGCGGATAATGTTGCATGACCCAGCAGATTACCCCATAACCATCTACGAATCCATGACACCGCGCACCTTTCCCGCCAGGTCATTTGTTAGCGCGGGGTGTATTCAGGGCGCAAACATGGCCTTCCGGCGAAAGATTCTCGTCGATATCGGAGGCTTCGATCCGTTATTTGGACCAGGCACACCGCTCGTGGCCGAGGAGGCAGATGCCGTCGGCCGCGCGAGCGCGATGGGTTGGAAAGGAGAATATCATCCGGGGGTGGTTGTCAGGCATCACCACGGGCGGAAAGCCGCCGATGTGGCGGCCGTATGGAAATCATATGCCATGGGGGTCGGAGCATATCATATGAAGCTCCTGCTAAAGGGCCGCCAATTCTTGTGGTTTGCGCGAAGCATTTATCAGCTCCGTTGGCGCTACAAAAACAGCCGCACAACCATTTTATGGGAACTGGTCGGCGCTGCGAGATATACTTATCTCTATCTTGCTCAGAGCCTTCCAGTCGGCTGGGACAATCTAAAAGGAACGTTAAGAGCGTTGATATCCCACCCGAGGTCGTAGCACCGCAGCAACACCCGGTGGCTCCGCGTAACCCAAAAGGCCACTGCTTGGCTAGTGCTCAGAACCATTAAGACGATTCAGCAGATGCCCCCTTCTCGCTGTCCCGGCGAAAGGAGGCTGTCAGGGAAATTGGCTGCATCGCGGCCGTGCGTGCTTCGAGACGCGCCCTACGGGCGCCCTCAGCATGAGGTAATTCTTTGATGGCACTAAGAAAATTCCTCATCCTGAGGAG
>JBJMGM010000079.1:0-3092 GCA_045807905.1 Bryobacteraceae bacterium | reverse complement strand
GAGCCGAGACGTTGGAACGTATCAAAGACCAACCGCACACTCTGCTGCACTTGTTGATCGGGATCCAGCACCACACGGCCGATCGCGTCATAAGTGAATCCAATGGGCAAGTACATTTGCAGTTCCGCCCGTTTGGCCTTGTTCAGCAAGCCACCGCGCATCCGGGCGCGCAGCAGGTGCAGTTCTGCTTCGCTCATGGTGACTTTTAACCCCTAAACAGACAACACCGTATGTTGCACTTTGCGGCTGTACGGTGACGATTACTTCTGAGGACAGCCCGTATTGCGGCCAAGCGGGGCGGGTCCGGCGCGTCTTCTGGCGCCAGCGGGAGGCCTGGGTCTTGGTGCGGCTGCGGCTCGGCGGCATGACGGCGCTTCCGTGGTCCTCGACGGATCTTCCCCTTCCCACTCTGGAATATCATCCCGGAGCGGGCGCAAACCCTCCGGTCCTTCTGTCTCCGGCCGCCCTGCGGGAACTGGCTCGTTTTCTGCAAACCCGTTCCCCACTTCCTGACACGAAGAGTAAAAATTAATCCCATGTTTAAACCATCTGCCATCGTTCCCAACGTCACAAAGTCCAACCGGCGAGCGTTGCTGTTGCCGCCGGACGATCCTCCGCTACTAGTCCGAGGCGATGGCGGTGTACAGTCCGAAGCGGCAGCGCCCCTCCCCGGCACAGGCGAGAACCCACCAGAGGGAACCGGCCAAAAGATCCACCCGGCAGCCGAGAAACTCACCCTTTCCGCGACCGAGATGACAAGTCTTGAACGGACGAACGCGCTCTCGCTGTGGGGCCAACTCGTGTGGCAACAGATCCGCCCGCACGTTCTCTCCCGCCGGAGAGCGGAGCAAGGGGCCGGCAATCTGCCACAAAACAGGTGCCGGTCGGCTGCGGAAGCGCACTCCTCACGAACGGAACCGGCTGGTTTGCTGCCCCACGAGGAGACCGTTCTGCCGGCTGTTGAGACTTTGTTCACCCAACTGGCACGGCGTCGCCTGCCTCGCGGCGCCACTCAGGAGACACGCCGATGACCATCGCCCAAATCCACCACACGCACTGCGAGCGGATGGCCTTCGTCTATGTCCGGCAATCGACCTGGCTGCAGGTGGCGGAAAATCGGGAAAGCACCGAGCGGCAGTATCATCTACGTGAGCGAGCTATTGAGTTGGGTTGGCCGCCCCATCGCGTGGAGATTATTGACGAAGATCAGGGCCGTTCCGGCAGCACCGCCCTCTACCGCACCGGCTTTCAGCGCTTGGCTGCGGAAGTCGGCCTGGGTAGAGTCGGCATGGTTTTGATGCTGGAGGCTTCGCGACTGGCCCGTAACAACAGCGATTGGTATCGCCTGATCGAGATCTGTGGAATCAGCGGCACGCTCATCGCCGACGAAAGTGCAGTGTACAATCCGCGCGAACCCAATGATCGATTGTTGTTAGGGGTGAAGGGCACTTTGTCGGAAGCGGAGCTTTTCACGCTGCGGACCCGGCTGTATGAGGGGCGTTGGAGTAAAGCTCGCAAAGGACTGCTGCGCTTTCCTTTGCCGGCGGGTTATGTGCGCACAGGCGATGGAGGCTGGGCGCTGGACCCCGATACACAGGTTCGTGAGCGGCTCGATTATGTGTTCGCTTCTTTTCGTCGTCTCGGAGTCGTGCGAGCGGTAGTACGTGATCTGAGGCAACAAGGCATCGAGTTGCCCATCCGGGTCACGGCCCAGGAAGAGTACGGCTCGCTGATTTGGAAAGCGCCCACACTCAGCGCTGTGATCCGCCTCCTGCACAATCCGGCCTATGCCGGAACTTACGTGTACGGCCGGTCCGAGTACTGCAGTGAGCGTCGTTCGCCCAAGACGGGCAAAGCCTCCACTCATGTCCGTGACGTGACACAATGGCCCGTAAGAATCCACGAGCATCATCCGGCGTATATCAGTTGGGAGGAATTCGTGAACAACCAGGAGCGGTTGCGTCAGAACTGGGGTCGCGAGGAGAACCGCGGAGTGCCGCGTGAGGGCCGAGCTCTCCTGCAAGGCATGATCTACTGCGGTCTCTGTGGCCGGAAAATGAGCATCCAGAACCGAGCCGTGGCCGAGAGCCGTTCGCCTTCCTATATCTGCGGGCGCGCCTATCAGGACGGGGAAGAAAGGACCTGTCAATCGATGACCTCGCGTCCGATTGACGCAGCCGTCGTCGAAGCGTTCCTAACGGCCCTGTCACCGGTGAGCCTCCGCGTTGCAACCCAGGTGATGGAACAGGTTGAGCAGGAGTTACGCAGCCAACGTCGGCAACGAGAGTTACAACTGGAGCAAGCGCGTTATGAAGCCCGGCTGGCGCAGCGGCAATACGATGCGGTCGATCCGTCGAACCGCTTAGTCGCTTCGGAGTTAGAGCGGCGGTGGAACGAAAAGTTAGAACGTGTGGAACAGCTGGAACAGGCCTTTGTCCGCGCGGAACGCGCCGCCGACTGGGACTTAACCGCCGAGGAACGCACCGCGATTCAGGAGTTGTCGCGCGATCTGCCGACCCTGTGGAGCGCGGAAACGACCACTCATCAGGAGCGGAAACAGTTACTGCGTCTGGCCATTGAATCCGTTCAGGTCGATGGTCTCAGTCAAGCAGGCCAAGTGGAAGTGCAGATTCATTGGCGCTCGGGAACGGTGACGAGGGCGAACGTGAAGCGGACTGCCCCAGGGGAGTGCTCGCTGAAAACGCCGGAACAAGCCGTTTCCCAAATTCACCAACTAGCGCCTCGGTACACCTATGCCGAGATAGCGGCCGAGCTGAAT
Source organism: Bryobacteraceae bacterium (assembly GCA_045807905.1). Taxonomy (GTDB): domain Bacteria; phylum Acidobacteriota; class Terriglobia; order Bryobacterales; family Bryobacteraceae; genus Bog-105. The sequence goes on along the minus strand of JBJMGM010000079.1, from coordinate 313 downwards.
CGTGCTGGTCTGCGCAGCGCCTTTGGCCGGCGTTTCACCACGCAGCATGTCGGATATATCTGCCGCAGAGATAGCTTGGACAGGCGGCAGCCGCGCTCCGGTTCCAAACACCAGGATCATGCCGAGACCGGTGGTCTCACAGAAAGTTGAATAAGAGGTGCTTTGTGTTTCAGGTCTATTTAAGCCCAAGAGCAGGCGATCGTTGAAATCACCAGGGTGGTACAGGCCATCCTCGTCGAGCAGCAAGGTGTCAGTCAGCGCGCAGATTTCCAACAAGCGATACCAGTCACTGGAGTTCCGCGCCAAGCGTGAG
>JBJMGM010000078.1:0-177901 GCA_045807905.1 Bryobacteraceae bacterium | reverse complement strand
GTGTTTGCCGACGGAAAGCCCTCTACATTGCCGGGTTGGATCAAACTTCAGCTAGTCCAGTAAGGCCCAAATAGTACCTTTTCGTGAGAAGCGCCGATGCCTGATCTGTGACTTTGGCGCCTGAATTGCCGATAATCAATATATGAGAAGGTCGCTCGGGGTTTGGACTCTACATTCATAGGGGTAGTGTTCTCCATTGGCTCTTTTGCCTTAAGCGCGATGCTCAACTATGTATAACGCCTACTTCGGGTTTCGAGAAAGCCCGTTCAATTTAAGCCCGGATCCAGAATTCCTGTACCGGAGTCCTCAACACGAAGAGGCATTGGCCAACCTGATCTACGGCGTGCGCAGCCGGAAGGGGTTCATTGTCCTGACTGGTGAGGTCGGAACGGGAAAGACTACCATGCTCGAATGCCTGCGCGACTATTTAGACTCGCAGCGGATCGAGTTCGCGTTCATCTTCAATTCGCGCCTCCAGCCGGATCAGTTTTTCGAGATGATGGCCTACGACTTCGACCTTCGGTGTGACCGCAAATCGAAGACAGACGTTTTGTTCGCTCTGAATGCGCTTCTGCTCCAACAAGCGGAGCGAGGCCGGACGTGCGTGTTGATCGTCGATGAAGCTCACAACCTAGAGTGGGATGTGCTAGAAGAGATCCGATTACTGGGAAATCTAGAGAATCGGCAAGGCAAGTTGCTGCAGATCATACTGGCAGGGCAACCTGAACTGGATCGCAAGCTGGATGCGCCGAACTTGCGGCAATTGAAGCAGCGCATCGTTCTGCGATGTGCACTGAATCCGCTAACTGCTGAGGAGTGTACGTCCTACATACAATCAAGACTGGCACGCGCCGGCATGCCGCACCAGACTATCTTTTCGCCCGAGTTGTTGGAAGAGATTCACAGGCGCTCAGCAGGAATTCCACGAGTGATCAACGCTCTCTGCGACAACCTTCTCGTAACGGTGTTCGCAATGGAGCAGCGCACAGCCACTCTCGCTATGCTCGACGAAGTTTCTCAGGACATGCGATTGGAATGGCCCGGGAGTAGTCGTGGGAGGCGTGGCCGATCACGGTTTGGCATGGGGGAGGAACATTTCCCTGAAACGCCTGTCTCGATAGGAAGCTAGCGTCAGCCAGCAACCTGACGCGCCCAATCCGGCTTTATCTCCGGTCAAGTATACTGCCCTCAGGAACTAGCCATGTCTTCAGATGGATTTGACCGCCGGGACTTTCTAAAACGCACGGGCAGCTTGGGAGCCGGAGCGGCAATCGCGGGCCAAGCCTTTTCGAGGGCTGCTTCAAAGATGAATTCGAGCCGTGTCATTGGCGCTAACGACCGCATCAACATCGGGCTCATTGGTTGCGGAGGACGTGGCAGCGACGACGCCGAATCCTTCACCAAATACGCCGCGGAGAACAACAACGCGTGCCAAATCGTTGCAGTCTGCGACGTGTATGAGAAGCGTAAGCGCACCGAAGCCGAGAAATACAAGTGCAAGGGTTTTTTGGATCACCGGGAGTTACTTGCAATGCCCGGTGTCGACGCCGTAATCATTGCTACGCCCGATCATTGGCACGCGCGGATCGCGCTTGAGGCTCTCGACGGGGGTAAAGACGTTTACCTCGAGAAACCGATGTGTCATACCAACAAGGAAATTAAGCAACTGGTTGACACTGTGCGCGAAAGTAAGCGCGTGTTGCAGGTGGGTTCGCAGACGACCTCGGCCGATCAGTGGTGGAAAGCGAAGAAGGCCATTGCCGACGGGATGATCGGAAAAATGATTATGAGTCAGGGCTCCTACCACCGCAATTCGATTGAAGGAGAGTGGAACTGGCCGATCGATGCGGACGCGGGTCCGGACGGAAAAGGTGACAATTACATCGACTGGAAGACTTGGCTCGGTCCCGCTCCGTCGCGTCCGTATGATGCGGACCGGTTCTTCCGTTTTCGGAAATATTGGGACTACTCAGGTGGTATCGCCACGGATTTGTTCTTTCATGTGGTTGCTCCGCTGAACATTTGTTGGGATAAGCCACAATTCCCGTCAAAAGTTACGGGATCAGGTGGCAAGTATGTGTTCACGAATGATCGGGAGGTGCCGGACACGTTCCATGTGTTGGCGGAATATCCGGAAGGTCACTCGCTTGTGCTGAGCTCATCGATGGCGAATTCCCAGCACATTCCGGGACTGATCCGAGGGCACGAAGGCACGATTATCATGGTTGAGCATGGGATGTTCGAGAGTCGCACTCCAAACATTCTTGTGCGCCCGGAGCTGGTTCGCACTGAGGGGCAAGAAGGCCGGCACCCATTCCCTAATTACAAATTCGGCCAGGAAGAAATCAAGATACCGGTTGAGCAGACTAATATGATGCAGGCTCATATCGGCAACTTCCTCCAATGCATGCGCAGCCGTGAGAAGCCCCACCTGGATGTGGAAACAGCGGCGCATGCGCAGGTCCTAATCAACTTGTCGGTGGAGTCGTATCGTGAAGGCCGCGTCAAATATTGGGATGAGAAGAATTGGAAGGCAGTCGATAAGCCTGTGAAGGCCTAGCAAACGGTGCTAAGCAATGCGCGCGCCTGGTGGGAGGGCGTTATTCGAAGATTTCAGAGAAGGGAACTTCGATTGAGGTGCCGTCAAGTTTCACGGTTGGACCGACGGCCTGTTCCATTCCGTTTTGGCGATAGATCCATAGCGTTCTTTCAGCGGGATCAACTACCCAGACTACGGGTACGCCGAAATCAAGGTAGTCGCGAACGCGCTCGTTTGTTTGTGAGACGGCATCACCTCTGGACAGGATTTCAATACAAAGCAGAGGCGGCTTGGTCAGTATCTCCTGCTCTGGCTTGCCTCGCGTCACAACAAGATCAGGAATACGAAATCTGGTTGGGCGAACTTGAAAGCGCCAGTCGGGAAGAGCGGCGATTCTCGTTTCCAGGAATCGAGCATAAAAAAAGTGACTAGAAGACCTTGTATCCAACTATGGTCTCGCTCACCCAAGTTTCGCTCCTCAACTACCCCATCCACGTAGTCACGATCGGGACAATAGACAGTCTTCAAATACTCTTCGACAGAGATTTGTGTGCTGGCTGCCATACGAACAGTATGGGTTATTGCGGCTTCGATATGGACAATCCGAGTTCTCGAAGCTGGCGTTCTGGTACCACCGAGGGTGCTTCGCACATCAGATCGGTGGCCTTGGCCGTCTTTGGGAAGGGAATGACTTCCCTAATCGATTGCTCGCCGGCGAGGATCATCACCAGGCGATCTAACCCGAGGGCGATGCCGCCGTGCGGAGGGGCTCCATACTCAAGAGCTTCGAGCAGGAATCCAAAGCGGCGTTTGGCTTCTTCTTCGCTGAATCCGAGTGCGGCAAAAACCCTCGTCTGCACATCGCGCCGGTGAATACGGATCGACCCGGAGCCGAGCTCGATCCCATTGAGAACGAGGTCGTAGGATTTGGCGCGGCAGTGCTCGGGGTCGGTGGTGAGCTTCTCGAGATCTTCGTCGTGAACCGAGGTGAACGGATGGTGCGCTGCATTCCAGCGCTTCTCCTCCTCGTCCCATTCGAACATCGGAAACGCGGTCACCCAAAGGAACTTGAACATTTCGGGATCAAGAAGCTTGTGACGATCGGCATATTTATGAGCGACAAATAACCGAAGTTGTCCCGCCGCTTGGAGCATGGTGTACTCAGGGAGCACACTCTTCGTTTGACGTGCGCATCCTGCCAGAATCAGGAGATCGCCTTCCTCGGGCTTTATGCGCTTGCGCACCTCAGCCATGGGGCCGGCCAAGTCCCGGTCCAGGCGTTTCATGTCCTCGTAAACTCGCAGCCCGCGCTCCTGGCCGAAGGCTTTGATGTCATCCCGCTCTTTACGGCTCAACTGCCCTATTCGGGGAACATGAATCGCAACCAAAGGCAATCCATCCTCCGTGAGACTCGCAGCGGGGAAAAGGTCTTCCACGCAATGAAAGGGGGGAATCCGCAGATCCGGTTTGTCGGTTCCGTAGCAGCGCATCGCATCGTCGTAAGTAATGCGCGGAATTTGTTTCTCGACCGTTCTGCCGGCCGCTTCGCAGGCGCTCCAGATTAAAGGTTCAATCACCTGATAAATCTGTTCCTCTTGCGCGAAAGACATTTCGACGTCAATCTGTGTGAACTCCGGTTGACGGTCGGCGCGTAAATCCTCATCGCGGAAGCAGCGGACGATTTGGAAATAGCGGTCGTAACCGCTCACCATCAGCAGTTGTTTAAAGATCTGTGGTGATTGCGGCAGAGCATAGAAAGTTCCCGGCTGCACCCGGCTCGGCACAAGATAATCGCGCGCGCCCTCCGGAGTCGAGCGGGTCATAAACGGTGTCTCGATCTCGAGAAAGCCTTGCGCGTAAAGGGCGCGACGAACGGCAAAGGAAATGTTGGAGCGCATCATGACATTGCGCTGCATGCGCGGACGGCGCAAATCTACATAGCGATACTTCAGCCGGATGTCTTCTTTCACGTCCACGTTGTCTTCTAACGGGAAGGGCGGCGTACGGGACTCATTCAGGATCCTTATCTTGTCGACGGCAACTTCTATTTCACCGGTTGCGATGTTCGGATTTACTGTTTCGGGGCTGCGTAGCGCAACCATGCCTGCCGCGGCGATCACAAACTCAGAGCTCAATTCCTGAGCCCGCCGGTGCGCTTCCGGATTCTTGCTTTCATCAAACACAAGCTGTGTTACGCCATCGCGATCGCGCAGGTGAATGAAAATTAAACCGCCGAGGTCACGGCGCCGATGGACCCAGCCCATCAGCAGTGCCGGTTTACCCACATCACTTGTGCGCAGCTCTCCACAACTGTGAGTCCGGCGCAAATCGCCGAGTAGATCTAATTGCACTTCTGCCATTTTGCTCTATTGCGTTATGTTTGAGCGATTGGTCGTAAATTGTTCGAGCAGTTCCTGCCGCGTCAAGGTGACCTGTTCGCCGGAAATCATATCCTTCAGCGTGTACAATTGCGTGAGAATTTCGTTGTCGCCCACGATCAAGGTGTAGCGCGCTGACATCTTATTGGCGATTTCGAGCATTCGCTTCAGCTTTCGTTCTGTTCCAACTTCGACGGAAACATCGAGGGCCCGGATCTCTCGAGCGAGTACTGCGCACAGGCGCAGTGCTGGATCGCCCATAGGCGCGATGTACAGCTCAAGCGGCGGTACTTCGACCGCTTTTTCTTCTTCCAGGATCATCACGAGCCGGTCCTCGCCAATCGAGAATCCAATACCGGGAGCTGAAATTTTGGCTCCCAAGCTCTCGGCAAGTCCGTCATAGCCCCCACCGCCTAATATTGCGTTCTGCGCTCCCAAAGCTCCGTGGGTTATCTCAAAAGTTGTGCGTGCGTAGTAATCGAGGCCTCGTACGAGGCGAGGCTCTACCGTATATGGAATACTGCGGTCGTCTAAGGATTCGCGTACGCGGCGGAAATGATCGTGGTCCTGTGGACTTAAGTAGTCGAGAATAGAGGGCAATTGGCTGATAATGGGTTGGTCTTCAGGCACTTTACAGTCGAGAACTCGCAGTGGGTTCGTTTCCGCACGGCGCCGGCAATCTTCACACATTCGAGGCGCCACTTCTTTTAATTCAGCGCGGAGAACGTTCTCATATTTGGAGCGCGATTCTTTGGAACCGACAGAATTGATGAGGAGCTCGAATTCGCGAATGCCTAACTTCTGGAGCACGACGAGAACTAATTCGATGACCTCGGCGTCAATCGCTGGCGAGTCGGAGCCGATTGCTTCGGCGCCGATCTGGTAGAACTGACGAAACCGTCCTTTCTGCGGCCGCTCACGGCGAAACATCGGACCCATGTAATACAGTTTTTGAGTGCCCGGCTGTTGATCGAGCCGGTGCTCAATATAAGCGCGTAGAACGGAGGCGGTGCTTTCGGGCCGCAACGTTAGAGAAGTGCCGTCGCGGTCTTCGAAGGTGTACATCTCCTTACTGACGATGTCCGTTTCTTCACCAACGGTGCGGCTGAAGAGGGCCGTCTCTTCAAGAATAGGCGTGCGGATTTCTCGATAATTGAACGTCGCAAAAACGCGCCTGCACACAGCCTCGACGTGATTCCACACGGCGCTCGAGGGAGGCAAGATATCGCGCATGCCCTTGACGGTGTGGATCAAGACTGTTCTTCCTTGTAGATCTGGGTGATGGCGACGTAATTGTCACAGTTTTTCCGGAATCTCTCTTCTTCTTGGGGCGTGACTTCACGCCGTATCTTTGCGGGAGTGCCCATGGCAAGCGTTCGGGCGGGCACTTGCATGCCCTCCGGCACAAGAGCACCGGCTGCTACGACGGCACCAGCTCCAATTTGGGCACCGTTCAACACGATCGCTCCGATGCCGATTAGAGCGCCATCTTCCACTTCGCATCCATGTAGAACGACTGCATGACCGACCGTGACCCGGTTGCCAACAATGCACGGGTAACGGCCATGATCGACGTGCACTACAGCGTTGTCCTGAATGCTGGTCTCATCGCCGATACGGATGTAATTGACGTCGCCACGAATGCTAACATTCAGCCACACGCTGCTGCGTTCACCGACGACGACATCGCCCGTTATCTGTGCGCTGAGGTCGACATAGGCGGAGTTCGCGATGCGGGGCATCACCCCACGGTAGGCCCGAATCATTGGAAGATGGCGCTCAAGCAGATCGGTATGGTGCCGACTGCGGGATGAGATTTCTCTCAGTGTGGTCTTCTAAGCCATGCTAGCATCCGCCGATAAAATGAAAGGCATGCGAATCGCCCCGCTGTGCGCGCTTTTTGGAGCCACGCTCAGCATTTCTGCCCAGCCGGCTGCTAAAGCTCCATTTACTTTCGACGCAATGATGAAGCTCGCGCGAATCGATGAGCCGCAGTTGTCGCCGGACGGGAAACTGGTTGCTTTCACTGTGCAGACTGTAGACCTGCCGAACAATACCAAACCCAGTCAAATCTACGTGGTTCCCGTGGACAGCGGCGCGCCGCAACGATTGACAAATGAAGGAAACTCGAACACCCGGCCGCGGTGGGCACCCGATTCCAAGCACATTTTGTTCGTTTCCGATCGCAGCAACGGTTCGCAAATCTGGTCCATGAAGCCGGATGGAACTGACGCGAGGCCGGCGACCAATTTGCCTACGGGCGCAGAGGGTATCACCGTATCGCCGGATGGCAAGTTAATCCTGGTTGTAAGTAGCATTTATCCACAGTGCGAGCCGCCGAATGCAACTCCGGGCGTCGAGTATGATCCGGCCTGTAACAAAAGCAAGCTCGACCAAGAAGCAGCGAGCAAGATGGATGCTCGCGTTTATACCTCATTACTCTATCGGCATTGGACAGATTACGAGGGCAATCGCCGGCGCCACATACTGATTCAGGCCGTGGATGGAAGCGGAAAGGTTCGCGACCTGACACCGGGCAATCTGAACACTCCTCCGTTCTCACTTGGCGGCCCAGAGCAGTATGCGTTTTCGCCCGACAGCGTTGAAGTGACGTATGTCAGTAATACTGATCCGGACTCGTCAACCAGCACGAATTCTGATCTCTTCACTGTTCCGGCCGCCGGTGGCGAGGCTCGGCGCATCACGACGAATCCGGGCGCAGACGAGGGTCCGCTCTACTCGCCCGATGGAAAATTTCTGGCATATCGCACTCAGATCCGCGGCGGTTATGAAAGCGATCAATGGCGTCTCGCTGTCCTGGATCTCGCTACGGGAAAGATGAACAGCTTGACTGATTCGCTTGACCGCTGGGTAGAGACGTACACGTGGTCGCAGGATTCAACACGCATTTTTTTCACAATTGATGACCACGGGACGAATCCGCTCATGATGATGCCTGCCACGGGCGGTGCTATTCGCACTATCGCTCAAGGGCCGAGTTCCATTGGAGCCGTGCAGTTCACTGCAGACGAAAAGACCATGATCTATACGGAGCAGAGCGGCTCACACCCTACCGAGATCAACAGAGCAACGTCGAAGGGCGGACCTGGCATTCCTCTCACCCGGTTGAACGATGCTGTGCTCGGGCAATTTGACATCAGCACGCTTGAAAAGATCTCAATAGACGCTGCTGATGGAGTGAAGATCGAAAGCTTCGTGGCAAAGCCGCCGAACTTCAATCCTTCACTCAGGTACCCGGTGCTCTTCCAAATTCACGGTGGGCCCCAGAGTGCCTGGGGCGAGTCCTGGAGTTACCGATGGAATGCGCAGGTATTCGCTGCGGCCGGTTACGTGGTGGTCATGCCCAATCCACGCGGCTCGACAGGGTACGGCCAGAGCTTTACGGACGCTGTCAATGCTGATTGGGGCGGCAGGCCCTATGAGGACATCATGGCAACCGTGGATTACGTCAGCAACCTGCCTTATATCGACAAGGAGCGTATGGTCGCGGCAGGCGGCTCTTACGGCGGTTATATGGTCAATTGGATTCTCGGGCACACGGACCGCTTTCGGGCGCTTGTCTCGCATGCCGGTGTCTATGACCTGCAAAGTGAGGCGGGAACAACAGAAGAACTATGGTTCCCAAAGTGGGAGTTTCAGGGCTTCCCGTGGGAGAATCCGGAGCTATATCAAAAATGGTCGCCGAGTTCGTATGTCAAGAATTTTAAGACGCCTACCCTTGTGACACACGGCGAGCTGGACTATCGCGTTCCGGTCGGGCAAGGAGAGGAACTCTTCACTGCGCTTCGGGTGCTAAAAATCCCATCCAAGCTGGTGCAGTTTCCCGACGAGGGGCACTGGATTCTGAAACCGCAGAACAGCCAGTTCTGGTATGCGACCGTGATCGATTGGCTGAACCAATACGCCAAGAAGACAGCGGCGGAGAACAGGCCATCGCCGAAGTAGACACTGAACAGGCGAGTAACAGTGAGGTCGCGCGCCGCGGACCGTAGCGGGTTATCGATTGGGCTTCAGTAAGAAGCCCGCGTCTCCCGAAATAAAGAACTGTTTACGGCGAAGTCGTAGCGTTCGCGTATCCCGCGTAGGCCGGCGCTCTTGCCTGAGCCTTCGGCATCTGAGCTAAATGCGCCTGGGGTACGGTAGAGAAAGTCTCGGGTTTGAAACGAAAATGGTCAACAATAAGGTTTAAAAATTTCCCCGGATAAACATGATCCAAACTGCCCTTCGCAGAAGGCCACTCCTTGCGCTGATCAGTTCACGCCTGGTTGCGTTCTTTGCAGTTTTAGGGCCCGGCTTTGTCACCGCAAATGTAGACAACGATCCGGGCGGCATCCTGACCTATTCGCAGGCCGGCGCAAAGTTCGGATATCAACTCCTTTGGACTCTGATTCCGACGACTATCGCCCTGATTGTCGTGCAGGAAATGGCTGCGCGAATGGGTGCGATTACAGGCAAGGGGCTTTCCGACCTGATCCGGGAGGAATTTGGGCTACGCGCGACGTTTTTCACCATGGTCGTGCTTGGTTTCGCTGATTTCGGCAATATCATTTCGGAATTTGCCGGTCTCGCTTCGGGTATGGGCATTTTCGGGGCGAGCAAATACATCGTTGTTCCGATGGGTGCGGCGCTGGTTTGGGCGCTCATCGTCCGCGGCACGTATAAACCCGTGGAGCGCATTCTCGTCATCGCATCGCTGCTGTATTTCGCCTACCCTGTTTCGGCCATCCTGTCAAAACCCGACTGGGATCTGGCTCTGAAACAGACCTTCATGCCCACGCTCAGTGACGATCCTACTTATCTGGTGATGATCATCGGATTGGTTGGGACGACGATTACACCTTGGATGCAGTTCTATTTGCAAGCTGCTGTCGTGGAGAAGGGAATCGACAGGCGTCATTACGGGCTTTGCAGGCTGGACGTGATCATGGGATGCATTGTCACGGACGTAATCGCGTTCTTTATTGTCGTGGCTTGCGGCGCGACCATCTACCATTCGGATCACCCGGAGATTAACGACGTGGCACAGGCTGCACGGGCCTTGGCGCCTTTCGCCGGTAGATTCGCTTCCCTGCTTTTTGCCATCGGACTTGTTAATGCATCACTTCTCTCCGCTGCAATCCTGCCCTTAGCGACTTCTTACAACATCTGCGAAGGGCTCGGCTTCGAGTCGGGCATTGACAAGCGTTTTTCCGAGGCGCCCGTATTTTATTGGTTGTACACACTTCTGATCGGGGGTGGCGCGGGGTTGGTCCTGATCCCAGGGTTGCCGCTACTGAAGGTGATCCTCTGGTCACAGGTTGCAAATGGAATTTTGTTGCCTTTTGTGCTGGTTTATATGCTGCTGCTGGTAAACCGGCCGCGGCTGATGGGCAGCTTCAGGAACAAGGCCTGGCAAAACTGGGTAGCGTGGTCAACGGCGGCCATTATGATCTGCTTGACCGGTGCCTTCATTTACACCCGGTTTGTGGGATAAAACCGATGCTTCGGGAGACCGGAGCCACCGAGAGGACGGGACTAAAACTCGCACTTAGTTTTGGATATCCATATGTGCCCGACCTGCCTTTCGAAACAGGTGCGCCGATCGCGTTTCCGCTTTCGCGATCTGCCGTTAGTGCTTCTCCAAGCAAAGCCTTCCAGATGCCAGAGCTGCCATCGCCGTTTTTATACCTGGCCCTGGCTGCTGAATTTGACTGCTTCACAACCGAGAGGCCGTTGAGAAGAACGACGGTGGGTCTGGGACCTCAGTGGCAGTGAAGAATTATGTGCGGCATTGCGGGATATGTGTCCCTTGCGCCTTCGTCGGACTCAGAAGCTGTTTTGAGGCAGATGACCGACGTCCTTGCGCATCGCGGCCCTGACGAGTGCGGCTATTATCACGATCAACACGCTCACCTTGGGCACCGGCGCCTGAGCATCGTTGATTTAGCAGGCGGGCATCAACCGATGTCCAACGAGACACGCTCGCATTGGATCGTCTACAACGGCGAAGTCTTTAACCATGCGGATATTCGGCGGCAACTCGAGCGGGCGGCTCACCGGTATAGGACACGCTGTGACACAGAAACCATCATTCATGCGTATGAGGAGTTTGGACCCGCATCGGTGGATCTGTTCCGGGGCATGTTCGCATACGCGATCTGGGATTGCGAGAAGCGCCGGCTTTTCGCCGCCCGCGACCGGTTAGGTATCAAGCCCTTTTATTACTCCTGGGATGGGAGCACTTTTGCGTTTGCGTCAGAGATTAAGGCACTGCTCAGGCACCCGACGATTTATGCCGAGTGTGAGGAGGAGGTGCTGCCCGAGTATCTTGCGTTCGGATACGTCAGCGAAGAGCGAACCCTATTTCGCGGCATCCGCAAACTCATGCCGGGCCACCATCTCACGCTTGATTTGAGCGGCAGCAAACCGAAGCTGCAAGTTCGACAATATTGGGACGTTCCGGCATCGGTTGCGTCGACGGCATCCGAACAAGAGCTCATCGGCGAGGTCCGCGCCCGCTTAGAAGAATCTGTGGGATTGCGTTTAATGAGCGATGTTCCATTGGGTGTATTTCTCAGTGGCGGTGTCGATTCAAGCGCCATCGCGGCTCTCATAAAGCGATTGACCAGCGGCCCGGTAAAGACATTTTCAGTGGGATATTCCGAACAGGAGTTCAGTGAACTGGGGTGTGCCGCGCAGGTCGCAAAGACAATTGGAACCGAGCATCGTGAGGCGAAGATCGGAATCGACGAGTTCTTTAGTGAGCTGCCGCGGTTGGTCTGGCACGAAGACGAACCGATTACGTGGCCTTCGAGCGTTTCCCTGTACTTCGCAGCGCGGCTGGCAGCCACCGAGGTCAAAGTCGTGCTCACTGGCGAGGGCAGCGACGAAATTTTCGCCGGTTACGAGCGCTATCGCTGGAACCTGATCAACTCTCGAGCAGGGCAGCTATACGGCGCGATTCCGGGTTTTATCAGACAAGCTGTAAGCCGGAATCTCGAGACCACACCTCTGCTCAAAGCATCGCTCCGGCGTAAGATCCGGCACACTTTTATAGGCCGAGAGGCAACCGTAGAATCCCTTCTGCTCGACAATTTCTATTGCGCTTTCTCGCGCGAGGAACAGAATCGCCTTCTTGGCTCTACAGCTAACGCAATTTATAGCAATTATCGCGGTTACTGGAATTCACGCGAAGGGACCTCGCTTCTCTCTCGCATGCTGTATGCGGATCAGAAGACGTATTTGGTCGAGCTGCTCATGAAGCAAGATCAAATGAGCATGGCGTCTTCCGTCGAGAGCCGTGTCCCGTTTCTAGACCACACGCTGGTCGAATTCTGTGCGAGGATTCCTGATTCGCTCAAAATCCGCGGGAAGACGCAGAAATACATTTTGAAACGCGCAATTAGCAACCTGTTACCAGCAAGTATCATTCATCGACCGAAAATGGGATTTCCGACCCCATTGCGGAAATGGCTCCTAGATCCCAGGGCCAAACCAATCTACGATGCGCTTACGCGTCCTAACGGGTTTCTTTCCTCGATTCTCGACAAGCAGACACTTGACAGTCTTATTTCACGACATTGTGACGGGCAGGTAGATGCAACCGATCGTATCTGGCGTTTGCTGAATCTGCAGGTTTGGGGTGATCTGTTTCTCACTGGACAGGGGGAATGCTGGTCGCAAGGTATTATGCCGGCGCAGACGTTACGTGAACCGGTTCCGGCTCAGGTATGAAAATTCTCTGGGTGAAGTCTGACTTCCTTCATCCGGCTGACCGCGGCGGCCACATACGTACACTCGAAATGTTGAAGTGCTTGCACCGCCGTCATGAGATCCATTACGTTGCGTTCGATGATGGCAAGAACGCAGAGGGTCTGGACAGAAGCTCCGAGTATTGTTCTCGCGCTTACCCCGTAACTCATTCGGTTCCGCCGCACAGATCGCTTCGATTTATGGGGCAGCTATTTGAGGGGTTCTTCTCGCCTGTTCCGGTTGCCGTCGAACGCTATACATCTGCTCGCATGAGACGCCGTATCGAAGAGGTACTGGAGCAGCAGATGTTCGATACTCTGGTCTGCGATTTTCTGTTTCCCGCCCCCAACCTTCCGGATGTGAGTCGCTCCGTGTTGTTCCAGCACAACGTCGAATCGATGATTTGGCGGCGCCACGTTGAGCACGCGAATAATCCAGTGAAGAAGGCGTACTTCGAACTGCAAGCTCAACGCATGCATGTATTTGAAGAGTCGATCTGCCGCCGAGCAGGGCAGATAATTGCGGTTTCGGAAGCCGACCGCGGAACTATGCAGCGCTTGTTCGGTGTCGAGCGCGTGACTTCCATAGAAACTGGCGTCGATACCGCGTATTTCACGCCATGCGCAGCAGCAACACCTAAAGAGAAGCCCGTGGTTGCCGATCTGATTTTTACCGGGTCTATGGATTGGCTGCCGAATATTGATGCTATGCAATTCTTTGCAGCGGAAGTACTGCCGCATATCCGGAAAAAGCGGCCTGATTGCCGCCTCGTCGTTGCCGGACGCCGCCCCACGTCGGTAGTGCAGGAGCTTGCGAAGCGGGACTCAGGAATCATTGTGACCGGAACCGTTCCTGATATTCGCCCTTATCTGTGGGGCAGCAGGGTGTCCGTTGTCCCGCTGCGCATTGGCGGTGGAACGCGACTGAAGATCTTCGAGGCTATGGCCGCCAGAGTGCCTGTGGTGTCTACCTCGATTGGTGCGGAAGGCCTTCCACTCCAACACGGCAAAGACATCGCAATAGCGGATTCCCCTGAACTCTTCGCGCGATGTTGTTTGGATCTTTTGGCCGATGCCGATCTGCGCGGGCATAGGGCGAATCAGGCCTGGGACGTCGTTTCGAGCCGGTTTTCCTGGGAGGCGGTCTCAAAAGAGTTTGAGTCGGCCCTCGAGGCCGGCCCGCGGCCCAATTAGGTGGCGCCACGTGCATGAAACTATAGCCAACGCCGATCCGCAGCCTGCCCAGCAAGCAAAGGGCGGCGGCTTCGCGGTACTGCTGTTGTCGGTCTACGTGTTCATGCTGTACTCGCGTGTGTTTGAAGCAACCATGCTGATTGGCCTCCCAAACATCTATTTGATGTTTGCTCTGTCAGCGCTCGCTTTGCTGACGGTTCTTTTCAAGGCCGGCATTATCCGAGCGGCAAAGAGCCCGTGCGGAATGCTGTTGCTCCTTTTCACTCTCTGGGCTATCTTCATTTTGCCTTTCAGCAGTTGGAAGTCTGAAAGCCTGCACGTGCTCACAGACGTCTGGCTGAAATCCATGGCGGCGTTCTTTATCATCGCCGGTCTGACAATCAAGTTCTCTGATTCTAAGAAGGTCTTCGCGGCGGTGGGTTACGGAGCCGCGGTTTCGGGACTGCTACTCGCCGCAACGAACCGTTACTATGGTGGTCGCGCCACGTCGCTGGGCAGCCTAGCGAATGCAAACGAGGTGGCGTTCCACATCGCTTTTGGCCTACCGTTCCTGGTCCTGCTTATCTCGCGCGTGAAGGCGATTTATAAGCTTCCCCTTATTGCCATCGCACTGCTTACCTTGGCTTTGTCGGTCAAAACGGCATCCCGCGGTGGTCTCGTTATCACGGCTGCGGTTGTGATGGTTGCGCTGCTGAACGTTTCTTTTACCAACAAATTCAAAATCGGAACCGTGTGCGCTGTGGGGGTTATCGTCGCGTTAATGACGGTCGACAGGAGTCAACTAGAGCGCTACAGGACGATGTTCAGCTCGGACCTTTCGTCTGCCGAAGCGTTGTCGGCAAAAGAATCTGCGGATATCCGGAAACATAAGCTCGAGCAAAGCGTGGCGCTCACGTTCACGCATCCCGCGGTGGGCGTCGGCATGGGTGCTTTTATACCAGCCGCCGCCGAAATGTCGAAAGAAAGAGGAGAGTACGAGGATTGGCAGGCCAGCCATAACTCCTATACACAGATATCGAGCGAAACGGGCCTGATCGGGCTTGTCATCATCAGCGCAGTATTGATGTTCAGCTTAGGCGCGCTTTTCAAACTTCATCGAAGTGCCCGGCGCTTAGGTCTGAAAGAAGTGCAGAACATGGCACTGTGTATGTTGCTCAGCTCCTTGGCTCTAATGATTCATTTCTTTTTCGATGCCATTGCGTACGAGTTCTACTTGCCGATGGTAGCCGGTCTAGGCAGTTCACTCGTCTGCACCTCAAGGCCGCTGATTGCAGAGGCTAAGGCACTGCTTAGAGGGAGCGAGATCATGTCTGAGGTCGGCGTGCTGGAGACCACAATCTCAACTCGTTTGGAAGCAAAGGCGACAGCGGCTAAACCACTCGCGAACGAGTACAAGTTGGGTCGCCGCCGGGTCGTAAGTACGAGGTGACCGAAGAGGAGCCTGCCTACGTCTAAACGTTTTGAGAGCCGGTTACCATCGACTGGAGGTGAGCTTCCTGGTAATCTGGCGATGACAGCGAGGCGCTACGCGTTCAAGCGTATGGATGCACAGTCCACAATGTCCGCACCTCCGCGGCCAGCCACACCGGGCATGGCGCTGCCATTCGAGCCCTTGCCCCAATTTCGGCAGAATGTGCTCGAAGAGACCCCGGCCCGTGCTGATAACCGGGGCAAGCGAATCGGGATCTTTATTGTCACCTTCAACGCGATCACCACGTTGAACAAAGTCTTACGGCGTATCACACCCGATGTGTGGTGCAACGTGGAGCAAGTGGTGGTGTTCGACGACGCCAGCGAAGATGCGACTTTCGAATTAGCCGTCGGCATCAAGACGATGACGAATTTGCCGAAGCTGCGTGTTCTGAAAAACCAAAAAAACTTAGGGTACGGCGGAAATCAGAAGGCGGGGTATCGCTACTTTATCGAGCAAGGTTTCGATGTTGTTGTTCTGTTGCACGGTGATGGTCAATATGCGCCGGAGCTTCTGTCACACATGTATTCCCCGATTGTGTCCGGCGAAGCTGACGCAGTATTTGGGTCGCGCATGATGAAGGAGTTTGGGGGCCCGCTCAAGGGCGGTATGCCCCTTTATAAATACATCGGCAATCGCGTCCTTTCCGAGGTCGAGAACCGGGCGTTAGGCCTGAACCTCACGGAATTTCACAGCGGCTACCGTGCCTATAACGTCCAAGCGCTATCGCAGATTAAACTCGATAAGCTTACCGATGACTTCCACTTCGATACGGAAATCATCATTAAGCTGCATCATCAAAACTTCCGCATCCTCGAGGTGCCGATCCCAACCTTCTATGGTGATGAGATCTGCTATGTAAACGGTCTCAAATATGCCAAAGCCATCCTAGGAGCGGTATATCGGTATACGGCCAGTTCAAGAGCCGTCCGCCCATACCCGGAGTTTGAAGAATATTTTGTCCCGTATCCCATCAAGCGCAGCCTCTATTCTGCCCATTACTACGCTTCGAGGCTTGTGGGAAAGGATCAGCGTGTACTGGAGCTTGGATGCGGTGATGGGGCATTCGGCGCGCAATTGAGCCGCGTTGGAAACAGTGTTGTGGGTATTGATCCGAACCCCAGAGTACCCGTTACGGCAGGATTTGAAGACGTTATTCACTCGGATGTCGAGCAGGGTGTGGAGGAACTCGCCCGCAGTTCAGCTCAGCAGTTCGACCGCATTCTGATGCTCAACATTCTCGAGCATCTTCGCGAGCCCGCAAAGATCCTCGAATCAGCGAAGGCCCTGTTGGCGCCGAGAGGTAAGTTGATTCTCTCGGTTCCAAACACTGTGAACCTGACCGTCCGGGCGATGATGCTGCTTGGCAGTTTCCACTACAGTGATCGCGGCATTCTCGATTGGTCGCACCTGCGCTTCTTCACTGAAGCATCGATTACGAATCTGTTAAAGGACGAGGGATACCGAATCACGGCGCGCCACTATAGTGTGATACCGCTCGAACGGGTGATCCCGATGCGCCCCAACAGCCGCCTGCTTCGATTGGCAAGCCGTGTTCTCCGTGTCGTCACGGGCTTGGCTCCTAGTCTTTTCGCTTATGAAATCGTGCTGGCTGCCGAGCGCACGTAGGCCAGGTTCGTATAACGAAGCTCTAATTGGCTAACCAGCAGCCGTAGCCTGTGGCTCTGCTCCGCTCTCTTTGCGCGGCGGCATGAGCAGCAACGGATCTTGTGGTACGACGATCCAGCAGACGACGTAAATAATCAGTCCCACGCCCGGTGGCCAGAAAGTCAGAAATACCATGAGAACGCGGACCAATATCACATCAAGACCCAGGTATCTCGCAATACCTGCGCACACGCCGGCAATCTGCTTGTCATCGCGCGAGCGGCGAAGCAAACGTCCGGGCTTGCCCGTTTCAGATCGTAAATGGTCCTTTCCCGTCCCGGTTCCGCATTGCGGACAGTAGCGAAAAGCGTCAGGGATCTCAATTCCACATGATCTGCAATACATGGCGGTCCTCTTTTCAGATTACGTGCAGACGGGGCAAAAAGTTCCCGGGCCGGTGAGCCCCCAAGCACACAATATGGACGTTTGTTGGCTGAGTCTAGGCATCGAGTGAGGGAATAGCGCTGCCGGCGGGCGCACTGGTGGGGTCCAGAACCATTCGCTCCAACACGAGTTCGCGGGACCTCGCGAGATCCACTTTGCCCGTACCGAGTATCGGAATCTCGTTGACGAGATAGAAGTTCTCGCGTTTCGGAATCCATAGAGCCGGAAATCCTTCGTTGCTCAGATGTTGCACGAGTTGCGCGGGCGGTATCTCCGGCAGCGTGTAAAGGACTCCAAGCCGCTCACCACGCCGCTCGTCAGGAACGCCGGTGACAAAGCAGGGCGTGTTACGGAGAACGTCGCTTAGCGCCTCCTCGATCTTCAGATGCGGGACCATCTCACCAGCGATTTTGCTGAAGCGTGCGAGCCGGTCAGTAATGTACAGAAAGCCGTCTTCATCTAGGTAGCCGAGATCACCGGTTACGTAGTAACCATCCTTCAAAACCTGCGCGGTTTTGTCTGGCGCGCCATGATAGCCCACCATGCGGCTCGAACCATTAACCAAAATCATGCCCTGTTCGCCCGGGGGCAACAGCTGAAACGTTTCAGAATTTGCAACCCGAACAGCAACTCCGGGAAGAGGCCTCCCAACGCTTCCGCGGCGCGATCCTGTTTGAGGAACGCCACCATTTGGTACATCGGGCGTGTTGACCGCTACGCCGGGTCCGACCTCCGTACAACCATATCCAGCTAGAGGCTCAATTCCAAATTTGTTGCGGAACTCTTCAGCAACGGATTCGCGAAGCTTTTCCGCGCCGACCAGAACGTACTGAATCGAGGAAAACTGCTCACGTGTACATTTGCGCGCATAGTGAAGACAGAAGGTAGGAGTCGAGAGAAGAAAACTGGGCTGATGCGCAGCCGCAAGTTCTCCAATGGCCTTGGCATCGGTCGGGTTCGGATGGAAAATCGCTCGGAACTTTTGAATTGCCGGGAACCACAGCCCAAATGTGTAGCCGAATGAGTGAAACAGCGGCAGCACCGCAAGCATGCAATCCCCTGCGTTTATCGGAAAGACGCCCGTCACGGCATCTATGTTGGAGACTAGATTCCAATGCGATAGTTCTACGCCTTTTGGAACGCCCGTGCTTCCGCTCGAGAACACGATGCACGCAATGTCATCGGGAGTAACACGGCTAAGGATTAGCTGCGCGGGAGCGAGGCGGGCGGTAATCAGAGCGCGGACCTTTGCGGCCTTGCTAAATCGGGGGAGCAGGTCCTCGAGATAGATCATCTGAGGCCATGCAGCCATGCCAATTTTCTCAAGGAATAATCGAGAGGTGAGAACGGTTTTGAGCCGGCAGAGTTCGACTGCTGAGTGCAGATTCTGCTCGCCTGCCGTGAAATTCAGATTTACGGCCGTTCTCCCGGCGAGCGTGACTCCGAAATTCGCTATCGCTCCGCCAACTGAGGTAGGCAGCAGCAACCCGATATTCTGTTCGCCAGCGTGCTCCTTAGAGAGCCAGTTCCGGACGAGGATGGCTGCCGTAAGCATCTTGCCGAAGGTCAATTGCTTCTTCGTGGAATCGACAACGGCGAGGCGAGACCAACTGTGGCGCGCAGACTGGATAAGGCGGTGCCCAAGGGTGGATTCGGGTGTCTTACGCATGGCAAACGCTTCACTCGAGAGCTCGAGCACACGTTGGCGAATTTCGAGGGCCAACACAGGGGCATGCATGGGATCACCGATTACAACTATGACTTCGGGACGCCAGTTCCGGACCCAGTTGAGAAAAGATCGCGATCCGTTCGCGCTAAGCGGGTGTCCCCAGAGGCCCTGGACTGCGACGGGAATGATCGGCGTTTCGGGAGAACATTCAATGATTCGCTCGACGCCCCTTTGAAAGCCCTGTATGTGTCCGGTGCGAGTCAGGCTGCCTTCGGGAAATATGCAGACAAGCTCTCCGCGTTTCAGTTCTGCGCATGCGTCCCGCAGCGCCCGCAGGGTTTGTTTGGGAGACGCAGAATGAATCGGAATGGCTTGCAATATTTGGAGAAAAGGTCTCAGCGGCTTGAGATCGAAATAGGGCTTCCACATCAGGAAGCGAACGAATCGATGCGTGGAGCAGCCAATCACGACAGCGTCAATGTACGAAACGTGATTCGAAACCAGCAGCGCGCCGCCGCTCGCCGGAATCTTTTCTGCTCCGATAAAACGAATCTGAAAGCAGGCTTTTGCCAGGCCTAATAACAAAAACCGCAGCGAATTGGCTCGCAAAACATGAACTACATAGAGGGTTGCCAATAAAGTTGCAATGCCGAGTGTACCGATGATGTAATTCGCGGGCCAGTGGAGTTGGTCGTGGAGCACCCATAGGAGGGCCGATGCAACCAGCATTCCGGCAGTGTTCACGAAGTTGTTTGTGGCGAGCACCCGACCTTTCTCTTGATTGCCAGCCCGCTCCTGGAGAAATGCATTGAGAGGCACGAAATACAATCCGCCGAAAAAGCCGATCGCCACCAAGCAGCACATGGCCCAAGAATAGAAATGCATGAAACTCAACAGCGCGGAAAACACTCCCAGGAAAAGCGCACCGAATGGAACAAGTCCAAGTTCAATGTGTTGCCGTGAAAACCAGCCCGCTGCAATGCTTCCTGCCCCGATGCCAGCAGCCAGCGCCATGGACAAATAACCGATACTTGTTTCCCCAGCGTGCAGAGTTTCTTTGCCCATCAGCAAAATAGCCATTTGAAATAGCGCACCGATGAACCAGAAGTATGAAATTCCGAAAACCGTCAAGCACAGCGCGCGATTCTGTTTGAGCCGGCGCGCCCCCATCCATACTTCATGAAAAGGATTCCAATGGAAAGGCTCTGAGGAGCCGGAAGCAGGAACCCACGGGATGTGCAGGCTTGCCAGCGAGCCTACGGCAGCGATCGCGAGCAGCGTTCCACCCATCTTCCATGGATTGTTTTTCCAAAATCCAATCAAAAAAACGCCGAAACTGGTGCCAAGTACGATGGCCGCAAGCGTGGAGAACTCGACCAGGCCGTTTGCGGGCGTCAGTTCAGCCTCACCCATCATCTCCGGCAGGATGCCGTACTTCGCCGGGCTGAAAAAGTTCGCCTGCATCGCTAGCAGAAACAGAACCGCCAAAAGCAGCTCGATCCGATTCAGAAGCAATGCGCTTAAGCCGAGCCCCATCGTCACAATCTCCAATGCTTTTGTGACCTGCAGAACTCGAGTTTTACTGAATCGGTCGGCAATTTGGCCGGCTGGTCCTGCGAACAACAGGAACGGGAGAACAAAAACGGCGAGGGAGATGGCAAGATAACGAGCCCCGAGCTGCCGGTTCGCAGCAATCTCGACGGCGAGAATCGAGACCATCATTTTGTAAACGTTGTCGTTGAACGCGCCGAGGAACTGCGTCCACAGGAAGGATTGAAATCCGGCATCTGCCAGTAGCCGGCGATATCGTCCGGATGAATTGGGGTTGTGAAGACGTTGTCGCATGCCGGGGCAAGCATCCCACCTGCAACGGTGGCTTTCTTTGCTCTATCTACAAGATACGAGAAGCGCCACAGGCTCGTTGCTTTGCTTCATTTCGTACGTATCCAGTATCGTGAAGAAGGTGGATCTCGAAAAATCAATCCTGCGCAAAGTAGGTGAGGCGATCGGCCGGTTTCGCATGATTCGTAACGGGGATCACGTGGCCGTCGGCGTATCGGGCGGTAAGGACTCGCTAACGCTGCTCGAAGCGCTGCTGATCCTCCAAAAACGTGCGCCCATCGATTTCACCGTCTGCGCTTTCACGATAGAGCAAGGAAAATTTCTCAGTTCAATTGAGCCGGTCGGTCAATATCTGCGCCAGCGCGGAGTGGATTGGACTTACGTTGAGGACAGACCATCGCTCAACCTGCTAACGCAGCAACCGGATCACGGCTGTGATCTGTGTAGCAGGTTCCGGCGGCGGGCGGTGTACGAAGTCGCCCGACAACTCGGCGCCAACGTGATCGCGTTCGGACATACTGCTGATGATTTTTGTGAGTCGTTTCTGCGAAACGCTATGTTTACGGGCCGCATCAGTTCGCTCCCGCCCATAACGTGGTCGAGCAAGCGCGAGTTCCGGCTCATCCGGCCGCTTGTCTTTGTCACCGAAGATATGACATGCAAGTTCGCCGAGAACCTGGGGGCGCCGGTTATCCCTTGCGGCTGCTCGCAGAAAACAGGCACGGTACGCCGCACGTTGCGTGATGTTTTAGGGGAGCTGGAGCAAGAGCATCCGCATTTAAAGGAAACGCTTCTTTCTGCGATGGGGAAGATCGAAACTGGGAGGCTCCTGGATACGCGTTATCTCGATTTGGATGGCAACACCGAGAAAGAAGAACTGGTCACGCTAGAATCCTTTCGCTGAAAGGGCTGCTCCGAGAAAAACGAGTAAGAGCTTCAGCTAGACTGAGTGGATTCCCTTATGGGCGCGGAACTCATCGTCGTCAATGGACCCCTCGCTGGCACCCGGTATCCGCTAGATAAAGGTGACATCCTGGTGGGTCGCGCGCCTAATTCAGGTATCGTGCTGAGTGAGCCGGATGTCGCTTGGCGGCATTGCCAGATCCGGCATCATGGCGAGCGATTTACAATTGCTGATCTCCGGAGTTCAGCTGGCACTTACGTCAACGGCATGCGATCGGCTGAGCGCTGGCTGGAGGACCGCGATCAGATTGGTATAGGAAAAACGATTCTGATGTTCCGTTCTAGTGATGCGGTCGCGGAAGAACCGGGGGTGGCAGCGGGAGAAACAAAACCGGTTTTGCTGACAGCCTGTTCACTTCTCTTTCTTTTCCGTGCTCTTGCTGCAAATACCAGGGAGGCGCAACGCAGCTTGCTCCAGGTCCAGATCCTGCGGCTCGTGTCGGATCTCATGCCTGCACAAGAGGCTCTGCTGCTCCTGGGTGCGAATTGTTCTGATCTGGGAAACCGCTACAGCGAATGTGCCACGCAGTATAAAAATAATTTTAGGCCTGCGCTGCGTCGCGTGTGTGAGGAAGGCGCATTTGAAGATCCCACCATCGGTATGGTTGGAGTGCCTCTCTACCTCGGTGGCCTGCTAGCTGGCGCGCTTATCGTAACGTTTCAAGATCGGGAGATCAAGAACTCGTCCGCTCACCTCGAGACACTTACGGCTGTGGCCTCGCTTGCTTCGATTGGGTTCGAAGCGAACCAGGAAGTCGAGGCTCTAAAAACGAAGAACGCGCTTCTTCAGGAGCAGATCTCGACGAACACCGGCATTGTTGGCAACAGTTTGGTGATTCGCCGCCTGCTTGATTTGGTAGAGCGCGTCGCCCCTCGTGACACCACAGTCCTGATTACGGGGGAAAGCGGCACGGGCAAAGAATTGATTGCGCGCGCTCTGCACGAAAAGAGTGCTCGCCGCGAACGCCCATTCGTTGCGGTAAACTGTGCCGCACTAACCGACACGCTCTTTGAGAGCGAACTTTTCGGCCACGAGAAAGGCGCGTTTACCGGGGCGATTGCGCTGAAACGTGGGCGGTTCGAACTGGCGCAAGGTGGGACCATTTTCCTGGACGAAGTCGGCGAGCTGGCGCCTTCACTCCAGTCCAAGTTGCTGCGTGTTGTTCAGCAGCGTGAGTTCGAGCGCGTTGGCGGAACTGAAGCTCATTCGCTCGATATTCGCATTATCGCGGCCACAAATCGTGACCTTTCAGAAGATGTGACGGGCGGACGATTCCGCGAGGACCTCTACCATCGTCTGAACGTGGTTACTCTTGAGTCTCCGCCATTACGCGATAGAAAGGAAGATGTCCCGCTGCTTGCCCGGTACTTCCTCGAGCGCTCAGGTGAACGCTGTAAGCGCCATGTGCAAGGTCTATCAGCGCAAGCCGAAGCGATGCTGATCGAGTATGGATGGCCAGGAAACGTGCGCGAGCTGGAAAACGCAATGGAGCGAGCCGTGGTGCTTGGAGTTTCGGAATGGATTTTGCCCGAGGACCTGCCGGAGAACCTCGTCGAAGCCGCACCCAGTGACCCCGGAGCAAAATATCATCACTCCGTGGGCGAAGCCAAACGCGAAGCGATTATCGACGCCTATATGCAAGGCAATGGGGATTATAAGCAAGCCGCGCGAATTCTTGGATTACACCCCAATTATTTGCTTCGTCTAGTCCGAAATCTTGGCCTGCGTGAGCAAATCAACCGGGGGCAGTCAGGCGCTGCGGGACGCTAAACCGGTGTGCAGAGCTGCGATTCCTCCGGTTAGCAATTCAAACCGGGTTTCGACAAAACCCGCGCTGTTCATCATGCTTTCTAGCTTCGGCGCGACGGGGAATTTGCGAATCGACTCGGGGAGGTAAGCATATGCTCCTGGCGCTCCTGACATGAGCGAGCCGATCACAGGTAGCAGCACGCGAGAATAGAAGCCATACGCCGTCTGTATGATGGGCCCCGATGGATGCGAAAACTCGAGAATCGCAAGCATACCGCCAGGCTTCAGAACCCGATGCAGTTCTCTAAGCCCAGCCTCGTAATTAGTCAAGTTGCGAAAACCAAACGCGAGAGAAATAGCATCGAAGATGTGGTCGGCGATCGGCAACGCGAGCGCATCAGCCTCGAATAGCGGAATTGTAAGCCGGTTCTGCGCGGCCTTGGCTTGAGTTGTTACCAGCATCGGATGACAGAAATCCGCTCCGAGCACGGGCAAGAGGGCCTGTCTCTGCAGCTCAAACAGCACATCGCCGGTTCCGCAGCACAAGTCAAGTATTCTCGCGTCGGGCCTTTTCAGAATGGGAGACAAGCCCTTCAAAAGCCGCTTGCGCCACCGCCGGTCGATATTGAATGACAGCAGATGGTTGACGAAGTCGTACCTGGGAGCGATCGATGCGAACATCCGCTGGACCCATTGTGCGGCTTCCTGTTCATTCGAAGTGCCGGGTGGCGTTGTTCCGGCTGCTGTATTCACTGGTTCGCCTGCAAAGATTCGACAATGGCTTGCCGAACGAGCCGCGGCTCAAGACCACTGACCACCTTCACGTCGCCAATCGCTGTCGGCAGCACAAAATGAACATTGCCTCGGAGCGTTTTCTTGTCGCCCGCGAGCCGCTTTATCAAGTTGTCAGGATCCAGGTCCTTTGCCGGAGGAAGCGGTCCGTAGCGGCAGATAACCTTTCGGATCGAGTCAGCCACCTCGTCCGAGAGCATTCCGACCAGTTCAGCCAGGCGTGTTGCAGCCAGCATTCCCCACGCTATCGCCTCACCGTGCAAAAAGCGAACGTATCCGGTCTCGGCTTCGACCGCGTGTCCGATTGTGTGCCCAAAATTTAAGATTCGGCGCAGATCACTCTCCCGTTCATCGGCGGAAACCACTTCGGCCTTGATGCGCACGGCGGACACAACCAAGTCGTCTAGAATTTCCGGTTTCTTCGAGAGCACTTGGTCGGGTAGGCGGGCCAGCAGCTCAAAGAGGGTCCGATCCCGGATGATTCCGCACTTAATCACTTCAAACAGCCCGGCCCGGAATTCACGTTCGGGTAATGTCGAAAGCACGTTGGGATCGATCAGCACGGCAAGCGGCTGGTGAAAACTTCCAATCAGGTTCTTTCCGGAGAATAGATTTACACCCGTCTTGCCGCCGACCGCCGCATCGACTTGGGCGAGCAGTGTCGTTGGAATCTGCAGCACTGGAATACCGCGCATAAAGATAGCCGCCAAAAACCCACTCACATCGGTGACAATGCCGCCGCCAAAGCCAATGACGATGCTAGTTCGGTCTGCACCATTCCCAGCCATTTGGTCCGCGAGTTCCTCTATGTCGGTAAGGCGCTTGTTCACTTCGCCGCCGGGAAAAAAAAGTACCTCGTGATCGTGCTTGAGCTGCTCTACAATTTGGTCGCCGTGCAGGGTCCAGACATCGCAAGTGGTCACAACGAAAAGCCGGCCTGCGGTTTGCGGAATGAATTCGGAAATGCGCCTCAGAGCGCCCCGCTCGATCACAGTTGAGTACGTGCGCTCAGGAGTTCGAACCTCAAGGGCAGGCATGTAGACCCGTTGTACCATGGGATATCTCTGCCCCGATTGAGCGTATTCGCACGGATTTCGTTGTGGTCGGAGCGGGTGTTGCGGGTCTCCGCGCGGCCATTGATCTCGCCCCTGCCGGCCGCGTTCTGGTTGTTGCCAAAGATAGTCTGCGCGAATCTTCATCCGAGTACGCCCAAGGCGGAATCGCTGCTGCGCTCAGTGATGATGACGAAGTCGAGCTGCACGAGCAGGACACGATCAATGCCGGTGATGGACTGTGCAACCTGGAGGCAGTTCACACGCTGGTTGAAGAGGGTCCAGCGGCGATCGTGCAGCTGATCGACTGGGGAACCGCTTTCGATCGTGAAGGATCACGCCTGCTCTTCGCACGTGAAGGCGCTCATAGCCGCAATCGTGTGCTGCATGCGCACGGCGATTCTACGGGCCACGAGATTGTTCGTACATTGCGTCAACGCGCCGGCTCATTCGTGAACGTCACCTTTCAGAGTTTCGCTGCCGTAACCGACCTCTTGGTCCGGGACGGCGAGGCAACGGGCGTCTCCGCTTTCGACGAGAGTACCCGCACATCCGTGTTAGTTGAAGCGCGTTGCGTTCTGCTGGCAACCGGCGGCCTTGGGCGAGTATTCGAAAACACGACCAATCCGAATGTGGCTAGCGGCGATGGCGTTGCTTGTGCCTATCGTGCCGGGGCCTCTATTGCCGATATCGAGTTCGTGCAATTTCATCCCACCGCGCTTTTCATCCCATCCGCTCCGCGATTCCTGCTAAGCGAAGCTTTGCGGGGAGAAGGCGCATATCTTCGCAACCGCAACGGCGAACGCTTTATGGAGCGCTACCATTCGCTGAAAGAGCTTGCTCCGCGCGATGTTGTCTCGCGATCGATTGTAATGGAGCTACGCGCTACCGGAGATTCAAACGTATTTCTCGATCTCACTCACGCGCCGCGCGGATTTGTCCGGAGTCGCTTTCCTCGCATTTATGAAACATGCCTTTTTTACGGCGTAGATCTCGAAACCATGGCGGCTCCAGTACGTCCAGCGGCGCATTATGCAATGGGCGGCGTGCATACAGATCTGTTTGGTCAATCAACGATTCCGCGCCTCTATGCTGCCGGTGAAGTTGCATGCACAGGCGTGCACGGGGCCAATCGCCTTGCCAGCAATTCCTTATTAGAGGCTGTCGTTTTTGGTGCCCGAGCGGGGCAAGCGATGCGCGCTTACGGCCCGCATCCAGCCGCCGCGCTTGGGGGCCCAGGAGAATCCCAGCTTTTCCCTGTCACGACCGAACGCGAAATCAGAGCTATTAGCTGGCATTCTTGCGGGGTCCTTCGTAGCGGACCCGAACTCGCCACAGCTCAAAAAATCATTCAATCACGTGATATGCAGCCACTCCAGTCCGCCGGGCGCTCCCAATTCGAGCTCCGCAATCTTCACCAGTTGGCCTGGTTGATCTCAGCGGCGGCACTCGCGCGCGAAGAGAGCCGCGGCGCGCATTATCGAATTGACTTCCCTGCAAACTCTTCTGCTTTCCAGAGGCACTCTGTTGTTGCGCGTTCGATCGCCGAGGCAAATCCAAAGGTCAGTTTTGCATAAGCGATCAGAGAAGGCTGCCCATGCCAGCATGGCGCTTGCTCTTCTAGTTTTCGCGGTACCCCTCCATCAATCGAGTCCTTGGGCAGCGCTTTGGACCGTTCCCGCCATCCTTTTGGCCTCGCTGCTGATCACATGGGGCGCGGAGTCTGCGCAGTTCTTTGTCGCTCAGGGCTTTGCCCTCGCCATTCTGGCGTGGATGCAAGTGCTTCCGGAGTTCGCTGTCGAAGCTGTGCTTGCGTGGCGGCAACAAACGACGTTGTTGGTTGCGAACCTAACTGGCGCGTTGCGTCTTCTGACAGGACTCGCGTGGCCGATGATCTATGCCACGGCCGCGATGGTGCATCGCAAGCGCACGGGTCATGCACTTCGAGGCATCGAGCTAAGTGCTCACCACAGCGTAGAAGTTGTTGGGCTGTTTCTTCCGTTGGTTTATGCGCTCGTGATTTGGTACAAGGCAAGTCTCCACGTCTATGACGCTGTCGTTCTCACCGGTCTCTATGCAGCTTATTTATTGCTGCTTACCAGGCTTCCACCCGAAGAACGGGAGGGGATCGAGGATCTTGAAAGCATCCCGCGCAAAATTGTGCTCGCTCCACGGCGCTGGCGGATCTTTGCTATTTCGGCCTGCTTTTTTATCGGCGGAGTGCTCATCTATTACACGGCTGAACCCTTTCTAGGCAGCCTAGTTGCGATTGCCGCAGCAATGGGCGTTCCCAGCTTTATCGTGATTCAGTGGTTGGCACCCGTGATCTCTGAATTCCCGGAGTTTGCCTCGACTTTCTATTTCGCGCGTCAGGAAAAAAACGCGTCCACTGCCATCATGAATATCGCGTCCAGCAATATCAATCAATGGACACTGCTGGTTGCGATGCTGCCGGTTGTCTTCTCCCTCAGCCGTGGCGGCATTGCATCGTTTTCGCTTGATGACCAGCAAAGGTTAGAGCTTCTACTCACCATTGGACAGAGCTTCTTAGGAATGGCTTTCCTGATCAACATGAGTATCGCTTGGTGGGAAGCACTCGCCATGTTCTTGCTCTTCGCCGCCCAGTTCGTGTTGCCCGCGTTCTTCGGTGATCAGGGGAGGATTTGGATTGCGATGGGATTTTTCATCTGGACAGGGGCGGCTGCGCTCGTGATCGTTATGAGGCGACGCCTTCCGAATGCGCTTGCCCGGTTCCTCGAAACCTGGCGCACACACGTCAGAAGCTAAGCCTTGCCGTAATTGATAAGCGCAACACCAAAGATGATCATTGCGAGGCCGGCGATCTTGCTCGTTGTGAAGGGCTCCTTGAAGAATAAACGCGCCCAAACGATGGTCCAGATATAGCCCAGCGACACCATCGGATAGAGTATGGTCAATTCACCTTGAGCTACTCCCATTACAAAAAACACGGAGGAGAGCAGATACAGGGACACGCCGATAGCCAACCAGTAGTTCTTGAAGATACCGCCCAGAGTGCCCCTCATGTGCTCTGCGCCTAATTTAAGGAACACTGCGCCGAAGGAACCAATAAGCGATGAAGTCAAGATCAGAAAAATCGAGCTCAGGGGAGTCCTCATACTGAGTTTTTTCCTGACTGTTTCAGCCCGAGGATGGATACGCCGCCGACGATAAATGCTATTCCCATGGCTCGAAAAAAATTCATTTGTTCACTGAGGAAGATCAGTGAAAGCAGCGTGACCCACACATATGTTAGGGCAATGATGGGGTACAGCCTCGATAATTCACGGCCCTTTAGCGCCAATGCCATGAGAAAGGTATTCACCCCGTACAAGCAGTAGCCGCAGAAAAGCTTCAGATTGGAGGCGATCCCAATGCCGAACCGAAGGATCAGCATAGGATCGTGCAACACGTCGGTCAGCGTGACATGCGCCCTGAGTTGTCCGGCGCCTGTCTTAATCAGCATCTGCGCAATTGCGCCGATTACTGTGCAGGAAAAGACCAGCAGAAAAGAGCGCCTCGCGGCGCCACGCATATCAAGGGGCGCCTCAAGGACAGTCGAAGACGTCAATCCGTAAATTCCAGTCGCAAGAATCTGTCCTTAGTCTAAAACATCACCTGGGCAGTAGAGGTCCAGGGTTACACTGAGACGAATGTTAGCGCCGCTGCTGCCCTCACCACTGGACCAGATAGGACGCCAGCATTTTTCGTTTTGTCCGGCGATCAAGAACGTCGATCCAAACGAGTGGATGCTAGCTCTTTTATCGTGGTCGGAGGTCAAAGTCGTCAACGCGCAGAGTGGTCGCGAGATTTGGATACCACGGCAGTACATTGATGGCGTCTCGTACGCCGTCGGGCCCATGCTGGTCATCCGACTCACAAAACAACTCGAATACAGAGCCGGTACTTTGCGGCCCTGCGTGCAGCGCGTCATTGAAATGCCCCCAGCGGCCGATAACGGAGGAGGATCAATGGGTTCCAGGATCGCATCCAAAGGCCCAGCGCCGGTTGTCGGCATACGCCTCAATAATCGTACGGACTCACCCGCCGGGAAGGCGTTATCGTATGCGGGAATTGGAGCGATATTCGTATCCATCCTAGCCGCACTGTTTTTCGCTGGCTAGGCCTCAGCTAGTTGATGTCTCACTTATACCGGCTGGGTTGGGCGCTGATGTCGGTACTCGCGGCAATCTCGCTGGGCACTATCGCGACGAGCCGACATGAATCGGTGAACAGTTTGTGGCTGGTCGCCGCTGCAGCATCGATTTTTGTACTCGGCTTCCGATTCTATGCCAAGTTTATAGCCGCTAAGGTGATGCTGCTCGACGACACAAGAGCGACACCTGCGGAGCGGTTTCAAGACGGCCATGACTTCGAACCGACCAACAAATGGATTCTTTTGGGACACCACTTCGCCGCAATCGCTGGGCCCGGCCCGCTAGTTGGTCCAACGCTGGCGGCGCAATTTGGCTACTTGCCCGGGGTGTTGTGGATTCTTTTCGGTGCTGTCCTGGGTGGCGCAGTACAAGATTTCGTTGTGCTGTTTTGCTCTATGCGGCGCGATGGAAAAACGCTGGGTCAGATGGCCCGCGAAGAAATCGGCAGAGTCGGCGGAATCGTGTCGCTGGTTACCGTTTTGATGATCATGATCGTCCTACTAGCTGTTGTCGCGCTCGTTGTTGTGAACGCTCTGAAGGGGAGCCCGTGGGGAACGTTTACAATCGCCGCCACTATCCCCATCGCGACCTTTATGGGGCTATACTTGCGATACCTGCGGGCTGGGAGAGTGCTTGAATGCTCTGCCATCGGCTTTGTTCTGGTTCTGGTGAGTATTGTTGCCGGAAGGGGCGTTGCGGAATCCAATGTATGGGCCCCACTTTTTACTTGGGGCGGTCCGGCGCTCGCGTTGGTGATCATCGCGTATGGATTTTTGGCCAGTGCGCTACCCGTTTGGCTGCTGCTCGCACCGCGCGATTATCTCAGCACGTTCGTGAAGCTCGGCGTCATCTTTTTATTAGCGGCCGGAATCTGCTTCACCCACCCGCGCTTAGCGTTGCCGCCGTTGACACAGTTCACGGAGGGCACGGGCCCTATTTTTGCCGGTAAGATTTTCCCGTTTTGCTTCATTACCATTGCTTGCGGCGCAATTTCGGGGTTTCACGCTCTGATTTCATCGGGGACGACGCCTAAGATGATTGCCAAGGAGTGGCACGCTTGGCCGATTGGTTATGGAGCCATGCTATTGGAAGGGTTTGTGGGCATCATGGCAATAATCGCCGCAGCCTCACTGCAACCGGGCGCGTTTTTTGCAATCAATTCGCCGGTAGGCGTCGTTGGTGCAACGCCTCAAGCCGCAGTTGCGACCATAACCGGCTGGGGTTTTCCGGTGACGGATGTTAGCATGGCCCAACTCGCTCATAGCGTCGGTGAGAATACGTTGTTCGGCAGAACCGGCGGCGCTCCTTCGCTCGCGCTCGGCATGGCCCACATATTCGGCGGTGTTGTGCAAAAGGCCGGGCTAGGGGACGGGCTCCGCAGCTTCTGGTATCACTTCGCCATTATGTTCGAGGCGCTGTTCATTCTCACGATCATCGATGCCGGTACGCGCGTCGGTCGTTTTATGCTGCAGGACCTCCTTGGGCATGTGTACAGGCCACTCGGAAGGACAAGCTGGATGCCCGGTGTGCTTGCGGCTAGCGCATTCGTAGTTGTGGCGTGGGGTTATTTCCTTTATCAGGGTGTTGTCGACCCTCTCGGCGGGATCAATTCGCTTTGGCCACTGTTCGGCATCTCAAACCAATTGTTGAGCGCGATCGCTTTGTGCGTTGCCACAACCGTGCTTTTGAAAATGCATCGAGCGCGTTACATGTGGATCACGGCGCTGCCGCTCGTCTGGCTGGTTATCGTCACGTTCACCGCCGCCATCGAAAAGATCTTTTCAGATCAGCCCCGGCTCGGTTTTCTGGCCCATGCAAGCGCGTTAGAGAGCGCCATAGCCTCAGGCAAGATTTCACCGGCAGCGCTCGGAGTGACGCGCGCCGTGATCTTCAATGAACGTGTGGACGCAGTCGTATGCGGCGTATTTCTTGCTCTAGTCTCTGTCATCGTGCTTGATTCTTTACGTATCTGGTATGGCTTGCTTCGAGGCACGCGCGCTCCTGTCAGCTCAGAATCCCCATTCATTCCGTCGCGTCTGGAACCTGAGAGTATATGAAGTCACTGGTGCGGGTTTTCGGCTTGTTAGTTGAGCTTGCCCGCGAGCTCGCAGACGAGAGCGCGTACACGCGGTATCTGCAGCGCACGGGCCGACGCCATTCTCGGACAGAGTGGAGAATCTTTAGTGATCAGCGGCATCGAAAAAAGTATCAGACTGCAAAGTGCTGCTAGCTCGGCGCGGGCCTCGCCTATCCTGAAAAAAGTGCCAGTTCCGCGGCTTTTTCTGATCGACACGTTCGGGTTTATCTTTCGTGCGTACCACGCGCGCGCTCGCAGCGGTGCGCCACCGATGCGCACCAGTGCAGGTGTGTCCACGGAGGCTGTGTACATATTTCACAACATGGTGCGGCGCCTGCTGACGGAATTCAAGCCGAATTACATCGCAGCGGTCTTTGAAAGCGCGGAGCCGACATTTCGTTCGGAAAGCTTTGCCGAATATAAAGCGAACCGGACTGAGATGCCGCAGGATCTGGGCGTGCAAATTCCTTACGTTCGACGGATGCTGCATGCGATGCGCATTCCCATCCTCGAATTTCCCAGCTATGAAGCGGATGACGTAATCGGGGCGATAGCATGTCGTGAGCACCGGAAGCCACTCGAGGTCGTGATCGTTTCGAGCGACAAAGATATGCTGCAACTCGTAAACGATCGCGTCTTTATGCTGAATCCGATGAAAGACGACGAGTTGTACGACGCGGCTAAAGTGGAGCAGTTCATGGGAGTGAAGCCCTCGCAAGTGGCCGATCTCCTCGCGCTCAAAGGCGACTCCATCGACAATATTCCGGGCGCACCCGGCATCGGTGATAAGGGCGCCCGAGACCTGATAGCGCGCTTCGGCTCGGTTGAAGCGGTGCTCGATCGTGCGGCGGAAGTAGAACGCAAAATGTATCGCGAAAGCCTTCTCAACAACCGCGATCAGGTGCTTTTAAGTAAACAACTCGCCGCAATACAAACCAACGTGCCCATCGAGTGGGAGCTTGAGTCACTGCGTGCGCGTCCAGTTGAGAACTCGGAGCTCAAGGCGCTCTATAAAGAGCTCGAATTTTTTAGCCTGCTGAAAGATCTCCCTCCTGAGGATGACAGCGCAACACGGGATTACGCGGCGCTGACAGATGCGGCCGCCATCGCGGACTGGTCGCAAAAACGCGCGAATGAGGCGCCAATTGCGGTAGCGCTCGATCTGACGAACTCCTTTGCCGGCCTCTCCTACCAAGCGGGAGAAGGGCGGGCCATCCCGTTTTCGTTGCTCGATGGAATACGGCCAG
Organism: Bryobacteraceae bacterium; assembly: GCA_045807905.1. GTDB lineage: Bacteria > Acidobacteriota > Terriglobia > Bryobacterales > Bryobacteraceae > Bog-105. The sequence continues at coordinate 144,949 of JBJMGM010000078.1, read as the reverse complement.
TTCTCGAATCAGAGGCGATTCCAAAGATTGTCCATGATGTGAAAGGTTTTTTGATTGCGTGTTCCGCACTCGGCATTACGCCTGAGAATTTAGCTGAGGATGTGATGCTCTACGCATTTCTTCTCAGCGCGGATCCGGGCGGCTGTTCGCCCGAAGCTCTTGCCGAACGGTATCTCGATCGGAAGCTGAATGCAGCCGCTGAGCAACAGGCGGAAGCGACACTCGCGGTCGCCGAAATGCTTCGACCTCAAGTGGACCGGCAAGAAGTGCTGTCCGTGTATAGGGAAATTGACCTCCCACTTGCGCCGGTATTGGCGCAGCTTGAGTCGGTAGGTATCCGAATTGACACAGCCGTCCTTGCAGAGCTGTCAGTGCGGCTTTCGGAACGGATAGAGCAGCTCGCACAGAGGGTATTCGATATAGCAGGGCACCCTTTCAATATCAATTCACCTCAGCAGCTGGGCAAGATTTTGTTCGAGGAATTGGCCCTTCCTGCACCGGTCAAATATGGCAAGGGCAAAACAATATCAACTGCAGCCGATATCCTCGAAAGCCTCGCTCCCGCGTATCCTGTAGCTCAACTCGTTCTCGATTACCGCCAACTTACAAAGCTGAAGGGCACCTATATTGACGCGCTTCCGTCGTTGATTCGGCCGCAGACTGGTCGGGTGCATACAACATTCAATCAAACCGGCGCCGCGACTGGACGGTTATCCTCCTCAAATCCGAACCTGCAAAACATTCCAATCCGGACGGAAGAGGGCCGTGAAATTCGCGCCGCGTTTGTTCCAGAGTGCGGGTGGCAATTGGTGGTGGCCGACTACTCGCAGATCGAGCTGCGACTCCTTGCACATATGTCCCGCGACCCCGTGCTGGTGGAATCCTTCTCAAACAACGAAGACATTCACACTCGCACGGCTGCCGAGGTATTCAAAGTTGATCCGCTCATGGTAACGGCTGACATGCGTCGCTCGGCGAAGGCGGTGAATTTCGGTATCGTGTACGGCCAGACTCCTTTCGGCTTGGCGCAGCAACTCTGCATCGATCGAAAGGAAGCTGAGCTTTATATTCGCCGCTACTTTGAACGGTACGGCGGAGTACGTGAGTTCATTGAGCGCACCATCGCGGAAGTACGGCAGAGCGGCGTTTCAAAAACGCTTCTGGGCCGGCGCCGCCCGATTCCAGATATGCAGAGCCGCAATCCGGCGGCTAGATCTTTCGCCGAGCGTACTGCTGTTAATACACCTTTGCAAGGGACCGCTGCCGATCTTATCAAGGTCGCGATGATCCGCATCGCGCGCCTGCTTGATCAAGAAAGGATGCAATCGCGTATGCTTTTGCAGGTACACGACGAGCTGGTATTTGAAGCGCCAGCTTCGGAGGTGTATCGGTTGCAGGAACTCGTTAAGACGGAAATGGAACGTGTATATGAGTTGTCCGTCCCTCTGGTGGCCGATACCGGGGTGGGGCCGAATTGGAGGGATGCAAAGTGAACAGAGGCCGAGTCGTGATCATGATGACGATGGCTGTGACAACTCAAAATAACAGTGATGATGGTTTACGCAACCTGGATTAAACCTGGCGCCGCATGCCGGACAGTGATGCCCGCTTGCCATGTAATCGCTGATAGCTAGCTCTGTTCGACAGCAGCCACAAAGAACTGCTTTCTGCGTCCACTCATTCTGCGGCCAGACTTCAATTTCATGGCCGGCGAGCGCCTCGTGGCAATCTTTGCACGCATAATAGACGCCACAGCATTTCATTTTGATTGCAATGATATCGATCGCTGTACCGTAGTGAGCGCATCGGGTCTGCGGGTCCAAGTTGACCCCGCGTATTTCAGGAGAGCCTGCGATCATCAAGGTGCGGAGATTACGTTTTTAGCTCGCTCAGCTTCTTTCCGACAGCGCCAGGGCCGAAGTTTATCTGAGCGTCTCTGACGCTTACCCCGACAACTTCAATTCGCTTGAGGTCGGTCGTCCCGATGCCGACGGCTTCCGCAAGCTTCAAGGTGTTATCGCCGCGGATAAAAGGAGAAGTGTTCCGGTCCGCATGGGGATTATATTTCATGACAGCCATTCCTACAGCATCCACACATACTGGATTGCGACCGACTATGATCACACCAGGCGTCATTCTTTCGAGTCCCCGAAGCCATGGACCCTCACCACCGCGCACTGTCTCGACACCATCTACGATTGCCAGATCGATTGGTCGAATGCCAACCTGATCAACGGTCACGCGAGGAACGCGGTAGCCGGGGTCACGCGGCGAATCGGGGTGGAGCTCCGCATCGACTCCGGACGGAGCTTTGGTGCTCCCTTCATGCAGGACGTCCCCACGTTCTTTGGTTGGTTTCTCGTTTCCGTTCACGCCACAATCACTGCCGTACAAGGAACAAGGAGTGTTGCCGAAATTGTTCTTCATCGACATAGTGACGCCAGCGATCCAATGATTTTTTAGCTTCGCAAAAGAGGCATAGACATCGCAGTCGACGAAAGCTTGATTCACATGGTAGGCAGGGTACATGTAGCCGCCCCACGGAACCCTGAGGCGCACGTACTGCTTGTACTTACCGAGATTCTGAACGTTCTCCCAGTCGACCGGGATTCCAAGATTATTGATGGCCTTGACATCAATTCCATACCGCGACCAGAGCCCCAGATCCTGGCTTGCAGGGAAGAAGCTCTCAATCAGCCGTATGCGCCGCGCACCTGCATCTGCGAGCAGATGAACGGTAGCCGCTATGGTCTCGCCGTTCGTCCGATATGGAAGATCTGGTGTGAGCGGAAAATTTCTTGGATTTCCAGTGAGGTTTAGCTTCAATGCAACCGTCTTGCCCGAAACCAGCTTGGAAATACCGCCGATCTGGTCAAAGGCACTGGATAGCCTTTCGGAAAAGTTGCCATAGCTGCGGCAGCGCACGATGGCGACCGTACTCGCCGGAGCGCTCGCGCGGACGAGCTTTGGTCCTCCGAGCGCTGCAAACACCCCTGTTCCCGTCTTCGCCAACATGTCGCGACGAGTGACACCCACGCTAGAACGGTCCATATCCATAATCCGCCTCCTCTCTGTATCGTAACCGCTGAAATTAGTATCGGTGGTTATCGGGGCACGGGCCCGCTCGGCAGGATCCTGGTAGGCTGATAAAGCGCCTCTGACGATTACTATCGCAGTCCGATAACTTCTCCTTCGCGGCCCTGGCCACCAAGCACGAGTGTGTCTTCTTCAAGGAGAAGAAATGAAATCCAATTGGGAAACTGATTTTTTCCGTGGTGTTGTGTTGGAGTTGTGGCGCCGTGTGATGACGCCCGAGCAGACCCGAGCGGAAGTAGAGTTCCTCGAACGCGCGTTGCGCATCAGACCTCAGGCTCAGCTTCTCGATGTCCCCTGCGGAAACGGGCGTCATGCGCTCGAGTTTGCAAACCGAGGGCATTCGATGACGGGCGTGGATCTTAGCGAGGAATTTATCGCGGAGGTGCGTAGCAAATCTGCATCCCCGGCGCGATGGATGTGTGGCGATATGTGCGAGCTTCCCTGGATTTCGAAGTTCGACGGTGCGTACTGTTTCGGTAATAGCTTCGGCTATCTGGACCGTGCGAACGCCGGCAAATTCCTGGGCAGAATCGCTAGGGCATTAAAACCTAATGGGCGATTCGCTGTGGAGACCGGAATGGCGGCGGAATCCATTCTGCCGGCGTTGCTAAAGACTCGCTGGTTCAAAGCCGGAGATATCTTTATGTTGAGTGAAAACCAATACTATCCAGCGGAGGGACGGCTGGATATTGGATACACATTTATCCAGGGCGGTGCAGTGGATACTCGGCCAAGTTCGAGCTACGTTTTCACGGTGGCGGAGATCTGCCGGATGCATGCGGAAGCAGGATTAGAGCCTTTGGACCTGCTAGGGTCAATCGCCGGGGAGCCGTTTCAGCTTGGGTCGCAACGATTGATTTTGATATGTGAGAAAAGCTAACTTTGCGCTCGTGGCCGCTGTGAGCGCGTCGCCTTAGTAAGGTAAATCATGCGTGTGGGGAATGAAGATCATGATTCGGACGTGGTTGCTCCGGAACTGACGGAGAAGCAACGGCAAGAAGCGGAAGACCGTACCTCGGTGACTGCCAATGTAGTACACGAAGCCATTCGGCACGACGGCGAGGAAGAGCTGAGCCGGCCTGTTTCGGCTCTGGCGTGGTCGGGATTCGCAGCTGGCTTGTCGATGGGCTTCTCGTTCGTTGCTCAGGCGTTGTTTCGAGCGTACTTACCGGACCAGCCGTGGCGCCCGCTCCTCGTCAATCTCGGATATCCGTTCGGATTTCTAATTGTGATTATCGGGAGGCAGCAGCTGTTTACGGAGAATACGCTTACAGCGATTATCCCGTTGTTGGCCCGCCGCAATTTAGCAACTCTAGTCCGGGTTTTCCAACTGTGGGCAGTAGTGTTGGCAGCGAACCTGGTGGGGGCTCACCTGTTTGCTTGGGTGGTCGGGAATACACCCATGTTCAAGCCTGAGGTGCAATCTGCGATGCTGGCACTTGCGAAGCACGCAGCCGATGTTACTTTTGGCGCTGCCATTTTGCGCGGGATTTTTGCCGGGTGGCTGATAGCGATGGTAGTTTGGATGCTCGCGGCCATCGACACAGGACGCATCGCCGTAATCGTCATTCTGACGTATGTCGTTGGCCTAGCCAGTTTGACCCACATCATCGCTGGCGCTGTGGAAGTGCTGTTTCTTCCCATGGTGGGGGCGAAGAGTTGGTTCACGGTGGCTTGGGGGTATATGCTTCCAACCTTGATCGGAAACATCCTTGGAGGTGTGTCACTGACCGCGGCCATAAACCATGCACAAGTCGTAGCAGGGATGCAGGGAAAGAAAAAAGGTGGAGGTCTGTCTGATTGAGGTGATTTTGCTAGGCGATTTGCTTCAAGAGGTTCGTTCCGTAACGAGATCCACGATCGCTTGAAGGGCGCGCTGGGCGGGTGATTCAGGGAAGCTCGTGATAATCGAACGCGATTTTTCGGTAAAGGCGTGAGCGCGTTCGTAAGCGCGAGAAATGCCGCCATGCTGCGAGAGAATCTTCAGAATTCGCATGAAGGGGACTTCTTCATAGCTGGAGTCGGCGATTACAGTTTCGACCGCGTGCCGATCGTCGGCGGAAGCGGTTTCGAGAGCGTAGATGACCGGGAGCGTGACTTTGCCTTCGCGCAGATCGTTACCTGCAGGCTTGCCAAGAATCTTTTCTGTAGAAGTGAAGTCGAGGATGTCATCGACGACCTGAAAAGCCATGCCGAGATTCCAGGCGAACTCGCCAAGTTTGGATTCGACTAAGTCCTCGGCGCTGGCAGCTACCGCCCCAAGACTCGCGCAGGCAGAAAACAAGCTAGCACTCTTGCGGTCCACCAACTCCATGTAGTCGGCTTCTGTAACGTCGATGCGGTGAAGGCGCTCAAGCTGGAGCAACTCGCCTTCAACCATCATTTGAGTGAGCGAGATGAGTAGGTCGAGGATGTGAAAGTTTCGCTCGCGGACGGCGATCTGAAACGCCTGCATATAAAGCCAGTCGCCAGCCAGCACAGAAGTGTGATTACCCCAGACGACATTGGTAGAAGGACGGCCACGACGAGTCTTGGCGATATCGATCACGTCGTCGTGAACCAGGGTAGCGGTATGTATCATTTCGACCACGGCGGCAAGGCGACAGGCGCAAGCCGTGCATGGACCGAAAAGACGGTTTGTCAGCAAAAGCAACACGGGCCGGAGGCGTTTTCCACCACCAACTTGCAAGTACCGGTTGATGGTGGTTAGAGCTTCGACCGAAGCTACCGATTCAACGCTGATCTCACGTTCTACTTCTTGCAATTCCGACTGCACGAGATCGAAAGCTTCGCGGGCGCTAAGGGATTGGCGGATATTGCTGAACATTTCTGACTCCGTGCGAAACCTCAGTGTAGCTGGTAGGTTTCATCGAGAACGGCCCGGATTCAGCCGGAACAGCTGTTCGAAGTTGGCGGTCGTTTGAGTGCCAAGTTCTTCGAGAGTTGTTGCGCGGGCGCTCGCGACGAGCTCTGCGCTGTGCATGATAAAGCTCGGTTCGTTGCGCTTGCCGCGATGAGGTACGGGCGCGAGATAAGGGGAATCGGTCTCGAGTAATAGGCGATCACCGGGCGTGATACGGGCGGCTTCGCGGATTTCCGCAGCCTTCGGGAAAGTGGTGACACCGCCGAATGCCAGGTGGAAGCCGAGGTCCAGGCATTCGCGGGCTGCTTCAGGGTTGCCAGTGAAGCAGTGCATAACACCGGGCAAGCCGGTTGGTTTCCAGTGCGTGCGGAGGATGGCGATTGTGTCCTCCCAGGCGTCCCGGGTGTGAATGATGACGGGTATTCGGGCCTCTGCCGCGATTTCGAGTTGACGGACGAAAATCGGCCTTTGCGTCTCTTTCGGAACTCCCCAGTGATAATCGAGCCCGATTTCGCCGAGAGCCTTGACCTTCGGCTGGTGCAACAGCGACTCGAGTTTAATGAATGTCGTGGGATCCACCTTAGCGGCGTCGTTGGGATGAACTCCGACGCTGGCATATATGAACGGATAAGAATCGGCGAGGCGGACGCCTGCTTCGAGGTCTGGAGGCCCATGTCCTGTGCCGATGGCGAGCAGGTATTTCAACCCGGCTCGGCGGGCGCGTTCGATGACAGCGGGGCGGTCGCTATCGAATTGCGCGTCGTCGAGGTGGCAGTGGGAGTCGACAAGCTGCACAGCGCGTTCGGCGGATTGCACTACTTAAGGCGGGCGCCTAGTGCTACGTCCTCATTAAAACCAGCCAGGACAGGCGGGCCGTCGTCGGTGGTCGCGGCTACAATCATGCCTTGAGAGGTGAGGCCGCGCAATTTCCGGGGTTGCAGGTTAGCGACAATGACCACCTTGCGGCCGAGAAGGTCTTCGGGTTTATATGCGAGCGCAATTCCGGCGATAATAGTGCGCGGTTCTGCCTCACCAATATCCACGTTCAGCTGCAGAAGTTTATCAGCGCCTTTAACGCGTTCAGCGGATTTCACTTCGCCCACGCGGAGGTCAACTTTTAAGAAGTCGTCGATGGAGATGAGATTCGCGGTATTCGTGGGTCGCACAACGGAGGACGTGGGTTCTGACGCTTTGCCGACAAGCGCAGCTTGACGATTCTTTTCGATGTCTTCTAGTTCTTGCATTCTGGCGATAGTTGATTTTGCGTCCAGACGCGGGAATACCGGAGCAATTCCGCCGATTTTTTGGCCCGGCTGAATTCCGCCCCAGGCAAGGGCTTCCCCGCGCAGCGCTCCGAGGGGAAGGGTGAAACCGAGTTGATTCCAAATTGCTTGTGCGGAATGGGGCAATACGGGACTGACAAGGGCGCACACAATACGGAGCGCTTCCGCGGTTGTATATAGGGTCTCGTCTAAATCGGCTTGCGTGCTTTCAGAACTGTCTTTGGTTAGCTTCCAGGGTGCCCGCTCGACGATATACTTGTCCACTGCGGAAATGATGTTCCAGATGTGTTCGAGAGCGCGAGAAAACTCGAATGCGTCGTAAGCATTAAGCGCGGCTGCAGCAGCGCTGTCTGACAGATCAGCGATTCTCCGGTCACCAGCTTGGCCTGGAATCACACCACCGCGATACTGCTGAATCATAGTGAGCGTCCGGCTGGCGAGATTCCCGAGGCCGTGGGCGAGATCTGAGTTGTACCGGCCGACCAGGGCATCGTAGCTGAAACTGCCGTCCTGACCAAAGACGATTTCGCGCAACAGAAAATAACGCAGAGCATCGACACCCATTACGTCTGCGATGGGAGCCGGGCGCACGATATTGCCGCGAGACTTACTCATTTTGTCTTGTTCGAAGAGCAACCAGCCATGAGCAAAGACGCGCTTGGGCAATTCCCAACCTGCAGCCATAAGAAATGCCGGCCAATAAACCGCGTGGAAACGTAGAATTTCCTTACCGATCAAATGGAGATCGGCAGGCCAGCGACCTTCCCCTTCGACCGCGCTGATGTACGCCGTGAGCGCGTCGAACCAGACGTAAAAGACGTGCGAGGGGTCGGCTTCGACGGGAATACCCCATTTAATGCTGGTGCGCGTGATCGAGAGATCGGATAACCCCTGCTTCACGAACGAGAGAACTTCGTTGCGGCGAATCTCGGGCTGGATGAAATCTGGGTGGGCTTCGTAGAATTGCAGCAGACGATCTGTGAAAGCAGAGAGCTTGAAGAAGTAATTTTCCTCTGTAACCTCCTCGTAGGGTTTGCCGGTTTCCGGATCGATATCGCCGGGCTTGGCTTCAGTGACAAAAGACTCGCTCACGACCGCGTAGAGACCCGTGTAAGTGCCTTTGTAAATGTAGCCGTTGGCACGGCAAGCGTTAAAAAGCGCATTCACGAGCCGGGCGTGATCTTGCGCCGTAGTACGTTGCAACCGATCTATCTGGATATCGAGCTTCTGCCATTGAGCGCGGAATTCGCTTGAAATAATATTTACAAACTCCTCGGGCGTCTTGCCTTGCGCGCTGGCGGCACGCTCGACTTTTGTGCCGTGCTCATCGGTGCCAGTCGTGAGGACCACATCGTAGCCTTGCATTCGTTTGATGCGTGCGATGGTTTCGGCCGCAATAGTGGTGTAAGCGTGCCCGATATGCGGTGCCGCATTGACGTAATAGATGGGGGTAGTGAGGTAGTACTTACCTTGCGCCATTGAGATTTTTGCGAAATGCCTGATTTGCTTCTGCTATCACGGTGCGCAAAGCGACACCTTTTTCCGCTGCAGCCTTGCGGCAATCCTCGTATTCGGGAGCGAACGCCCCTGTATCGGTGTACTTAACCCGGATTTTGCCGTACGCCGTGTCGACTTCGGCGGTGTTGCGCGGGAGAACGCGCCTTTCAGCTTGTAGGATGCGTAATCCCAAGGTGGTCGTTTCGGTGAGCAGAATGGACGCTAGTTGTTCGGTGAGCCCCGGTGCAGCGAGCACGGAGATCATGGTTGCGGGGCGATTCTTCTTCATGAAGACTGGGGTAAGTGTCACGTCGAGTGCGCCAGCATTGAGTAGACGCTCCATCGTGTAACCCAGGACCTGGGGTGTGGAATCGTCGATATTGGCTTCGAGAATACTCACCGATGTGCACTCCGAGGCGTGTGTGCGCTCGCCGATGAGGACCCGGAGCACGTTAGCTTGCGTGGGAAAGTTTTTGTCACCGGCGCCGAAGCCTTGCGAAAGTACGCGTATGGCGGGAACGCCGCCGAAGTCCTTTGCCAACGTGGTGACGAGTGCAGCGCCTGTGGGAGTGGTCAGCTCGGCCTCAGGCCCGGCGGAATAAACAGGACAGTTGTTCAATAGCTCAGCCGTAGCGGGTGCTGGAACGGGGAGTGTGCCATGTTCGGTGTTGATCGTGCCGCGGCCAACGTTAACTGGCGAACTGCGGATTTCATCGATCCCGAGCACATCCAGCGCAACACAGGCACCCACAATGTCGCAGATGGAGTCGACAGCCCCGACTTCGTGAAAGTGGACTTTTTCGAGAGCTGTATTGTGCGATTTTGCTTCTGCGCTGCCGAGACGCTGGAATACGGCGAGCGAATTCTTTCGAGCGATTTCCGACAGGTCTCCCGAGGTGATGATCTTTTCGATATGGGTCAGGTGTCGATGCTTCTTCTGGTCGCTGCCTTCGACGGAGAATTTCGATGCCGCGATGCCGCTGCGAGTGGTTTTTTCAACACGAAAAGAGGCGCCCAGACCGAGGCTGCGGAGCGCTGATTCGACACGGTTCCAATCGGCTCCTGCATCGACGAGCGCGCCAACAGTCATGTCGCCGCTGATGCCCGAAAATGGGTCGAAATAGCAAATTCTCATTAGAACCGGCAGAACTGAGCCGCTGGGCCTAGTTTAGTTTACGAGGAGACGCTACTTGCGAATCGAAACGAGGTTGCGAGCATGCTCGACGTCGGCAACTGCTTGTTCCGGACTTGCGGCCAGCGCCGTCAAATGGCCCATTTTACGCCCCGGTCGCGGAGCCAACTTGCCATACAGGTGCAGTTTCACGTCGGGAACCGACACTGCCGCCATCCAATCGGGTTCGCTTTCGTTCCACAGATCGCCAAGTAGATTTGCCATCGCGGCGGGAGTGAATTGTCTTACATCGCCTAGAGGCAAGCCGCATACGGCTCGGAGCTGCTGTTCGAACTGACTTGTTACGTTGGCATCGAACGTGAAATGACCTGAATTGTGAGGGCGTGGAGCCAGTTCATTTATGAGTAGATGGCCGTTCTTGCAGACGAAAAATTCAACGCAAAGAACACCAATGACTTCCAGTTTCTCGAGTACCATTCGAGTGATTTCTGCTGCTTGAACTGCCACGTCTTGAGGGATCCGCGCGGGAGCGATCGACACATCGAGAATACGATTTCGGTGGCGGTTTCGGATCGCGCCGTAGTGAACAAAATCCCCGGCCGCACTTCTGGCGGCAACGACGGAGATTTCACATTCGAAGTCTACGAACGCCTCGAGCACGGCCTCGTGGACGTCGAGTTCCTCCCAGGCGTGTTGAAGGTCTGACAGTGACGAGAGCTGCGATTGCCCTTTGCCGTCGTAGCCGAAGTCAGCTGTTTTGAGAATGGCAGGGAGCCCGAGTTCGGCTGCCGCGTGAGTTAGTTCCGTAACACTGCGAACGTGCCTAAAGGGAGTAACCGGCAGGCCGGCGTGGGACAGAAAAGTTTTCTCCCGGAGGCGATGTTGGGTCGTATGTAGGACATGTCCGCTGGGACGGACGGGGGCGTATTCCGCAGCCGCCGATGCGGTCGCGGCTGGAACGTTTTCGAACTCGAACGTTACTACCGAAACAGCGCTGGCAAATTGGCGCACGGCATCAAGGTCTTCGTAGGCCGCATTAATTTCAACGTCCGCGACCTGGCCTGTGGGAGTGTCTTCGTCCGGAGAAAGCGTATGAACGCGGTAGCCCATTCGCCGCGCCGCAATGGCGAACATCCGGCCGAGTTGTCCGCTTCCAAGCACTCCAATGGCATGGCCGGGAAGCACCGGGGCAAAACGACGATGGAATGCGGTCACGGCAGGCGATCCTGCAGAACGGAGTCTCTCTGTGCCCGCCGCCAGGCTTCCAGACGAGTGCGGATCTCGGGATATTTATTTCCCAGAATGGCGGCAGCAAGCAGCGCCGCATTAGTCGCTCCCGCATTGCCGATTGCAAGTGTGCCTACGGGAACGCCAGCGGGCATCTGAGCGATTGAGAGCAGGGAGTCAATACCATTGAGTGCGCTGCTCTTGATCGGAACTCCTAATACCGGTAGGGTGGTGTGGGCAGCTATCATCCCCGGAAGGTGAGCGGCACCGCCCGCAGCCGCAACGATTACCTCTATACCCCGCTCGACGGCGCTCCTTGCGTACTCTGACATCCAATCAGGTGTGCGATGAGCGGAAACGATACGGGATTCATGAGGAATACCGAGGCTCTCGAGCATGTTGCTAGTGCGCTGGATCGTTTCCCAGTCGGATTTACTGCCCATGATGACTCCGACGAGTGGGTTGTTGGGTATGAAAGCCGACTCGTCGCTTCGTTCCGGGCACCGATTTGACATTTCTTATTCGCCTTGCGAGGCAGAAAAGCCTTTCTGACCGTCGAACGTGTAAAGGTTTTCGATTTTGATGAAGTCCAGACCTGCTTTTTGAATACGGTCTAGTAGGCTGACAACCTGCCGATGGGTCACTGGCGCACTGTCCGTCTCGGACATGAAGCCAGCGCGCCAATGATCGGTGCAAAAGGTCTCTTCAAACCCGTCAGGATAGACATTCACACCGCGATTGCTGAGCGATTTCAGTTTCAGACCCTCGCCGTTAAATTGCTCGAGACGCTTGCCGAATTCGAGCGGATTCCTTTCAGTCCAATGGAAAAACACGTCGACCCCGACCAGTTCCTTGTTTGCGGGGTGGGTAGAGCTGATAGCTTGACGAAGCTCTTGCCTCGGAGCCTTGGAATACACCGCTGGTTTAAGCTTCTCGGGTTTTTGTCCGAGCCGGGCAACGACCGCCTCCGCAAACTCCTTCGTGCCCACTTTCGTTTTGCTGATTTCCGGTTTGTAGATGTCATACGTGTGCACGCCATCCTCCAGCGTGCGAAGCCAAGCGTTGTGAATAAGCTCAGCGACCTCAGGTTGGCCGATATGGACCAGCATGAGCAAACCGCCGTTCAACAAACCCGATGGATTTGCCATATTCTGTCCAGCGCGACGCGGAGCCGAACCGTGAATGGCTTCGAACATGGCACAACGGTCTCCGATGTTTGCTGACCCGGCGAGTCCTACGGACCCGGCAATCTGCGCAGATACATCGGAAAGAATGTCGCCATAAAGGTTGGGCATGACGATGACATCGAAAGCTTCCGGGGTGTCGGCGAGCTTTGCCGCACCAATGTCCACGATCCAGTGCTCTTTTTCAAACTCTGGGTACGCGGCACCGACCTCATCGAAGACTTTGTGGAAGAGGCCGTCTGTGAACTTCATGATGTTGTCTTTGGTGAAGCAGGTCACCTTTTTGCGATTGTTGCGCCGCGCGTATTCAAAGGCGTAACGGACGATCTTCTCGGACCCCGGGCGGCTTATAAGCTTCAGGCACTGGTAGACTTCGTCGGTTTGGCGGTGCTCGATTCCTGCGTATAGGTCCTCCTCGTTTTCACGAACGATCACGACATCCATGCTGGGATGCTTGGTCTGGACATAAGGGTCGTACGAGACACAGGGCCGAACGTTGGCGTAGAGACCCAGCATCTTCCGTGTCGTGACGTTGAGCGACTTGAACCCGCCACCTTGCGGCGTGGTAATGGGGGCCTTGAAAAAGACTTTCGTGCGTCGCAGAGATTCCCACGCGCTAGGCTCTATCCCGGCGTTAATGCCGCGGAGGTAGACTTTCTGGCCGATCTCGATGGTTTCGAGTGCGATCCTCGCCCCGGCTTCTTTCATGATGTGCAAGGCGGCGGCCATGATCTCCGGGCCGATGCCGTCGCCGTGCGCCACGGTTATAGGTACAACATTCGATTCCATAAGATACAGAGCTATTAGATCAGAGCGGGCGAGCGGATACGATGTTTACGGCAGAACTTTTCAACTCCGGCTTAAGCGTGAAGTCCCACACACTCAGGCCGTCAGCTTTCTTGTAAAACGAGAAGGAGTACACTGACAGTGTTGCCTCCTGGAGCAGAGTTCCACGCAGCACCGCCCGCGACGCAATGCTGGCGCTTGCAAACCAAAGTGCAAGATTATATCGACCTTACTAAGCCTCGCATCACTTGGCTCATTCTGATGAGCACGGCGGTCGGTTATTACTTCGGGCACAGTGGTCAGTGGTCGTTCTGGGTTCTTTTGCACACCATCGTTGGGACGGGCCTAGTGGCTTCCGGCACGGCGGCATTGAATCAGTGGTACGAACGAGATGCGGACCGGCACATGCGACGGACACAGATGCGTCCCCTGCCGTCCGGGCGTCTTTCCGCTGGTCGAGCGCTTTGGTTCGGCATAGGCTTGGCGTTGATGGGTGGCCTGGAGTTGGGTTTCGGTGTTAATTGGCTTGCGTCTGGCCTGTGCATTTCGACGCTGCTAATGTATTTGTTCCTCTACACGCCTCTGAAGCAAAAGACGTGGTGGTCGACAACGGTAGGCGCGTTTCCCGGCGCAATGCCTCCACTGATCGGGTATGCCGCTGCGGCGAACAGGCTGACTCCAGAAGCCTGGGTTTTGTACGGCATCTTGTTTTTGTGGCAGTTTCCACACTTTTATGCGATCGCGTGGATGTATCGCGATGACTACGCGCGTGCAGGGATTCAAATGCTGCCGGTCGTCGAGCCTGATGGTGAGTCCACCGCCCGCCAGATCGTGCTGTACTCTGTGTTACTCATTCCGCTCAGCGTTCTACCGAACTGGATGGGCATGGCGGGTACGCTCTATACTGTCGGCGCAATTGCGATGGGTCTGATGTTCCTCTACTCGGGAGTTCGAGTCTCACTGGATCGCACCAAAGCGCGTGCGCGAAGAGTATTGCTCGCTTCTGTGCTTTATCTACCCGTGATCTACTGTCTGATGGTTCTCGATCCAGTTCGCCTGTGAAGATCGCGCTTTCTGTGTTTTTCGCGGCTGCCGTAGTGCTTTCGGCAGCCTGCACCAAGCCAGCGAGCAAGCTCCCAAATTACGGCAACGTTCCGACATTTCAGATGACCGATTCCGAAGGGCACGGGTTTGATAGCGAGGCCCTAAGAGGAAAGCTGTGGATCGCGGATTTTATCTATACAAACTGTCCCGGGCCGTGTTCGCGGATGACTTCCCAAATGCACACGGTGCAACGGCAAGTGAGCGGTGAAAACGATGTGCGGCTGGTTTCCATCTCCGTCGACCCGGAGCATGATTCTCCGCCCGTGCTGAACGATTTTGCGCATAAGTTTGGCGGCCCGGCGGACAACTGGATTTTCTTGACCGGATCCCCCGAAACCGTGCACATGTTGGCACATGAAGTGTTCCATCTGGGAGATTTGATCGGCAAGATGGACCACAGCACCAAATTTACGCTGATCGACCGCGAGGGCCATATTCGCGGCTATTATCCGAGCGCGGACGCCGATGGCATACGGGCGCTTTTGAACGATCTCACCGTTTTGCGGCAAGCAAATTCGTGATTCCGTTGGCTTTTCTTGGCGTGCACGATTTACCCGCTGTAAATGCAACTCTGAACGGGCTGGCGACAGTGCTGCTCATCACCGGGTATGCTTTGATCCGACGAGGCAAAGTGAACGCCCATCACAGAGTAATGGTAACGGCGTTCACCGTATCCTGCGTTTTCCTGGCTTGTTACCTCGTATACCACTGGAACGTAGGCTCGGTGAAGTTCGACAAGCCGGGCTCGGTGCGGGTGGTCTATTTGTGGATTTTAGGGACGCACACGCTGCTTGCTGCTACCGTTCCCGTGCTGGCGGTGATTACCCTTCGCCGTGCGCTAAACGCACAATACCGCCGCCATCGTGCCATTGCGAGATGGACATTCCCAATTTGGCTGTATGTCAGTGTTACGGGAGTGGCGGTATACCTATTGCTCTACCAGGTGAGACCTCGACTCTAAAACAAAAGTTGAGCGGCCGTTCCCACGTCCGGCCGCTCTCCTGCATCTGGATGTGCTGGATCTAGTATCTGGAGCCGGCAGTAGTGGTCGCTTGAGCAGAGGCCTGGAGATTGACCGAGCTTTCGGCGATCTGATTCAACTTCTGGTCGGCAGCCTTTTCCTCCTCAAGCGTTTGCTGCAGGAGCTCAGCAGCCTCCCTTCGTCCCAAGCGGAGCGCGAACGATCGTGCTGTTCCGTACCCCGAAATTTCGTAGTGCTCAACCCGTTGCGCGGCTGCGATTAATGCCGCATCCTTGACGCTGGAATCGCCTTTCGCGTCCACCATCTCTTCGCCCTCGGAAATCAAGCCTTTCATGGCTTCGCAAGTCTCTCGTTTCGGATCGGTACCGAGCTGACGGAAGATGGTTTCTAGCCGGGAAACGTGACCCTGAGTTTCGGTCAGGTGATGCTGGAATGCGTGTCTGAGCTGACTCGAGGCCGCCGCTTCGGCCATCTTGGGCAGGGCTTGAGTAAGGCGCTGTTCGGCATCGTAAAGGTCTTCGAGCTGGTTCACGAACAGGTCTTCAAATGAGTTCAATTCTGTGCTGGTGAAAAGTTTCATAAGTGTGTACCTCACATGGCCTGCCGAGCTGAAATGAAGCGACTCGGCCGGCCATTTGTGGGACTTGAACCACCGTGCGGACGTTTCGGTACTTAAGCGCGGTGTTTGGAATGTTGACGCGTAACTTTTTTGGACCGGAAATGGAGCGGCGGCGAGTCTATGAAAAAAAGGTGAGGCGATTGCTGCGCCACGCCGAAAGGAAAAACATGGCTAATCTTTCAAAGACAACTCGCGATCACGATGAAATTCGGAGATGGGCCGAAGAGCGCGGAGGAAAGCCGGCACACGTTAAGAGCACCGGTTCGGCTGATGATGTCGGGATGCTGCGAATCGACTTTCCCGGATTCAGCGGAGAGGGAAGTCTGGAACCGATTTCGTGGGAAGAGTTCTTCGAAAAATTCGACGAGCGGGGTTTGGCTCTGGTTTACCAGGAAGAAACCGCGGGGGGGCAAAGGAGCAATTTCAACAAGCTGGTGAGTGGTGAAACTGCGTCCGAAAGCGGAGCAGGTAGGGGCAGGCGGGGGCGTTCGCGGTCCAGCAGGAGCTCGCCCGGCGCATCTAAAAGCTCGAAAAGCTCGAAGCCAGCCACCACCGGTGGAAAGAAAGGCGGAGGTTCAAAGAAAGCTGCCGGGAGTAAATCGGCACGCTCGAGAACGGCGCTTAAGAGAGCGTCAACTGCCTCTTCAAAGAAGACCGCCGCTCGTAAGGGTGGCGCGAAAAAGAGTTCGAGCAGAGCCGCTGCAACAAAGAAGGCATCCGGCAAGAAACGTTCTGGAACCCGAACCGCCACTAAAGCAAGTGCGGCAAGAAGGCGTACATAGAAACAGCCCCTGAAGGTTCCTTTGTCATTTTAGACGGGCCGAGAATGGCATCGCTGCGTGCCGCTGGCAAGAAGCTTCCACTCGCATACATTTTAAGCGGTGCACTGGTAGGGGTTGCGCTCGTCGTTGGCGGTCTCTATTTGCGGAGACCTGCACCCGAAACGTCCCTGAACGGCCCAGCCTCTCCCGAAGCACGGGCTTATGTTGCGAACCTTGTACTTAGCGACCTCAGCATGAAGGCTAGCGAAAACTTCATGAAGCAGCAGGTCACCGAGATAGAGGGTAAAATGACGAACAATGGCCCGCGGCCAGTTCAATCAGTGGAGGTGTACTGCGTGTTCCGCGGTGTTGATGGCCGCGAAGTCTATAGGGAGCGAGCCCCACTTGTGCGATCGAGGGCGGCACCCGTAAAGCCGAAGGAAACGCGTCCGTTTCGGCTGGCATTTGATAATTTGCCGGACGGCTGGAATCAGGCAATGCCGACCCTGGTGATTGCGCACATCACGTTTGGTCGGTAACTTAGTGCATGGCTTATGAAGGTTCTTGTCGCCGAAGACGACCCGGATCAGCTTTCAATACGTTCCATGCTGCTGGAGCGGAACGGGTTCGAAACTATAGGAGCGGCCGACGATGTTTCGGCCGCCGAACTGGCGGCGAGCCGGAAGCCGGAATGCGCCGTCATTGACCTACATTTGCCCACTGAGGAGCGCGGCCTTTGGCTGATTTGTGAGCTAAAGAGGCTGAACCCGGCGATTCACATCCTCGTGATAACGGGGGGCAAGCCTGAGAGCTTGGCCCGGCAAACAGCTGCAACGCTCGTAGAAGAAATCGTTGTGAAAGGAGAGTCATCGGGGTCTCTGATGCGAAAGCTGAAGTCACTGGCGGCCCGAGCTTGCGCGTGATTTCGAGCGTTTCGCGAGGCCCATATAGCGCGGTTTAGGGCTTGGGAGCTACGCCAGCAGCCGAGGCGCGCCGTGCCCGATCAATATCGAGAGTTAGCTGGTGGGCTACTTTAGCGGCCACGTCGGCGCTGGCACCGCGAAATTTCCCTCCTAGGCTCTCCTGTGTGGTTGACCACAGGACGTCTCCGTCTCGATTGCAAAGACGAACGGTCGCGTAAGCCTCATGCTTCCGCTCTCTGGCGTGGTGGGATTCATGGTCTCCAACGGACACCCCGCCGAAGCCGCCGGTCGCTGAACGAGCTTTGCTAGACCCTAGCCCGAGGCTTTGTCGAGCGGCGAGACCTTCGTCCACATCAAACGTATCGGTGAAGGTTTGATCGTCGGCTGCGCCTTTGAGAATGGCATCTGCTCGATCCGGATTATCCGTCATGACAAACAGCTTGGAGGAATCCATGCTCGCCATGATGAGCTCACGCAGGCTGGCTGCCCCCACACCCCCAATCAGCGGAGCTATGTAGATGCGTTTGATGTTCAGCAGGCTTGTCACCGGGGCTAGGGAGTCTTTCCCTGATTCTTGTGCCTGTAGAGGTCCGACGAGCAACACGAACACGGATACAAACCGCAGGCTGAGTGTTTTCATCCTTTGCCGGCTATTCTTGCGTCGTCGTCCTGATATTGGATACGCTGCCCGGTACGGGCTTCAAGAGCGACCAAGGTCATGCGAACGTCGTTCTTATCTACGCGGAAGACCATGGCTTGCTGGCGTCCCTGCTCGTCTTGAAATCCGACTGTAAGGAAATGCGCCCGCTTTTTTGCTAACAGGAAAAGTGGCGAAATGACCACGGCCACAAGATACCGTCGGTCTACCTTTTGCCCATATTCCAGCAAGTTGATCCGCTCATATGGGACTTTGACTTGCGTGCGCTTCGAAAGAAAGACAAAGTACACTTCGTCCGTAACCTTGATGTCTCCCGAGTTGTTGGCGGGAATGTCCGCGCGAGTACCGCCCACGTATTCGGCATGGCTACCTGAACGATCGCCGGCAGCGATAAGCGCGCACGACGAGAGAGCGACAACTAGAAGGAAAGTGCGCATAACTGGCGAGAGCCGTCTCAGAACAGAGGTGCGCAGAAAATGAGGATCTCTCTACGGAGTAATCCTCAGCTCCAGATCTTGACAACGGGGACGCCCTGCTTACAAAGCTCGCACGAGCTAGTGTCCTTGTAGTAGCTGGCATTCATTTTGGCGAGGTAGAAGAGCGGGAGAGGCGCGAAATCGACCACGCTGGGGTTGGGTTGATAAACAGCGACAGCCAAGCCGACAATCTCGGCGCCTTTTGACTTCACGAGCTCGCGAAGCTCTGTAAGCCGCCTTCCGGAGCGCAGAATATCGTCAACCAGCAGCACTTTTTCACCTGGCGTCGGGTCAACGAATTGCCGGAAGCGCATGGGAGATGTATCCGTGTCCTGTTCGGCCCAATAGACCTGATGCGCTCGGAGCGCCTCGCAGACCCCGTAAGCCACGGGAAGGCCGCCGGTATTCGGGCATATGATCGACAGTTGCTTGATCATGGCGCGAAGCTCGGAATCCGCCCGGAGGCGGCGGCTCAAGCCGACACTTAGGATTTTCGCGTATTGGAAATAACGAAAGGCAAGCGCCACCTGGAGATATTCATCGGTGTGCAAACCATTCGGGTATTCGAAGTGTCCCTCGCGCAGAGCACCGGTTTCCCGCAGCATGGCGATAACTTCGTCATTCGTCGGCAGGAGATGCATATCCGATCAAAGCGCTCCGGGATGCAGGCTGAAGGGGTGCGTTGCGGCTATCCAGGAGCACAGCCCGCTAGCTTTAGTGAGCACCCTTCCCCGCCAGCACGTGTGGGATTGTTTTCAGCATGATCGACCAATCGAGCTTCAATGACCAATTTTCGATGTAAGAAATGTCCATTCGCATCCACGCATCAAAGTTGAGGTGGTCGCGTCCCATCACGGCCCATAAGCAGGTAAGCCCCGGACGCATGCGAAGCCGACGGCGTTGCCAGCGTTCATAGCGCTCCACTTCTTCTGGAACCGGGGGACGTGGGCCCACGATCGACATATCTCCGCGGAAAACGTTATATAGCTGGGGCAATTCATCGACCGAAAATTTACGAAGCCAGCGACCAACTCCGGTAACTCTTGGGTCACGAGAGATCTTGAATGCTATATGCTTCTCGCTGAGATGTTCGAGTTGGGGCTTCAACAGATCGGCGTTCTCGACCATAGAGCGAAATTTGTAGAGGGTAAATCGCCGGCCATTCAATCCACACCGAGCCTGCCGGAAAATGATTGGGCCGGGGGAGGTTAATCTGATCAAAAGCGCAGCACCCGCCATAATTGGGGACAGGATCAGAAGCGCCAAAGCCGAGATGACGATGTCGGCAAGGCGCTTCACCGTTAGATTCAGACCCTCGAGTGGAGCCGCCGAAAACGTCAGGAGTGGCGCGTCGCCGACGCGATCGAGCGTAATCTCACTGTTCACATGAGGGAAAAAGCCAATGGAAACGCGTGTGCGCACTCCCTCCTCATCGCATAGCAGGAAGACATCTTCGAGATTGCATAATGTGCTGCTGTCGACGTCGAAGATAACTTCATCGACGATCTGTTCTCGAAGCAGTTTAGGAAGTTTCTCAGCGCATTCCTGTTCACAAATAACTGCCGAAACCTGAATGCGGAACGGTGATCCTTGGTTTAGCTGTTTAACAAGAAGCGCCGCTTTATGCCGCTCGCCAACTATCAGGATGTGATAGGGACTGCCAAACCCACGCTGGAACACGCCTACAAGCCGGCGCGAATTCCAGCGAAATAACGCAAGCAGGGCGAGGTTGTACGCAAAAAAAAGAAATAAAAAACCACGGCTCAATTCCAGCCGAAGCAGGTACTGAAATAGAACCACACAGGCGGTCCCAACCAGGCACTGGCGAAGCGAATTCACAAGCACGCGGCTGGGATTGGCAGAGTCGAGATATTCGTAAACGCGTTGAAGCGACCCCAGCGCGACCCAAACGGCTACACAAAATCCGAGCAGGAGAATGTGCGTCTGCAGCGGCAGAAAAAAGATCAGTTGCTTAAGCTCGAGATGGGCGCGCGTATGATACGCGGCTTCAAAAGCCAAGATGGTGAACAGCGCGTCCGTTACTGCGAAGAGTAACTGGATTTTTTTTCTGTGATGGGCAAACACGGGCCGAACTCAGAGTACCAGGAACATCTGCAAAGCTATCGCTCATCTTTGATCATTGAGTGGGGCGCAGGGCGTTATCGAGATCAGCAATGATGTCCTGAATGTTTTCAATGCCTACGGCTAGACGCACGAGATTTTCGCGGATACCCATGCGTTCCCGCATCTTAGGGGAAATGTCGCGGTGGGAAGAAATGATCGGGTAGAGCAATAAGGTGTGTACATCGCCTAGCGACGTCCCACAAACGATCATCTGAAGCCGGTCCATAAATCCCATGACGGAGGTCCTATTTGCATCCTTGATCTCGAAGCTGAGCATGGCGCCAAAAAGACCTGGAGCGAAAAGTTGGCTAATTGTTTCGGCATCAGGATGTTTCGGATCGGAGCAAGCGTAGACGCGCTCGACGCAGGGATGCGTTGCAAGCCATTTCGCTAAAGTTCTTGCGTTGTCACATTGGCGTTGAAATCTGAGCGCGAGGGTTTTGATGCCTCGCATCGTGAGATAACTTTCAAAGGGCCCGAGTACCGGCCCGACGATCCGGGAGAGCATCCGCACGGAGTCGTGATGCTGTTCATCGCTGACAATGATGCCCCCAACGACATCACCGTGCCCAGCCAGATATTTCGTTGCGCTGTGTACAACAATATTGGCGCCCAGCTCGAGAGGACGGATTAGCATTGGTGTCGCAAACGTGCTGTCTACGATGAGAGCTGCACCCGCCGCGCGGGTCAGCTTTGCGATCTGGTCGATTCTGGCTACTCGCAATAACGGGTTCGACATTGCCTCCATGAAAACGCAGCCGGGATTCTTGCTGGCAATAGCGCGCTCAAGCGCTTCGAGATTGCAAACGTCCACATATGCGACTTTGGTGCCGAAACTACCGAGCACCTGATCAAGCATCGTTACAGTCGTGCCGTAGACGGATTGAGCAGCCAGAATAGTATGCGGGCGCTCGAGCAATGCGGCCAGGAAAGCAATGTGAAGCGCCGACATGCCGGATCCTGTGGCGAGTGACCCGTACCCGTGCTCGATGGCGGTCGTCAGCTCTTCAAGCGCGTCATTGGTGGGATTGGCATATCGCGCGTAGCTAAAACCCTGTTCCTCACCCCCAAAGATACGGTCAAGCTGCGCCGTGGATTCGTACAAGTAAGTGGTTCCCAAATGGATGGGCGTCGTAGAAGGTACGGACGCGGTAGTGCGACGTTTTCGATCGCCAGCGTGCACAACCTGAGATTCAAACGTCATTTCCGCTTCCAGCGAATGCCGTCTTTGGCATCTTCGAGCAGAATGCCGTTTTCCTGAAGCAGATTACGGATTTCATCGGCGCGCGCAAAATCCCGTGCAGCGCGAGCGCGGCCCCTTTCCTCAAGGTATGCTTCAATTTCGGTATCGGACAGGGAAGGCGCTCTGGCCTGCAAACTCTCACCGGGACGGCCTGATTGAGCGGGCTTTAAGACGTCGAAAACGGTATCGAACACTTCTAAAACGCGAGCAGCCTCCCAGCGGTTTTCCTCTCTAAACTGATATTCATCGAGTGCGGTATTCATTGCCCGGACATACTCGAAAACAGCAGCTAATCCCTGGGCTGTATTCAGATCATCGTCCAGACTTTCCTCAAATTCCTGGATCGCCTCAAGCGAGCGTTCGCTGACCGCTTCGTTTCGACCGGGATGAAGCTTTGTAGACGCTAATCGGAGCTCAAATTCGCGGATGCGCTCGATGCTCTTGCCGGCAGCTTTCAGTCCTTCGAACGTAAAATTTAGCTTTTTCCTGTAAGGCACTGAAGCGAGCAAGTAGCGTATTGTTTCGGGTCGATAGCCCATTTCGAGAAGGTCGCGCAGAGTGTAAAAATTTCCCAACGACTTCGACATCTTCTGGGATTCGATGTGCAGATGCTCCGAGTGCAGCCAGAATCTGGAGAATGGCTTTCGCGTGATTGATTCAGATTGAGCGATTTCGTTCTCATGATGCGGGAACGTGAGATCTACACCGCCGGCATGAATATCCAGTGTTTCCCCCAAATATTCCATGGCCATCGCGGAGCACTCAATATGCCAGCCAGGGCGGCCATCGCCGAACGGAGTTTCCCAGTATGGCTCTGAATCCTTCCGTGCTTTCCATAGAACGAAGTCGCGCGCATCAGCCTTGTCATATTCGTCGACGTCGACACGCGCACCGCTTCGTATGCCGCTGAAATCATTGTGAGATAACTTGCCGTAGTCCGGAAAAGTGGAAATGCTGAAATATGTGGAACCATCGCTGACGTAGGTAGAGCCGCGTGCGGCGAGTTTCTCAATGGCTTTGACCATTACTGGAATGTGCTCGGTTGCCTTGACAACATGCTCAGGTTGCTCGAGGCGGAGGGCCGCAGCGTCTTCAAAAAAAGCTTTACTATACGCCGCCGTGTATTGGTCAATCGACTTCCCTTCTTTAGCTGCATTCGCAATGATCTTGTCATCGACATCTGTAACGTTCATCACGTGATTCAGTTCGTACCCGCGATAGCGCAGCCATCGGCGCAGGATGTCCTGGAAGGTGAATGTTCGGAAATTGCCAATGTGGACGAAATTATAGACTGTAGGCCCACACGTATACATGCAAACCGTATTGCCGATAAGCGGCTCAAATATTTCCAGCTCCTGCCTGAGAGTGTTATAGAAACGAAGAGCCATTAATCAAGACTCAATCGTAACAAGCACGTGAGGTAAGCCGTTTGCCATGGGCGCGCATGCGAAGAACCCATAGGCTCGTGCCTGAAGTCGGCACATGCATACCGGCTTGACGACTCACGCGAGAATAGGTCTTAATGTCTGCTCTGAGTTTTGAGGTACAGGCGACATGCGTGCAAACCGGCGCTCGTGCGGGCGTTTTACGCACGGCGCATGGGACGATCGAGACGCCGGTATTCATGCCCGTCGGCACACACGGAACCGTGAAGGGTCTCACGCAACGCGATCTCGAGCGCGATCTTGATATCCGTATCATTCTCGCGAATACGTATCATCTATTTCTGCGGCCAGGCCATCAGGTTATCGAGCGTCTGGGAGGGCTGCACGAATTTATGGCTTGGCCGCGGGCCATTCTTACGGATTCCGGCGGATTTCAGGTTTTCAGCCTCGACACTCTCAGGAAGGTGAGTGAGGAGGGCGTGTTATTCCGGTCGCATCTGGACGGAGATTCGCATTTCTTCACGCCCGAAGGGACCGTAGATGTTCAACTCGCGTTGGGTAGCGATATCATCATGGCACTTGACGAGTGTTTGCCATATCCCGCCACGCATAGCATTGCTGCAGAATCCACGAATCGGACCATTCGCTGGGCGCGTGCTGCACACCTGCACTATTTGCGACGGGAAAAGGGATTACATTGTGCTCTCTTCCCGATTGTGCAGGGATCGATGTATTCCGATTTGCGCAAAACGTGCACAGAAGCTCTCCTTGAACTCGATGCACCGGGATACGCAGTCGGTGGTCTTTCCGTTGGTGAACCGCGGCAGTTGAGCCAGGAAATAGTAGCGGTGACAGTTCCGCTTCTGCCTGGGGATCGCCCGCGCTACCTGATGGGTGTGGGAATGCCGGAGGAGTTGCCTCAATATGTTTCCAACGGGGTCGACATGATGGATTGCGTACTGCCGACTCGAAACGCCCGGAACGGATATCTGTTTACATCGCGAGGTAAGGTGGTGATCAAGCAAGCGCAATATACAGAGGATGAAAGTCCCCTTGATCCGGCATGCGATTGCTATACCTGCCGTACGTTCAGCAGGGCATACCTGCGGCACCTGTTCCAGTCGGGCGAAATCCTGTTTTCGATCTTAGCTACGCTCCACAATGTTAAGTTCTTCATTGACACAATGCGGCGAATGCGGGAATCTATTTTGAAGGGAAACTTTCCCGAGTTTTTGAGATCCGCGCGAGCTGGGATGCTCGTTGAACACGGCACGTAGCCGAAGAAGGCACCTGAGTCGAATCGGGCTGCTCACGTCGTTGCTATTTTCCAGCGGTACTCCATTAAGCTGAAATCGGAGATTTATGGCGCACTCGTTTATTCTCCTGCAGGCCGCGGCTCCTTCCGCCAACTCGCTTCTGAGCGGAATTTTGCCAGTCGTGTTGATGATCGCGATTTTCTATTTCCTAGTGTTCATGCCGATGCGGCGCCAGCAGAAGAACCAGAAAGAGATGCTGAAGTCTCTCGTGAATGGGCAGACGGTGGTGACAAGCGGGGGGATTATCGGGACTATCGTCGGAGTAAACGATGATACTCTTATACTGCGCGTTAAGCCTGATAACGTGAAGATTCAAGTATCTCGGAGCGCTGTGACGAACGTGGTTAAGCCGGACGAACAGACTAAGAAATAGGCTCCGGGATCGCCGAACCTAACCTTCTGTAAGACGAGTTTGTGTAGAAATGAAACGCCATTTACGCTTCAAATTCATTTTCATTTTAGCGATCGTGCTGGCTTCGGTGTACGGCATTATCGGGCTGCCGAGGAGCAAGGATCAGTTGATCGAAAACTGGCACAAGAATATCCGCCTTGGTCTGGATTTACGCGGCGGGACATATCTAGTGGTCCAGGTCCAGCAACAGGATGCTTTCAACGCCGAAGCGGGTACCGCTGCCGAACGGCTCAAGGATGTAACGAATAAGGCGGGCGTGCAATATTCCGATATCGAAGTGACCGAAGCGAAGTCGCTTCAGGACGCGAGCAGGGTGGCCATCCTCGTCAAGGGCGTGCCGTCCACGCAAGCCGGCACGTTTCGTGGACTCGTAAACGATCAGTTTGGACAATGGCTGCTTACACCCCAGAACGCAACCGACTACCGGCTAAGTATGAAGCCTTCGGAGGCCCTCAAACTTTGGCAGCAGGTATTGGCTCAGACCAAAAACACGATTGATAAAAAAATCAATGCGCTTGGTTTGAGCGAGGCGACGGTCCAGCAGAGGCGGGAGGATGCTGACTCGCAACTATTGGTTCAGATGCCGGGGGTGGATGACCCTAGCCGCGTAAAGCAGATCCTGCAAACCGCGGCCGTACTGGAGCTGTACGATGTTCGGGGTGGCCCGTATGCGAGCCGGGAGGAGGCCCTGGCCCAAAATAACGGTGTTTTACCAGCAGGCACTAAATTGATCGGTACCAGCAGTACGGATCCCAATGCCCGAAGCGGCGGGGTCTACCTGGTATCACGCACGCCGGTCGTGCGGGGGACTGATATTCGAGATTCCCGCCCGCAGCAGGGTGACTTGCCGAATGCGTGGGAAACCGGATTCGTGCTCAGCCAAAATGCTGCGAAGGGTTTCGCAGCGTACACGGGCAGCCACGTAGGCCAACGCCTGGCTATCGTTCTGGACGGCAAAGTCTTGAGCGCACCTCGAATTGAGAATCAGATCAGCGACACAGGGCGGATCACAGGGGCCAGAAGTCAGGAGGAGGCGTCCGATCTTTCACTGAATTTGCGTGCTGGTTCGCTTCCCGCCGGGGTACTTTACCTTCAGGAAAATACAGTCGGACCTTCGCTCGGAGCGGATTCCATCCGAGAGGGCTTCATAGCCGGCATAGCGGGAGTGCTGTCTGTTATCGCGGCCATGCTGATCTATTACAAGAAAAGCGGCGTCAATGCGACTCTGGCCCTGATTCTAAATGCGATTATTCTGATTGCCTGTTTGAGCTATTTCGGAGCGGTACTCACCCTGCCGGGCATCGCGGGAATTATTCTTACCATCGGTATGGCAGTCGATAGCAATGTCCTTATTTTTGAGCGGATTCGGGAGGAGGTGCGCGCCGGGAAAGCACCGATTCCCGCGGTGGACAGCGGGTTTAAAAAGGCACTGCTTACCATCATCGACACTCACGTCACCACGATCGTTTCATGCGCCATCCTGTTCCTGTTTGGATCAGGGCCAGTCAAGGGATTTGCGGTTACGCTCGTCATCGGGCTTGCGGCGAACGTGTTTACGGCCGTATTTGTGTCGAAAGTTATCTTCGATTGGGAGTTGTCCCGGCCCAAACCTGTTGCAGCTCTCAGTATTTAAGTATGAATCGAAGCTCGGGGAAGCGTTTCCCGGGCCTGCTAATGTCAGTTGGGAACACTTTATAAATAACCGGTGTCTATTGTGTTGAATGCCGGCCCCTAGAGCTCGATGGAAATTTTCAAGCAAACAAACTTCGACTTTCTCGGCAAGAAATGGCCGTTCATCATTTTGTCCTTGGCGCTTACGGCGGCTGGTTTTGCCAGCCTCGCGATCAAGGGCGGACCGAAATATGGCATAGATTTCAATGGCGGAGCGCTTATGGACGTGAACTTTATAAAGCGACCCCCAGCGGAGGCTATCCGGTCTGCGCTTCACAGGCGGATATCCGGCGAGATTGAGGTCCAGGAAGTGGGCAACTCGCAAGAGGCTTTGATTTCGACGGACGTAAGAGACGAAAGGACGCTTCAGGTTGTACGCGCGAACATGATCTCAGCGCTAAACGACGCTTTCAATCCGCAAGCCGGCGGGAAGCTCGATATCAATACAGCGGGACAAACGGCTCTGGCCGACGGGTTGCGCGACCCCCTACAAAGGGCCTCAGTACCCGTTTCGGACGATCAGCTTCAGGCGCTCACGAAACAGATCACCAGATACCGCGACACGCCGCCTCATTCGGGGTTAATTCGTAATCTGGATGAACTTTCGTCTGTTCCGGGAATTACACCAAAGATTTTGGGCGTCATCAAGCAGGAGTGCTCGCCGGGCAACTTCGCGATCCGCAACGTCGAGATCGTCGGTCCAAAGATTGGCGCTGACCTGCGTCAGCAAGCGATCAATGTGGTATTAATTGCGCTTGGCGCGATGCTCATTTACATCGCGTTTCGGTTCGAATGGATCTATGGAGTTGCGGCCGTGATTGCCGTGTTTCATGACACGATCATCACGATCGGGCTTTTTTCCATCTTCAATAAGCAGATCGATCTGACTGTCATCGCCGCGTTGCTTACGTTAGTGGGCTATTCGATGAATGACACCATCGTGACCTTTGATCGTATTCGAGAAAATATCAAGTTGCAGAGACGCGGCTCGTTCGCGGAGATCGTCAACGCGAGCATCAACCAGACGCTGAGTCGAACTATACTTACTTCGGGTCTCACGTTCCTCACTGCCGTGTCGCTGTACCTTTTCGGCGGGCAGGTTTTGAACGGATTCTCATTCGCCCTGGTGGTGGGTATCATCATCGGAACTTATTCATCGATCTTTATCGCCAGCCCAATTTTAGTTTTTTGGCGGGATTTGGTGGACAGTCGCAAACGGAAACGGAAAGCGGCAGTTGTCGACGCCCGCTCTCGAGGTGTAGCAAAGACGGCAAGGTAGAAGCACTTGTCAGCCCGTCAGGCGGGCCGACGGAAGGGAATTCAAATGTTCGACCAAACATTTGTCGATGGAACAGTAAAGACGAAGAAGCCGGTCACGATTCTTCTTTCGCTGATACTGCAGATTTCGATCATTGGCGTTTTGATTCTGATTCCGCTTATTTATACGGAGGCTCTGCCCAGTGCTCAGTTGAAGAGCATGCTGGTCGCACCGCCCCCGCCGCCACCACCTCCGCCTCCGCCACCTCCGCAAGCTCCCAAGGTGCAGCCGAAGCCGGTGGTCCGGCAGTTTATTGCGAACCAACTCATCGCGCCCAAAGTCATTCCGAAAACAGTGAACAAGGTAGAGGAATCCGCGCCACCGCCCGATGCCGGCATTGGCGTGGTCGGCGGGACGGGTGAAGCTGGTGGTGTTGCCGGCGGTGTCATAGGTGGTGTAATTGGTGGGGTTGGTCCCGCGCCACCGCCTCCTCCGCCCAAGAAGCCAAGCGGTCCGGTGAGGGTAGGCGGTCAAGTCGCCGAGGCCAATCTCATACGGAAGGTGCAGCCTGTTTATCCGCCGCTTGCTAAATCGGCTCGCGTGCAAGGGACAGTAGAATTCACCGCGGCGATCAGTAAGGATGGAAATATCGAAAATCTCACTCTGAAACGCGGCCATCCCCTGCTCGTCAATGCTGCGAGAGAAGCAGTTTTGCAATGGAAGTATCGGCCGACGATGCTTAATGGCCAGCCAGTGGAAGTAGTTACTGATATTATCGTTAACTTCACGTTGAGCCAGTAACACGGTTTTGTTTTGATCAGTTCGATTCAACTTAGGAGATGAGCATGTTATTACAACTTCACGTTTGGGCGTTTTGGCTTCTGCAGGAACAGGAATCACTCAATTTTGATCCTCGGACCGTGTGGGGCAACATGGGGCTAATGGCAAGGTGCGTGGTCATATGCCTCTTTATTATGTCGGCTTGGTCAATCGGCGTGATGATTGACCGTTTGATTGCTTACAATTCAGCTCGTAAGCAATCTAGGGCGTTTGCGCCAGCGGTGGCCGGAGCATTGCGCGAAGGAAAGCTGGACGAGGCCATTAAGATTGCGGACCGTTTCAACAAGAGCCACTTGGCTAAGGTAGTTGTGGCCGGTCTGCAGGAGTTCAAAGCGCATGAGATGAGCACGGATATTCCGGGCGAGGAGATTGAAGCATCTCGCCGGGCCCTCGAACGCGCCGAGGCGATCGTTCATGCGGAACTGAAGCGTGGCGTAAGCAGTCTGGCAACGATAGGTTCGACCGCTCCGTTCGTCGGCTTGTTCGGTACAGTCGTCGGGATCATGAACGCGTTCAAATCGATCTCAACATCCAAGTCCACTGGTATCGGTGCAGTTGCGGGAGGTATCTCGGAGGCCCTAATCACGACCGCGGTCGGCCTGTTTGTGGCTATCCCGGCGGTCTGGATGTTTAACTACTTCACCAATCGCATTGAGGCGTTTGATGTGGAAATGGGGAACTCCAGTTCCGAGCTCATCGACTACTTCCTAAAACGAACTCAGCGGAGAGTCGCGAAGTAAGAGTGTGTGGTACAGCCGAGGTGTGTGCGATCGAGCCGCTCCCCTTTTAGGGGGCTAGAGCAGCTTTTCGCGAGATCTCGACGCAAGTAAACGAGGAGTTCAAAATGGCAACAAAACTGCCCAAAGCGATGCCGGTTGTTTCGGAAATCAACGTAACCCCCATGGTCGACGTGATGCTGGTCGTGCTCATCATCTTTATGGTCATCACGCCTATGTTGTCCAAAACGATACCGGTAAACCTGGTAAAAACGCGTAATCCGATCAAAATGGCAGAGGCCGACAAGGAAGATGCCATCATTATCGCGGTTACCCGCGACGGCAAGGTCTTTCTTAGCCCGGGGAACGCGCTAATACAGCTGGATCAGGTGGGGAGCCGGGTGAAAGATCTCCAGAAGAATCGCACCGACAAGACCGTGTACCTAAAGGGTGACGCAAGGGCACGCTTTGAGAGCGTAACGGACGTTGTTGACGCTCTACGTACGGCCGGCGTGGACCAGTTGGGACTTCTAACGGAAGAGATCCAGGAAAAGAAAAAAGGTTCGAATTTGTAATTTCACCTGAAAGGGACTAACTCTTATGGCAATGGCAGTAGGCGGCTCTGGCGGAGCCAAAGCGGATATTAACGTAACGCCACTCATTGACGTACTCTTGGTGCTGCTGATCATCTTCATGGTCATCACGCCGTTGACCCCACATGGATTGGATACGCTGGTGCCGCAGCCGCCGCCACCGAATCAGCCTCCGCCTCCTCCGAATCAAGATCCAAACGTCGTTATCGAGGTTGCCAAGGATCACAGCTTACAAATCAACGGTCAGCCTGTGAAGGAAAGCGATTTGCAGACGCGCTTGGAGGATATTTTCAAAACGCGTGCCCAAAAAGTCGTTTTCGTCAAAGGCGACAAGGATGTTGATTACCGGTACATAGCGCAAGCAGTTGACGATGCGAAGGGAGCCGGTCTTGACAAGGTCGGGCTGATGACTCCGAAGGTAGAAGCGGGACAATAGCGCTTCGCGCGAAGAGAGAGGATTCAGAGCATGCAAGAGTATAGATCGCCCGCACGCCGCTGGCAACCAGGCTTTCAACCGGGAATGCCCGGTCTGGTTCGATTCCTAGCCTTAACCTTCTGCGCAGGCTTGCTGCTTATCGGAACTGGTTGCGAGAAATTAAAGTCGCGCGACGAAATGAACAAGGGTGTTCAGGCGTATAGGGGTAATCACTATGCGGAAGCAGTGAATCACTTCAAGAATGCAGTCGAATACGATTCTAGTAACCAAAATGCCGAGTTGTATCTTGCGACCTCGTACATGATCCAGTGGATTCCCGGCGCCGAGTCTCCCGACAACAAAAAGAATTATGAGATGGCGCGGAAGACCTTCGACCAAGTATTAAAGAGAGATCCAAAGAACTCTCTGGCGCTGGCCTCGATGGCCTCCATGGCCTATAATGCCGCGTCCGCCGGTAGTCCGGACCAGAAAACCGCTGCATTAGATGAGGCGAAAAAGTGGAATGAACGCCGTATCGAGGTGAATCCAAAAGAGGCAGAGGCCTACTACTACCTCGGTGTCATTAACTGGGCTGAGGCTTTTACCCCGCTGCAGACCGCGCGCGTCCAGCAGCACATGAAACCCGACGATCCCGGTCCTATAAAAGATCCCAAGCTGCGAGAGCAGTTAAAGGCAAAATACCAAAAGCTAATCGAAGAAGGAATCGAGAACCTGAAAAAGTGCCTCTCTATCGATAAGGAGAATGAAGACGCGATGTCGTACTTGAACCTCCTGCTGCGAAAAAAAGCTGACCTAGAGGATTCGCCGGAAGCGTCAAAGGCTGACATCGCCCAAGCTGAGGATTGGTCGAACAAATCACTCGATATGAGACGGATCAAGGCCACTCGTCCAGCTCCAACGGGGAAAAAGAAGAAGAAGGGCGAAGAAGCCGGATAATCTGAGGCTCCGCGCGAACCGGCGTAACGGGCGGGCCGCTCTCAATTCAAGAAATAGGTTCGATAAAGCGTATCCCGTTGCTTGGGAATGAACCCGGCATCTCGGATTAAGCGACGTAGTTGTTCTTCCGTGGCGCGGTGATGAGTGCCCGCAGCGGACACTACATTTTCCTCGATCATAATACTGCCGACGTCATTTCCGCCAAACCGCAGGCCCAACTGGCAAACCTTCAGGCCGGGCGTGACCCAGGAAGCTTGAATATTGGGAATATTATGAAGGTAAATCCTCGAAAGGGCCAGCATCTTAAGGTATTCAACCGCAGTTGCTTCCTGTTTCACAAAACGGCCCAGAGACGTGTATTCGCGCTGGAAAAACCATGGAATGAAAGCCGTGAAGCCGCCCGTGTCTTCCTGAATGTGCCGCACGACGTCAAAGTGGTTCAAACGCTGCTCGATTGTCTCGCCTGTTCCGAACATCATCGTGGCCGTAGTGCGCATACCCAGTGAATGTGCGGTCCGGTGAACATCGATCCACTCTTCAGTGGAGCACTTGAGGCGGCTGATACGATGGCGAACCGCGTCATCGAGCACTTCGGCTCCGCCGCCGGGAATGGAATCCAGGCCTGAATCACGCAGCCGGGCAATGGTATCACGCAACGATAGCCCGCTTACTTCAGCGATATTGACGATCTCGGGCGCCGAAAAACAATGGCACCAAATGTCAAATTTTGCTTTTATGGTCCGCAGCAGCATCTCATACCACTCGATCTTGAGATCCGGGTGCAGACCGCCCTGCATGAGTATACCCGTGCCCCCCAGATCCACTGTCTCCTGGATCTTCGCGAGAATTAGCTCAGTTGGGAGAACGTATCCTTCATCATGCCCGAGCGGACGATAAAAGGCGCAGAAGCTGCAGTACTCTGTGCAAAAGTTTGTGTAGTTGATATTGCGATCGATGATATAGCTGACCACCGTATCGGGATGGATTTTTCTCCGGACTGCATCCGCCGCCATGCCGATACCGATTAGATCGTCGCTCTGAAACATCTCGATCGCTTGCTGTCGAGTGATCATGGGTGATGCCTTAGTATCATCCTCTCGCAGCTAGTGTCGCATGCGGCGAGAGATTTGCTAATTCAAAAAAGGCTTGCAGTCCGCGGTACTCGTTCGGTCCGAGCTCAAAACGAATGTGCTCCCGCAAGTATTGACGCGCAAGTTGCTTGCTGATTTGCCGTGTTCTGTATTCCTGTTCGACGATTTGATCGATTCTCGTCTTGCCGAATTCATATGAGCCGTTCGTGATGTTCTGAAGAGATTCAACAGGGATGCCCGGTTTTCCCGCCCAGGCCGCGAAAACCATCGGCAAGCCTGTTTGTGCCAGCCATTCGGCCCCGAGGTCAAGGCATTCGAAAGGAAGCTCTTCGGGGGTGATCGCCAAAGCCGAATCGCCGATAACGAGTGCCGCCTCGGCATTCAAAAGCATTTTGTCCAAAATCGGCTTCTGGGGGATGATTTGCGGCTCAACGCCGTACCTTTCCCGGAGAATGATGCGCGCAAGTTCTACGGATGTCCGGGAGCCGAGATCCGCGGCTAAGGTGCGCACTTCTCTCCAGCTAACTCGAGAGATCAACAGTATGCTTCGAACTGCGCCTACGCACACAATTCCGAGACCCGGAATGATCTCCAAGCCCTGTCGCGGGATTTCAGGCACGGGTACGAGGCCAACGTCTACAATTCCTCGTTCGACCTCCGATGCGCAGACTGAAGGAATAGCAAATGAGAGTTGAACCTGTTCACGTTGTGGGCCGTGAAGCATCCCCCAAATGAGTGGGACGGTGTTGAGATAGCTTACCGCACCGACATTAAAACACCTCTCACTCAAGTTCCAGTGTATCGGACCGCGTGAATGTCCGCGCTAGACGCCGCGCTTGTCGCCCCAAAGGTCGATATGTAGCCTGGGGCTGTAACGATAGCCGTGGCTCTTACAGACCTCAGCTAGCCATAGCCCGCGCTCGAGGAGTAATTCTCGGCTGATTCCTTCCGGCATCAAAACGATTCGACTTCGATCCAGTGACAGGTCGTCCCGCATTTCGTTAATCTCATCCACATCATTGGCTGACGTGACTACAAATTTAAATTGGTACGGGTATTCGCGGGTTAAACGTTTGAGAACCTCCGGTTGATAGCGCAGTCGGTCGTGTTGGGCCGCCCATCTGCCACTTTCGCGCCCATGTGGGACAGAGTTTGACAGTTTTGGACTTATGCTCATCAGATCACAGGCTACTGCGGCGTAGACTGTGCCGGCGGTCTCGATAGTAATGTGGCAACTTGCCTCGTGCAGTAGGTGTGTCAAGCGAACCACTTCAGGCGCGATCATTGGTTCGCCGCCGGTGATTACGATGTGACTTGCGCCAAAGCCTCCCGTATGAGCGGCAATCTGCTCGACAGAAAGATCTTCTCCCTCCGGGTTCCAGGATGCGTAAGGTGTGTCACACCATGTACAACGGAGATTGCAGCCCGACGTTCGTATAAAAACAGACGGAACGCCTACGAGAACGCCTTCACCCTGGATGGAATAGAAAATTTCGGCAATTTTCACAAGGAGGACTGGAGGGCTGGTCGGGCGGGGTCAGCCAGCCCGGCCTCATGGAACGCTTTGCTTCGCAACATGCAAGCATCACAGCCTCCACACGGGCACCCACGCTCGTCCGGGTCGTAACAACTGTGCGTCAGGCCCAGGTCGATCCCGAGATCAACAGCCTTGCGTACGATCTCAGCTTTAGTCATGTGGATGAGGGGCGCATGGATGACGATTTTGGTGGTTTGCTCCACGCCGGCTTTGGTGGCCAGGTTAGCCATGCACTCAAACGCTCGAATGAACTCCGGCCGACAGTCCGGGTAACCCGAGTAGTCGATCGCGTTCACTCCAATAAAAATGTTTGAAGCACTGATGACTTCCGCATATGCGAGCGCAAAAGACAGAAAAATCGTATTGCGCGCGGGTACATACGTCACCGGAATGGCGCTCGTCGCTGCCTCGTCGCGTCGATTTTTTGGAACATCGATCTCACTCGTCAGAGCCGACCCGCCAAATACCCGTAGGTCAATCGCTACGGTCCGATGCTCCTGGGCCTGGAGTTGCTGGGCAATCAGAGCTGCAGACCGAAGCTCGATAGCGTGACGCTGGCCATAATCAAAGGAAAGGCAGTAGCAGTCAAAACCTTCTTGGCGGGCTATTCCGAGGCACGTTGCGGAGTCGAGCCCGCCACTCAGGAGGCAAATCGCCCTTCTCGAAGATCGACGGTCCAATCTCTCCAGTATAGATTCGTTTGACTGTAGCTCGCTTGAGCGCATGCCGCAGCGCCACCTACTCGGGCTTTACTGTCGTAGAGACGATTGCATCCAGTTCACCCTGATGCAGCCGGATATGCAGGGATTCGCCCGCCGAGGTTTCCGCTGAGGACCGTATAATTTGTCGTCGAGCATCTTCGACAATCGCATATCCACGCGCGAGCACCCGGAGCGGACTCAACTGCGTCAAACGCGCCTCGATTGTTTCCTCGCGATGCCGAGCTTGACGTATTCTGCCTTGCATCGCTTTTATCAAGCGCTCAGCCGAGACTTGCTGACCGTGCCGGTTTCGGGCGAGCCGTAGGCGCACATCGCTCGCGTTCAAAAACTGGATCAACCCAGCTAGACGCCGCGATTCTGCCGCGAGGAGGATTCGTGCACGATGCCGAAGCTGATGATCCAGGTCATCGAGCTGCTGTGCTCGCCGGGTTAGTGCTCGATGCAGCAGCGTAGCAGCGCGATCAGTCCCACGCTGGTGAAGATCGCGCGAACATGAGAGTAGCCTGTAACGTACTGACTGGGTCGCCTTCGCCCGGCAAACCGCGATCTGTTCGAGTAAGCTCTCTCGCGTGCAAACGATAATTTCGGCGGCGGCGGACGGTGTCGGAGCGCGGAAATCCGCCACGAAATCAGCGATCGTGAAATCCGTCTCGTGACCTATCGCCGACACAACGGGCACCTTGCTTCTACCAATTACTCGCGCCACCGCCTCTTCGTTGAAGGTCCATAAATCTTCGAGTGATCCACCGCCGCGCGCCAGAATCACAACGTCCGCCCAGGGGTTGTCACTGAAATAGTTGAGAGCGCGACATATCTGTTCGACCGATCCTTCACATTGCACCTGGGCAGGGTACAGCCGGACGTGAAGGCCCTGGAATCGCCGCTCCAAAATTTGTAACATGTCGCGGAGGACCGCGCCCGAAGGGGACGTTATCAGCCCAATTCGTCGAGGCAATCGCGGTAAAATTCGCTTTCGCGACTTCTCAAACAAGCCCTCGGCCGCCAGTTTTTTCTTCAATTGTTCGAACGCGAGCTGAAGAGCGCCCGCCCCTTGCGGTTGAAGCAGTTCCACAATGAGCTGGTATTCGCCTCGCGCTTCGTAGACCTCTAGATTTCCGCGCGCGATGACGGCAAGCCCGTCCCGAGGGCTGAATCGAGCGAACCGCGCAGCTCCTTTGAACAGTGCGCATTTTAACTGGCTTTGCGAATCCTTGAGAGAAAAGTAATAGTGACCGCTAGTTGCTGCCCGGCATCCCGAAATTTCGCCAGCGACCCAGATGTTGCGGAAATCCGTTTCGAACAGGCGTTGTATAGCAGCATTGAGCTCGTTTACTTGGAATACCCGCCGCTCGAGTTCGAGCGACAATTCCATCTGCCCGTTTTCAGCACCGGTTCTCGTTAGCATGCGTAAATACCAGTTTCGACCATCTTGCTGTTGCTCTCGACAGGAACGATCCGCTATTCTATCGAGTTGCTTGTATAAGTGGCGCCATGCCGCGGTCTTGCACGGAGGAATGAATGACCCCCCAGGAAGTCTTAGAATTTGCGAAGAAGAATGATGCGCGTCAGGTAGACCTGCGCTTTACTGATATCCCCGGCCTCACTCAACACATCTCATACCCGATCAATATGCTTGAGCAAAGCTCGTTCGAAGATGGCTTTGGCATAGATGGATCGAGTATTCGCGGATGGGCAGCGATCAACGAGAGCGACATGCTCCTGATTCCGGATCCCGGGACCGCTTTTATGGATCCGTTCGCGGAAACTCGGACTGTGATAATGCTGGGCGACATTCTTGATCCGATTACGCGCCAGCACTATGACCGCGATCCGCGGTGGATAGCCAAAAAAGCAGAGCTTCACCTAAAGAATAGCGGCATTGCCGATACGGCATACTTTGGCGCGGAAGCTGAGTTTTTCATTTTCGACAACATTCGCTTCGATCAAAACCAGCACAGCGGCTTTTACTACATCGACGCCGAAGAGGGAAGGTGGAA
Organism: Bryobacteraceae bacterium; assembly: GCA_045807905.1. Taxonomy (GTDB): domain Bacteria; phylum Acidobacteriota; class Terriglobia; order Bryobacterales; family Bryobacteraceae; genus Bog-105. The sequence continues at coordinate 108,081 of JBJMGM010000078.1, read as the reverse complement.
CTCGGGCCGAGAGCACAATAACTTGGGGTACCGTCCCCGGTATAAAGAAGGATATTTCCCCGTTCCCCCCACCGATCATTATCAAGATCTCCGGAGCGAAATGGTCGCCACTATGATCGAGTGCGGATTGAATGTCGAATGTCACCATCATGAAGTCGCCAGCGGAGGTCAGTGCGAAATCGACCAGAGGTTCGACACCCTGGTCAAATCCGCCGACAACATGGTGCTCTATAAGTACGTCGTACGCAACGTTGCTTATCAATATGGCAAAACTGTCACCTTTATGCCGAAGCCATTGTTCGGGGATAACGGCAGCGGTATGCACACACACCAGAGTTTGTGGCGAGATGGTAAGCCGCTATTTGCCGGAGACAACTACGCGGGTTTAAGCGAGACGGCGTTGTGGTATATCGGTGGCCTGCTTCGGCACGCACGTGCACTCTCCGCGATCATCGCTCCGACTACGAATAGCTATAAACGTTTGGTGCCGGGCTACGAAGCTCCCGTGAATCTGGCATACTCACGTCGCAATCGCTCCGCGGCAGTGCGCATTCCGATGTACTCGAATAGCCCCAAGGCGAAGCGGGTCGAGTTCCGGCCCCCAGATGCAGCGTCGAACCCATATCTAGCGTTCGCCGCCATGACGATGGCTGGACTGGATGGGGTTGTGAACAAGATCGATCCTGGTGAGCCGCTTGACAAGGATATTTACGATTTATCGCCGGAAGAGATGAGGAACGTGCCCTCCATGCCCGCGTCCCTGGATGAGGCGCTAACGTGTCTCGAGGAAGATCATGCATTCCTAACTAAAGGCGACGTTTTTTCTGAAGAACTGATTGAGACTTTTGTTTCCTATAAGCGAAGAGCCGAAGCGGAAGCTGTTCGGCTTAGGCCGCATCCGTATGAGTTCGCTCTCTACTACGACATCTGATTGCTGGTCGTGATCATTAAGACCACCGCTGTTGCCAGAGATCTCCAGCCGTATCATTTTGAACAATCGAAACGAGGTGCCCGACCGGCCCAAGGGCGGTGCACGCGTCTCGCCTCGCGGTGCCTTCTGGCCACCAGAATTGCACGACGAATTCGAAGTCGAGTTTGATGGCGGAAGCTGCAACTTGTATCCGCGATCAGTGGAGAGTGCGCGATAGGAATAGTGCTGCCGGATCCGGAACTCTAAACTATCCATTATGCGTGAAACATTCACCGGAGAACGCCGTACTGATGTGAATGTAACGCAAAAATAGTCGCGATCTGTTCGAATTCATAGGAGCCGAATTAAGAATGGCTGCACAGTCGAGCGGGATTTAACCATGATTCAGTTATCCTTAACGGAAAGATCTAAGAAGTCCCGCTTGCCTGAATCGAAGTAGCCGAATTCTGGAAATCTGTTCTGAAAACAGAACAAACGGGTGGTTGTCGTGGTAAACTATTCCCGAGCCGCTGTTGCATCCAGATGGAAGAACCAGGCCAGAAACTGAGGCAAGCTCGAGAAGAGCTGCAACTGAGATATCGCGACGTAGAAGAAGCCAGTCAAAGAATTGCCAACCTCCGTGGAAACGATGAATTCTTGATTGGGTTAAGCCGGCTCGCTGACATTGAAAATAAAGGTACTCTCCCATCCCTGTATCGCCTTTACTCGCTTTGCGCAATATACCGCCTCGAATTTAGCGCAGTGCTGCGCTGGTACGGCATTGAACTCGCTGAACTAGCTGCGGACGCAGCCAGAATCCCCCTTGATCGCACACATAAGATCAACTTTGAGTGCCCGGAAGGAGCTCAGGTTCAATTTCCGGCCGAGCTGGACGAAGGAGTCGACTTACATCGAACGTCGTACCTGAGCCGACACATACATAAATGGGGCAAATTACCGGTGGTGCTACTGAGCGCTTTGGATCTGCGGAAACAACGCTACGCGTTCGTAGGTACCGACGATTGGTCCATGTACCCGCTCATCGCGCCGGGTTCGTTTATTCAGGTGGACGAAACTAAGCGACGGGTTGTCAGCGATGGATGGTCAAATGAGTGTGAACGCCCGATCTACTTCTTAGAACATCGGCACGGGTATCGATGCGGCTGGTGTTCATACCGGGATGGGCTCCTGGTCGTGCAGGCCCACGCGGCCTCGCACGTGGCGCCCGAGGTCCTCCGTTACCCAGGCGAGGCCGATATTATAGGGCAGGTTGTTGGGATCGCTATGCGTCTCGACCTGGGAAGGCGACGCCATACACGTTCTTAAGAAGCCCCAGAATGGCCTCAAAATCGGAAACGTGCTTTTCCCGTTCAGGTCCCTGAATAGAGGCAGGAACAAGGTTTTTGTATGGCGTTAATCGCAACCATGCGTCAATGAGCTCGGCTTTATCCACTTGATCAATCGCCTCGATATACAGCTCAATATCGGCTTTCTTTGCTTCAAGCGGGTAGCTGACCCATTGCCTGAAAATGTTCTCGTGATATCGCCTCAGGCCTGGACTGGCTTCCGCCCCGGAAGAATTTCCGGTTGACCCGTAATACTCATATCTGCCAGTATCGGGGTTGCGCAGTCCAGCCAAGTAGACTAACCGTCCGTAGGAAGTTCCGATGTGTGACAAATCTCTTAACCAGAGATCATCCGAGCATTCCCGCTCTCTAGCGCTTGACTTGACCGTCTGCATCTACTCGCTTAGTTCAAATCATACACCGATATATCCCACACACAACGGCCACTGGTACTGATAGGACTAGCTCCGTTCTGTTGTTGGAAAACCTAGCAGTTACCCTGTCTGACCTTGGGGCAGTAAGATATCGTACGGTGAAGGCGCATTTAGCGCAAAACCGGGCTAATTGCGAAAAGGAGCATTATGAAAACGCTATTGTTAACATCATTGGTAATTACTGGGTTATCCGGCACTGTATCAGGTAAAACAGGCGATTTATCTTCATCGGGACCAGCAAAAAAGATTCATATCAAGCTGCTGGCCGATCAGCCCATACCGACGAAAGGTAAGAAATGCCCAAGTCTCGTAGCCGATCAGCCCATACCGACGAGAGGTAAGAAATGCCCAAGTCTCGTAGCCGATCAGCCCATACCGACGAGAGGTAAGAAATGCCCGACGCTGGTAAGCTAAGTGGCCGCCTGGGTGAGCAACACCCCGCTGACAATTGCAATTAGACGGCCGAAATTCAGTAATCGGCAGCAATTCCTCATCTGACAATGCATTCAGGCGCCGGATTTGCTGAAACTCGGCTTTTTGTATCGTATGGTGTCTTCTTATGGTAAGATTTGGGCCGAAACCTTCGTAAGGGCGTGTTTGTGGCTGAGCGTCGTTTTGGATTGCAAGTGAATGGGTGACGCATGAGTTGGGTGCGGGTCGGACAGTACCTCAACATGGCTCTTGGTCTCACTCTGATCGTCCGCCTGCTATGTCTCCGACTTCAGCACGTATACCGAGTTTTCTGTTTATTTCTCGTTTGTGAATTCGTGGCTTCACTCCTCTCTTTTATTAAGTCCGTTGCAGATGAAGCACTCCCAGACTACCGGATCATGTGGATGCTCGGGCGGGCGGTAATCTGGATTTTTACACTATGGACCGTGTACGCCCTACTCGATGCGGTGCTGGCTAACCTTCCCGGCGTTCTGCGATTCTCGCGGAAATTGCTCAATTCAGCGTTTGTCGTTGCGGTGATCTTCGGCCTATTGACTGCCAGACCCCAGTATTCGGTCGCCGATCTATCGGGCCAGACGGACCCAATCCAGAGAATCGTTGACGTTGCCATCGTTATGGACCGTGTTGTTTGTACGATTGCCCTCTTCGCTCTGGTAGCAATTCTCAGCTTTCTGCTGTGGTTTCCCGTTAAACTCTCCAAAAATTTAATTGTTTTTACCACGGGTTTTCTGGTGTATTTTGCCGCTAAAGGGGCGCTTCTACTCACGTACAACCTTTGGTCCACCGACATTCTCCGGCTCCGGGCAGTGAGCAACATTATCATGCTTATATCAGGTGCGTGTTTCGCATACTGGGCAATTTTTGTAAGTCGTCAAGGGGAAACCGTTTCTGTCAGGATAGGGCATAGCTGGCACGTTGAAGAGCAGGAGCGCCTCATTGGCCAACTCGAGGCTATTAATGCGGCGCTCTTACGCAGTGCAGTTCGCAGGTAAGGGGCTTTGTGTAAAATTTGTAAAACGGCGGTAAACATTGCCGGTGCGCGCGTTATAGGCCTTAATTTTGATTTAAAGAAGTTTTCCTGGGCAAAAGCACGGCTCCGCTATTGAAAACTGAGCGTCCATTCCTGTATCTTATATCTACGGACCGACCTTGATATCCCTTGTGTTATTTACGCCGCTACTGTTGTTCGCTCTAGCGGTAGCGTTCGTGGCTCCCGTTTTAGGCAGACTGCATAGAACCTGCCGAATCGAGGAAATCACTCCGGAATGGCTTGAGAACTTCTCGGCTTCGGCGTATTATCCTATGGAAGGCCTATTGGCGGATGAAGATTTTGCTTTTCTGTCCCGTCAGCCGGGATTCGATCTATCTTTGTACCGAAAGCTCCGGCGTGAGCGACTCCGTATCTTCCGGCAGTACTTGACTCGTCTGGTCAGCGACTTCAACCGTCTGCACGTTGTAACACGAGCCCTCATCGCGCAGAGTCCCCACGACCGATCCGAGGTGGTCGGTAGGCTGATTCGCCTCAAGATTCGATTCTCGGTGGCCCTTGTCCGGGCGGAAGCTAGTTACGTGTTGTGTCGCCTCGGGCTACGTTCACTAGCAGTTCGTGCTTTGATACGGCACCTTGAAGAAATGCATGCCCAATTGGGTGCGGTGTCTGCGGCTCAAGCAGCCTGATTGAGGCTAAGTGTTGCCCGGCTAGCGGGCCGAATCCAAAAATTCCTTAAGCGCGGCCTTCGCCTGCCGATATCCCTCAAATGTCATCTCGGCTTCTTTGAATTCTTTTGTGTGTACGCAACGGCGCACAGCTTTATGCTGGGCGGGATACTTCAAATGCAGCATTTCGTGAAACATAATGAATTCCACGATCAACCTTGTTGCCGTTTCGGAATCAAATAGCCTGCTGATTACGATCGCGTGGTGAGAAGGATCATAATGCCCTAGATTCGTGCGCGACCGTGTAGCGCTCCAGCCCAATTGAGGCCGAGCCATCAGTCCATGGAAGTATCTGATATTCAGTTCTTCAAATAGCTCCTCGAGATCGTATGTCTCACCCGCGGGATTTCGCAAGACCTTTCGTCCACGCTTCTGCTTAACCAAGTGCAGCGTCCGGCGAACGTCACCTCGGTTCAGGTATCGGCGATAGCGCGCCAGCATGCTGAGTGGCGATGGTTTACGAAAAAGCTTACCGAGAAGAAGATGCGCCAGAGCTTCTTGGATCGGCGCAGGAGCACCTTCGAGCAAGTCGCTGATACTGACCGTCAGACGACCTTCGAGTAATCTGATCCGGCTGTTTGCATTCGCGTATTTACGGAAGCGAACCTCGATATCGGGCACGGGACTGCGTGGGTTTATTACGCGAAAGACGCGCGCGTATATCTGCTCCACTGTCTCAAAGAACAGCGCCGTCTCAACCTGCATTTTTCCAGACTGTACCATGGTAGATCAACCTTTGGCCCATTCCCGGCCAGCTTGCTGACGCGCAGCTTTGCAGCGGCGCGCTTAGTGAGTGATGCGCAAATGAGAGGTAATCCGTGCCTACGGCGAAGATCACCGCGATTGGCTGCTTCGCGCCACCCCGCGTGCTATCGAATCACGACCTGTCTCAAATCGTCGAAACAAGCGATGAATGGATAACTGAGCGTACTGGAATTCGTGAACGGCGCATAGCCGACCCGGAGATCGCTACTTCGGACATGGCCGTCGCCGCAGCCCGTGAGGCCCTTTGTCAACGTGGCATTCCGGCGTCGGAGTTGGACGTGATCATCGTTTGTACGGTGACGCCGGACATGATGTTTCCCTCCACAGCTTGTCTTGTACAAGATCGGCTCGGCGCCTCGAGAGCCTGGGGCTTCGATCTGGTTGCCGCTTGTTCAGGATTCATCTACGGCCTTACCACCGCGGCGCATTTTATCTCGAGCGGGGCGCACCGCAAAATTCTGGTAATAGGCGCCGATACAATGTCGCGCATCCTAGATTATACGGACCGTGGCACCTGCATCCTGTTTGGCGATGCTGGCGGCGCATTTCTCGTCGAGGCAGCAGAAGGTTCAGAAGGCTTTATCGGCCATATTCACGAAATAGATGGATCCGGCGGCGAATTCCTGAAAATGCCTGCCGGAGGTAGCCGCCTTCCCGCGAGTTCAGAAACTGTGGCACGGCGCTTGCATTACGTCAAGCAAGAAGGCCAGCAGGTGTTTAAGTTCGCCGTTCGGAAAATGTATGAGCTTTGCGATAACTTGCTACGCGAGCACGGGTTGTCTGCTTCGGACGTCAATTTGCTGATTCCACATCAGGCAAACAAACGAATCATCACCGCGACTGCCGAACGTCTGGGCTTGGCTGAGGAGCGGGTCATCATAAATCTGGATAGATATGGCAACACGACCGCTGGCACGATCCCGCTCGCGACGCGCGATGCCATGACTCAAGGACGCTTGAAAAAAGGGGATCTAGTCTTATTTGCGGCGGTTGGTGCAGGTTATACTGCGGGCGCTAGTTTGTGGAGATGGGCCTATTAGAACGGACGCTCGCCTGCGAAACCCCGCTCAGCCGCAGTTTCTGCTGGCGCGCGAATTCGCGCAGAACACGTTCAATGTAACGCCTCGTCTCGGCATATGGAGGGACGCCGCCGAACTTGGCAACCGCGCCCGGACCGGCATTGTAGGCCGCTAAGGCAAGCACCGCATCACCGCGATAACGAACGAGCAAATTCCGCAGATATTTCGCCCCACCCTGAGCATTCTCGTCCTTACGATCCGGCTTTACTCCGAGATCTGTGGCAGTTGCCGGCATGAGCTGCATGAGCCCAAGCGCTCCCTTAGGCGACAACGCTTCCTGACGCAATCCCGATTCGATCTGGGCGACGCTCTGCACCAATTCCGGCGGGAGTCCCTGTGACCTCGCCGCATCTGTTAGGATCTCGACCGAGTCCTTTGGCACAGAACCGTGATCTGGGAGTCCCCGGTCCGAGTCATCGGCCACGGATTCAATTCGCGCGACTGCGGCGGTCGGCAATTCCAACGTCCCCGTCGCCATCCGGAGTAGCAGCGTCTGATTTGCTTCGCTGTGGGACTGAACTTCTAACCGAAACCCGCTTGCTAAATAGACCAACTCCTTTCCAAACAAGGGACAAACGGCCAGAACCGAGATCAGAAACGCACAACACCGCTTAAATTTCATAGCACTGGTCTAGGCTGTCCTTGGGATGGATCCAACCCGCATCTGGGTAGAAGTGATGTCAAGGTCCAACAGAGGCGATAGGACAGTCTCATGGCTGGTTCAGCAATTCGGCTGTCTTTCCGTAGCAATTGGTAAGCATCTCAGAAACATCCTGGAGTTGTGTCTTGACGTCCGCAAGGTATCTGCCTGCCTATAGTGCCCTGTTCTCCCGGCTCAATGGATAGCACCTGACAGCCCCTAGACAGCACAGGCTGCTTTGTGAACTATGCCAATATTTTGGCACAGCGCGCCCGTCTTTACCATCCGGGAAACCTTACTGAGCGTTACGATGTAGCGAAGACAATGGGCCACGCCTCGAACCTCATTTGCAGCCGCTGCAACAAGCAGTTTCAAGCGAATCGGGCGCTAAATCTGTGCGATTGCGGCGGCCCCCTCCTGGTTAGTTACGACTTGTCCGAAGTTCGATCTCAATGGAAGAAAAGCGACTTGAAGGGCTCGATCAACAGTATGTGGCGATATGCGCCCGTCTTGCCGTGCGAGCTCGAGACAGCGGTTACGTTGCAAGAGGGCTGGACGCCGCTGGTCCGAGCCACCAGGCTGCAGCAACGCCTTTCGGCGGCGAATTTGTGGGTGAAAGACGAAGGACTCAATCCGACAGGGTCCTTCAAAGCACGTGGTCTTTCCTGCGCTGTAAGTATGGCCAAAAAAATGAATTTGCAGAAATTAGCCATTCCTTCAGCTGGCAACGCAGGAAGTGCATTGGCCGCTTACGCTGCCGGAGCCGGCTTAGAGGCGCATATCTTTATGCCGGGCGATGTGCCGCAATCCAATTTTGTCGAGTGTAAATCATTCGGGGCAAACGTGACGCTGGTTGACGGGTTGATCGGCGATTGCGGCAGGCTTGTGGCCGAAGGCAAACAGCGGGAAGGTTGGTTTGAAGTCACTACGCTCAAGGAACCTTATCGGATTGAAGGCAAAAAGACCATGGGCTACGAGCTTGCGGAGCAGTTGGACTGGCGCGTTCCTGATGCTATTCTCTATCCCTGCGGCGGTGGGGTAGGGCTGATTGGAATATGGAAGGCCTTCACCGAACTTGAAGAACTTGGCTGGATCAACAGCAAACGACCCAAAATGATTGCCGTGCAAGCAGCCGGTTGCCAGCCGATCACACGTGCATTCAACCAAAACATGCGGGAAAGTGAGCCGTGGCCGCAACCGCATACGGTCGCAAGTGGGCTGCGTGTGCCGAAGCCCCTCGGCGATTTCCTCGTTTTAAAAGCTGTTACCGATAGTTCCGGCACCGTGATCTCTATATCCGATGAGGACATGATCGATGCGGGACTTCTGCTTGCAGAGCTCGAAGGAATCTTCCCAGCTCCGGAGGGCGGAGCTTGCGTGGCGGCTGTCCGGCATCTGATGAAAGCCGGGTTTCTTCGGCCTGAAGACCAGATTGTAATTCTTAATACGGGTTCGGGACTGAAGTACCTCGAAGCGTACGCCACCCGTTTTCCAAGGCGGACGGAAAGCGAGCAGGACAAGCTGGGCGGGCTAATCACACCGCGCTGAAAATCGCCCCAGCAAGGCGGCACAGCTTCATCTTTTGCCGCCCGCACACTTTGTGGGACGATAGAGTAGTCAGTTTGGAGTGTCGGTTTTTCCCTTGGAGTGACTCACGTCGATTGTCCACCCCGGTACCCAGCATCCGAACAACAGTTAGGAGAGGATAAGTGACAAAGCTTTTCGTAGGGAATCTGCCCTACAAGGCTACCGAAGCCGATTTACAGGCGTTTTTTGAAGAGGCTGGCGTTCGTGTAGACAGCGTGAATATTCTTCGCGATCGTTTTAGTGGCGAAGCGAGAGGGTTTGGCTTCGTCGAAATCAGCGACGATGCTGCAGCGAATCAGGCCGTTCAAGCTTGTAACGGTCGTGCCTTGATGGGCCGCGCCCTAGTCGTCAACGAGGCTCGCCCACCCGAGCGCCGCGAACGCGCTCCAGGCGGCGGTGGTGGCGGCGGACGACAGCGCGATTTCGGCGGCAGCAAGAACCGCTGGTGATTAGGCCAAAATAGCTAGGAGCGCGCGTCTTGAACGCGTCCCTTCCATCTTCCACCCAGTCCGCGCCAGTATTGAAATGCGGAGTGAATCGTCGCTGCCATATAGAAGCACGCGACGAGCGGGAGAGAGAGACTCCAGACGGGCGATAGTTTGTAGAACCGCACGGTAGGTAAATAGGCTACGCTCATTAGCAGCCAAGCCAACACACCCAAGATCATGGCTGGCCGCTTACTTGTCAGGAGTAGCAGGAGCGGAAGCACGTACGTAAAGATCAGTCCTACCACCGTCGCGATAAGCAGCAGAAGAGAGTGCCGGAGCTGATTGAACGCCGTACGTGAGATCATAGATTCGATCTCTCGAAATGTGCCATACGGTCGTATGCTTTCGGTTGTAGATGTAAGTCCCATCCAAATCCGTCCGCCAGTGCGCTTCACTTCTCGAGCTAAGGCGCAATCGTCGATAACTTCCCCCCTTATGGCCGCCAAGCCACTGATTCTCTTCAGAGCCTCAGAACGGATGAGCATACAACCTCCTGCGGCTGCGGCGGTCCGAAACTTTTGCGAAGCAATCCACGAGGGCGGGTAGAGCTTCAGAAAAAAGAAGACGAACGCGGGAAGGAGCGCTTTCTCCGCAAAGCTTTCGCACGCGAGCTTGACCATATACGAGGCAAGATCGTACCGGTTCGTCTTGGCCGTCGCGACCAGCTTAGACACACTGTCGCGGCCGTGAACGATATCAGCATCGGTCAGCAGTAAGTAGTCAGGCGCCAGGGCGTGAGCTTGCGTAATGCCTTGGGACAACGCCCACAGCTTGCCCGTCCATCCCTTGACGAGCGGCTGTCCGGTGACAATTGTTAGGCAATCTTGTCTATCGGAGCGATCGGCTATATCCACAGCAACCGCCGCAGTCTTATCTGTGCTGCCGTCGTCGACTAGAAAAACGTGCAGCGGGGCGGGGAAGTCTTGCTCGAACAGAGAAGTGAGAGCCGGGCCGATAACATCCGCCTCGTTTCTAGCTGGAATCACTACCGCGACGCGCTCGGTGGGTCTTTGGCCGGGTTCAAGGAGCGCAACGTACTTCGAAATCCGCCAAAACCCGCCTCGAAAAGCCACTAGATAAATCCAGGTTAAGAGAGGAATGGCGGCGAGGGCGGTTACAGGCACAACCTGGTTTTCTCGAAAGCTACGCTGGCTGCTGCTGAGTCATACAGTGCAACGTTCCCAACCCAAGTACCAGGTCAGTCGAGCCGATTCCGATCACCCGGCGATTGGGAAACAATTCAGCTAGCTTGTTCAACGCGACGCGATCGTTGCTGTCATTGAATGTGGGCACCAGAACGATGTCGTTCGCGATGTAGAAATTGGCATAACTCGCTGGCAACCGCTGGCCATCGAACGAAGCGGGTTGTGGCATCGGCAATATTTCGATACGAAGCGCTTCGCCTTCTTGATCGCGCATCTCACGGAGTAGCGCGAGATTTTCTTTCAGAGGCTCGAAATTGAGCTCCAACGGATCATCCTCGATTGCGATTACCACGGTATGAGCATCCGTAAATCGAGCCAAATCGTCTATGTGCCCATGCGTATCATCGCCGGCTATTCCGTTTCGCAGCCATAAAGTGTGATGCGCTCCTAAAAAATGCGCGAATACTCCTTCCAAATCCTCGCGTGTCAAGCCCGGGTTCCGGGCCTGAATTTGGCCGAGCAAACATTCTTCCGTGGTCAACACAGAACCCAGACCATTCACATCGATGCTGCCCCCTTCCAGCACGACGCGCCTTCCATTCCAGAATGGGGTCCACATTGGAAAGCCCAGCTGAGGCGAAAGAAATTCTGTGACGGCATCGTCGTATTTTGAATTCTCGTATTTCGCCCAGCCATTGAAATGCCAGTTCAGCACACCGCGCTCGCCCTTATAATTTCGGACAAACATTGGGCAGAAATCCCGAGTCCAGCTACGGTCCGTACGGATGTGGAAGAACTCGATTGATTCCATTCGCGCGTAACACTTTTTTAATACACCACGTGCGTTGTCCTCCGCTCCCGCGTCATTCGTGAGGATACATACTCGCTCCGCGCGCGAGAGGTGTCGAACGATGTCGCCATAAACCCACGGGATCGCCGCGAATTTGTCCGGCCAATCGGTCGCCTCGTGCGGCCAAGCTAGCCAGGTTGCTTCATGCGTTTCCCATTCCGCAGGCATGCGGAACCCCAGCTGGCTCGGACATGGTTCGGATTCTTGCATAGGTTAGCCTAGCCAACGCTGCGTAATTGCCGCATAGGCATCGATGCGTCGATCACGAAGAAAGGGCCAATTTCTTCGCACTTCATCCAGCTGCTTGGGGTCGCACTCAACGACCAGAATTTCCTCCTCATTGGCGGCAGCCTGGGACAAAACGCGTCCGAACGGATCGGCTACGAATGAGTTTCCCCAAAACTCAAGTCCGTTTTCAGGCGGGCCTTCGTATCCCGTGCGGTTCACCGCTGCCACAAATACCCCATTAGCGATCGCATGTGCACGCTGAATAGTACGCCACGCATCCAATTGCACGTCCCCATACTGTGCTTTCTCGGATGGATGCCATCCGATGGCAGTGGGATAGAAGAGAACATTCCCGCCTTGCAGACTCGTGATTCGAGCCGCTTCTGGATACCATTGATCCCAGCACACAAGCACACCAATGCGCGAGTAACGCGTCTCAAAGCTCTGGAACCCGAGATCCCCGGGCGTGAAGTAAAATTTCTCAAAATACAGGGGATCATCAGGAATGTGCATCTTGCGGTACAGCCCGATCAAGGAACCATCTGCGTCGAGTACTGCTGCCGTATTGTGATACAACCCGTGCGCGCGCTTTTCAAATAGAGATGCGACGATTGAGACCTGTAGCTCTTTTGCGACAGAAGCAAGCGCCTCCGTAGATGGACCGGGTATCGTCTCGGCTAAATTGAATAGCTCCGGGTTTTCCTCGCGGCAAAAATACTGAGAGCGGAACAGCTCCTGCAAGCACACGATCTCGGCACCCTTCGCAGCCGCCTTGCGAATTCCGCGTATTGCTTTCTCAACATTTGCATCCGGGTCTATCGAGCACGACATCTGAACGAGGCCGATCTTAAAGGCCGTGTCGCGCCGCACACGCGGCCCGCTACATGTAAAGTCCACCATTCACATCCAGTACGTGTCCGGTGATGAAACTCGCCTCATCACTCACCAGGAATTTGATCGCGCTTGCAACGTCTTGGGGCGTTCCGATTCGTTTTAGTGGGGTTTCGTCCAGAAATTTCTTCTTCAGCTCATCGGCTAGCCCCTGCGTCATCTCCGTTTCGATGAAACCAGGAGCAATCGCGTTGACCGTGATATTTCGGCTGCCCACTTCTTGGGCCAGTGACTTGGTCAACCCGATCAGCCCGGCTTTCGATGCGACATAATTCGCCTGGCCGGCATTTCCCGTCTCGCCCACGACAGATGAGATATTCACAATGCGTCCCCAGCGCTCGCGCATCATCCCGGGCAAAACTTGCTGAATGGCGAAAAATGGCCCAGTGAGGTTTGTCTGTAGCACAATCTGCCAATCTGCCTCCTTCATGCGGACAGCGAGACCGTCCTTCGTTATCCCTGCGTTATTCACCAGAATGTCGATCCGTCCAAATTCCTTACTTGCTTTCGCAATACCGTTCGAGATTGACTCGGCCTCGCTAAGGTCTATCTCTATTACAAAGGCCTCATTACCCGCCGCCCGAATTGCGGTGGCCGTTTCTTCTAGCTTCTCGCGTGATCGCGCGGCTAGGACGATGCGGTGCCCAGTTGAAGCCAACGCCTCCGCACAAGCCCTTCCGATCCCGCGGCTTGCACCCGTGACCAATGCGGTGCGTGTGTTCATGATTCACTCTCATGATAATGGGTATACGGTAATTCATGCCCTTCGACGATTTGCGCGACTTCATACGCACTCTTGAAAAGCAGCGAGAATTGAAGCGAGTCTCTATCGAAGTAGATCCTTATCTTGAAATCACCGCGTTCGCTGATCGTGCCGTGAAAAACGGCGGTCCGGCGCTATTTTTCGAGAACCCAAAAAGTTCCAAAGTGCCTCTCGCCATTAATTTGTTCGCAAGCAAGCGACGTATGGAGATTGCTCTTGGAGTAACCGATGTAGGACAGATCGCGGAGCGCATCGCTGGGTTTATCCAAATGCAAAAACCGGAAGGCTTGCTCGAGAAGCTTAAAATGCTTCCCAAATTGGGCGAACTTAACTCGATTTTTCCTAAGGCCGTTTCGAGTGGTCCGTGTAAGGAAGTTATTCTCCGGAGTAATTTCTCGCTTGATGCATTCCCGATCATGCACTGCTGGCCGGGCGATGCTGGGCGATTCATTACGCTTCCTATGGTTTTCTCAAAGAACCCCGACACGGGCAAGCGCAATTGTGGGATGTATCGCATGCAAGTTTTTGACCACACCACGACCGGAATGCATTGGCAAAAGCACAAGCAAGGCGCTGAGCATTATCGTCGCCGCTTTAGAGAAGGGAGCAGCGCCCGCATGCCGGTTGCAGCTGCGATTGGTTCCGATCCGGTGACCATGTATTCCGCAATTCTGCCACTCCCGCCAGATCTAGACGAAATGATGTTTGCCGGTTTTGTCCGTGGCAGGCCGGTTGAGATGGTGAAGTGCGAGACATGCGACTTGGACGTGCCAGCGAACTCCGAGATCGTGCTCGAAGGCTATGTCGAACCCGGCGAGCTGCGGCGCGAAGGTCCCTTTGGCGATCACACAGGCTTCTATTCGCTTGATGATGACTATCCCGTTTTCCACATCGAATGCATCACGCACCGCAAAAATCCCATCTATGCCAGTACCATCGTCGGTCCGCCCCCGATGGAGGACTTCTACATGGGTAAGGCAATCGAACGCATGTTCCTGCCTCTAATCCGTCTGCAATTGCCTGAGATTCGCGACATGTGTATGCCGCCCGAGGGTGTGTTTCACAACCTTATACTGGTTTCTATCCGCAAATCGTACCCAGGACAGGCAAGAAAAGTGATGCACGCAATTTGGGGCCTTGGGCAAGCCATGTTTAGCAAGTGTATCGTCGTGGTAGACGAAGACGTCGACGTTCAAAACGTCGCCGAAGTGACGTGGAAGGCGCTGAACAACATCGATCCAGAACGCGACATCGAATTTGTGAGGGGGCCCATCGATTCACTCGACCATGCCAGCCGCATGCCGAATTACGGCTCCAAGATGGGGGTCGACGCCACAACGAAGTGGACTTCGGAGGGCTTCAGCCGCCGCTGGCCGAACGTGATCCAAATGTCGCCACACGTGATCAAGCGGGTAGACGAGTTGTGGAAGCGCGCCGGGCTCGATCACACCTAGCGAATGGAGCGGATACCGTATCGAGCGACGGCGACATCGGAGCCGTATTCAGAACTGCGCTTGCCCGTGCGTATTTTTCTCCACAATGTTCGCAGCATGTATAACGTAGGCGCATTCTTTCGCACTGCGGACGGTGCCGGTATCGAGCGCCTGCTATTAAGCGGCATCACAGCACGTCCGCCAAAGAATGCGATCAGCAAGACAGCCCTAGGTGCAGAGGCTCGGGTGTCCTGGGAAGCAGTCGATCATCCGCCAGCGGCAATCGAGAATCTTCGTGCTAGCGGTTATGAAGTCGCGGCGCTTGAAACGACTGTTCGTGCACTTGACCTTTTCGATTGGCAACCACGTTTCCCCGTTTGTGTTCTGTTTGGACACGAAGTAGAGGGACTCGCTCCCGCATTGCTTGGCCTATGTGATGCCCATGTCCGCATTCCTATGCTCGGAGTAAAGCATTCGCTGAACGTGGCTAGCGCCGGAGCGGTTGTCATGTACGAATTGCTACGAAAGTACCGTGTGCTATGCGGCAGCCAAATTTTGAACAATGCGGCGCGGGCTGACGTTGAAATTGAACTTATATGATAGGTCGCCAGCACCGTCCATCCCGGGCGAGCATTGCGTTCGCTGCTTCAGGCCCATCGCTACACGCCTTGTAGTTGGGGAAGTCTGTGGGCGGATTCGCCCCCCAAGAGTCCAGGACAGGTTGTACAACGCGCCACGCTGCTTCAATGTTGTCAGCTCGTTGAAAAAGCGTTGCGTCGCCTATGATCACGTCGTAAAGTAGTGTCTCGTAACCCGTATTCGGGGCGGTCCCGAAGTAATCCTTGTACTTAAAGTCCATTCGCACATCTCCGAGCTTGGCAACCGGTCCCGGGATCTTAGCTCCGAACTGGAGCGCGATTCCTTCGTCGGGCTGAATACGGAGCAACAGCCAATTGGGCGGCGGGTTGCTCACTGCTGTATTCCGAAACAGAGCACACGGTGCTTCTTTGAACCGTATAGCGATTTGAGTTTTGCGCCTCGAAAGTCGCTTTCCCGTTCGCACGTAGAAGGGCACACCGGACCATCGCCAATTTTGGATTTGCAATTTGAGAGCCACATACGTTTCTGTCAGCGAGTTCGGGGCAACATTCGGCTCCTCACGATAGCCCGGGGCCGGTTTCCCGCCGATTTCGGTGCGCCCATACTGCCCGCGCACCGCTTCACACGACACTTCCTCAGGTTTGCAAATCCGTACGGATTGGATAACCTTCGCCTTCTCCGCACGAACGGCGTCTGCGCTGAATGAACTTGGGGCTTCCATCGCAGTCATCGAAAGCAGTTGAAACACGTGGTTAGGCACCATATCGCGTAACGCCCCTGTCTGGTCGTAATAGCCTCCGCGTCCTTCTACTCCTACGGTCTCGGCTGCGGTAATTTGCACATGGTCAATCCGATCGCGATTCCAAACAGGCTCGAAGAAACCGTTTCCGAACCGGAACATCATAATGTTCTGCACGGTTTCTTTTCCTAGGAAATGGTCTATCCGGTAGATCTGACTTTCATGCAGAACGCCGAGTATCTCTCGATCGAGAGCTTGCGCCGATTCAAGATCGTGGCCAAACGGCTTCTCGATCACGACGCGGCGCCAAACGCCGTCGCCATCACACGCGAGACCGCTTTTGCTGAGATGCTCAACTACGGGTCCGAAAAAATGCGGTGCCACGGCCAGGTAAAAAAGGTAGTTCCCGGCCGTTCCTCTCTTGTCGTCCGTCTCGGTTAGCTTGGACTTGAGCCTCTCGTACGAAGCTGGGTCTTTCAAGTCTCCCTGCAAATATGACATGCGGCCTGTCAGCCATTTCCACTTGTCCTGATCTACTTGGGAGCCGTCTCCTCCGGCTTTGACAAAGGCCTGTAGCATTTCTGCCAAAGATTCACGCCATTCATCGTCACTCTTCTGGGCAATGTCCACACCGATAATGGCAAATTCTTCAGGAAGGAGCTTGCCGCAGGCGAGATTATAGAGAGCGGGGATGACTAAGCGCTTAGTGAGATCACCCGCCGCCCCGAAAATTACCATCGAACACGGCCCCGCTGATTTGGCTGCGCTTGGGACTCGATCGCTCATATGTATGCATCCTCCAACCCCGGTCAGTCTACCCCGTCAGTGTAGCCCTCCGGCATAAGCCGTGTACCACGAAGCCCATGTGGTCCTCGGCGCCGCATTCGCCAGTGGTCCGGGTTGTGTCCTCATGCGCACAGAACCAAGACGCCCTCCAGATGCAAGCACATGGTAATCAAACTGGCCGGGACTGACCTGCCCACTTCGGAAACTTGCGGAACAACAGGATTACCCTAGCCCTGGCCCACGTCAACCAGCCACAATACAGTACTCATAGTGTCGAGACCATGTACAGTGGGGTTTAAGTAAGGAGCTTAAAAAGCGTGAATATCGGTGAACAGATCGCCTTCTTATTCATCCTGGCTATCCCGATCGCATCAATCGCTTGGACCGTCACTCATGAGGACATCTTTCGGGAGGCCCGCGATTGGTGCAAACAAAATAGCCAGACTTGTCAGCAGCTCTATAAGCGTAAGTTTTTCTATCTCTTTACGTGTGAATACTGTTTCAGTCACTACGTTGTCATTCTTTTTCTTATATTGACCCGCTACAAACTACTCTTTCCGGATTGGCGGGGCTATATTATCTCCGGGTTTTCGCTCGTCTGGGTTGCAAACGTCTATATGAACCTCTACTCCCATGTGCGTCTCGACATAAAACGTGAGCGGGTTGAGATTGCCGCGAAAGAGAATGCGATACCGGATCCCGAACCTTCACCATCGGCTGTTGTTGCCTCTGAGACCGCGCCCGACCAGCGGAAGCCCGATCCCGTCCATCGTTAGACTACACACGAGCGCTACTTGCGCGGCGTGCTCATCACTCTGTCCTTGTCTTCAGGCGTAAGCGCATCGTATAGCTCTGTAAAGACTGCGTTCGTCCAGCCGAAGCCCGCTTGATTTGAGCTGTATCCAAAATGAATATTGCCGCTGACATTTGAACCTCCTTGGACTACATCGTATTTCTCCACAATGAATCCATGGCTCAGAAATTCGCGCCGTACCAGCGATAAAAATTTGATTGAGATACGGTCGGCGTCCTCCACGTAGCCGTATTTCCGCAGTCCTTCAACAGCAATCATCTGTAACGGTGCCCAACCGAAGGGAGCGTCCCATTGATTGCCGCTTACGTACGTGCTGGTCTGCAGTCCGCCGATTTTTTCGAAAAGTGGCAGGTTACTCTGAACCCGTGCTGCCTGTTCTTTAGTAGCAATGCCCGCCCAGAGCGGATAGAACGCGGTGAGGAAGGGATAGTGCCGAACACGCTTATGGACGAAATCATAGTCGTAGTACAGCCCATCTTTCGCGTCCCACATCAGGCGATTCATGCGCTGTGCCCGATCTTGCGCCCGCTTGCGCCAGACATTCACATCGGCCTCGCCGCCCAAGATATGCAGGATATCCGCAGTCTGCGTTTCCATCAGATAAAGCAATGAGTTCAAACAAACCGGATCGTAATGAATGATGTCGATGTTGAATGGGCCGAATCGATTTGAAGGATCAAACCCCGATTCACGCATGGAGCGGTCGCCCTTGTAAAACAGCATGGAAAGCTCGTCCGTTTTTCGGTCGAAATATTGGCCGACATCGTAATCCGTGATCTCATGGGTTTTGAAGTATTCTTTCACTAACTGGTAGTGATTAAGGCCCGCCGCATTGCGTTCCGCGGAAACCACCTCGGGAGCATGCCCCTCGCCAAGGTCGTAATAACGGGATAATCCCGTTTCAGGCGTGAGATGCGGCTCCCGTGTCCAGAAATCGTAGTACTTCTCGACAAGCGGTACGGAATCCTCGAGCCACTTCCGGTCTTGGGTATTTTCATACACGCCCAAAAGCATTTGTGTCAGGAAGGGCGGCTGCGACCGGCTCAGATAGTACGTCCGATTCGCGTTTAGAACCTTTCCGTATTCGCGCACTTCATAACGGAAATTATCGGCCATATCCTTTGCAAGGTTTAACTCTCCGTCGCGCAGCAATCCGAGTTGGATGAAGTAACTGTCCCATCCATACATCTCATTGAAGCGGCCGCCTGGCACGACGTATGGCCGTGGAAGATAGAGAAGGCCGTGGGGCGTGGATTGGCATATCTTCCGGAAGCTGCTGGATGTCGATCTTCTGGAAATCTGCTGCCGGCATCTCCTCGCGCAATCCCTTCTCAACTTTTTGAAGGCCGTCGCCTCGTGCGACGTACACCGGCCAGCGGCCGTCCGGCAGAGGTTTAAATTTCGGATCGATTGCGGCCCTTGCCAGATCGCGATTCGAGCGCGTCAGTACGCTCCAAGTCTGCTTGATGTAGTCAACTATCGACTGGGATGGCGAAGCCGGCGGGGAGGGATTCTGTCCGTATAGTGCGGCCCCGAGTGCGGCGACGACAACTATTGATACCCCTTTGTGCTGGCAGCTGCTCCCTTTCATCATGCGCGTGGGTTCTCTTCTACGGCAACCAACCCTCATCTTTCAAGACCCGCCGGAAGCCTGGTGTGTCGAGCGAGACGGTCGGGAAATAGGAGCCAGTTAAGGTTCGTTTCCACCAAGCACCGGTTTGCTTCCTCCCTTGTGGGGTAGTGAAGTGATACTCGTACAGCAGCGCACGAATGTAGCGCGGCGGCTTGTCGGGAAACGGATTATTGCGAAGCAGAGTCAATGTAGCCGAATCGCCTTGAAGCAGTTTTGCGACGAAATTCACGAACCAGGGATAGTCTTGATAGCTTGACATCGCGGCAAACCACATCAGCCAGTCGAGACGTAGATGATAGGGTGCGATTTGTGGAGGAACTCTGTTGACGTCCCCCGGCTTGCCCTTGAACTCATATTCACGCCAACGGGTCGAGGCAGTGATTACTGATTCGCCGGTGCCTTCAACAATGACCTCATACCTGGGCCGCGTGATGCTGCCGAACGCGCCATAGGTACCCACCAGGTGCAGTGGATTGAAATTGAAGTTCATGATTTGGCGTGCCGAAACCATGTTCAAGACCACTGGAACGCTCAGCACAACGACTAGGCCGCCGATGCCGTAATTGACCCATTCAACAGTACGCGTGGCTGGATGCATGGCGGGCGTTGCAAATGAAACGATACTTGAAAGAAATTTACCGTCAAGCGTGGAGAATGCCAACACCAGAGTTAACCAATTCAGCCATGAGAGATTACCGCTGATAATTATCGATAGCTGGAATACTATCGTGATTAGACCGGCAATACCGCTTAGGGGTTGGGGCAGGAAATAAGCGAACGGAATCAGCACCTCGGAGAAGTGATTGAACAGAACCCCGCCCTTATTGACCCATTGTGGAGCCCAATGAAAGTACCAACTCAGAGGATTCGGCATGGGCTGAGTCTCGTAGTAGTAATTCAGGCAGGTGAGATCTTTCCAACACTGATCGCCTCTTAGCTTGATCAGCCCTGCCCCAAACATAATCCGAAACAGCAGCCATCGGAAAAGCCAGATGGGAATCCGCTGCGGCACAACTCTCGAACCACCCAGGAAGACGGCGAAGAAGCAGGCTTCGAGCAATATCGATTCCCATCCGAAGGCATAGAATGTTTGTCCCACGTTGACGAACGACAGGTAAAGCAGATAGATCGCCGCCCATACCGCCACTGAGAACCAGGTGCCGTAGCGTTCTGCGACACCAGTGATCACGAGGCAAGAAAGCATAACGCCGGCCCACGCCGCAACTGTGAACGCTATATCCCGGGGCCCTAAATAAAACAGACTCGGGGAAACTCGGAATGGCACCTGCTTTACGAACAGTGGGACGGGCAACAAACCGCGCTCGCCGAGCAGCGGTCGAAACTGATTCAGCGCGGTCAGAAATGCTACCAGGCAGATCACGCCAAGGCCGCGGTAAAGTAGTAGCCGCGTTATCCAATAGCCTCTAACGTCTTCTACGTCGAAGAAGAACATACCGCGATCCAACCTACCAGAAAGCTCTACTCGCCTATGATCTTAACCAACACGCGCTTGCGTCGCCGCCCGTCAAACTCGCCGTAAAAAATCTGTTCCCAAGGCCCGAAGTCGAGCCGTGCGCCGGTGATCGCAACCACAACCTCGCGCCCCATCACTTGACGCTTTAGATGTGCGTCAGCGTTGTCCTCGCCCGTCTGGTTGTGCCGGTATTGCGAAATCGGTTCGTGGGGTGCGAGTGTCTCGAGCCACTTTTCGTAATCGTGATGCAAGCCTGATTCGTCGTCGTTGATGAACACCGAAGCTGTGATGTGCATTGCATTCACGAGCACGATTCCTTCTGACACACCGCTCTCCCGCAAGCATGAGATCACGTCCGACGTGATGTTGATGAACGCGCGCCTTGTGGGCACCTCAAACCACAGCTCTTTCCGATAGCTCTTCACGTCTCGCCTGCGCGCCTCCCGCTCGTCGAATCCTGCTCTGCGTCTACTCTAGTCTTATGCGCATTGTTGTCGCGTCTGTATTTTTGATTATCAGTCCCGGCTTCGCCCAACAACCTCCTTGGGTCGCGAAAAGCAACGAAAATGCACAAATTCTACTGAAAATCGAGGCTCGGTACACGCCCGAAAGCGCGGGTGCCCTGGGTGTAACTGGTCTCGACGAACAAATATCGATACCCGCTGCCGACCGCCCGGCCCGGCTCCGCTACGACCTGTCCGAAGCTATCAAAACTCTTCAGTCGCGGCTCGCGCAAGAATCGGATCCACTCGTTAAGCAGGATCTGCAGATGCTAATCAGTGCCGGGCAGCGCAATATACATTCGTCAGAGGCATATGAAACGCGCCTGCTTCCATATTCGAACATCGCAAGAAGTATCTTCTTCGGCATGCAAAGTCTCCTGGACGACCAGGTGGCACCTGAACGCCGTAAGGCAGCCGTTGTTCGCTTGCGGCGCTATACGGGAATCGAACCGGGATATACCCCCACCGCCGTTCTGGACGAAAAACTCTTTCGTGACAAGCTAAATACGCCTGGTTTGCTCGGGCCGGCCAGAGCGGAAGTCGAGCAAGATCTTGCCCAGATCGACTCTTTCGCTACCGGTATCGGCCTCCTTCTCGAGAAATACAAAATGACCGGGTATCAGGATGCCTATGCCAAATTAAACGACCAGTTTGCGCAGTATCGGGAATTTGTCCGCAGCGAAGTCTTGCCGCGTGCGCGCTCCGATTTCCGTCTTCCCCCAGACTTGTATGTACTCAACCTCGATAATTATGGGGTCGACTACAGTCCCGCGGAGCTGAAGCGCCTCGCTCACCAGGCCTTCTCCGAAATACAGACTGAGATGCAACCGATTGCGGCTAAGGTTGCCAAAGAGCGCAACCTGCCCTCTTCTGACTACCGCGAAGTCATCAAGGCTCTCAAAAAAGAACAACTCAAAGCCGGAGAAGTTATGCCTCTCTACCATCAAAGGCTAGCCGACATCGAAGGCATTATCCGGCGCGAGCACCTGGTCACACTTCCTGATCGCCCCTGCATCATCCGCCTCGCTACGGAGGCAGAAACCGCTCAACAGCCGGCGCCCCATATGGACGCTCCGCGTCTCCTCAACAACCACGGAGAACGCGGTCAATTCATCCTCCCGGCGGGGACGACAGGCGCAAATGGGAAAGCGCTGAAATACGACGACTTTACGTTTTCCGCTGCGTCCTGGACTCTTACTGCGCACGAAGCGCGTCCCGGTCACGAGCTGCAGTTCGCCGCCATGATTGAGCATGGTGTCTCAGACGCTCGGGCGATCTTTGCGTTCAACAGTACGAATGTTGAGGGCTGGGGCCTCTATTCCGAATGGTTCATGCTTCCCTACATGCCGGATGACGGAAAGCTGGTCTCCCTTCAGCTGCGGCTACTTCGCGCAGCCCGCGCCTTCCTCGATCCTGAGCTTCAGGAAGGCAAAGTGACGCCGCAACAGGCCTTACAACTGCTGCAGAACGACGTTGTCGTCTCAGAAGCTTTCGCGACGGAAGAAGTAGACCGGTTCACGTTCCGCATGCCCGGCCAAGGTGTCTCCTATTTCGACGGCTACACGCGTCTGCGGGAGATTCGGTCGGAAGCTGAGAAAGCTGTTGGCTCTAAATTCAACGTGCAGCGTTTTCACGATTTCATCCTATCCCAGGGCCTTCTACCGCGCAACCTTTTGCGCAAAGCGGTAATGACCGGCTTGGTCGACAAATCGTGAGGCGATGCTCGGCCCTGCTTTTCTCGTTTGTGTTCTGCTCTTGCTGCTCTCGCGTTCTTTGCAAAAGAAGCTTCGACTGCTAATCAGCGAGACACCAGCCCTAATTTTCATAGTTCCGGCGCTGCTCGACTCTGTTTTTTGCGTCACTGCGAGCTACTACGACTCTTTAACGTGGCGTCTTACGTTTTTAGTTCTGCTTTATACCTGTGTTCCCACCCTTTGCATTCACTCTCAGATGACACGGTTTGAACGGCGAACGGCATCCTGGCTGGATTTAGGCGTAATCCTCCTACTTTGGCTGCCGCTGGAATTCTCGGCGGGCGCGAGTCTGGTACCGCGATCGATGCATGGCGTTCTACATGCTAGTGCGTATGGAGTGGCCGTCACGCTTGGCGTAGCTCTGTTTGTGCTGGCCCGCCAGTGGAAGGGTATGAGATACGCGCTCCCTCGGAGCTTCTCCGACGTTGGTAACTTCGCTCTGGGCTATCTGATTTCGGTTCTGCTCCTGATTCCTCTTGGGCTGTGGGTCGGGTTTCTGGCCCACCCTCACTGGCCCCGAATGTCATTGGGAAGCGCTGCATTCCGGATCCTCCTCATATTCCTTGGAACGGCCTTTCCCGAGGAAATTCTTTTTCGCGCTCTCATTCAAAACTGGCTTACGCAGCGAATGCAGCAAAAGTGGAAAGCAGTCGTCGTCAGCGGCGTCGTGTTCGGTGCTGCTCATCTCAATAACGCCCCGGGTCCGCTTCCGAATTGGCGCTACATGGCGGTGGCAACGATTGCCGGACTCATCTTCGGTACCGTCTTCCTTCGTTCAACTTCGGTTTTAGCTTCGACCAGCGTGCACGCCGCCGTGAACGCGACCAAATATCTGTTCTTCTAATTACTCGCCGCTCGCTTTAGCGGTTTGCGGGGAGGTGCCGAGGTATCGATCGAACCAGGCGAGAGTGCGCCGCAGCACATCCAGCCTGTCCTTTGGATCGTGGAAGGCATGACCTTCGCCCGCATAGACCACCAGTTGGGTGGGAACCCGAATGGTGTTCAAAGCGTGCCAGAACTCAAAAGATTGCGGCGCGGGGCACTCGCCATCGCGTTCACCTACGACCACCAACGTCGGCGTCTTCACCTGTTTGATGAAGTTGATGGGCGAGCTTTTGGCGTACACTGCGGCATCGTCATACACGGAAGCGCCAAAGTATGGAATCATCCATTCGTCTATTGAATTTTCGCCATAATAGCTTTTCCAATTGGCAATTCCAGCGCCCGCGACAGCGGCACCGAAGCGGTCTGTTTGCGTCACAGCCCACATCGTCATAAATCCGCCGTAACTCCAGCCGGTGAGTCCAATGCGATTGGTATCAATGGGGACCTTTTTCGTCACCGTATCCACGCCTGCCAAAACATCGCGTAGATCGCCATGTCCAAAATCCTTCACGTTTGCTCGCGTAAACGCCTCGCCCTCCCCGTAACTGCCCCTCGGATTTGGAAAGAAGATGAAATAGCCTAAGCCCGCCATCACGGACATATCAAAGTGGGCCGACGGCCACGATGCCGTTCTGACGCCCGCTGGCCCACCATGAATTTCGACCACCATCGGATAGCGCTTCCCAGGATCGAAGTTCTCCGGGTATAACAACCATCCCTGCACGCGAAAACCAGCGTTCTCCCAAACGATGCTCTCAGCTTTGCCCCAATACCGTCCCTCTGACGGGTTGGCGTGCGTGAGTTGCTGCCAGCTGCCTACTGGACCAGCCCAAACCTCCGGTGCCTGCTCCCATGACGATCGGACGACAGCACTCGTCCGCCCGTCTGCGGCCAATGAGAAATTCGGGAAATTGCCGGCATAGTGTATTCCTTCACTGCCTTTCCATAACGTCTCGGTTTCGCCGGTCGCCACGTTTATCGTAGAGATCGCACTGCCACCCTCCACTGCCTCCGTGAACACAAGCTGGTTGGCGCCCTCCCAAACCAATCCGCTTGGCGACGCTTTTCTCGCTGGTGTTACATTACGCGGCTGTCCACCCTCGCTGCTGACTATGAATATGTCTCCGCCAGTGAATCCTTGATCGCTCATCAGCCCGCCGATGAATGCAATCTGCTTCCCATCAGAGGACCAGCGCGGGACGGCCAATTGCCGGTCTGTCGGTGGAGTGTAAACCGACTCCATTTCACCCTTGCTAATCGAACCTATGTAAAGCTTCGCGGTCCACCAGTTGTTATCCGCAGGTCCAGGAGCAGCGAGCGCCACGAAACGACTTCCATCAGGAGCCAAGTCGTATTCATAGATGTTCAACTCTGCTGGCGAGACTCGGCGGCTCTCGCCGCCCGCGGCATCTACTACCACCAGCCGCAAATTGTGAATGTCACTTCCGATCACGCCCGTCCTTGCGGGAACGGCGTCCAGCGGACCCCCTCCCCCGCCGTTCTCTGCGTATAAAAAGGCGAGCCGATCTCCCTTACGCGCCCACCGGATATCAGTTACGTACCCCTTCATATCGGTTATCCGACGAGCGCTTCCACGTCCGGTCGGCATTACATAGAGCTGCTCCTGGTCCCCTGACTCCGCGTTTGAGAAGAACGCAACCTGCGCGCTATTTGGAGACCACGCTAGTCCCCTTTCGCGGTAAGACCTCTTGCCGTCGCCAGCGCTCACGCGTTCCGGTTTAGCGCCCGAATTCTTCCACTCCAGCCTGTAGATCTCGGTGTTCCGTGGATTGTCCTGTGCGGCTTGACTCCAAGTCACCCACTTCCCATCAGGCGAAATAGACACATCGTCAAAAGAGCGCGTCTGTTCCAGCTGCGTAAGCACTGTATCGATCTTCGATTCCTGTGCAGCGGCTAAGGCTGCGCACAAGAAGAACAGTACGGTGAGACACGCAAGACGTGAGAAACGCATGGATTCTATATTCCCACTCCGGTGACCAGGGCTTAGCTGTTAGGGCCGGATCTCTTATGGCCCGATCGGCCGCTTCTGCTGCTCCCGGCGCTCTCGTTCGTCCTGTTCCTTCATGCGCTGCTCGCGCTCTGCGACGAGACGCTCGTAAATAGGAGCCTGCTGTTGCGTGAGAATCGATTTCACCCGGCTGACCTGCTCCTTTTTGATCTCAAGCATCGCCGGGCGGTAGGAATCTTTAACTGCTTTAAACTTCGCCTTCGTCTCATCCAGAATTGTTTCAAGCTGGGTGACTTGACTCGGCGTCAGACTGAGTTTTGAGCGCATCTCCGAAACGTAACGGTGCCGGAAGTCTTCGGCGCTCTTTGCGTTCACTTCTGTCGATGCGTAATAGCGGTGACCCAATGCGCCCACCGCTGCACCGCAACAGAACAGCAGCACCGCCACCACCGCAGCGGTCCATTGATTGCGCCTCATGTCATTTCCTTGCTGTCCCTCTCCCGTTTCAATGAAGCGGCATGAGAGTTCGCTCGCCATCCCCTGCGCCCCTAATCGCCTCAGCGTAATAGGTCTGTTCAGGGGTGCTGCTATCTGCAGCTAGCGCGTCAGCATAAGTCGGAAGATTTTGCGGTCCTTGAAGGAAGTTCAGGATAAGCAGAAGAAGACACAAAGCCGTCGAGGTTGCCATTGCGGTCCGCGCCAAGCTCTGAAAGGCGAACCAAAAACCGCGACGATTCTCGATCCTCTCCCATAGTTGCGGCATAAAGTTGGCACTCGCCTCAATATCGGGGCAGGAAGCCCGATAGTTCTGAAACAGATTGTCCAACTCGCGATCCTTATTTGTCATGATGGCTATCCCACTTTGCCTGGTTTTACGGCGCCATTCCAAAAAATGTGCGCCGACCAAGAAACCCCAAAACTCACCAATTGCCTATAATTTACCATCCGTTACAGCCGCCTTGTACGCCTTGAGCACGCGCTGACGCGCCCTGAAAAGACGCACCTTTAAAGCGTTCTCATTTACGTTGTAAATCTCCTCCAGCTCCTTCAATGTGAGGCCCTCCACTTCCTTGAGAGTCAGCAGCAGCCGGTCCTCTTCAGACACATGCTCGAACAGCGCGCCCACAAACTCTCGGATTTGAGCTTTCTGCCGTTCGTCATCTTGCTGCCTTCCCCCGGCTAGCGAATCAGCCCTCATCACCTGCTGTTCGCTTAAATCGGCCATCCGTGACTCACTCCGCCTTTTTGCGCGGCGCAGGTAGTCATAACATGCATTCACCGTCAACCTGTACAGCCAGGGTTCAAAAACCTCCGCACTCCGGAGCTGGTCTAGCGAGTAGTACAGCCGTACGAATACCTCCTGCCCGACATCCTCGACATCCTCTGGACGGCCAATCAGCCGTGAAATCGTACCCAGGATGCGCTTCCTATATGCCAGAACGATTTGATTGAACGCCGCCCCGTCTCGCGCTCGCGCTCGCTCAATCAGTTCTTCGTCGACAAGCATACCGGCGACACCGGGCCAGCTACCATTTGCAATGGTGCCTACCTACTAGCGTCTGCCGGAGACTCTCCTCGGTTTATTTAGGCGCTCCGGCAAGTTGCTAGGTTACAAGACCGGCTCCAGGATGTCTTCGGGACAACGGTTTAACAACCAAGGTTCTTCGAGAACTCTGCGCTCTGCTTCTGTAATGCCGACTCGTTGCTTGAGCTCACGATGACTCGCCGTAACTCAAGTTCTTTGATCGCGGCGTCCACCGCTGAGCGTTGCGCATACAACTGCTCTAGTTCTAAGCGCAGTTTGGTAGACCTCTTGCGAAGACACGATGTCTTATCGTGCGCCATAGCATTGTTGTACCTCCATTCGATCCCGTTTTCAATCAAGATCAGCGAATTAGTCCTTTTATACTAATGACCTACGTGACTCGTCCTCTGAATCGCCGGTTTCTAAGTCTTAATGATTACTAAGGCTAACGCCTAGCCCTGCAAAACCGGTGCTTCGGTGCTCGTCCGCACCGCTCCCGTTGGGAAAGTGATCTCAAACCGCGAGCCTCTCCCCACGTCCGTCTGCACCTGGATGTCGCCGCCATGAGCCTTCACAATCGCCGCGACGAAGCTCAAACCTAAGCCCAGGCCTTTTTCCGGATTGGGATCGGGAACGCGGTAGAACCGGTCGAAAATGTGAGGCAGGTGGTCCTGAGGTATGCCGACACCCGAGTCCTCGACGACCAACTTGACATTCGATCCAGCGGGTTCCGCGCCTGCACGTACCCAGCCGCCACCCGGTGTATACTTAATCGCGTTCGATAGCAGGTTCGTGAGCACACGCTCGATCTGTGTGCGATCCGCCTCGCACAACGCCGGTCCGCGCTCGATACAGGTCAGCTTCACATTGTGCGCCTCTGCCGGAATCTGGAATTGATCCACCAAGTCGCGGACCAGTTCAGTTAAATCAGTGACGCTCCTATTCATCGGAATCTGCCCGGTCTCTGATTGCGAGAGCAGCAATAATGCTCGGACTAGATTCGACAGCCGCTCCACATCCTGCAATGCGTTCTCGATCGCTTCTTGCAGTTGCTCCTTGCGCGTCGCCGTAAAGAGGGCGACCTCGAGTTGTCCTTGAATCGCGGTTAACGGGGTGCGCAGCTCGTGCGAGACATCCGTTGAGAATCGGCGTATCTGCTCGAAGGAGGCCTGCAATCGCCCGCTCATCTGGTTGAACGAATCGATCAGCCTATCCAGCTCATCATCGGCGCCGCGCTTTGGAATCTGGAGCCCGAGATTCGACCCGGTAATATCTTGTGCCGCCTTCTCGACGGACTGCAGTGCTCTGAGGGCCCTCCCGGCCGAGTACCAGCTCACCAGCGCGCAAACCAGTAAAACGATCGGAAGAAAAATGGAGAAAATCTGCCTGAAGCGCCGCAGCAGCAAGCGGTCTCTAGCCAGGCTGCGTCCTTCTGCCACATACCACTTACGGTCGTGCTCGGCGTCAATCATTGTGCTCGCCATTACCTGATACGGCAACTTGTCTGTGGAAGTGATCGTCTTCACAACTGGCTCGTGCGTTCGCTCCATCTCTGCGAGTTCAGAGACAATCGTGTTGCGGTCGAAAAGCTTGCTCAACGTCGGATCTGAGGAACCCTTATCGACCCGGCCCTGATCGTCGGCAATCACGAACACTGCCTGCAGACGCGAAACCTCAGCTTCTTCTTCCGGGTCCGATGGGTCCATAAACCAATACGGCTCCCCTGTTTCATCAAAATGGATCCAGCCCCGAAGAGATCCTAGCTGCTCATGCAATACCTGCTCGCTTTGGTGATTAAGAATGGTGTGTAAGGTTATAGTACCCACGACTCCCACCATCGCGAGCACTAACGCTAGCAAGAGTAAAAACGTGCTCGCAAGCCGGAATCGAAGCGACCGGAAGAACTTTATTTGACGCAGTTTCTCCCAGAGCATCTCGCCGCCTAGGCACTCGTTTCGGCCGGCACGGGTTGCGTTCCTTCTGGAGCATCCAGCATGTAGCCAATGCCGCGCACCGTATGAATCATCTTGGTCGGAAATTTATCGTCTATCTTGCTGCGTAAATGGCGAATATAAACGTCCACGATGTTCGTAAGCCCGTCATAGTCCATGTCCCAGACGTGCTCGACGATCATGGTGCGGCTCAACGGGCGTCCCCGGTTGCGCATCATGTATTCGAGAATGCTGAATTCTTTGGGGGCGAGTTCGATGTTCTCATTACTGCGCGTTACCTTCCGCCGGATACAGTCCAGGGTCAAATCGCCTACCTGAAGCTTTTCAGGCGTAGGCTGTCCGCGGCGCAGCAGTACGCGAGCGCGTGCCAGCAGTTCGACGAACGCAAACGGTTTAACAAGATAGTCGTCGGCGCCCTGTTCGAGCCCTTTTACTCGGTCGTCTACAGAATCCCGGGCGCTCAGAATCAAAACCGGAGGAATCGTCTTGCGGTTCTTGACCTTCTCCAGAACTCGTAAGCCGTCGACATCCGGCAGCCCCAGATCGAGCACCACCAAATCGTATTCAGTCGAGTGGACCCGGTCAATGGCATCCGCGCCTTTGTCGGCCACGTCGACCGCGTAACCGGCGCTTTGTAACCCCCGCAACAGGAAATCCGCTATTCGCTTTTCATCTTCCACCACAAGTACGCGCATGTTGTTTAGTGTGCTGAATAAAGTCTAACGAAAAAGACTGCCTGCCAATCCTCCAAGTTTCAGCGTGCCTGTTGAGAAGGTCTCAAACCGTTCCGTCGCCTAGTCGCCCGAAGCTCGTCGCGCCACCGGTATCGGCATGGTTTTTAAAAACGTCCCCAAGAATTTCCCTCGCGTTTTGGAAATTGAAAGCGCCGTCAGGAAGGCGAGCAGGACGGTCGTAAATGCCAGGACCTGCCGTACCGTCATCCCTTCTTTCCAGATACCGAACCACCGCCCATACACCAGCTCAATATGCACCCAATACACGAGGAGGGATGTCATCCCGAGCTGCCGGAAAAAGCTCCAGCGCTGTGTGCCGGTTGCATTCGTCCAGAGGAATGCCGCTGCCAAAATCATCAAAACAACACCCAGTTTGATCATGATCAGCCCGGGACTATTCAGCCAGAAGTCGCTCTTCGGGTAAACCGAATAGGGCAAGTTCGATAAATACTGTGCCGCTAGCACTAGCCCGACACCTAGGACCATGGTCCAGAGCATCGTGCGGCTCATTTCTTCTTGCTTCACCGTGCGGATAACGCTTCCGGCAACCATCCCGAACGCTAAGAATGCCGCCCATGGGAAGAATCCGAACGAGTTCAGGCTCGGGAAAACATAGGCGCGCACGATCCACGGTACGCCTGAACCGTCGAT
Source organism: Bryobacteraceae bacterium (assembly GCA_045807905.1). Classification (GTDB taxonomy): domain Bacteria; phylum Acidobacteriota; class Terriglobia; order Bryobacterales; family Bryobacteraceae; genus Bog-105. Next base: position 77,334 of record JBJMGM010000078.1, on the reverse strand, counting down.
CATACTCACAAACGGTGCCAGGCCCGCTACTACGAAGCCCAGCACAGTACATAACCGGATCCGCTCCTTCGTAGAAAACACCGCCATGGGCGCGAAGAGCAACATTGCCATGCCCATGCAGTTGAGGATGTCCACCCGCCATAGCTCACTGGCCGGGCTGGTTGGATATCCAAACACGTACAGCTGCAGCCGGAATAGAACGGCGAGAATGAACAAATATCTCGATCGCTTCAGGGCTGCCACGAGCCGCTGCCACGCTCCGGCGCACTGCCTTTCCTTGCTGTTCATCAAAAAAGCGAACGTAATCCCGGTCAAAAAAAGAAATAGAGCTGGAGGCAAGCCCCCCAAAAATTGCGAAAAGACGTAGGGACCTTTGTCGCGCAGGTCGTTCCGCGTGAACGAATGGAACGTATGCCCCTGCAGCATGATGACCGCCGCCAAGCCACGCGTCCAATCTATGAAGGCCAGCCGGTCTGTCGTCGTTTTTCGCTCGGCCATTGGGCCTGGGAACTTTCCTTTAATCAGTTTGTTTGGTGACCCCGGACGGCAACTTCAATTGCAGAGTTCCCGGCATTGGCGGGTTTAATTGGACGTTGCTGTAGGTTACTTTGCGGTAATTGCCGGAGGGCTCATAGAATTGCTGTTGAACGGGGTAGGCCGCGTCTTTGGGAATCCATACCTCTATCTTGGTCAGCCGCTCTTTTACCTTCGCATCTTTAGGCATCAGCAGAAGCTTGGTTGTTGGCTGGCCGCCCACATCTTCCGATCCCTCTGCAGTGATCTCATAACTGCGCGCTAAATCTTTCCCGGACGAGCCAAATCCCAAAAGGAGGTATTGGTTCAGCACTTGGCTGTTCTTCCCGACCTCATAGTCCTGATAGGTCTTCAACTTCGGGAAATAGATCCTCACGATCTTACCCAGAAATGCGATCACGCGACTGTCCGTCCCGGCCGCAAGCTCAATAATCGCCCGCACCTCGTTCCCTTTCAGCCGCTGCATCTTCAGCGTGCCCGTTTCCGTCGCCTGATCGCTGAGTATGGCCGTGTAGGTGACCATTTGAACATTCGCGGTCACGGCGTGAAAGTTGGGCGCCGCCTGGTCCATCCGCGCCAGGATGGCTTCCAGGTTTTCGGCGCGCAACTCGACGGCAAGTGCAAAGGCGCAGAGTGCAAGCAGTAGGTTTTTCATAGATTCATATGACGCAAACCGACTAAGGCGCGGTGAACGCAATAAATCCCTTAGTCTCTTGCTCGGCTTCGTCTCGTATCGGTTCCACTCTGACAACGTGCCAGGACTTGCCCATCCGTTTACGGATTAAGGCTTCTGCCTGGGCCGGACGCGCTCCATCCGGCACATTTTCGAGCAACTCGGTGGCGATGAACACACGGTCCGAGTGATGCAGTGAGGACATCAATATGAGGCTGGACGCTTTCGGCTGATCGCGAAACCATTCGCGTGGCGTGGCGAATATGAATGCAAGAATGAGGCCCACGACCACGTCGTAGCGCCACGAAGCCCTTGGAAAATCCCAAAAAATGACTCGCTTCAGAAGGCGGCCGGAACCTTCGTGCTGCGTGACGTCTGCGCTCACGAACTCATTTTAGTACTTCCGCATTACGGCGAGCACCCGGCCCTGAATCTGCAAATTCGACGGGTCTACAAAGATCGGCGCCATTGAAGGATTGGCCGGCTGAAGCCGGATGCGTCCATCGGAATCAGCGTAGTAGCGCTTCAGCGTCGCCTCGCTACCCTCTATGAGCGCAACGACAATATCTCCATCCCTAACTGAATCTGTCTTCTCAACCAGGACAAAATCACCGCTGCAGATATGATCTTCGATCATCGAATCGCCCCTTACCTGTAAGGCGAAAGTGCTCTCGTTGCCTACGAAATCGGAGAAGTGAAGCGTCTCAGGATTCGCGATTGCTTCTACAGGGGAACCCGCCGCGATGCGGCCCATCAACTGAACGCTCTCATGGGCGGGGAGCCGTCGCGCCTTCTCCTCGGCGAGATAACGATCCCCGATCTCAAGCGACCGGCTGTGATTATAGCTGCGGCGGAGATACTGTTTCGTCTCGAGTGCCTGAATGTGTTTGTGGACGGTCGCGAGTGAAGCCAGCTTCAACCCAGTCGCGATCTCGTCGTAACTCGGGCTATATCCATGTTTCTGGATGAAGCCCGAGAGAAAATCCATGACTTCTTTTTGTCTCCGCGTTAGGGCCATAGGATTACCTCGTTTCCTCGATACCAGTGTGGGCGAATAAAGGCCGAACGTCAAGAAAATGGGTAATTATCCCTTGACACCACGTACGGCTTCCTCTAAGATGGTAGTAGGAAATTCGTTATGCCTACCGCAAGATCAATCGCCATCGGGAAGATCCAATCTATTCCCAAGCACTTGCGGTTTACCATCAACGATTTTAACCGCAAATTCCCTGATGACGATAGCTGCCTTGAGCACATCAAAGAGCAACGGTATCCCGGCGGCATGGCGAAGTGTGCCAGCAAGAAATGCCAAGGCCAAGAGCGCAAGCATCATCGCATCGCTGGCCGTACTTGCTACTCCTGCGATCACTGCGGCACTCAGATCTTTCCGTTAGCTGGAACCATTTTCGAAAAGACCAGCACTTCTCTCCGGTTGTGGTTCTATGCCATGTACCTGATGAGTTCAACTCGATGCGGAATCTCCGCAAAGCAGATCCAACGCGAAACTGGTGTCACATACAAAACCGCATGGCGTATGTTTCGCCAGATCCGCACCCTGATGTCCGAGGATCTGCAATTGGAGGGTCCGACGGTGGAGGTCGATGAGACCTATTTCGGGGGTGTCCGCAAACATGGAACTGGTCGCCCCATGCGCGGCGACAAACAGAAAACTCCTATCGTGGGACTCGTTCAGCGTAAGGGTTGCGTGGTAGCCAAAGTCGCTGCCGACGTGAAAGGCTCTACCCTTCTAGGCTTGGTGCGTGAGCATGTATTACCTAAGAGCACCGTCTACACTGACGAGCTTCCCGGCTATCACGGCATTCCCTACATGCGCTCACAGGACGGATCGCCAGCGTGCTACGATCATCGCCGCATCCACCACAGTTCACGCGTGTACGTCATGGGTGACATTCATACCAATTCGGTCGAAGGATTCTGGGGCTTAATCAAACGTGGAATCGGCGGCGTTTACCACTCTGTCAGTCAGAAGTATTTGCAGAGCTACTTGAACGAGTACAGCTTCAGATACAACAGAAGAGATCAGGGGAATTTGATTTTTAACTTGGTTTTGGATGAGGTTTCGAAGCGGGTTGTGGAGAAAAAACCGCCCGCTTCAGAAGGTCATCAAACTGCTTCCGGGTCGTTGGACGCATCTTCTTAAGCGTTTCCGGTAGCGGCTTGAAAGGTTTCGGTTTCGTGTTCGGTTGATCGCTATCAGCTTGGCGGCTCATGTAGCGTTCCATCCGTTCCAGTGCATCGGTTTACCTTTAGTCCCAAGTTTACCAATTCATCGAAGACTGTGGGGCGGAAAGGACGGATGCAGTCGTCTGGCGATCCCGGCATGCCCTTGTTCTGGTATCCATCGCAAAACATGGCGATCGATTCAATGACGGTCATTATTTCGACATTCACGCCAGAAGGTTTCGTTATCGGAGCAGACGGTAGACAAGTTGGAGCACAGGACAAGTGCATCCTCAGTGAACACCGTCAGAAAATATTTCCCATTGAGTCGCCAAACGGGCCGCTTGCTTATGCGATATCTGGGACCATCGACCTCGCCACGCATGATAGGACGGGAATAGCGCTCAATATGGCCGATGAGGTCAAGAAGGCAACCGAATCGCTAGCCCGCAAAAGAACAAGTAGCCTATTCGGATATGCGGTCAGGCTTTGCCGTCCCATTCAGGACGCATTGAAAAATGCCCGACAGTCTGGACGTATTCATGATTACCCGAGTCATGAAAGGGCTGTTAGTGAACGCGGAAAGACAATTACGCGGGTTCTAATCGATGGGTACAGAGGCCAAGAGCCGTGTCGCGTAAGCATCAGGTTTTTTCATGAGGAGCAGCGGCTGCATGAGCCGGAAATCCTAGTACCACCGCTAAATCCCGGTTCCCACAGGATCTATGGCTCGGATGTCATTGTTAACTTGCTTTGGAAGTCCGAAGATCCACGGTTTGCCAAGTACAGAGGACCGTCCATTCTAGCGAAGGATATGACACTGAAGAATGCCATAAAACGCTCAGCGGACTATATCGGCGCATGTTGTGACCCAGAAGCCGTTGGAGCCGATGACTACTGCTACTTCATGGGCGGTCACATTCACATCGCCACGATTACGCCAGCAGAAGGCTTTCAGTGGGTTCCAGGATATGAGCCGTTGAGTTCTGGATAGGCGCTCGGATGTACGGGAGATGGCTCGATAAATAAGTCATCTCCCGCTGCCGTACCTGCACAATATAGGCACGGCTCTACGGAGTGTGGAACGACTACGTAGACTTAAGATCTACTATCGCACCCTGAACTAAAAGATAAATTGCGACCGCCTTTGGAGCGCGACATCTCTACGTACAACTACCCTGTATTACCTCAAAAGGCATCACCGCACCGGACGAAGGACAACGTTCTGCGCGGTGATGTCCGGGTTCGCCTCCGTACCTTTCCAACGGGGGGACGAGGCGAACAGCTTGGGCGAGTTCTTTCCGACTCTTTGGGACTCGCCTAGGCTGGATCAGCGCGGCAACCTAGATCCTATCGCACTGGGCCGCCGCTCGTTCCTAGTACGTCTAACAGGTGCTGGTTTTGTTCGTTACTAGAATCTACGGTCTGAGTTCGTCCTGACGGACAACAGGACGAAAGCAAAACAGCCTAGGCGAGTGGCCCACACCTTTACACTCCATGAGCCTCGCCTAGGCTGGATCAATTCGGGCAACGCCTCTGCCACATGCCGCTATAGGATCGAAGCGAGATGACGCAAAAAGGTATTGACGTGTCTGAACACGTCTTTCGCTTCTTCGGGTGTGTACGTGGCCTTAGGGTGCATTACTGGATTTCTCCACGCCAGCTTGACGTTGAACAAGTAGGCATGGACACCCGCATACTCTTCTTTCTTCTTCTTCTGTAGCCGAGTCTTCTCTGGCATTGCTCGTATCGGAGCGTTTAGATCATTGAGGATTGTCTGCCATGTTTTTGTGTCGGTGAGTGTGATGCCTAATTTCTTTCCGAATCTCTGGACCGAATACTCCATGACCCGCATGAGGTGAAACACGCAAGCGGTCGGCCTATCTAGGGCCAAACACTTGCCTGCTTCCTGCATATCAGTTAACACGCGTCCAAACTTTTCTGCTGCTTTGATTCCGAATGGTACGGTTTGCTGATATTGCTCCGCATCTGCCCTTGGAAGCGACAGGAAGATTCTTCCCTTTAACTCATCATCAATTCGGTTCTTTAGTTCAGTGAAGAGAGTGGCAATGTCGCGTGCTCCGCAGCCCGGCACAAGAGCTTTCCGAAGACGCTCGATTTGGCAACAACAAAGGTGCAAATCGACGGCCTCGCAATCCACATACAGTGCGTCGAGTTCCGAAAGGCCAATGCGGATATTTTCCTCGGCGAGATCAAAATCCAGGCGATTCAAATCCACGGCCTCAAATACGCGATCAGCTATTATCAGCGCGCCCTCTATGTGTTCGACCGTGCCAACTATGGACAATAGATGGCGCAGTTCAAATTGATACATGTCGTAGAGCGTTCTTAGGCGATAGCCGCTTTCAACTAGATAGCCATCGTGAGACAAGTCTATTATACGTGGTCTCAAGGGATAGTTACCAGAAAATGGGTAATTATCCTTTGACTACAAGTAGGCCAGAAGATCAGACTGGGGTTAGTGGTTCGGAAGTATCTGCATACATTCCGATTCGCTCCCTTTCTGCCTTCTCTGCGCCCGGTCAAAGGAGCATCGCTATCGTGCTGAAAGGATATCTCGATGGGAGCGGGAAGTGCGAAGATCCTGCCTCTCGCTTATTAACACTCGCTGGCATCTTTGCTGACGAATCGATCTGGGGAGTCATTGAACCCAGATGGGATGCCGTTCTACAGAAGCACGGCACCCCTTATTCCCACATGAAGGAATTGCTTAGGAATGACGGGCCATTCGTCGGATGGGAAGAGAAGCGCAAGCGCGACTTTGTGCGCGATCTGTTTGACTGTTTATCCGTGGAGGATCGGAGCAGCTTCATCGCGGCGAGTCTCACAATTGATCTTGCGGGATACCGGAAGGTGGCAAACGGCAATCGCACAGCAAAACCCGCCCCGGCCGTATGCGTGGATTTCTGCATGACACACGCTTTTGCTCACCGCGATTTCAGCAAACGCCGCTCCGAAATATTCTTCGATAGGGGTGAGTCGTTCATCAAGTTCCTGGAGCGGATATGGAGCCGAAAAAAAGCTGACGCATCGTCGTGGGCATCATACGTAGCGACGCTGAACACCGCAGATATGTCTCAGGTTTTGCCAATACAGATCGCAGATCTACTGGCGTGGGGGGCTAATAGGTTTCATCAGTCCGATGAGCAAGACGATTGGTGGTTCAGTCAATGGAGAAGCATTTTTGCACTGGACCATTACCACGAGTTTTACGGCGAGCAGGAGTTAATACGGCATCCCGGCTTTTTCAAGTGGAAAAAGAAACTGCCAGAATGACAGCCTAGGCGAGGCTCAGAGTGATGGTGTGAACGACTCGCCTAGGCTGTTTGCTTTCGTCCCGTTGTCCGTCAGGACGAACTCAGACCGTAGATTCTAGTAACGAGCAAAAGCAGCACCTGTTAGACCTACCAGGAATGAGCGGCCCATTAATGCTCTGCTTTGTGGCGTTCTACTTCCGCAATGAGTAGTTCGCACTCCATACGCAAGCTTTGCGCGTCACGAAACGCTGCCTGAAATGCCTCTCGCCTACCGACGCCGGTGACCGAGCGCATCTGCGATACAGCTATGGCGAGCCTACCCTTGACGTCCTCAAGAGAAGCCGCGAGAACACCGCACGTCCTGACACCGAAACATGGAGGTGCTTGGGGCATTCCTGGAAGCCCGCCAACCAAAAAGGCATCGCCGCGCGAACTATGGGGGTGTTCGGGTGCGGCGACGCCTAAATGGCTAGGAGTAGATCATGTCTGTTTTACGCGATGCCGTGTTCCCAAGGCAGGCGCAATTTATTTAATAGAACAAGTTTCCTGATATTTGTTTTGGAACGCGTTTGCGCCTAAACTGAAAAGGATCTCGTTCGAAGCGAGATCCTTTTGTACCCTTGTCGATTTGACTGGGTGGAATTGGATAGTTGGTACTTCCAATTCTAGCCGCTCTCCGGTATCCCGTCAATCGACCTGTAAACACCCGTGCGCCCTAACGTTTAGGGTTGCGAAAGCCCCGACAAAAACGCGGGGAGAAAATCAGGTTAGAAAAATGCCGAATGCTTTAGATGACGTTGATGCCGTTCTTCCGTGCCCGCAATGTGGTCGCGAATTCACGAAGAGCGTCCGAGAGTTGAAAGGTAAGACGAATGTCAGTTGTCCCATTTGTGGGCAAACTTTCAACGTTACTGCTGATCTTAAAGCCCTTATTCAAGAGGCTGAGGAGTCGATTGATGATTTCCTCAGATACGTCGGGTGACTCAACAAGTAGGCTCTCTAGCTCTTTTAGGTCTGTTTTCAGTTGCGAGATGTCCCCGGTAATGCGGCATTCAGGCATCGCTCAATCCTTTCTATCGCGAGAGTTGATAAAATCACGGATAGAAAACGATGAGCGCTACATGAGCCGCGAACCCAATAGCGATCAGCCGAACACGAAACGCAAATCTAAAAAGAAGTCAAAGGACGCGGAAACGCCTTTTACGCGCGAACAATTCCACAATCTACTGAAGCGTGCGGTTACTCCGCACGCTCCGAAACCTGCTCCAAAATCGACTTGAAAATCAAGTTGCCCTGATCTCTTCTGTTGTACCTGAACGAATACTCATTCAAGTAGCTCTGTAGATACTGTTGGCTCACGGCGTGGTAAACGCCGCCGATCCCGCGTTTAAGCAGCGACCAGAAACCCTCAACCGAATTGGTATGGATATCGCCCATCACGTACACGCGGGAACTGTGATGGATGCGGCGATGTTCGTAGCAAGCTGGCTCTCCATCTTTCGAGCGCATGTAGGAAATGCCGTGATACCCAGGAAGCTCGTCAGTGTAGACGGTGCTCTTGGGTAATACATGCTCACGCACCATGCCGAGAAGGGTAGAGCCTTTCACGTCTGGAGCAGCTTTAGCGACTACGCAGCCCTTCCGCTGAACGATGCCGACGATGGGAGTCTTTTTCTTATCGCCCTTCATGGGCCGACCAGTGCCGTACTTGCGAACGCCGCCGTAATAAGTTTCGTCTACCTCAACCGTCGGACCCTCCAGTTGCAGATCCTCGGACATCAGGGTGCGGATCTGGCGAAACATGCGCCATGCGGTCTTATAGGTGACGCCAGTCTCGCGTTGGATCTGCTTTGCGGAGATTCCGCATCGGGTTGAACCCATCTGGTACATCGCGTGAAACCAGAGGCGAAGCGGAGTAGTGCTCTTCTCGAAAATGGTTCCTGCCAGCGGATATAGATGGTGTCCGCAGTGGTCGCAAGCGTATGCAGTCCGGCCAGTTACGCGATGATGTTTGCGTTCTTTGCCCTTGCAGTTCTCGCTGTCGCACTTTGCGATCCCGCCCGGATACCGCTGCTCCATCAGGAACTCAAGGCAGGCTGTATCGTCCGGGAACTCGCGGTTGAAGTCATTGATCGTGTACCGCAAGTTCTTAGGAATCGACTGCTTTTTACCGATTGCTATTGATCTTGCGGTTGGCATAAACTATTGACCTACTAGTATTCTACGAACTTCCTTACTTGTAGTCAAGGGATAATTACCAGAAAATGGGTAACTATCCCTTGAGAGTAGGTAATAGACTCAAACAGGCTATTCAGCCTAGTTGCCGTCGCGAACAAGTTTGATGCTTACACGTTTGCATTACTCCTCCACCGAATCGATGACCTACGAGCCGTGGCACGTGCCGCGAATGAGCAGAGAACGGCAAATCATAACCTCATCGAGGAAGTTCGCTGCATTTTGGCAATGTACGCGAATTTTGCTATCGGGTGAAATTCAAGACTGTCATAAAGCGGCTGTGCTCTCGGAGCACCATCTTTCCGAACGCCCTAATGTCTCAGTACTTCTTCAACGAACTCCAACACCTCAAGGATTTTTATGTGGCGTCCGATAGGCTCCGAATACGCAGAGCAGAACGGAGTTATTTGGCAAACCACTTGCTGATCTCAGAGAAAGAGAGAATGCCGTTGATCTGGGACAAGCAGTAGTGTGTCATTGGGGCTGATGGCCGCCGTTTGCCTTCTCAGGATTCTCCAGTTCTTTATCGGAACCACAAGTGCATCTGAATAGGATCTTTGCCTCGCGTTTGAAATCATCCACTGTTAGAGATTTGGTCTTTAGGCAATCCGGGCAGTGTATAACCCACATCCACTGCTGCTCATTTCGCTTATCCACTGAATAACCTATCGGCTCTCAGTGGATGCTTCTTTATGTGCTAATCACGAGTTGTTGGCGAGCAAAAGTACCTACGTATTCGCAAATCGCTAACCAAACTTTTTTGTTGTGCTCTCTTCAGTATGAGGACCGAGACACCGGAAAGGCGGAACACTCATCAGGCAGACGTAGCAGCCATTCAGGCCAAGGCGCTGAGAAATTTGCGACAAACGTTCCTGATAGCAGATGAAGTCTATCGCCGTTTCAGGGCTGGCTTAGTGACGGGAAAAGCGCAGCGTTACAAGCGTGTAGTCGAGTGGATTCCTATATCGAAAAACTAGCCGTACACTGCAACGCAGAACGACGACATCACCGCTTTAGCCTGAGCGGTGATGTCTAGCCAAAACAGGAGACAAACACAAGCTACTCCTAAAAGAATGACGTACCCCAGCGCCGCAGGCAATCTATCTTTAGACAGTAGCCCGGTGGCTCATTTCGTCGAGCCATCGCCCGTACGCCCGTTTCGCCTTGCCGTAGCGCGAACTCGCCGTAAAACCGGCTGTGGTCCCGAACCCTTAGCCAGGATCTCTTGTGTAAAGTTCTTGCCCTGCGGCGGAATGTGCACAGTTGGTAGTGAACTAACGAAGAGGCAGTTTTTAAATGTCATATTTTCCAAACTCAACGGGCCACCGTGATGTATCACATATGCAGTTTTCAAAGGTGAAGTTCTTGAAGTGAAACTCATCGACTACCTGACGGCACCCGTGAATCGTGGGGTTAGAAATCCAGGTCCGCCTTGCTGATTCCGGGGGCAAAATCAATAGCTTGGCATGTGCCTGCCGCACTGCTTCGGCATTCGGAAACAAGTTCGTCAGTATCGAAAGACGCGAACTGCTCCAATGAACGTTTCGGATCTTTGTTGAGTGACAACCCGGCATTTCCCCGCACAGGTTTGCAATCTGCTTCCCTTGCTCCGCGAGCTCTTTACGGGCGCATTCTAGCGTGACATGGACAGCGAAAGCTACTGCCGTAGCCTCTGATATTTCGGCCGATCTAAGTTCACGGCCGTATTAAGGCAAGCCCGGACATCACCGCGCAAAACGCGTGCGCGTTCGGTGCGGTGATGCCTTTGAGGTAATACGCACTACTGTACGGTAGCGATGTCGCGTTCCAAAGGCGGTCGCAATTTATTGTTCGAAAATTACCGTACCGGGACTACCGGTGTTGCTCCGGTCGCGTAGAAAGCGCATGCTCGAAGCACCCCCATAAGAGCATCACTGCCGCGCTCCCGCGCTGTGGTGATGCCCTTCTTTTTGCGATGACCAAGCTAAAAGGTCCAATCCGTCATCGCTGAACCGGCAAGAGATCGGCGAGTTGTTCGATGTAGTCAGCCACGTCTGCTACACGATTCGGACTGCTAGTGCTCCCGTTATATTTACACTCTGGTCAATGCCCCGTTGCGGAGCGGGCACACGTCGCGCGAACTCGCTGTTAAAGTCGTTGATCGTGTACCGCAAGTGCTTAGGAATCGACTGCATTTTTCGCTACTCGGAAACACCTGAGACACTCCGTGCTCGATCCGAGTCGGCAGACGTGAAGTTTTCGGCAGGCTGTTCCGATATACAAGCAGGAGTCACTGAATTGCAGCCCAAGTCGAATTGCGAGCGGCGGAACAACCTCGCAGAAGCGCTCGGGGAGCTCTCGATTAAGCTCTCGATCGCGGCTGCGCAGATGGCGGAATTCGCGGCCGCCGACACTCTTGCATTCGAAAAGGCTAAAACCGAGATGGAACGACTTCGCGACGAGTGTGATATCACACGCACCGAACTTGAGCGCCATCGTGCCCAGCATGGGTGCTGACAGTTGTAGTACGGGCTTCGCGTCGGGAAAAGATTCTGGGTTCGAAAGCGGCCTTAGTTTTAGTACCGCCGTACTATCGGTTCTTGCTCGTTGATTCCTGCTTGCTTACAGTTGTTTCACCAGCTCTTCCCACGAGGGCGGCTAAGAGCATAACGGTGTTCAGCCCGCACAAGGTTGACGACACTGCAAGGGCTGCGCGGTGCAACGCAGCCCCGCTCTTTTTCCTCGCGCCATAAGCCCTCTAGACTTAATCCATGCTGCTAATTCATGTTCATGCCGCACATGCCGCCTTGGCACATGCCAGCACCGCATCCGCCGGTCGGCTGACAGTCGTTCTCAGTACCATTGGTTTTGGCGGCAAACGTGGAGTACTGTGTCGTCAGATGATCTTGACCACAAGAGGGGCAGCGCACGGCGTTCGTTTCGCTTCGGCGCACTAGTCGCTCAAACTTGGTCCCACAATCATCGCAAGCGTATTCGAAGATCGGCATGCTTATAAACTAGCAGGATTTCACGCGCTCAGGTGCCTGACTTTTCGTCTGCCGGGCCGGTCTCATTTACCATAGAGATATGCGGCGCAGGAAATTTCTAAGAGACGGTTTGCGGATTACCGCGGGCGCCGGGCTGACGGTGGGAAGCAGCTTCACGGCAGCGGGATTCGATATGTTTCGAGGTCGAAAACTAGTGAAGCTCGTCGAGTTCACAGACGCGGGGCAGCGAAGAGGAGTCATGGAAGTCGAAAAGGTGACGAAGACTGACGCCGAGTGGCGTAAGCAGCTCACACCTGAGCAATATGAGATCGCCCGCCGCGCGGGAACCGAGCGTGCGTTCACAGGCAAATATTGGAATAACCACGAACACGGCCTTTACCGCTGTGTTTGCTGCGGCAACGGTTTGTTTTCCTCGGACACGAAGTTTGAATCTGGCACTGGCTGGCCGAGTTTTTGGCAACCGATCGCGAAAGAGAACGTGGTGGACCGCACCGACGCGACCTTTGGGATGACTCGGACTGAAGTCCGGTGCGCTAAATGCGACGCACATCTAGGCCATGTCTTTAATGACGGCCCAAGGCCAACTGGTCTTCGTTATTGTATGAACTCCGCTGCACTCGATTTCATCAAAAGCTAGGAAGCCTCGCTACGTTTGATTGATACACTCGCCGGAACTGTCAGACTTCATAACGCGTTTTGTTCGCGATTCGTTAAAGAGCCTCGCGACGTCATTGTCTATGTGCCGCCGGACTATAATTCTGAGCGATCCCGGCGCTATCCTGTGCTCTATTTGCACGACGGGCAGAACCTTTTTGATCCCGCGACCGCATTCAACCACAACGAATGGGGTGTAGACAAAGTTGCGGATCAGCTGATTCTAGATGGTGAAATCGAGCCGCTGATCATCGTTGGCATTTACAACTCCGGCTCGAAGCGCATGAGTGAATACACCCATGTGTCTGATTACCTTGGTCGTGGCGGTCTCGCGCGTAACTACGGGAAGATGATCGCGAGCGATCTGAAGCCCTTTATTGACCGTGAATATAGAACCCTCACCGACTCCGTGCATACTGGGCTGGGTGGTTCTTCGCTGGGAGGCCTGGTCACGATGTATCTCGGGCTTCGGTATCCGGAAGTGTTTGGAAAACTGATCGTCATGTCGCCTTCGGTGTGGTGGGCCAATCGCGACATTCTTAAGAAAGTGCACAGGGCGAAGCACAAAGGATCACAAAAGATTTGGCTGGATGTCGGCACGTGCGAAGGCAGCGATCCACAAAGCTGCTTGAGAAATGTCGAAGACCTCCGGGATGCGCTCATGCTCAAGGGCTGGCGGCTGGGCTACGATCTCGAGTTCCTTGCAGATGAAGGCGCTGGACACGATGAGAAAGCCTGGGGGGCGCGTATCGGCCAAGCGCTGAAGTTTTCATTCCCCGCAGTTCCAGTGGGTGCTCCCGTTCTGGCGTCCGATTTTCGATAGCATAGAAGGCTTATGGCCTTCTGCACCAACTGCGGTACTCAACTCGGAGATAGCGCAAAATTTTGCCTAAACTGCGGACAGCCGGTGGGAGCCGGAGCAGCAGCGACTTACTACCCACCGGCACCCCCCGTTCAGCCGCTCAAGTACGACATTGAAGGTCATAACCTCCAAATCGCCCGCGTACATCTTCAGGCGGGTCAGGAGCTGTACGCGGAAGCCGGGAAGATGGTCTACAAATCGGTGAACGTCGACTGGCAAACACGCATGGCGGGTCAATCGCTCGGCGATAAGCTGATTGGGGCTCTAAAGCGGAGGCTCACGGGTGAATCGCTGTTCTTTACCTATTTCAGCGCCAATGCTACCGGTGGCGAGGTCGGTTTCGCAGGGCACTTTCCGGGCAAGATTCAGGTTTTCGAGCTTGCTCCTGGACAGACAATTATGGTCCAGCGCGACGGATTTCTGTTTGCGCAAGCTTCCGTTGCATTCGATATTGCCATGGTTCGAAAGCTGGGGGCGGGACTGCTGGGCGGCGAAGGATTCATTCTTCAGAAATTCATCGGGCCAGGCGCTGTGTTCGTGCACGCAGGCGGAGATCATGTTGATTTCACTCTTGCACCGGGCGAGATACTGCATGTCCAAACGGGTCACTTGGTCGCGTTCGAACCTACGATTGACTACGACATTCAAATGGTGGGCAGTATCCGGACGGCCATTTTTGGAGGAGAGGGTCTTTTCCTGGCCACGCTCACCGGTCCTGGGCGGGTCATTTTGCAAAGCATGACGCTTGAGCGGCTGCGCCACGAGCTTTCGCCTGCCGGTCATGAGCACAGCGGGGACGAGCGCAATCCGCTCCGGGCGGTGTCGGGCCTGGGCGGTCTGGGAAGCTTTTTGTCCAGTGATGACTAACGTTTACGGAAGCTAGACCCCCTCTTTTACGAAACGAACTCCCTCTCGGCGGATTGGGTTCGTTTTTTCAAATGCAAGAATGGGGTTTCGTGGACGTCGATGCGCTTGTTCAGATTGACCGGTTTGGGCACGGCCCGGCTGCTCACCTAGGCCAGCGCAGGCTCCCCGACTGGCTTCGCAAAACACGGACTAATTTCGAGTCTGTCCAGATGTTGAAAACGGAGCTACGGCGTCGCCGCCTCCATACGGTTTGCGAGTCCGCGCGTTGCCCAAACATCCATGAATGCTTTCACCGGGGCGCGGCAACCTTCATGATTCTGGGGAACGTTTGTACGCGTGGATGCGGCTTCTGTTCGGTTCCGAAGGGATCGCCTACTAAGAAGGAATTCTGGGTGGATCCGGAGGAGCCCTGGCAGGTAGCCGAAATGGCCGCCCGCATGAAGCTGGGGTATGTGGTGATCACGTCGGTCAACCGGGACGATCTTCCGGACGGCGGCTCACACCATTTCGCCGAGACAGTGCGCCAGGTGCGCAACGCCCTCCCAAATTCGCGAGTCGAGGTCCTGACCCCGGATTTTTGCGGCGATCTGGGCGCCGTGGCCCAGGTGCTCGATGCCGGACCGCATGTGTTCAACCACAACATGGAGACGGTTTGCCGCCTCTACCGGCGGGTACGGCCGCAGGCCAACTATCTACAGTCGCTACGAGTTCTGAAGTTTGCCAAGCAACATCGGCCATTTGTGCTTACGAAATCCGGGCTGATGGTGGGCTTGGGGGAATCGGAGCAGGAGGTACAAGAGCTCCTGGGAGATATTTTGGCCGCGAGCGTGGATATGGCGACCATCGGACAATATCTTCAACCGACGCGCCGGAACCTTCAGGTGGCCGAGTTCGTTCGCCCGGCGCAATTCGATGCCTACCGTGATTACGGGCTTTCAATCGGCTTCAAGATGGTGTTTAGCGGACCCTTCGTCCGCAGCTCGTATATGGCCGATGATGTAAGTGAAGAAGCTGCCCGGGCACATGCCTAGGCCGTTTCAAGTGTTCCTCCACACTCTTCTGGCGCTGTTCTCATCCGCCCTGCTGCTACTGATTTTTCCAAGATTTGATTTGCGGTTTCTAGCACCCGTTGCGCTTACACCCTTGCTGATTGCGCTGGCGAGGACCAGAGATGGATGGCAGCGGTTCGTATATGGATGGGCAGCGGGTATCTTCTTCTGGTTCTTCCTATGCACCTGGATTCAGTTCGTGCTTGAAGTGCACGGCGGGATGGGGCGGTGGGGAGGCTGGGGGTCGTTCTTCCTGTTTTCGATTCTAAAAGGCCTTCATCTCGCAGTGTTTAGCTGGTTGGCAGGGCCGCTGATGCGCCGCACATACGCTGTGCCAGCAGTGGCAGCGCTATGGACCGGCCTTGAACGCACTCATGGAACATTTGGATTTGCATGGCTGGCGCTTGGGAATGCAGGCATCACGATGTCTGTGCCCCTGCGGCTTGCGCCATTTGTGGGTGTGTACGGGGTGTCATTCGTTTTTACGATGCTCGCTGTCGCGCTTGCTTGCGTGCTATTGGGGTACTCTCGCATTCGACTCATTCCGCTCTTGACGCTTCCGTTTTTATGGCTGCTTCCCGCGATTCCAGAGGCTATGCCGGCGAACGACAAGGCTCTAATAGTTCAGCCAAACATCGATCCCTCAACTGAATGGACTGGAGCGGTTCAGCGAAAGACAGAACAGCAGTTGGCCTTGATCTCGGATGCGCTTCCCGCCGATCTCATTATTTGGCCCGAGCTGCCCGCGCCGTTTTATTACTACAACGATCCTCTGTTTCACCAAGTAGCTACCGAGGTCGCGAAACATCACGGATACTTTTTGTTCGGCACGGTGGCGTACAACTCCGAGAACCAGCCGCTGAATTCGGCGCTACTGCTGGGGCCGAATGGAAGGGAGGAGGGCCGCTACGACAAAATCAACCTGGTGCCCTTCGGCGAATTTGTGCCGCCTCTGTTCTCGTTCGTCAACCGAATCACGCAAGAGGCGGGCGACTTCGCGGCCGGTCACGACATCAAGATTCTGCCGGCTGCAGGCCAGCGGCTTGGCGTATTTATTTGTTACGAATCCGCTTTCCCGGACCTCGTGCGGGAGTTCACAATGAAAGGGGCTGATGTCCTGGTGAATCTGTCAAACGATGCGTATTTTGGGCGCAGCGAGGCACGTGAGCAGCACCTGTTACTCGTGCGCATGCGCGCAGTTGAAAATCGGCGCTTTATCCTTCGGGCGACCAATGATGGACTGAGCGCCGTTATTGATCCTGCCGGGAAGGTGATCCATAGGCTGCCTCCGTATCAGGAGCTTGCGGCCCGAGTTCAATACGGGAGCGTGCAAACTACAACGTTCTATGCCCGCCATGGCGATTGGTTCGCCTGGACTTGCCTGATGTCGGGGTTGCTGCTGGCCGGTGTCGATTATTTATCGGGCCTGAAGCGGCGCCGACGTTGAACTTGTCTTTTTATGACGAGTTCGCCGTGAGTGCCGCAGGCTTGGGTGTTTAGAGCCGGTGATTTTGGATGCGAGTTGCTGATCTGCAGGATTTCTTCCGGCCGGGTTGACCCCACCCGGCTTCAACGGTGAGAGTGCTGTGGCCGGGGCAGTCTGTGAATTCTTTTCGGATATCGACGGCATTTTAATCACGACAGGCGCCGAAAAAAAAGCATGCCGAACTACGACTCCATTTCCAGTTTCGACCGTAAGCGCGGCCTGAACATTTTCGGCGTTGTGCGGGAACAGCAGAACACCGCTGGGTTGGAAGACGTCAGTAATGTTCACGTGCTCGCTTGAAGTGCCATCAAAAATATCAACGTTTGCCCGCCGGGCTTTAACGAGGTTCGATTTCCAGGAGAGCAGCAGCCTCCCGGCATGCGGGCGCAGATTCAAGGAGAGATTGGCAGGATGCGTCTGCGTACCCTGCAAGTATTGCCACGCGCCCACGCAGAGGAGCGCAAGCGCTCCTGCGGCAGGTAGCACGAAGTTCCATTTGGCCGATGTTCGAACCTGCTTATAGGGCTTGACTGTGGCACTAGCCAGGACGGTTCCCCGTTCATTTGCGTGCTGATCAGCGGCCGCCGCCACTATTGCGCGCGAGCGATAGGGCAAGGTTACTGCGTGTTCGTTCATGCTCGGCGGATCTGAGTGAGAAAAAGCCGAGAGATCACATCTGCCACTCGTCGCAATGCGAGTACGGCGTCGACTTACATCAAGCTCTGAAACTTCGAGAGTCGTTGCAGGGCAATGAGCATGCATGGCGCCCTCAGCGCCCCGTAAGAATATGCCTGCAGTGACATTTCGCAGATCACGCGGTTTGAAGATGATGATGAAGTCATCTACAGCGGCGAAGTAGGAATCGTGCAAAATCAATTCGCGGTCGAGCAAGAGTAGGTCGCTTCTGGTATGCGAGCAGTACCAGCCGACGATGCACAGGCCCTGAAGCGTAGGCTCCGTAGCAGGAGTTGCCAGCAGATCGCGCAGGCTTCGCTCGTCGGTGCCGGAAAGGATGAAGCGAGGGCCGAGCGAATGATCACAGGGTAACGGCCGAAAGTCTTCAACAGTTACGGAACCGGTGTTGCGGCGGCCGAAGAGGAGACCACCTATCTCTAAACCGCCGTGTGGCGTGGCCGCGTAGCCCTCCAGAACAAGCTGCGCGATTTTTTCCAGTAAGCCCGGAGCAACGTGCACCTTAACAGGCGCGAGCGCTTCGTTGCATAGAGCTGTTACTGCGTTGACTGACATCCGTGAATACGGTCCAAGTCACTTTCTGTGTTGGGCCGCGGTGACAAAGCATCACACCGCGTGCTTTCGATGCGGCGACCCGCTACGCAATGAGCAAGCATTTAAAGCCCGAGAATACACCTGAATGCGCCAGCTTGCAACAAAATTTTATTCATAAACGTTTTAAACACTTCAGTTTGGATGTGTCAGTGCGCCGCACGGAGCGAGGATGTGAGAGGCGTGATCCGGAGTTTGGCCCATCTATCCTGAGTTCATCGCCATCTATGAGCCATCCAAAATTGATCAAGCAGCCGGCTCGCGTGCGGGCTGCCGGCAACAAGCCAAAGTTGATTGACGAGTACATCGGGCGAGTAAATTCTGGCAGCTCGGAGGTAAGCGTCGCGCACATGCGTAGCCCGGGCGGTTGGGAAGAGCCGGGGCAAACGCCTGAGTTCGACGAGTTCACTGTGGTCCTGAAAGGAATGATCCGGGTCGAGTATTCGGGCGGATCGCTTGAGGTTCGGGCAGGGCAGGCCGTTATCGCCTATAAAGGTGAGTGGGTCCGCTACAGCACGCCGGAGGCGGAGGGAGCTGAATATTTCGCAATCTGCGTACCTGCGTTTGCGATGGAGACGGTTCACCGCGACAAGTAAGGCCGTAAATAAAAAATGGGTACTGGCGCTTTCCGGTGCAAGTGCGTCCGAGGCTTGCGCGTTTTACTTTCGGGAGCCGACGGCGATGGCTTCGCACGCGCTCGTGACGGCGCTAGCCAGCGTTCGAGTGGAAGTGCTATAGATCAGGTCGTCATTCTTATTGAACACGGCAACTTTGTTTCCGCGGACGAACAGGGTCGTCGGATTCGCTTCCTGATGGTCTAAGCGAACCACAAAGTCCGCCTTCTCTCTGTTCCCGGTCACGAGTATGGCCGGACAGCGGTGCAGGAAAGTCTTCATCACCTCTACATTTTGAGGGCTGGTGCCGCCGGCGACCGAGAGACCGCCTTTCGCATCCCCAAGTGCAGCCTCACCGGAGAGCTGCAATGACTGGCTTTCCGTTACAAAGATCCGAGGTTTCTCGGTGACTACGCCGCCGAGCAGCGCAGCCGCAATTACCAATCCCGAACTCATTGTCTTGATCTTCATTCATGGCCCCCTGCACAAGCCCTGGTTGCACGAACCGTCTTTCGCGTCCGATCACATTAGCCGCTGCTCGTTTAGTTGTTGCTCGGCCGATGAGACGTTTACTGGCAGGAGCAAGTTTCGGCGGACGTATCGGTTGAATGCGAGGCACTGTGAGAGCATGCGAAAGGATGCCTCCCGCGCAGACTGTCCGCTCGCCGCGAGCCGTCGATGAGCAAGCAAGTAAGGCGGGCTTACGGACGGTCGCCACGATAGAAGCCCTAAAGGGCATCATCGTGCTATTCCTCGGATTGGCTTTGCTGGGTCTAGTCCACAAAGATGCCGAAGATGTGGCTGGCGACTTTCTGGAATACCTGCATATCAATCCGGACCGAAAGCTTGCGCAAGCACTTTTGAACGCCGCGTCACGGCTTACTGACACGCGTTTATGGACCATCGTGGCCGCTGCCGTCACCTACTCTACAGTGCGGTTCATTGAGGCTTGGGGCTTATGGAATCGGCGTGTCTGGGCGGAATGGTTCGCGTTGCTTTCGGGCGCCCTTTATTTGCCATGGGAGATCCTCAAAGTTGCGGAACGTGCGAACTGGCAGCATATTGGACTGCTGGCTGCGAACCTTTGCATTCTTCTGTATATGCTTCGAATCCGGATTCGTGCGTCTCGCAGTGTCGGGCAGGGGGATTCTGCGCTCGCCGAGATTACGGGGAGTGACTAATCTTCCGGATCGATCACGGATGACTGGTTTCGGATTGCCCCGCGCCGACCGGGAGCACTTATGAGCTTCTCCGCGATCGCTATTGGACGATCAACTTAGCTGTCATATTTGGATGGAGCGTGCATCCGTAATCGTACGTTCCCTTCTTGACCACCGTAAACCGCCAGGATGCTCCCTTGGCGATGCTACCGGAATCAAACGCCCTCCCATCGGCAGCAGTAGACGTATGAGGAACGATGTCGGTGTTTTTCCATTCAACGGTTTCGCCGGCGTTGACGGTAAGGCTGTCGGGCAGATACTTGAATTTGTCGATTACGACCGTCTTCACTTTTGCCGTTCCATGCGCGACTTTGGAACGCTGGGAATCTGACTTTGTCGCCGAAGGAGGTGCCCCTAAGCATGCGACCAGCAATGACGAACCGGTCAGCAGTATTGCCAGTCGCACGCCACGATTGACGAACATTTGCACTTCGGTTGAACGACCCGCGGCGAAATTACTTGTTGCCTTCCAAATCCGCTTGCAGCTTTTGAGCGTGTTCCAGGTGACCTTGGAAAGCTGGCGCTGCCCCTTGTAGTGCGCTCTTAAGTTCTGGGTTTTGCGCATTCGGGATCAGCACTGAAGAGACAGCATTGATGACCGCTTTGTGATACGCAACTTCGTCATCAATGTAGGCCTTATCGAAAGCTTTGCCCTTGAGCGCGTTCAGTTTCTGAGTAGTCTCGTCAGCCTGCGATTTCAATGACTTGCTGGTATCACTATCCGCGGGCGTGACATTCAACTTTGCGCCGAGATCGGACACGGACTTCTGTAGTGCGGAGTGGTCCGTGACCATCTGTTGCGCGAAATCACGGACCTCTTTGTTCTTTGATTTCGACAACGCAAGCTTTGCATGATCAATGTCGATCTGGTTGGCCGCAACCACGATTCCCACTATCTGAGGATCCGTAGGTGCAGCGCCGGCCGTTTGGGCTTGCGCGATGGAGTTGAACGTTGATGCGTAAATTAGTACTACTGCGAACGCTACTGCTTTGCTAATGGGTAATGTCATGTTTCTCTTCCTTGTTGGGGTGACGGGTTCACAGTGCGAGTGAACGCCGATAATTCGACTGCTAGCCCAAGTGAGTCGGTAAAGCGCAATTAGTTACAAACAGGAGACCAGTTTCCACTTAAACCGTAGAATGCCCGCGGGTCCGTTGCGGGAACCTGACGAGCCGTTCCCGTGAGTACTGAAGGTTTCAGTGGTACTGGTCTATGCAGGCAGCGTTAGCTATGCGATACAATCTTGTTGATACACCCCCAGCCTAATAGTTCGTCACGCGAAAACTGGCCGAACTGTCTTCAGCCCGTTTCGTCCCAGGAGGATCCCGTTTGACATCGGCCACTCGAAGCCTGTTTATTGCCCTTACAATTACATCCGCATGCGCGGCCAGTCCAGTTGATTGGGTAGTTGGAGATGTCGTTGTTGCTGCTGGTAATGGCAGCTATCAGGTTTGGCACAGCGCCAATCCGAACGCCGCGAAGCCGTCCTACACCAAAATTGCGACCCCGACTGACGGAGTAGGCGGTAGTGCGACGCCCGGCTCAGGCTGCGCATTCGATTCCGCGTACCGCCTTTTCACAACCAATTTCGCCAATTCGAAAGTTGTTAGATTCAGCGTTGACAACGGGCACGGGACAATCCCCTATGGTATTACCGCGCCCGGTCTGACGCAGAATCAATCGGTGACATTCGATGCTCAGGGGAACTTCTATGTCGGATATGCGGGCACGAACGGATCTGGCGCTGGTCTCGCGAAGTATAGCCACGACGGAACACTGCTGAATTCCTTTTTGCCGTCAAGCGTGACGCTAGAGAACAGCGGCGTCAATTGGATCGATGTGGCCGCCGACGGACAAACGATCTTCTACACGTCAGAGGGCCGCAAGATCTTCGCATTCAATACAGCCACTTTGGCGTCGTCCGTCTACGCTGACTTGTCGACGCTGTCGGGTGCTGCAAAGAAAGGCAAGCTCTTTGCGATTCGAATTTTGCCGGCGGGCAACGGCCCCTTTTCTGGCGGTGTTCTCGTGGCAGATCAGAGCAATGTGAAGCTGGTGAAAGCCTCCGGTGGCGTCATTACCTCAGTCCAGGTATTTACGTTTAAAAACGAAAGCAATCTGCAAGCGTTGACCCTCGACCCGACGAATCCCGCGAGGTTTTGGGTCGGGGACGCCACCACGCACGACCTGATCCAATTTGACATGAGTACCGGCACCTCCATCGTCACGCTCAACACCGGAAGCAGTAGCTTGGGGGGCGTTTGCGTGGATGGCGGATTCAGCGCGGCGCAGAATGTGTTACCCAAGAGAACGGTTACAACACCGCCGAACAACCCACTCACATCCACCAACAACACGATTTCCTTTACCACTCTTGGCGGAACGACCTTCGTGGCCACGCTGGTCGGTCTTGGAAGCAACGTCACGGCAACGGTGCATGACTCGATCGTTGATTCCAGTGTCGCCGCATCCGACACCACGGTATATTCTGCTAACCCGGGAGCACCCCCGCGCACACAATTCATCGGATCCATACCGTGCGACACGACGTTCACACCTCAAGTCGACATGCGCAGCACGTGTGAGGTATTCGAGTTTGAGACGAACCCCCCGTTAGACCCGAGCGTTGTCTCGAATGTCCAGATATGTTCGTCTACAGGCTGCGCGACACCGGACGATAACCCGGTCTATTATGCCAATCCTCGTTTGCTCAGAAATTTAGATGAAGATATCACGGACGGCGTCAATATTTACCCTCTAAGTGGCACGAAAACTAACTGCGTTTACACAGTGAATGACCAAGCGTTCACGCGCGGGGCTCATAGCTGCGGGTTCCAGTCGCCCTCGCAGGGCCAGACCTTCTCAAAGACCCTAGGTTCATCCCTTCCCTTCAAGTTCGTCGCCGTGGGAGCCAACGGCTCGTGCTCGTCCCCGATCACGGGTGCGCTCGGCGCTGCAGACATCAAGCCTCTGTTGATGATTACGCAGCTTGTCCCGCCCGTTGGTGGAAAGCCCATCGCTCCCATTTCCAAGACGGTGATTGTGAAGGGAAACTCGGGTGGATATCCCCTCTTCACGTTCAGCGGCAATACCTGGCAGCTGCAAGTCGATACAAGCGATCTAGCGGTCGGCAGCTATTTGGCAACCGTAATAGATTTGAACAATAAAATCCCGGCTTTCGGCGTCAATTTCAG
Source organism: Bryobacteraceae bacterium (assembly GCA_045807905.1). Taxonomy (GTDB): domain Bacteria; phylum Acidobacteriota; class Terriglobia; order Bryobacterales; family Bryobacteraceae; genus Bog-105. The sequence goes on along the minus strand of JBJMGM010000078.1, from coordinate 54,215 downwards.
CCTCCAGTAAGAGAGCTAAACGGATTACGCAGGCGGGCTGTGAGACCACTTCGCCGATTCCGCATACATGGCGCTCAAGTCCGCTCGCTTCAGCAAAGTATCGGTCTTCGCCTCCTTTTGCATTTCGTCGAGAATTCGATGCGCATCGGCATAGTGGCGGGTGGCTTCTCCACCGGAACCGGAGAGGCGAAGAGCCGTGGCTAACCAATACTGACTTTCGGCCTGCAGACTTTTCAGGCCCAGCTTTTCACTTCTGGAAAGCGTCCGTTCCAGTTCGCGGTCCGCGAGGGAATAATCCTTCGCATTTATAATCGCCTCATTCATGTACACCGAACAGGCTATTGACAGGTACTTCAACCCAAGAGCGTCAGCTTCAAGGCTGAGCGTGTGCAGATCGTTGACCACATTCCGGGATTCGCCCAACTTTACAGCCGCCTTAGCCACATTGAATTTGGAAGTGAGGATGAGACGACGGTCGGAACTCGCCGCTACTGCCCGAAGCGCTTGTTCATAGCTCGTTTTGGCGGCCTTAAAGTCGCCCTGGTAGAAGGAAATATCTCCTTGCACGTTCAAGCCCTGTGCTATCAGGGATTCGTTCTTGACGTCACGGGCCATAGCCAGAGCCTCATTCACGCTTTTTCGAGCTTCTTCTCCACGCCCGAGCAAAACGAGTGATTTCGCATAGCTGGTCAAGATGTCGGCGGTTCCGATCTTGTCCTGCAAGTCGCGAACAGTTTTCAGCGCCTCCTCTTTGGAGTTGAGCGCTGCCCGGAGGCGCCCTTGTTGCTCGAAGATGTCGCCGAGGCCGTGAGAAGCGAAGGCGGCGCGACGTTTGTCGTTTACTGAACGTGACAGATCAAGCGCTTTGAGATAGTGAGTTACCGCCTGGTCATATTGGCCCAACTTCATCAGCACGTCTGCCATTACGTAATTGCTGTCCGCGATCGCAGTCGGGTCCTTCAACTGCTCGCGGAGCCCCAATGCCTGGTTCAGGAACGTCAGAGCGTCGTCATATTGGCCTTTATCCGCGTAATTAGCGCCTATATTGTTCAGACACAGAGCTTCGTAGGCGTGATTTCCAGTCTCGCGCTGTATCTGCAAAGAACGCTTCAGCATGTTTAGCGCCTGATCATTCTGCCCGCGCGCGTTGTAGAAATTTGAAAGATCGATTAGGGTATCCCCGACCCCTGCTTTATCACCCAGGTCCTCTCGGATTCGCAGAGCTTCCTGATAACTCTTCAAGGCCTCTTGTGACTGGCCCAGCGCATCCTGCACTTGACCCATGCCGTTGAGAGTTTGAGCGATCCCGCGATTTTCGTCGAGATGCTTCTGAATTTCGAGGGCGTGTTCAAAGTTACGTAGCGCGTCCTGCGGTTTATTCAGCTGGCTGTATGCCACACCGAGCCCATATAGTATGAGCGATTTTTCCTGATCGTTTCCAAGTTCGACCGTGGTTGGGAGGGCGCTATTCAGGTATTCAAGACCCTTCTGGACGTTACCGGCGTTGATCTCGACTCCAGCCAACCCGTAAATGGCCTCGATGTATTTCGGATCATGCGCCAACAGTTTGCGATAGTATTCTCGCGCCTTTTCAAGCGAGCCGGTAGTGCTGTACAGCCCCGCAAGTGCGAACTGGACCTCTGGATCTTCCGGCAACAATTTAGCTAGATTCTCGTAAGCTTCTATTGCTTTTTGATTGTTGTTGGCGGTCTGGGCGCGAATCGCGGCGATCAGATATGTTTCTTGCGGCGAAAGATTGTCGCTCAGATCCACTGCCTTGCGGGCGGATTGCTCGGCTTCGTTCCCGTATCCAAGCCTGGCGTACACCTGCCCCAACTTGGCGTATGCCAATGCAAAGTTCGGATCTTGCTTGACGGACGCCTGAAAGCTCTTCAGTGCTTCCGCGTTCTTCGCCTTGTGCTCCAGCTCTAGACCCTCGTTGTAGTACCGCAGGGCACGGACCGACCGTGTGGACGGCTTAAGCGCTGTCGCCTGAAGCTCCTTAATTACAGCGTTCGGGAGGGCCAGCTTTTTTTGAACATCTTTCGACAACTGCTCCATCGCTCGGGGGACGTCCTCTTCTTGAGCCGCTGTCGTTGTCAACGCGAAACTTTGGTTCCGCTTCAGATCCTGTAGCGTGACATCGATGTGAATCTTATCCCCAAACTTGGCGAATTGCCCCCACAGCACCCTGTCCGCATTGGTTGATTCTGCAATGCGCCGCAGCATGTCGGGATCCACGCTCGAATCGGGTGTGATCCGCAGGTCGTGCAAAATCTGCCCCACGCGGTCGAACGGAACTGTTTGCAGATCAGACGATTGGCCCATATCCGTGCGCAGCATGGCCGCCATCTGGGATCCCAACCAATCAAGCGAAGGAGCTCCGGACGCGTTTCGGAACGGCAGAATGGCCAATTCGATCGGTTCCCCTGCGATCGGTTTCGCGGAACGTTGGTAGAGCATCCAGGCGCCTGTTAGCAGCCCAAGCATTATCACCACGCTTGCCGCGATCCACTTCCAGGAACTCCCTTCGGAGACCATCCGAAATCGCGGGCCGCTGCGCACGCGCCGCAAGCGCCGCGACCGGTCCGCGGTTGACGCCTGCCAAGCATCCAGGTCATGAACCAGCTCGGCCGCGCTCTGATATCGTCTATCGAGGTCTACGGCGAGGCACTTCATTGTGACGTCGCTTAAGAACTTCGGAATGCCGGAATCCACTGAAGCGGGAGGCGTAGGCCGCTGCTGTGTGCGCGCGAGCAGTGCGCCCACCATCGTTTCCGATTCAAAGGGCAGCTTCCCCGTCAACATCTGATAAAAGATCACACCTACCGAAAATATGTCGCTGCGCGCATCGACTTTTTCGGCCTTGGCCTGCTCAGGCGACATGTAATCGGGAGTCCCCATCAGCACGCCGGTCCGAGTCATCCCGCGGTCCTCAAGCGAATACGCCAGACCGAAATCCATCACTGAAACTCGGCCGGTGTTATCCACCATAATGTTTTGCGGCTTCAGATCGCGGTGAATAACGCTTTCGTTGTGCGCCACCTCGAGCCCGCGGCAGACTTGTCGCAGAATGTCCACCGCCTTCGCGGGAGAAAGTTTGCCGCCGGCCATGACGCTGTTCAAAGCCCGGCCTTCGAGGTACTCCATCGTGATGAACTTCGTCGTTCCGGAGACGCCCAGATCGAAGATGCGGACCACATTGCGATGCGTAATCTGACGAGCTAGAATTAGCTCTCGCTTAAAACGCTGCAGGATTTCAGGGTGCCGGGCCAGATCGGGGCGGATCACCTTCAGGGCAACTGTGCGGTCCAGTTCATGGTCCTGCACTTTGTAGACGGCGCCCATTCCGCCTTCCCCGAGCTGTTGAAGGATCTCGTAGCGGCCCGCTAATACTCTGCCGGGAACGACCGGCGCTTGGGGGTGGGGTCCTGGGTCCGGCTCGTCGGAAAGCCGCGACCAGGCAGTGGCGACCTGGCCAAGTGACAGTTCCGTAGCGTCGGCGAGAGGAGCGGGTGACTCGTCCGCGGGCTGGAAAACGGTTATACTCTCGACTTCAATGGGCGTGTTGCACTTACTACAACTCGCCGCCCCGGGTGGATTCGAGAGTTGGCACTGGGGACAAACCACAACGTTGTGCTCTGAGGAGTCCTTATTAATCTGAGTGTTGCCGCGCTAAATTCAATTGTAAACAGTTCCCCTTCCCTTTTGCTGCGGCGAATCTCGGCCGCTAGACCTCGGGATAGTACTTTGAACCCTCTAAAAGGCCGCGCTCAGGATCCGAAGGATGGACGGAAGCAAACCGGTGGAGCCCACCTGAGTACCAAAACGCGCTTGTCCCGGTCAATTTTTCCACTGCACTTTGTGGCCACGCATCCCGACTTACTGCGTAACGGGGAGCGGAGCTGCCAGAAATGGGCCCTTATCAGGTACCCAGATTGAGTTTTGCTGAACTTCCTGTATGTCGACCGTCACCGGTCCGGTGGTGAAGCTCAGAGCGTGGCCGCCGGCACTTTTATCATCCGAGATGAAGTGATAGTGATACCCGACCTGATTGATTCCTTTGACCCAGGCTGGGCCGCGAAAGGCAACCAGCGTACCGTCGATGTTCTGAAACGGAAACTCGACCTCTTCTTCGACCGCTTTAGAAAGCGGTGGATAGGGTGGAAACAACTTGGGGATAGCTCGGGTCGTCAGCTCATAAAAGGTGCCATGAATTCGGATGGCATAAAACAGATTTGTTGACGGGATGTATTGGTCGATCTGTCGGCCCAGTTCGTCCATCGAGGCCCCATTCGCCCGAAAGCGGAGACTCGAGTGGAACGTGGTGATCACGGCGAACGGAACTCGTGAACAGTCGGGCTCTTCCGTTACGACTCCATTTGAACGAAAGTGATAGACGTGCCCATCCAGAATTGTCATCTCGCCGTCAATTCCTTCGAATGTTCCGAGCCCAAAATCGCCTCGTCGCTTCAGCGCGCCAAGCGCGTACACACCGTGATACAGACCAAGGCTTAGAGCGTCCAGCGTGGACACCTGAAATAGGACAGCAGGGCGACGATGGTCGAGTCCGCTTGAATCGCGTTCACCTTGTGCGATCAACAGCAGAGCGGTCATGTAGAACAGGCAGCAAGTGCCTGAGAAGCGGAAAACACGATTGCGCAAGACTCGCTCCCGGATTAGGGGAGTCCCATCAGAGTCGAAGTTTGTTCTCCGAACGGGTCCTGGCTTCAGGCGTGATTCAACCAATTGTGCACCTCGCTGTTTCTTCATCAATGTACACAAAGGCGCGGCGAGCACTTGCTGAGACCGACCGGCCTTGCGCGTCATCCGTAGAAAGCTACTGATGTAGCCGGCTAGTCGTCACGTGGACCTTGAAGAGCTTCCTCTACGGTCGTTCGGGCCGACGTGGCGCGGCGATTCTGGTAGGCGCTCATTAATCTAGAGATCAAGACGGCTAAGTAAAGCACGCCGAGTAGGGCTTCAATAACGGACAGCGAACGCGCTTGGTCGGATACCGGGGTGATTCCGGCAGCGCCCAAGGAGGTCATCGTTCCGAAGCTGTAATAAATGAGATCGAACCGGTCGGCAACACTGTGAAGGTTAACTGCCGGATCGAGGTAGAAGGCGCCGGGCTGCAGGGTGGCCAACATGCTGTAAAGGCCAGCAAAGCTGAACCCCAGAAGAAGATAGATACACAGGGCTCCAAAAATAGCTTCAGTCGTAGTCTCCTCCTTGACAAAAACGCGGCGAAATATGACCACGACTATAAAAACATCAAATGCAAACGTCAGAATGACGCTGAGGATGGAAAGGGCGCCCGCATCGCCCTTCGGGAGCCCAATACGTTGTATCAGGGCCGGAACAGCGAGGACCAATGCGAATAAGACAAAGGTGCGACGGAAGCTGACGGCGTAAACGCTAAACAGCGTGACCACGATGCCAAAAACGCGTAATCCTGTGTAGCGAAGCCCGGCGTTTTGAGTCCAGGGATAGAGAACAAGGTAGGCCAAAAGAAAGAAGAACAGTAATCCAAACTTGCGCTGGTTGAGAGTCTGTCTGGGGGTGTAGCCGACGAAATGTTTTGAAGAAGTTCTGAACATGAAAGCCATTCAAATTTTGCTGCCCATCATAGAACATGAACTCGTCGAAACATCGTCGGCCCGGACTTATTCAGTCGTAAGCCCCTACCTTGAAAGCGTATGCATTGAGTTATTGAAGAATTGACGAAGTAGTTGGACTGAGAAAACGCCTATCGGCGCTGAGGTTGAGGGTGCGTCCTTCGTAGTTGATGGTGGATGTCACGCGGCTATCGGGGTTGCGTTACGTTCAAAATCCTGTTTGAACATCGTTAAAAGCTTTTCACCACACTTGACATGGACGACTCCGGAGCTCTTGACGGTAGTTGTGAGCTGAACGGTGGCGCCCGCAGGTAAGGTCATGCATTCCCGATTTTCCGGCAAATCGCAGGAAACGGCGAGCGTCCGCCTGGTGAGATGAAACCAATGAGTCTTGGTCGAAGGAGCAGCATGCATACAACCGTATCGGCATAAAGACTATGACCCATTAGCCCATCCTCAACCCCGGTTTGGCGGGTGCCCGCGCGGGCTCTCAACTCGATTAACCGGTCCTTGGCAGGGCGGGTCTCTATTCACGTACTCGATTTCATGACTGCCCCGCGAAGTCGCCTTCGCGAACGTCCATTCGGAGTCAGTCTGCAAGAGGAATAGCCCTTAGTTATGATTCGGCAAGGAGTCGAATTCAGATTTATGAAGAAGGACGGAGTTTCAAGACGGTACTTTTTCATCGGGAGCGTGCTGGCGGGTGCCGTACCGTTAGGGGGTTTTGGGACTGAGCCTTCCCTCAAGATGCTCGGCTACAAATCACCCAACGAGAAGCTGAACATAGCTTCAATTGGCGCTGGCGGAAAGGCGCGCAGCGATATCGCAAACTGTGCCAAAACCGAAAACATTGTTGCACTATGCGACGTCGATGAGAGATCTGCGGCCACGACGTATGAGAAACATCCCGATGTTCCGAAATTCAAGGACTATCGCATGATGCTCGATAAGCAGAGCAACAACATCGATGCGGTGATTGTGACGATTCCCGATCACATGCATGCGGCTGCCGCTATTGACGCGATGTCGCTCGGCAAACATGTCTACGTGCAGAAACCGCTGGCCCATACGGTGTGGGGGTGCCGGGAGTTGCTGAAGGCCGCCGAGAAATACAAGGTGGCGACACAGATGGGCAATCAGGGGTACTCGAACGAGGGTATACGGCAGTGCGCGGAGATGGTCTGGTCGGGTGTGATCGGTGATGTCACGGAGATACACGCGTGGACGAATCGTCCCGTGTGGCCGCAAGGTGCATTGCCTGCTCCTCAATCGATGGCGGCACCGCCAACGTTCGACTGGGATCTGTGGCTGGGGATTGCCGAAGGCAGACCGTACAGCGACGCATACGCTCCATTCACATGGCGAGGGTTCTATGATTTTGGCACCGGCTCTCTGGGGGACATGGCGTGTCATATCCTCGGGGCCCCCAACATGGCTCTCCGGCTGACCGCGCCCACGACGGTCGAATGCATCAGCCAGGAAGGCAAGAGCGACATTTTCTTTCCGGCGAAATCGGTGCTGCGGTTTGATTTTCCGGCGCGGGGCTCAATGCCACCGGTGAAAGTTTTCTGGTATGACGCGATGCGTGAAGATCAGCCGCAATTCCCGAATGCTCCGCAAGACCAGATCCTCGGCGACCTTCCTGAGAATCGAATCGGAAGCGCGCAGTCCGATGTAAAGCCTAAGGAGCGCCAGATTATCGGCGAAGTCTTCACCGAGCAATTCTTCACGCCAAAGGAACTCCCGCCGAAGAGGGAGCCTGAATATGCCGAGCGGGAAGCCTCCATGACGCCTCACGAGCGGGAGGTCGCGAAATGGATGCGGATGATCGGCAAAGGAACGAACGGAAGCTTGTTCTTCGGCAACAAAGGAATGATCACGGCGGGCACCTATGGTGAGAATGCTCGCCTTATTCCGGTGGAACGGATGCGTGACTACGAATTTCCGGAAGAGTTTCTGCCCCGGTCCCCCGGTCATTATCGCGATTGGATACGGGCGTGTAAGGGCGGCACGCCAGCCTGTTCGAACTTCAGTGTTTCGGCTCCATTTACCGAATGGATTGCTCTGGGAGCAATCGCGCTCAGATTGAATACCAGGCTCGAGTGGGATGCCGAACAGATGAGGATCACGAACAACTCCGCAGCAAATGACCTTTTGAAGCCCGTTGTTCGGAAGGGTTGGCATATCGGGTGAGACGGGCAAGTATTTGAGTACTTGCTCCCACCGATGGCGCACTAGCGAGCGAAGCTTGCCGCAGCACCTAGCATCGCGTCGAAGCTTTGGTTCACGTCCTCGTCTGTTGTCGACCAAGTTACTCACGCTGATACGGAAGGCGCAGGGCCATGCTGATCGTGTAATGCGCTTCCTCGCTCACCGTGCGTCAAATTGCTGGAGCGCCGGACAGCCCGTTTGCCTCAATGTCCCAGCCGGCGTTGCTAAGGACTACATGGCGTGCGGCCGACAATGCAGTGAAGTTTGCCACTTGGCAACCCGTCACGAATCCGAAACTCATCGTTGTGGGCGGTCCAGCGAGTTCCAGGAGGGCCGTAAGACACGCAAACCACGATTCGACGTGGCCGTGAACGCTTGAAACGAGATTGGCAATTTGTGTCCGACACTTACGAGACCTTAGCTCACCTGCTCCATCGGGCTTGCGGGCCAGCTTCCGCTGTCGGGATTTCTTGGTCCGATAGAACGGGTTCACTACAAGGACCGAGTATCCCGATTCGGCCAGTCGTTTCGCGCACGCTCCTCCCACTTCGACGCGTTTACGCCCTTTGCGAGCAGCCACAAGCACATCGATAACTCTCCAACGAAGGCAGGAAGCAGAATGGCCGGGAACATCTTAGCGGCGATTGTGGGGGCAAGAAGCAGCGCAAGGGTGTTGTTCACATAACATAAGCCGGCAATTACTTGCAAAACACCCAAGGTCTTCGGGAAGTAGCCCGATCTAAATATCAAATACCCGACAACGAGGCAACGCACGCCAAAAAATATGAGGCCGATGCCAAAGCCGTATTCATGTAGCGCCAGAGAAAGAGATGCTAGTGCCTGTACTTGATGTGGTTCAAACGGGTTCAGGTAGTGCGTGCCTTTCAGGAGAAGCAACACCGTAACGAGATTTAGCTTGTTGGCGGCGAGAATAGCGGTTTGCACCAAATTGAGAAATGCAGCCAGCAAAGAAAGATCTTTACTAACTGGACTCAGCAGCACGTAAAAGATCAGGATCAGAGGGACATCACATACGTGCATTATGAGGTCGCCGACAACACCGCTGCGGAACAGCAACTCAGATGCCACAATCTTTTGCGCTGTGGCTGTGGCATTGCCTGCCACAATGAGCTTGGCTCTAACGAAAATTTCGCCATAGAGACCGAGAAGGATGATGATCAAATACAGAACGCCACCGATGCGCGCATAAAGTTGCGCTGAAGAAGTGGGGGTCCGGGTTGTCATGATCCGCTACGAGCTGTCAGGCGAGGGCCGACTTCCCTACTGTTCGGGTGGTGCAGAATGATTCGGACTGGCTCCCGGGGAAGGCGACAAGACCAGCCGAAATCCGATATTCGAGGCACCTATGGCAGCTTCGCCCTTGCCCCTCCCGCCAGGCCGGTATCGTCCGCAATATTGGTCGGTACAGAGGAAGGAACCGCCCTTTTGAACGCGCTTCATGACGCGAGGATCGGCCGGGTCATAGCTGTCATCCGGCCCTTGCGGGTTTTTCACCACGCCGTTCTGTCCAGCAACTAACTGATAATAATCGGGGCGGTACCAATCGGAAGTCCATTGCCAAACGTTGCCGCTCATATCGCATAGGTCATAACCATTTGGCGGATAGGAGCAAACGGGAGATGTGCCCTTGAAGCCGTCCTCTCCTGAGTTGCTGTCCGGAAAATGACCGTGAAAGGTATTGGCCAGGTATTTGCCGCGGGGCACATCCTCGTCGCCCCACACAAAGGCCTTCCGATCTAGGCCGCCGCGGGCAGCGAACTCCCATTCGGCTTCCGTGGGCAAGCGCTTTCCGGCCCATGTTGCATATGCGACTGCGTCCTCAAAAGCGACTTGCACCACAGGGTAGTTTTCCAGACCGTCGATGTTACTCTCAGGTCCCTGGGGTTGACGCCAGGAAGCTCCGGGCTGCCAACGCCACCAATTCAGCAGGTTATTCAGAGGAACCGGTCCGGCCGGCGGCGTAAACACAGGCGCCCCAGGGCGTAGCATTTCCGGGGGTGCGCCAGGGTACTGAGCCGGACTTGCGGCTCGCTCGGAGGCGGTGATGTAGCCGGTCGCTTTCACAAATGCGGCGAATTGTGAGTTAGTGACGGTGGTGCGGTCCATCCAGAAGCCGTCGACGTAAACCCGGTGAACAGGGCGGGCATCAGGGAACATTGGGTCGTTGCTGCCCATCCAGAATTCGCCTCCAGGGATCCATACAGTGCCTCGGTGAGTCGCCTCTTCCCCTTGCACCCGAGAAACATGTTGCGGCTGTTGGCCATATGCAGCCGATAACCAGCAGGCTAGAAATACGACCCAGCAGCTAACGCGCATCGAACTCTTCAACGGATCACCGGGGCGGGCAGGTCTTTCCGAGATTCTGGAGAACAACGTGTAGATCCCGTTTGTCGGTAAGGCCGTCGTACAGTCCGGTCGTGGAGAACGGATAGAAATCGTACCAGCTCGATCCTCTTTTATGAAATCGAGCCCAATTGCTGATATCTTTCCCATTCACGACGCCGTCGGCGTTGCCGTCTCCGATGCACTCTGGGCTAGAGTCAAGAACATTGTCAAGTTCGTTTTTCAGAGCGGTGAAATTCGCGGCCTGTAATGGCGTCAGACCCGACGTAGGATTGCTCTGATTTGTGATTAGATTGAGCGCCGGATAGTCGATCAGCGGAAGAACAGGGGCTTCATTGATCCTGTAAAGCTGGAGCGGAATTGCCTCGGTATCGCAGGCGTCGGGTGTCAATTTAATTAGTTTGAAGTCCTCGTTTCTTACCGCAGCCTGCGCCAGGGGTAGTACTTTCAAATTTTGGATTGTGTGCGATTCTACTAACGCGCAGCACGAAGCGTAGCCCGGTCCACTTGCCGTTGGCCCATACCACTTTCCTCCTTCTGTTGCACAAAGCGCTGCTTGGGGGAAAATTTGCACGCAGGTCGGACTATCCGCAGGGACCGAAAGAACGCACGGCCCAGGCCTTGCACCATTTGCCGAAATGTTAATGCCAGTTTGAGTGAAATTTGTGGAGCGCAGGCTCGGCTGCGATGGATTCGTGAGATAGGGTAACATTGAAACCGAATCGAGAATGCGCGCACGCGGTACAACTTTCCGCACGTCCACACCGGCTATCTCGCCGAAAAGTTGGAAAAGATCCGCGACGTTCACCATGTGCCGCACCTCGCGGTCCGGGCTGTTTACGAGCGGTCCAGAGACAATCAGGGGCACCCAGACACCGCTCTGATTGACAAAGCCTTTGGCATGTTGAATGTCGAACGGTGCCTTGACGCTGGGACCGTACGTTCCGTTGTCTCCAATGATGACCACCATTGTGTTGGAAGCTTCGGGATCATACTCGAGGGTGCCATCAGCTCGCTGGGAAGCTACCCCGGATTGCACCAACAACCGACCGATTTCGCTGTCTAGCGCCTCAACCATCTGGTTGCTGAGCGTCCGCGTATTTTGCAGCTTTTCTCCGCTGCAACTTACATTGCTGAGGTCGGGCTCTCCAGGCGTGAGGGATTGGGGGGCCTGCTGATACGGCGAATGAATGAGCGCATAACTCGCGGTGGCCATCCACGGTTGGCCCGCTGGCTGCGATTTAATCCACTTAACGGCAGCATTGGTCGTTTCAATGGGCGAGTACTGGCGAGCGCGCGGGTCACTGAGCTTATATTTGTGGACGATACCCGATTCTCGATCATTAGTAACAAGGTTAAAGACGTAATAACCGTTGGCAAGGGTGAAATTTATGTCTTGTGGCGGCGTCGCATGGCAAGCGGTTTCGTGCGGTTTGAAGACTCCACCTTGCTCGAGGCATGCACGGCCCGGAGTGGGAGCATCCGCCGTTGAGATCACGCGACAACCACGGTTGTCTGAGAAGTAGCAGGCACCCACGTCGGCACCATTGGTGTGATCGGTGAGCAGGTTAGGTACAAATCCGCAACTGTAAGGACCGATAGGAAACTGTGGATTCGTGTTATCAGTTATGTTTATCCCGCCCGCTGTCGTATCGATCGGATGCGGCGCCCCCTCCAGGAACCCATCGAAATAGTCGAAGCCATTCGAGAGTGGCGTTCCATTATGGTATGGATTGTTGTCAGGACCGGCTAAGTGGTACTTACCGAATAACGCACTTTTGTAGTTGGCTGTTCGGAGAACCTTGGGCGTTGTCATCTCAAAAGGGGATACTTGAGAGTTCGCCAAATCGGTTGTCAGGATTGCTGTAAAAATATTGGTGCGCAGAGGATACCGGCCCTCGAAAAACATGGCACGGCTCGGCGAGCATTCCGGCATGGACCACACGTTTCGAAAGCGAATGCCGTTACGGGCCATCAAGTCGAGCACCGGAGTTTTTGGTGCGGTCAGTCCTCCATAACCGAAGATGCGCATCTGATCTATGCCGACATCATCCATGATGACGAACAAGATATTCGGGCGCTGCTGGTATTGGGCCGCCTGAACGACAGGAGTTACCCCTTGGAGACAAAGGCATCCGGACAGCAGCAAAGATGCGAATCTGTTATTCATTGTGAGCCCTTTATTTTTGACTTGTATTTCAGTTTGACGGCGGTGATCTCATAACTTATCTTGCTAGTGCAATTGACGTAATCGGCGAATTTTGTGTGGCGCTAATTGTGGACCCGGCCACCCGGCGCAAGCGCTCACCACACCTCAATTGAAGACGTTGTTTGCGGTTTGTGGATGCACGACTAGGGAGCTCAACTTGTTTAAATGCACGGTCAATTCCTTCGCCGTCACGGAGACATAATTCCCCTGATTTCCATCGCTCGCATCGGCGAGTAACCCCGTATAGTATCCAGTCGGCAGACCGAGTGACCCCCGCAGAGTGATAGTTTTTTCCTCACCGCGATTAACAGCGACGAGCACGACTTCCCCTTTCTCTATTCGTTCGTATATCAAAATATCCTTATCGACATACGCAGTAACATACCGACCTTGCCAGATGGCGGGGCTTTCTTTCCTCAGCTTCGCCAGTGTCTTGATGATCTTGAAAGCGGGCGTGGTTTGGTCCCAACGGTTCAGTCCGGAGCGATTCCAAGGGTCGTCATTTCCTGAATTGACGTACTCCGGCGGCGTATTCTGGCCATCATTGTAGTAGGCCAGGTACTGCTCGTCGCCGTAGTAAATAATTGGGACGCCTCGCAGCGTGAGCAGTAAGACCGTCCCGAGGTCCATTCGGCGCCTGCGTTCCGTCTCGTCCTTCACGCACAGTTTTTGCAAACGGACCAGAGTTCGTATCTGGTCGTGATTGTCGAGGAAGGTTCCTTGCCAGGTATCACGTCCATTGAAAGCCAACACTCGCTGATGTAAAAGCTGATCGAGATCGAAGGCATTCTTCCTCTGCCCGGAATTCTCATCCTCGTAATTGCCTCCGATGAACTGATTCAACATAAATGACAACTGAAAATCGAGTATATTGGTGCCGAAAAATCGGTAGTTGTTGGCGAAACGAAGTGATTTCGCATCACCAACGCCTCCATTTGACCACTCGCCTACAATGTACGGTTTCGGCCGGTGCAAAGACGCGAGATGCTCGCGCATCGTGCGCGTAAACGTCGCTATGAAGTCAGGAAATGGAAACTTGACCGCGTCCAGCCGGTAATCATCCACGCCGTTATCGATCCAAGTCTTGCCCGCGCCGAGTAAGTAGTCCGCCACTGCCGGATCGTGCTGGTTGTAGCCACTCAAATCCGCAAGCAAGCAATGGTGTAACTGCCAATAACTCCAGTCATAGTCAGCCAGCTTCGTTGCCGCCTCACAGCGCGGATCGCATTGGTAATGCTTGTAATAACGCATGCCATTCACAGGGTCATAATCACGCTGATAGCTGTTGATGAAAATTTGGTCGGAATTGTCTGACTCATACAGCCGGCCATAGACGTGGTTGTCGAGTGGATTAGAGTGATTCAGAGTGATGTCCTGGATATAGCGCATCCCTTTTGCGTGCATTTCTTGGCTGAGGTGATTGACGTCTTCCCAGCTCCCAAAATGGGCGTTAACGCGGTAGTAGTTTTGTACCCAGTAGCCGTGATATCCGGTGCCGTACCCGGTCTCGGGGACGTAAGCGCGGACGTTCTCCATCAGCGGACTTACCCAGAGCGCAGAAATTCCTAAATCTCCTAAGTAGTCAAGTTTCTGAATGATCCCGTGGATGTCTCCGCCCCAGTAACTTCTGAATTGCGTTTCTGCGGTACAGGACTGCACGAAACAGTTAACATTATTCGTAGCAGATGGGTATTCGGGGTCGACATAAGGTGCGTACGGCTGGTGGGGGTTGAAGCGGTCCGCCAAAAGAAAATAGATTGTTCTAGACCTGTAGTCTGTTGGCTTTTGAGAATCCCAAGCAGGTTGCTGCGCCTGGAGGGCATAACCACCTAGAGACCCAAGCGCAAGAACGACAACTGTGAGGGGCGATTTCATGGTGTGACTTAGTAAGTGTCGTGAATGCGAACCAATCCGGCGACCACGCCCACATAGGCGGTCTTACCGTCGGGTCCAAGATATGTATACTCGAGACCAGTGGGCAAGGATGCCTGAGAGACCACGTTCGGCACTCTCTCCTCGTTGTTAGTCCAGACCGTGTGGCAACCGTTTCGGTCATCGTCGATATCAATGCGGGTGCTGCGCGGCTCAGTTGCTGGCCCTACGGTGGTCGTTGACAGTCCGAGATACCCATAATTATTTTCGATCGAAATGGAACGGTCGGTAGCAATCAAGGAGTTAAAGCTGGCGCTCTTACCGGGCTGGAAGACGGGCACAGACCAGATCGGCGGGTTATCATTGCCGGCCTGGGCGGCTAAAGCACCGATTGCGAAGAGTGTAAGGCTGACCGACAAGCATAAATTTCGTATCACTGTGACTCCTGAACCCAGCCTTGGGACTTCAATGCTTTTGTGATCTCTTTTGCGACAGCTTTCGCCATCCGCTCCGTGTCGCCTTCAGCGCCTTGCCTGACCTCCGTCGCGCCGGATACTGCCGCGGCAGCTTCGGGTGCGGCGCCGACGCCCATCGTTTCGGCAGCGCCGGGTTTCCGCGAGCTTTTCGATGTCGCTTTGAATTCACTTAGCATCAGGTTCTTATCCGGCATCTTGAGATAGCATTCGACGTGCGTCACGACCTTCGATGCGCCGGTGCCCAAGCCTATTGCCATCCGCCTTGTGCGGTTCCCTTCGTCGATGACCAGGAAATCACCTTGGACCGCGAGGCTGTTATCGGGGGGCAACTCGCCCGCCACGCCTTGGGACACTGAAAGCCCGGTCTTTTGCAGATCCTTGATGAGCGATTGGGAGAAATCGTCTACTATTTTGTGCGCCAGCTTGGTCTTCTCGTCCTCTTTTGCGCCGCTCACCCGCATGCGGACTCGGTTGAATGCCGATTTGTTGAGCTCGACTTCTTCCTGAGTGGCGGCGAATTTATAGACCACTATTGCAGTCGGCTTGTTTAGGGATGACGCGCCGGAGTATGACTGAATAACCTTAATCTGGACGTGGCCGGTTCCGGGTGTCTGTGCCCAAGCAGCATAGTTAAGTAACGCTCCGCCGATCGCGAGAGTGAGGGCGCAGTGAAAGTACTTCATCGAATCGCCCGTCCTGCACTTTGCTGTACGAAATCATACGAATCAACCTTGACAACCAGATTCTTCCCCGGCACCGATACTTTCATACTCTTCATCACGTTGGGACCACCCGGCACGGGACTATAGTCCTGAGCAATAGTCATCGGATCGCCATCGTAGTCAGTATTGATGTCGATGTGCTTTGCGAGATGGGTGGTCGGGTTCGCCAGCATGGTCATTGAATCGGTTGGTTTGATCAGGCCATTGGATTGAACCCGGATTGTGCCGCCCGGTGCCGCCGAGATCTGCGCCTTTTTGATAGCGTCCACCATTTGCTGGGGCTTGTTATAGCTGCCCGCCAGTTCCATAATTTGCTTCACATCTTCCTTCACGCCTGCCGCAACTCTTCCTCGCAAACCATGCATCTGGTTCTGTTCAGGAGCGGAGATGGTCGTACGCTGCATTTGCCCATTTGAGTCAAAACGAACTTGATTGATGACGGGCTCTGAGGGTTGTCCTTTGCGAATCACGGTAATGCGCTGTTTCCATTCGTAACGCATCATTTGCTTCGCATTCGCAGCCATCGGAATAAGCATTTTGCGGGTGTCGACGGAGCTTTGGGCGAGGACGGTTGACATCCAAACGGCGGATCCAATAAGGTAAAGCGCAGATTTCGACTGAGTTTTCATCGGGCAGGTTTGTAGGTTTAGGTTTGCAGAAACGAAGATTAGGAACAATGTCTCATACGGTATGATTCTTCCCCTGCACTCCTTCAAGTCGGATACTAGGGCCGATCAGCGGAATGTCAAATTCCACCCGCGCGCTTCTTTTGTTTCTGTTGGCTTCCGGTTTACAGGCAGAGAATCTGGCCCTCGACCAGGCGGTTCAACTCGCACTTCAACACAACGTGGATGTCGCGAACAGCGCGCTTGATGTCGCGAAGACGACAGATCGGTCGAAAGCATTCCGTAGCCTGCTGTTTCCCAAACTCTCTTTTTATGCGTTGGGTTCCCGACAGCTGTCACCATTCGACATCACCATTCCTGCGGGCAGCCTCGGGACTTATACCGGCATCGGCCCGATCCCGGCGAAAGATATACCATACCCAAACGGGCAGGTTACCGGCGTCCTATTTGGAAGAGTGATGCAGCCTCTTTCCGGGATCTACCGGACGCGGCTGAACTTGACAGCTCTCGACTTTTCGACGCAATTGGCGCGCGAGAAGGCACGTTCGAAACGCCAGGATGTAGTCCGCGACGTCAAGCAACTTTATTACAAAATCGAACAGGTTCAAAGTTCACTACAAGCAACGCGAGAAACCATCCAGCTCTACAAGGAAGTCGAGCGCGTAACTGAGGATTATGTCGCAAAGCAGACCGCGCTCCAGTCGCAACTACTGCAGGCTCAAGCCAGCCTTGCCGATGCCGAGCAGACCGAAATGACGCTTTCTAATCAGGAGGCCAGCGAAAAGGAGCAGCTGAACGATCTTATGGGGCGCGACGTGTTGACCGAATTCTCGGTTACCCCGATGACTGGCGCTCAGGACGCGGAGATCGAGTTGATCGCCGCCCGAAACAAGGCTCTGTCGCAACGGCCAGAGATACAGCAGGCGCACCTCAAGACGCTTCAATCGGAGCAGGAGCTCCGCGCTAAACGTGCCGAGTACATCCCCGACTTGTCCCTCGAGTTCAACAGCATTACGCTCCTGAATTTCAACTCATTTCTTCCGGGCGGAACATACAGCGTCGGGGCCAGCCTCTCTTGGGAACCGTTCGACTGGGGACGCAAGCGAAACGAAATGGCAGAAAAACGGGATACTATTTCGCAAGATAAGAACACTGAGGCGTCCGCCCGAAGAAAGGTGATTATGGACGTCGACGATAAATACCGCAAGGTCGAACAGAGCTGGTCAAAGCTTCGCGCCACGGGACTTAGCCAGCAAGCGGCTACCGAGAATCTGCGGGTCGAGAAGAACCAATACGAAGTGCAAGCGGCCCTGCTGAAAGTCGTATTTCAGGCTCAATCCACGCTTGCCCAAGCAAACTCGGAATACCAGAACGCTGTGGCTGAATATTGGACAGCTAGGGCGGATTTCGAACACGCCCTGGGAGACGACCAATGAAACGAGTTAGCATATCGGCGAGCGAACGTGAGCCGAGCCAGGGGGTGTTGACAGGTCTCAGCTTGCTTCTCCTGCTCTGCTCGTGCGGCGGGCCACGCGCCGCCGTCGAAAAGAGCCCCGCTCCTGTGCATCTTTCTGCCGTCGAGCTTTACACCCCGACGGAGGGACAGCGCTACTCGGCATCGATTCTCCCGAATCGCCAAGTCAACTTGGCCTTCCGCGTGAACGGATTCGTGGAATCGATCCATCAGGTCCGGGGTGCGGATGGCAGGATGCGCACGGTCGACATAGGCCAAGTGGTCGAAGCGGGTACCACGCTGGCGCAGGTTCGCTCGAAGGATTACGAATTACAGGTTTCCCAAGCGCAAGGCCAGATGAATCAGGCCCAAGATGCAGGGCAAACAGCCCACGCACAACTCGAACAGGCACAAGCTGCCGCGGTCAAAGCTGAGCAGGATTATGAGCGCGCAGACGCGTTATATAAGAAGACATCGCTCACCAAATCCGACCTTGACGCTGCCCGGGCCAACCGCGATTCAACCCAAGCACAGGTGGAGGCCGCACGTTCTCAGGTCCGAGTCAGCTCAGCAACGGTCAATTCGGCGCAAGCCGCGCTCGGCACGGCCGGTCTTGGGCTGCACGATAGCTCGTTGGTGGCGCCTTTTAGGGGCGTGATCGTTCAGCGATCGGTTGAAATCGGGACGCTGGCGAGCCCTGGGATGATTGCTTTTGTACTCGCCGACATTTCTTCAGTAAAGGCAACATTTGCGGTATCGGACATCTTGATCTCTCATCTCAAGAACGGTTCCAAACTGTCGACCTATGCCGAAGCGTTCCCGAACCGCTCTTTTCAAGGGTTCGTCAGCGCCGTCGCTGCCGTCGCCGATTCCACCACACGAGCTTTTCAGGTGGAGGTGACGATACCGAATCGAGGCGCTGTCCTGAGACCCGGGATGATCGTGTCGCTCGATGTGGGAGCATCGCCCGCCGCGCAGCGAGTTCAAGTCGTGCCCTTGAACGCCATCGTCCGCTCCACGGGCGGGACATCGCAATTCGCCGTGGTTGTCGTAGATGACGGAGTAGCTGAGAGAAGGCCGGTAACTCTTGGTCCAACATACGGCGATCTGATCGCCGTAGCCGGTATCGATCCCGGAACAAAGGTTGTAAGCTCCGGCGCGAGCTTCGTTAACGACGGACAAAAAGTCAAGGTCATACCGTGAGCGACACTCACCATCGTTCCGACGCCGAAATCATCAGCGCCACTCATAACACGTCGCGCTTCTTCGTCGAGAATCCGCACATTGCCTGGATTTTGCTGATCGGCACAATAGCGTGGGGCGTTTACGGGTACTTGAACATGCCCCAGCGCAAAGATCCCGATATCCCGGCCAGGCAGGCAATGGTAATTACCAACTGGCCAGGAGCAAGTGCTGAGAAGGTAGAGCAGCTCGTCACTCGTACGGTCGAGGAAACGGTTGCCTCAAACTCGAACATCGCTCGCATCGAATCCATCTCTCGCGCCAATGTTTCTTATGTCACGCTTACGCTTTCGGACAAAGGATCGAATACCGGTCAGGCGCTGGATGACATCGGCGGCCGTCTTGCTGCAGTAAACACCCTACCTCAAGGCGCCGGACCCATTAACTTTCAGCGTGATTTTGGGGATACCGCAACGCTTTTGCTGACTGTAGCCAGTCCCCAGGCCGATGCCGGAGAAATAGCCCTTCGCGCTCGAGGAATTTCGCAAGCGGTCCACGCCGTTCGAAAGGGAAGCACTGGAAATCGGGCTTCGCTGATCCTCTGCCTCCCCATGGGCGCCAATAAACGGCTCATTCTACTCGCCGTTCCGCGCTTTGAAGAGGAACTGCGCAGCCTGGGTGCCACGAAGGAAGTGCGGCTACTCGATGGGCCGGGTTTCGTCGGAATCGATTTTGCGAGCGGCTGGGATGATCAGGCGATTCTCGATGCGCTCAAGCGCTTTCGCTCTCAGAATTACGGAGAAAATCCCATCCACCCCGATGCGTGGTCTCCGTTTGTCGTGCGCGACCCGTCGGAGATCTCCGCTAAATTAAAGCGCGTCGCAGGCGAAAAGTATAGCTATCGAGAGCTAGACGATTTCACGGACTACATGGCTAAAGCCCTCCTGGCCACTGCCCGCCCCGCGGATGGACCGCCGCTCGTAGCTAAAGTGACACGCAGCGGAGTTCTCAACGAAAAGATCTATTTGCTCTATTCCCAGGAGCGCCTCGCTTCGTACGGGCTGAAACCCTCCAATCTGCAGAACCTTCTGAATGCCCGCAACATTACGCTGCCAGGTGGACAGCTTACGGCCGGAGCGAAAAGTGTCATCGTCAACCCCTCCGGGGAATTTCGCAACCCGGATGAAATTGGGAATGTGACCATCGGGGTGACCTCGTACGGCGCGCCAGTGTACCTCCGCGATGTCGTCGATATCGTACGAGCATACGACGACCCGCCACAGTTCCTGAATTTTTATTCCTGGCGTGACCCCAGTGGTGAATGGCAGCGTACGCGAGCAATCAGCTTGAGCGTCCTGATGGGTAAGGGCGAAAAAGTAGGGCATTTCGACAAAGCTGTGCGCTCTACGCTCGCAAACCTGCACAGCCGTCTTCCGCAGGACCTCATTATTGCCAGCGCGAGTAACCAGGCCGATCAGGTGGCGGAAAATATCCACCTATTCATGACCAGTCTTTACGAAGCCATCGTGCTGGTAGTAATCGTCTCGCTGATCGGATTCTGGGAATGGCGCTCGGCGTTGCTCATGGCACTCGCTATTCCGATCACGCTGCTCATGACCTTCGGAATGATGGATGCGCTTGGAATCGATCTGCAACAAGTCTCAATTGCAACGCTCATTATCGCCTTGGGCTTGCTGGTCGATGATCCGGTAGTGGCAGGTGATGCGATCAAACGCGATCTGGCTATTGGCCACCCGCCCCGAATCGCGGCTTGGCTGGGCCCAACCAAGCTCGCGAAGGCGATTATGTATGCGACAGTCACCAACATTGTGGCTTACTTGCCTTTCCTGCTGCTGACAGGCGACACCGGAAAGTTTCTCCAGTCGCTTCCCATCGTGATCGCCTGTTCATTGATTGCTTC
Source organism: Bryobacteraceae bacterium (assembly GCA_045807905.1). Classification (GTDB taxonomy): domain Bacteria; phylum Acidobacteriota; class Terriglobia; order Bryobacterales; family Bryobacteraceae; genus Bog-105. Next base: position 33,558 of record JBJMGM010000078.1, on the reverse strand, counting down.
GCGTATCGTCTCGATGACCTTTATTCCTCTGCTCGGCGAATATCTGCTGCGGGCCCGACACGAACCAACAATCGAGCAGCGGCGCATACGGGGGTTTGGTGCACTGTATTACCGGGTGGGCCAGTTAGCGATCGAGCACCGGTGGTCAAGCCTTCTGCTCTCCTTCGCTGTGCTCGCCATAGGTCTTTGGATCGGATCCGGCCTCAAGCTCCAATTTTTTCCGAAAGACCTCTCACATCTCGCTTACATCAACATCTATTTGCCTGAGGATGCGCCATTGCCGCTGAGTAACGAGACGGCAGCGGCGGCTGGGCGCATTGTGGGACAGGTGGCGGCAGAACAACACCGGGTCATCGACTCCCTGGATACCTTCATAGGCGGCGGAGCGCCGCGTTTCTGGTATTCCCTCGCACCTGAGGCCCGTCACGCCAACTACGCGCAAGTGGTCCTAGCGTTCCAGGATGAGCACGATACTTCGCCTTTGATCCCCGTCTTGCAGGCCCGGCTGTCGGCTGAGATCACCGGCGCGCGCGTTGATGTTCGTCAGCTTGAAACGGGCGCTGCTGTGGGTTTGCCCATTCAGATTCGCGTTTCAGGAGATAACATCGCGGCGCTGCGCGGAGCCGCGGATGGTGTCGCACAGATTCTGAGGGGAAGACCCGAAGCCGCTCGTGTGAGGGACGATTGGGGCGAGGATCGGTTCGCTCTACAGCTTAAGGTCGATCCCGACCGCGCCAACCTCGCTGGCATCACGAACCTGGATGTCGCACATGCCTCCGCAGGGGGAATCAATGGCGACCAGTTGACCGTTCTCCGCGAGGGCGACAAGCAAATTCCTATTGTGTCCCGGCTGAGACCAAATGAGCGCGCTCAGCTCGGCGACATTCAAAACCTGTACGTATATTCCAGTTCCGGCACGCAAAAGATAGGACTTGGCCAGATCTCCAGCCTTGACTACAGCCTGCAAGACGAGGTGATACGACGCCGGAATCAGTTCCGCACTATCACTATTTCAGCCTCGCCGCGAGAAGGGGTACTCGCGTCGGAGATTATGAAACACGTGCAACCGGAACTATCGGCCTTGGCGGCACGCCTGCCTCCCGGATACCGACTGGAGGTCGGAGGCGAACAAGAGAAACAGAAAGACGGTTTTCGTCAACTGGGCATGGTGCTGCTGATATCCTCGGCTGCCATCTTCCTGGCGCTTGCATTTCAATTCAACAGCGCCGTGAAGCCGTTCATCGTTTTTGCAGCGGTGCCCTACGGTGCCGTCGGCGCGCTAGTCGCACTGTGGATCATGGGTGCACCCTTCGGGTTCATGGCGTTTCTCGGCGTGGTTAGCCTGGTCGGTGTGATCGTTAGCCACATCATCGTCCTCTTTGACTTCATTGAGGAAATGCACGCTAGAGGTGAGCCTTTCGAGCAAGCTGTCCTCGACGCCGGAATCATGCGCTTGCGGCCTGTTCTGATCACCGTCGGCGCAACCGTCATCGCCTTGGTCCCCCTTGCCATACACGGCGGACCGCTTTGGGAGCCGATGTGTTATGCACAGATCGGCGGATTGCTTGCTGCCACTGTGATTACGTTGCTGCTGGTTCCTGTGATCTATTCCATCTGCGTCCTTGATTTGAGGATTGTGAGATGGGAGGCCAACGGCATAATCGCGCAACGCCCACCCGAGATGATCGAGGCTGCCATCTGAGCGCTCAAGTTTTGGTAGGAAAAGCCGGTTCTGTGAATGGGGTCGGGGGCGGGACGGGTCGACCTGGCCGTTGTGCTTCTGCGATCTCGGACGCGATCTTAGGCTGCCAACGGGCAAGGCTATCTGTTGCGCACAGATCGGCGAATTCGATTCCAGCCACTTTCGTTCCTTTGTTGCTTGTTGTGTTTGACTGAATATTCTGAAATGGGAACCGTCGAAACGGCAGACTTCTGCCTACTCACTTCGAGGCGCAATGCAAAACATAGTTCCTTAGGGTTCACAGTGAGTTGGAAATCTTGATCGGTCGTCCACACTTCCATGCCGTCCGCACGAATCAAACTGACCGCCAAACGATATTGGTGGCATACGCTCCCCGGTTCTAGTTGCAACGCACACCGAAAGGCCGGAACATAGCCGCCCTTTGGAACCTCAATGACCACCTGATCCTCGGATCCGCAGTGTTGGTAGTATTCAAGCAGCTTCTGGCGGAGGCGGCGCGCGTCGTTCCTGACAATCGGATCAAGCGCCGGCTGAAACGATGAATCGCGTGCAAACACTGAGATCCCGATCGTGTATTCACAGAGTTGATTCGCATGTCCCGCAAGTGTCTCTTCGACCACGAACTCCAGGAAGCGCTTCATCCTCTCGGCACGTATGAAGCCGTCGCTCTTCATAATATTTGAGAGCTGCCGTCTTATGCTGCGAGGAGCCGGAACGCGTGCCTGCGGGGTGGGCGGAACGCATTCAGGCACACGGCGATTTGTGAACGGCACCACGACGGATCGACCCATCTTTACGCTCCTGATATTTCCTGTCAGTCTACCCCTTTTGTCTGCAATCGGTTTGACTTTATTACCCCGGTCATCCGGACCATTTCGCTGGACGGAAGGAGAGCCAGCTGCGCGATCTGGCCTCACAAAATCGTCCGGACGCGCCCTAGGGTTGCTCGGGGGGTCCGATTAAGGGAGCTTTTACAGGCGCGGCGAGGCCAATAAACACAACTAATTCGTGTCCGCCCGGGTCCGTCTGCAACGGCACGTTGAGCCAATTATTGGCGAGCCATACGTTCCCTGAAGGATCAATAGCTACTCCCGTGTTTCGCGTGAGCCCGTCGAACGAGTATCCAGCCTCTGGGGAGATGGCATCGCCGGTGTTATGGCGCGGAGGACAGTTCGAAGGTCTTGACCCGCAAAGCTCCGTGAGGCGCTGCCCCTCAAAATTAGCAACCCAGATATTGTCGTTGCCATCCACGGCGATACCCCAAGGTATCGTTTGTCCGCCCCCGGTAAAGGAGCGCAACCGCCGACCGTCACGGCTGATCTCGGTTACGGAGGGTGCGCCACCTGGCGTCCGTGGGCTCCCACAAACAACGGAGCCTATGGGTACCCCGCCGGAGTTTGCTACCCAAACGTTATCTTGGCTATCCACTGCGATCCCGAGCGGCGCTGAGATGCCCCCGCCACGAAAGGGCGCCCCGGCGAGCCATCCGGGGCCAGAGCGGCTACGCTATCGCTGGTATTTCCAGTAATCCAGGCATTTCCCTCGGCGTCAATGGCGATCCCAAAAGGTGCGACGACTCCAATACCGCTGAAATTCCTGTTTTCCGGATTTCCGTTGCGGTATTGTGTGACGCTGTCACTGCCGCAGTTCGCAATCCAAATATTTCCGCTCTGATCAGAAACGGTTGCTTGCGGCTGTGAGATATGCCCGTCCTGAAAACCGCCAGAATAGACCGGAGTGGTATCAGGGGACACCGGTGTGCCATCGGGACGGAACTCCGACACACTCTTGCCAGGTGAATTTTCAGTGCAGCCCTGACCTTGGAACCCGAAATTGCCGACCCATACATCGCCATTTGGATCAAGCGTGATGCCAAACCCGGCTCCGTTCACGCCACCCCCGCTGTAAGGTGCGCCTGGAGCATCCTCGCCAGTGGGAGTAAGTTTGATCAGCATGTTACTGCCGCACACGGATTCACGAGGGTCACTATTGAAGTCGTAATTGTTGGTGGACCAGATGTTGCCATCTTTGTCAAAAGCCATGTTTCCAGGACCGTCGAGCTCATGGCCGTTGCCGTTATACCGGATTGCCAGCGTCCAGGCAGTGGGCGCCAAAGCCAGAGCGGGTGTGTAGACTGTGCTGAGCCGTGACTGCTTAAAGGACTTTTGGGCGTTCTGCGATGGAAAGTGGGCGATATCGACTGCGGCTTGCAACGTATCCTGGGGCGCATTGTCGCTCGGTGGTGCGGCTAAACGAAAGAGGGCAAGGCAGGGAGCCGGAGTGGACGCATTAATACAGGAAGCGAGGAGATTCGCCAGCGAATTGAATTCACGAAGCGTCGAGGTGGTCGAGCCGTTTGGGGGATTCCCAAGAACTGACCCTACTTGCCCCGACGATAAGTCGACTAGGCTGCGCACGGTGGCGGCGGCGTTTTGCAGACCGGGCGCTTTCCCCGCTATTTCTAGGCCGTCAATAAACTGCGCCATCGCATAGGCCGAGGCTGCGGTAGTTCTTTCGTTGATGACTATTCCACCCTGGACCGGGGCGGCGCCAAGGACAGTCGCGAGTCTGATCGCGCCGGCCAGTCTCGAATTGCTGTGCCGGACGGTAGCAATGTTGCCGCCGTCTGCAATTACGTAGAGAACCGCGTTGCTATCCGATGGCGCATTGAAAGGAATGTTAAAAAACCCTGTGGCGTCCGTGGTAGCTTTACCCAAAGTAGTAGGAGGGGCGTTCTTGAAGCTTCCCGCTTCATAGATCGTCACTGTTGAGGAGGCTATCGGGGTCGCGCCCGTTCGGACGTACCCACTCTGTTGGGTGGTAGCAGCCGCGAGCGAAGATGCCGAGAGAATCAGCATCAGCGCGGACGAAGAAACCTGCCACTTTGAACAACGAAACGGTACACGGATATGGCGGCCCGATACCATACCTGGCTTGAACTGCATGTCATCAATCGAGGTGCGATGCGTGACGAACGCAGTTTTAGTCGTCTTGCTCATGTCTGTCCTTCCGTAGGTGACTCCAGGGGATGCCGCACGGTCGACTCAGTGGCGATCAGAGTATTGCAGTTGACTTTCTCTCAGGGGCCGCGTTTCTTTCGGTGCCAGCGTATCAGAGTAGCATGAGTATTTGTTCTAGCCAACGCCGCGGGCCGCTCGACTTGATTCGCGATTGCGGTTTTGACGAGGATCCAGTACCGAACAAACGTTGTCCGGGCATCCATGTTCGCGCCGAAATGGTGCAGGCCGAATGCGGGCATGCCGTTGATACGTCGGTGGGAGAATTCTGGTACTTCCGGTACTTCTGTCGCGCATTCGTTGGCCCTCGCCAAGGTGTTCGAGCGTGTTGGAAGTCGCCTCGTTGGCACAAAGCATCGACCAAACGAGCAGATTAGTGGAGCGCTTGAATGACACTCTCAAAGAAAGCGTTGTCGCTGACGACTGCGGACCCGGTGGGCTTAGGCTGCGCACTCCACACCACAATGACGAGCTTCTGAGTTGGGTTGACGTAGATGCTCTGTCCGAAGATGCCAAATGCCCGGAAGGCTCCCTCGGGCTCGCTCCACCACATGTAGCCGTACGGAACAAGTTCATTGCCGACCCGTTTGGGTTGCCCAGCGTTGGGAAACCAGCCACTCGGGACCACCTGCTTCCCTCCAGCCACGCCACCTTGCAGCACAAACTGGCCAAAGCGGGCGTAGTCCCTTAACCTCGCCGCGAACCCGCTTCCGCCAAACTCGACTCCCCCGGGCGATTCGGTCCACCACGTGGCGTCTTGTTCCATTGCGAACGAAGACCAGATCTTTTCGGACAGATATTGCGCAAGCGGGCGCTTCACAGCTGCCCTGACAAGCGCGCCCAACACATAAGTTTCGCCGGTGTTGTAGTTCCACTCCGTACCCGGTTGAGCGGCGCGTGGCAGAGTCGCCATGAACCGAAGAAGCGCACCGGGACGCTGCTCGGTTTGCAAACCCAGCATCTTACGGCGGTCCGATGATGGGTCGGTGTAAGTCTCGTTCCAGCGGACGCCCGATGCCATCTGCAAGACGTTGCGTATGGATGCGCCATCATAGGCGCTGTGTCGGAGCTGTGGCAGATATTTCGTCACCGGGTCATCGAGTCCGCCAATCAGGCCATCGTGAACGGCGGCCGCTGCCAGCGTCGATGTGATCGATTTCACCATGGAAAACGAAACCCAGCGAGTTTGCGGCGTATTGCCGAAGTCGTAACGCTCCAGCGCGATCTGTCCGTCCTTCAACACCAGGACGCCTGCTACGCGGTTCAAACGAATGTAATCGGATAGGTGAAGCTCCCGCCCAGTTGCCGGAAAGCTGACGTCCCGTAGTTGCCTCTTCGCCTGAGCCAAAGGAAACACGTTTTGGCCATGCTTCACAACTGCGGACGGAAATACCCGCTCAATATGCCGGAACGTGTTCACTTCAACCTCTAGCGGAAGCTTCCCGTCGTACACGTCCTGCACCGAACCAAGCCGCTCCTCACCCGCGTGTGCCAAGCCCAGGAAGGCCAGAGTGAGCGTGAAACACCTCGCTTCTGACGTCATCTTCGGCGCCGCTGCTTAGTCATTAAGAAGCTTGTAAGCCCATTGTTCTCGAGCCGCTGTTTGCAACAGGGCGACGAAAGAGCTCGAAACGTAGACAGCACTTACATCGTACTGATCTTTATGTACCGCTTGATATCCGGAAGGCTCACGATCACAGCCGCTGCAACCGTGGCGATCACCACATATTGAATGATGCTTGAAAACTTCATGTCGGGCTCCTGACTTGGTGACTACAAGATTACTCTTTCTGCAATTTACGATGCAAGAAACTGCCGAACTCAAGCGCAATCTCAAAAACGCTGGATAAAGCTCGATAGAATACGCGTCGGGAATCACTGCCAATCTCTCAATGAAGAATGCAACGACCCACCTGCGCGAAACCCACGGCATAGTTTTTGCTGAGCCGGAGGTGAGCGTCGAACAGGCCCAAGTCGCGCTACAACAAGAGCGAAGCATCTCCTCCGCCATTCTCGATACCGTCCCGGCGCTGGTCGTAGTGCTCGATCCCGATTTCAAGATCATTCGCTTTAATCGATCGTGCGAACTAAGTACCGGCTATCTGTTCGCCGAACTCAAGGACAAAGAGGCGTGGCGTTTGTTTTACTCAGAAGCAGAAGGCGAACCGTTTAGGGCCGCTATACGGCGGCTGCGTAAGAATGAGCGGCCAGCCCAGTTCGAGGCTTATTGGAGGAAGCGAGACGGATCCGCTGTCATGATTAGCTGGACCATCACGGCGCTGTTCGATCATGCCGCCGGCATCCGCCTTATCATCGCAAGCGGAATCGACGTAACCGAAAACAAGCGCCTGGAAAACGCAGTCATCGAGATCAGTGGCCGTGAGCAGCGGCGCATCGGACAGGATCTTCACGATGGGCTTGGTCAACATCTCACCGGCATTGCATTCCTGGCCAAGGTGCAGGAACAAAGACTGTCCGAGAAATCGCTGCCAGAGGCCAGCGAAGCAGCGAAGATCGTTCATCTCGTCAACCAAGCCATTCACAAAACTCGCGAATTAGCGCGTGGACTTCTCCCCGTTTTGTCCGGGCCGTATGGCCTTCTAGCCGCCTTGCAGGAATGCGCCACCCAAGTAGAAGATATCTTTCGAGTCGAATGCCGGTTCGAGTGTGACGACTCATTGTCGTTTCAGGACGACGGCGTCGCCAATCATCTGTTTCGGATCGCGCAGGAGGCGGTGCATAACGCGATTCGTCACGGGAAAGCCCAACACATTGTCATCGGTTTGCGAGGCGCCGAGGAAGGGGTCCTCAGCATCCGGGACGACGGTTCAGGAATGAGTTTGGAGCCGTCGAGTTGCGCCGGAATGGGTTTGCGCATCATGGATTATCGCGCTCGCATGATCGGCGGCAGTCTGAGCATACAACCTGCGGGGGAGCGCGGCACACTCGTTGCATGCCTTTTCCCCTTGCGGAAATGGAACGATATTCAATGAAGCGAAAAGTTCTCGTCGTTGACGATCACCCGATTGTTAGAGAAGGTCTTGCTCAGATGATCAATCGCGAGCCAGATCTCGCGGTGTGCGGCGATGCCGCGAACATGCACAAAGCCGCGCAGCTCATTGACATTTTGAGGCCCGACATCCTGATCGTCGATATCTCGCTCGACGGCCCCGACGGCCTCGATCTTCTAAAACATATCCGGACGCAAGACCCTAGCCTGCCGGTGCTCATTCTGTCGATGCACGACGAATCGATTTATGCCGAGCGGGCCCTACGTGCGGGCGCGAACGGCTACATCATGAAGCAGGAAGCTACAGACAATGTTCTTGATGCCCTGCGCCGCATTCTGAATCGCGAGGTTTACGTGAGCCCACGTATCGCGACCAAGATGCTCCAGCAGTTCATTGGGGTGACTGGTACCGATACGATGCGATCGTCTGTCGACGAGCTTTCGGATCGCGAGCTCGAGGTGCTTCGTCTGATCGGCGCGGGCCATGGAACGCGGCAGATCGCCGAAGAGTTGCATCTGAGCGTCAAAACCGTGGAAACCTACCAGGCGCATCTCAAAGAGAAGCTCGTACTCCGGAACTCGCGGGAATTAGTGCAGTACGCCGCGCGCTGGACCATCGGTCGTGAGCGAACTGCGAAGCCTGAAACCCGCCTATCGGGGGATTCCCGAGCCACCGGATAGCATTTCCCCCCACCTAGAAAACCGGAATCGCCTGCTGCCGAAGGATTCGCGCGATCTGTCCCAATGGGTCCATAAGCGAATGCAATCGCAAACTGTCCAACGCTTTATTTAGTTGAGGAGCGCCAGCATGCCAGATACTGTCCCCTATGGCCGGAAGACTCAAAGGCCCTCTCCTGTTTCCGATGTACACATTCTCTGGATGACGGGCGGATTGAGCTGCGATGGAGATTCGGTCTCGGTCACGGCAGCCACTTTGCCCAGCATTGAGGATGTCCTGATGGGCGCGATCCCAGGACTACCCACCGTGCACTTGCACAACCCAGTGCTCGCCTATGAAGTGGGCGATGAGTTCATGAAGTTTTGGTACGAGGCATGGGAAGGCAAACTGGATCCTTTTGTGTTGGTCGTGGAAGGGTCCATTCCGAACGAACGCGTGAAGAGCGAGGGCTATTGGGCGGCTTTCGGGACAGATCCGCAAAGCGGCCAACCCATTACGACATGCGAATGGATTGATCGCCTCGCTCCGAAGGCCCTGGCGGTGGTAGGAGCCGGCACCTGCGCGACCAATGGCGGAATTCACGCTATGGCGGGAAATCCGACCGGCTGCATGGGATTGCAAGATTATTTGGGCCGCGACTGGAAATCGAAAGCGGGCCTGCCGATCATAAACGTTCCCGGATGCCCGGTGCAGCCTGACAATTTCATGGAGACTCTGCTGTACCTGCTCTATCAGGTTGCCGGGCTGGCGCCAATGATCCCCCTCGACGATCAGAACCGACCAAAGTGGCTGTTCGGGTTCACCGTACACGAGGGATGCGACCGCGCCGGGTATTACGAGCAGGGAGACTTCGCTGACACGTACAGTTCGCCGAAGTGTCTAGTCAAAATCGGTTGCTGGGGGCCGGTGGTGAACTGCAACGTCCCCAAGCGCGGCTGGATGGATGGCATCGGAGGATGCCCGAACGTAGGAGGCATTTGTATCGGCTGCACGATGCCTGGATTCCCGGACAAATTCATGCCGTTCATGGACGAGCCGCCCGGTGCGCGCATCTCGGCAGGAACAATCGGCGTTTATGGGGCCGCGATACGCGCCTTGCGGTCAGTCACAAACCACACGGTCAACAAGGAACCGAAATGGCGGCACCCGGGGAAGCAGCTTACAACCGGTTACCAGCCGAGAGCCTACTAAGCACATAAATCAGGAACAGGACTTTTAAGGAATACACGATGAGCACAATCACTGAAGCGGTGCCCGATGTCCAAAAAAGAGCACGCAATCTAGTAGAGATGAATTGGGATCCGATCACTCGAATCGTAGGGAGCCTCGGCATTTTCACGAAGATTGATTTCGATAACCGCGAAGTGGCCGAATGCCACAGCACTTCCTCCATTTTTCGTGGCTACAGCATCTTCATGAAGGGCAAGGATCCGCGCGACGCCCACTTCATCACTAGCCGCATCTGTGGAATCTGCGGCGATAACCACGCGACCTGCGCCACGTATGCGCAAAACATGGCCTTCGGCGTTCGCCCCCCGGACATGGGCGAGTGGATCGTCAATCTCGGCGAAGCCGCCGAATACATGTTTGACCACAATATTTTCCAAGACAATCTGGTCGGCGTTGATTTTTGCGAACAGATGGTAAAGGAAACGAATCCCGGCGTTTGGACGAAAGCTCAAGCAACGCCCGCGCCGCACGCGAATCTTCACGGGTTCCGAACCATCGCCGATATCATGACTGCGCTCAACCCATTCAGTGGCTCGTTCTATCGCGAAGCCTTGCAGATGAGCCGAATGACGCGCGAGATGTTCTGTCTCATGGAAGGCCGCCACGTCCATCCGTCCACCCTGTATCCCGGCGGCGTTGGCACCGTTCCCACCTCGCAATTATTCACGGATTATCTGGTTCGTCTGATGAAGTACGTCGAGTTCATGAAGAAAGTCGTGCCGCTGCACGACGATCTATTCGACTTCTGGTACGAAGCGCTTCCTGGTTACGAGAAGGTGGGTCAGCGCCGCATCTTACTAGGTTGTTGGGGCTCCTGGAACAATCCCAAGGTCTGCGACTATACCTACAAGAACATGACCGAGTGGGGACGCGCGATGTACGTGACCCCCGGCGTCGTGGTCGACGGCGAACTGGTCACGACCGACCTAGTCGACATTAATCTGAACATTCGTATTCTTCTCGGTCACTCCTATTACGACGACTGGGAACAGGGTGAGACTTTTGTCAAAGAAGATCCCCTGGGAAATCCCGTGGACCAGCGGCACCCCTGGAACCAGACCACCACGCCACGACCGCAGAAGCGCGATTTCAAGGGCAAATACTCCTGGGTGATGTGCCCGCGCTGGTACGACAAACGCACTGGAGACTACCTGGCAGTCGATACCGGCGGCGGGCCGATCGCACGTTTCTGGGCGACCGCTTTGGCGGGGTTAGTCGATATCGGGTATGTGAAGGCTACAGGCCACAGCGTCAAGATCTACCTGCCAAAAACCACGACGCTGCCTGAGACCGAGTTCGAATGGAAGATTCCGAAGTGGAGCAACGCTATTGAACGCGATCGGGCACGCACGTATTTCCAGGCCTATGCCGCAGCGGCGGCGCTTCACTTTGTGGAGAAGGCCTTAGGCGAGTTGCACGCCGGTCGCACGAAGACGTGGAGAGAGTTCAAGGTGCCCGAAGAAGCTATTGGATGCGGGTTCCACGAAGCCGTTCGCGGTGTACTATCGCACCACCTCGTGATCCGCGAGGGCAAGATCGCTAATTACCATCCGTATCCGCCCACGCCTTGGAACGCAACTCCTCGCGACAGCTTTGGCACACCAGGTCCTTATGAAGATGCGGTTCAGAACACTCCTATTTTTGAGGAGAACGGGCCGGACAAGTTCAAAGGCATCGATATCATGCGGGCGGTTCGCAGCTTTGATCCTTGTCTGCCGTGTGGTGTCCATATGTATCTGGGCGAGGGCAAAGTGCTCGAGACTGTGCATTCGCCGATTTTCGGCAATCAGAAGTAGCTTGCGATGAGGGACACGGAGGCGTTCCAGAAGCAGGTTGGGCGCATCGAGGAGCTGGTTCAGAACATAGAATCTGCTGCCGACCCGGCAATGCAGGCAACGGCCAAAGAGCTCGTCCGATCAGTGATGGATCTGCACGGTGCGGCCATTGAGCGCATTCTGGAGATTGTCACGAGAACCGGTGAGCAAGGTAAAGGCATAGTGAGATCGCTTGGCACAGATGAACTGGTCGGCAGTCTTCTTGTTCTATACGATCTGCACCCGGAGGACTTTGCCACTCGCGCGCGTCGGGGCATCGAAAACGCGCGGCAGATCCTGACTCGTCGCGCTGCAAGCGTAGATGTGATCGCGATTGGCGATGACACTGTTCACTTGAAGATCGATAGCAATGGCCATAGCTGCGGCTCGACGATAGCGGAGTTGCAATCGATTGTGCGCGATGTGCTCTTCGAGGTAGCTCCAGATGCGGCGGAAATCATCGTTGACTCAACAGCGAGCGAGTCCGCTTCCGGTTTTGTGCCTCTCGACAGCTTGCAAGTCGGCATCGGATCTGGGCCGACTCGCGTTTTGAGCCGCCCATAAGTTTATGATGGCCGAAGCGCAATACGGTTCATTTAGTGTACTGCGCAGCTTGGGCCGCCAGCGGGACCCACGGGAACGCTGTGAACTGTGCGGAGTCGGCCTGCTTCCGGAACATCAACACCTGCTTGAACCCGTTGCACGGAAACTGATATGTACCTGCGACGCATGTGCAGTTCTCTTTCACGCGCACGGGGAAACCAGGTTCAAGCGGGTACCACGTCGCGTCCGCGGCATTCGACATTTCCAATTGACCGACGCGCAATGGGATGACTTGATGATCCCGATAGGCATGGCTTTTTTTATCAGAAGCAGCGTGGAAAACAGGATTCTTGCGTTTTATCCAGGTCCCGCCGGAGCGCTCGAATCGATGCCATCGCCCGCCGCTTGGGAGAAAATCGTCGAACAGAACCCCGACCTGAACGCAATGGAGGCCGATGTGGAGGCCCTTCTCGCCAATCGCCTCGAGCACGCTCGCCTCGTTAACAGCGGCGAGTACTACGTCGTCCCGATCGACAAATGTTACGAACTGGTTGGGCTAATTCGGTCCCAATGGCGCGGTTTCTCTGGAGGGACAGAGGTTTGGAAGGAGATTGGCCGGTATTTCGAAGAATTGAAAGCCCGTGCTTCCGGGGAGAGCAGGAATGCCTAATCTGGCCTTCCACGTGGATGGGGCCGAGGCGGTGCCGTTCGCTGCGCAGCCGCTGCTCGCGTTGAAGTTGCACGTTCAGAATGCGAATCCGGACGAGACAATTCACACAGTTACGCTGCGCACCCAGATCCAAATTGAGGCCAATCGTCGCCAGTACGATACCGGCGACAAAAAATTGCTACGCGATCTCTTCGACCAGCCTGAACGATGGAGTCAGACGCTTAGGCCGATGCTCTGGACCCACGCTACCGTCGTCATCCCGTCGTTCCAGGGCGAGACCGTTGTCGATGTGCAGGTACCGTGCACGTTCGATTTCAACGTCGCTGCCACCAAATATTTTCATGCCGTTTCAGAAGGTGACATCCCGCTGAATCTGCTCTTCAGCGGAAGCGTGTTCTACCTTGATCCCGCTGGCGCGCTACAAGTCTCGCCCATTTCCTGGAACAGCGAAGCACGATACCGCTTACCAGTTCGCACCTGGCGGGAAATGATGGAGTTCTATTATCCGAACAGTGCTTGGCTATGCCTGAGGCGGGACGTTTTCGAGCACCTCTATGATTACAAGGTTCAGCAGGCAATCCCGACCTGGGAGCAGACGTTGGAAACGCTGCTTGCCGTTGAGCGCAAGCAGGTGCCGTCGTGAACCGCCAAAAGGTCGAGGAGATTGCAAATGCTCTCCTCTATGAGGGCTATCTTCTGTATCCGTACCGCGCGTCGGCAGTAAAGAATCGCCAGCGGTGGAATTTCGGAGTTTTGTATCCGCGAGCGTTTGCGGAAGCGCAATCGGGCAGCGACAGATGGAACACGCAAACCGAATGCTTGGTGAAACCGCTTGGCCCTGACGTAGGGCTCAAGATCACCGCTAGATTTCTCCATCTCATCGAGCGCAGTGACGGGTGGCAAGAAGCTACGGAGCGTAACGTTTCGATTGAGCTGTTGAGTGTAACCCGACCCGCTGTGTGGCCGGTCCGCCACACTTTTACTTATCCGGGGAGCCGCGAAACGGACGAGCACTTTGTCAGAATTCGTAAGCCCATCGAGGGCGTTGTAGACGTGCAAGCTGAACAGCTCGCGAATGGATTGTGCAAGATTCGAGTGGACCTCTCGAATACTACGTTTCTCAAAGATGCGAAATTGTGCAGCCGGGAAAGCTCGCTGATGCAGTCCCTCGCGTCAGCCCACACCATATTCGAACTCAGAGGTGGCGAATTTATATCGCTGCTCGACCCACCGGACGAGTATTGCGAAGCCGCCGCCCAATGCCGCAGCCTAGGCACATTTCCTGTCCTGGCTGGCGACGAAGGCCATCGCGATGGGATGCTTTCCTCGCCAATCACCGTGTACGACTATCCGCAGATCGCTCCTGAAAGTGCTGGTGCATTGTTCGATGGAACGGAGATTGACGAGATCCTGACTCTTCGCATCATGACGCTGACCGACGAAGAGAAGCTCGAGATGCGTAACGTAGACGAACGCGCGCGCCAGATCCTGGAAAGAACGGAATCGATGCCGCCCGAGCAGTTGATGAAAATGCATGGAGCGTTGCGCGGCCTGCGGCGGTCTGCTGAGGAATCGCCATGAACGAATGGGAATGGCAGTTACTCGAGGACAAGGTCTCCGCTGAGTCCATAGAGATCGCTGGTCACGAGGTAAGAAAAGGCGATCGCGTGGTGCTGCGTCCGCGCGAGGGTGGCGATATATTTGATCTGGCGTTAGCTGGACAGAGAGCCACAATCGAAGCGATTGAGCAGGATTACGAAGGCGAGCTGCATATTGCAGTCGTGCTCGAAGATGATCCTGGGAAAGATCTTGGCATGTTGCGGCAACCGGGCCACCGCTTTTTTTTCAAACCCGAAGAGATTGAGCCATGCGAACCCGCGCTACAAAGCAGTGAGCGCACAACGGAGCACGCAAGAATTCTTGTAGCGGGTATCGGCAACATTTTCCTAGGCGATGACGGTTTTGGGGTCGAGCTGGCGAGGCGTCTTGCGGCGGAAGACTTCCCGGAGAGTGTGCGCATCCGTGATTTCGGAATTCGCGGTTACGATCTCACCTACGCGTTGCTTGAACCGTACCAGCTGATCATCTTGATCGATGCGTGCCCGCGTGGCCAGAAGCCTGGCACCGTATACGTGATCGACCCGGAGCTAAAGGAAGCAGCCGAATCGTCAGCGCCTGTTGCACTCGACGGACACACGATGAACCCGGTTAACGTCATTCGCCTGGCGAGTGCGTTGGGTACCATCTCGGCCCGGATCATACTGGTCGGATGTGAGCCGGCCACGTTCGGCGGGGAACAAGGGCAGCTGGGGCTGAGCGAGCCTGTTTCGGCCGCAATTGACGAAGCGGTAAAGCTCGTCAGCCGCATCATTAAAACCGCCATCTGCGGCGAGGAGCTGGAAGCGTCGCATGGAATTTGACCATTACGCAATCGACGCCGGTCTCAGCACGTTGAGTATACGAGCGTTCGCTAGTTCAGCTTTCGCCGTCTCGGAAAACAGTCCGACACTGGCGATCCGGGAATTTGCGGGGTGGGCGCGGTTCGTTCCCAGAACGTTCGATCAGGCGTACGTTCACACTAAGGTCAACCCCGGCTCACTGACCGTAGTCGAAAGTATCGCCGAAGAGGATCGTAACGCTATCGAACACACGATCAGGCGCAGTGTGCTGGAGATCGACAAGTACCCTGAAGTTGTTTTCTGCAGTTCGCGGGTCTCTGTGAATAGGGCAGGCGATGGACAGTATTGGATCAATCTTGTAGGCAATCTGTCGCTTCACGGCGTCACCGGAGTCTTGCCTGTTGCGGCGCAGGTCGCGGTAGCTGGGAACACGTTGCGTGTCCATGGTGAGTTCACATTTTTGCGCACCATTTACAAGATGAAGTTGGTGCCCGCTTCTATCGGAACGCTGAAGCTGAAGGATGAAGTGAAGTGCTCATTCGATATCCTTGCCCACAAACAGCCAGATCTGGCAACACAAGAGAGTTTCATATTCGCTAGGGAGGGTTTTTAGATGTGTCTGGCCATACCAGCCAAGATTGTTGAGCTTCTGGCCGATGACCAGCAGAATCGCGCCTTAGTAGAAGTCGTCGGGGTGCGACGGCATATCGACACGGGACTGTTGATAGACGATGCTTTGAAAACAGGAGACTGGGTTCTGGTTCACGTCGGCTTTGCGATGAGTAAGATCAGCGAAGAGCAAGCACAGGATCAACTGCGAACGCTGGCGATGCTGGGCGAAACTCAAGCGGTTCTGGAAGAGGTCGAAGGCTACAGCTCAAGCGAAACCGACCCGCGATTATCGGCGAACGGTGGCCCTTAGGAATCCAATATGAAGTATGTCGATGAATTTCGCGATGCCGGCGTGATCACCAGAGCGGCCGAGGAGATTCGGCGTCTGTCAGAACGTGGCCGTCATTACCGTTTTATGGAGGTCTGCGGCGGGCACACCCATGCCATCTACCGTTTCGGTTTGAAGGACTTGCTACCTCCGGAGGTCGAGCTGGTGCACGGTCCCGGATGTCCCGTGTGTGTCCTCCCGATGGGACGCATCGATGATGGGTTATCGCTGGCGAAAGATCCCAACGTAATTTTCACCGCCTTCGGCGACATGATGCGGGTTCCCGGCCGTGACGGCAGCCCTCTTGAGCACAAAGCACGCGGCATGGACGTGCGAATCGTCTACTCGCCTTCCGATGCGTTGAAAATTGCGCAGAACAATCCCGAAAGGCACGTCGTCTTTTTCGCTATCGGTTTCGAGACCACGGCGCCATCGACAGCTCTGACCTTGATGCGCGCGAAGGTCCTAGGCTTGTGCAACTTCTCAGTGTTTTGTAATCATGTGACCATCATCCCCGGCATCCGTGCCATTCTTGATTCGCCGGACATGCGCCTTGACGCGTTCCTGGGGCCTGGACACGTTTCCACGGTGATCGGATGCCGGCCCTACGAGTGGGTTGCGCGGAACGAAGGCAAGCCGATCGTCGTCTCCGGCTTTGAACCTGTCGATATCCTGCAAGGTATCGTGATGCTGCTGCAACAGCTCAAAGCAGGCCAAGCGAAAGTCGAAAATCAATACAAACGTGTGGTCCCGTGGGAAGGGAATCGCGCCGCGCTCAAGGCGATGGCGGAGGTGTTCGAGTTGCGCAGTTATTTCGAATGGCGTGGGATGGGCTTCATTTCCCAGTCTGCTCTACGAATTCGCGACAGCTATGCCGAATGGGATTCCGAGCGTCGCTTCTCGGTTCCGGGCGTCCGGGTGACAGATCCAAAGGCGGCACAATGCGGCGAGGTGCTGAAGGGAGTTCTGAAACCGGTTCAATGCAAGCTCTTCGGGAAAGAATGTACGCCAGAACGTCCCGTCGGCGCGCTGATGGTCTCATCCGAAGGTTCTTGTGCGGCTTACTACAATTACGAGTACCGCAAGAACGACGTCCTGACGCAACTTAGTGTCGCACTCTGAACGAGACTCCGTATATGAGCGTCGCCCTCCCGAAGATCCGGTTCCGCGACTCGCAAATCGAGATGTCGCACGGCGCAGGGGGCAAGGCGAGCCGCAGGCTGGTCGAGGGTCTGTTTGCGCCACTGCTGTTTGGCATTTCACCAGAGCCCCTCGGCGACGCGGCTCATCTCAGTATTAACGGAACGCGAATTGCCATCACAACCGACAGCTTTGTAGTAAAGCCATTGAGCTTCCCTGGCGGATCGATTGGTGAGTTGGCCGTGAATGGAACGGTGAACGATCTCGCGGTCTCTGGCGCGAAAGCCGAAGCGCTGGTTGTTACATATGTGCTGGAAGCGGGACTCCCAACGCAGGTCCTGGAAGCAGAGGTTCGCGCGATGAGCAAAGCGGCCACGTCCGCTGGCGTGGTGATTTCGGGCGGCGATACAAAGGTTGTCGAGCACGGCAAAGCGGACGGCATGTACGTTACCACCGCCGGTATCGGGAGGCTGATCTCCGGCATCACGGTTTCCGCCGCAACTGTTCGCCCCGGTGACAAAGTGCTGATCAGCGGGCCGCTGGGAGACCATGGCATCACTGTTCTACTCGCTCGCGGCGAACTCGACCTTGAAGGTGAGATCTCGTCCGATACGCGTTCGGTACTGCCGCTGATCGAAGCTCTTGCGGAAAAGGCAGGACCCGGCATTCGCTGGATGCGTGATCCGACTCGCGGTGGACTGGCCACGTCTCTTAACGAACTGGCACGCGACTCCCAAACGAGCGTTCTGCTGTTTGAAGAACGGATACCGGTTCGCGACGCGGTGCGCGGCGCTTGCGAATTGCTCGGTCTCGATCCCCTGCATATTGCGAACGAAGGCCAATTTGTGTTGATCATCGCCCCGGAATACGCGGATCTGGCACTCGAGATTCTCCAACGAACGCCAGGCGGTGAATGCGCGGCGTGCATCGGCGAGATTAGGGAACAGCCTACCGCAACCGTCGTCGGAACTACTCTGTATGGAGGCACGCGCGTGATCGACATGCTCGTAGGCGATCCTCTGCCGCGCATCTGTTGATATGCTCGCTACTCGTTCTCAACTCGCCAGTCGCATAGAAAGTGCGCTCCACGCGCGCAACGAGGTGTGTGCTGCGTTCTTTTCGCGGGAGTCGGAGCGCCTTGCCCTTGCCTCTCGTGAGATGTCAGAGCGTTTCCTCAAAGGTGGCCGGTTGCTTGCTTTTGGACGAGGTCCGTATGCTACCGATGCGCAGCACGTGTCGGTCGAATTTGTCCACCCGGTGATCGTGGGTAAGCGCGCATTGCCTGCACTCGATTTATCGATGCTCTTTGGTCCGTGGCTTCAAGCGATTGCGCGACCCGAGGATATCGTCATGGGCTTCGGACCGCCCGAGCGCGACCTCGAGATCCAATCATCTCTTGATGAGATGGAGGTGCGCGGCTGCATGACCTTCGCTTTACCCGGGCCGAACGGCACATACGCATTGAGCGAGACGAGCACCGATCCATTCATGCATCAGGAGGTCATCGAGATCTTGTATCACACGCTCTGGGAGACGGTGCATGTATTTTTTGAGCGCCGGGAACTCGGGCAGGATATTGGCGAGGCTGCTTTTCTTTATCCCTTTCTTGGAAAGGAGAAGCAGGAAAACTTCGGCGTTATCGGCGAAGTGGCTACTTCCATAGAAATGAAAGTTCAGGAGGACGCGAAGTTACGCGCGCAGCTTGCCGATCAGGAATCAGAACAGATCGCCGAAACGGCGCTTGCGATTCGCGAACGCCTCGCACGCGGCGGCAAGCTCATTCTCTTCGGCAATGGAGGATCGGCTACAGACGCGAATGACTGGGCGATCGATTGCATTTTTCCGCCGCCAGCGTACAAGCCTGTTCCGGCCGTTTCACTCTCGATGGAACCTGCCGATATCACAGCCTTGGCGAACGACGTCGGTACGGAAGTGATATTCTCTCGACAGTTAATTGCGCAATCTCGATCCGAAGACGTGGCGATCGGAATCTCGACTAGCGGCGGTTCGCGCAACATCATCATGGCGCTAGAAGAAGCCCGTAAGCGCAATCTGCTGACCGTCGCTCTGCTTGGCTATGATGGCGGCGAGATTCTACGGCGCGGTTTGACCGATCACGCGATTCTGGTTCGATCCGACTATATTCCCCGCATTCAGGAAGTGCAAGCTTCGGCGTACCACGTTCTCCGCGAGCTTTTGGAGGTGTCCGATCGTGTCGAAAACTGAGCTGTACGGAACCACAAGCTGTCCGTACACGCGAGAAATGCGCGAATGGCTCGAATGGAACGGACGCGAGTTCGTCGAGTACGACGTAGATGCCGATTCCGAAGCCCTAAAACGCATGCGCGAGGCCACGGGCGGCCAACGCACCGTGCCGGTTCTCATCGAAAACGGCAAACCTGTGCAGATTGGTTGGCAAGGACGGGGCTGCATCGCCTCGATGGACCTCAGGTAGATGACCGCGGCGCGATCAATCCGCGTTCGCGGCGTGGTGCAAGGCGTCGGGTTCCGGCCCTTTGTTTTCCGCTTGGCGCGCGCGAATTCGCTTGCCGGATGGGTTTTTAATGAGCCGGAGGGAGTCGGCATTCATGTGGAAGGTTCCGAGCCGGCGGTACAGAGGTTTGTGTCGGATCTCGGTTCCCGGGCCCCCGTTGCGGCGCAAATCAGCGCTATTGATGTTCAATCGTCCGAGGCAGTCGGTGTGCATGATTTCACGATTCGCGAAAGTCGGCGCAACGGAAATCTCTCGGCCCGCATCTCCCCAGACTTACCCGTGTGCGAAGCATGTTTAGCGGAGTTGTTCGATCCTGCTGATCCGCGCTACGGTTATCCGTATATTAACTGTACGGAATGCGGTCCTCGCTACTCGGTGATCGAACGCCTCCCGTATGACCGGCCGAACACGACCATGAAGCTTTGGCCGGTGGATCATCTTTGCGCGGGCCAGTATAGGGACGCGAGTGACCGTCGTTTTCATGCGGAACCCATCGCCTGTCCAGCGTGCGGCCCGCACTACTCTCTGGAAGGTGCCGATGAAAACGCCCGCAGCGATTCGCCCAGCATAGAAGCCGCGGTTCGCTTGCTGAATGCCGGTCGAATCGTCGCGATCAAAGGCACCGGAGGTTATCATCTGGCGTGCGATGCGCGGAATGCTGATGCGGTACGCACCCTACGTGAACGGAAGTTTCGGAAAGAGAAGCCGTTCGGGATCATGGTCCGCGATCTCCAAAGCGCGCACAGTATCGTCGAGCTCTCGCCTGATGTCGAAGCGCTGCTCACCTCCATCGCACGTCCGATCGTGTTAGCTCCGGCGAGAGTGCAGCTTTCTGAAGTGGCGCCGGATAATCGCGAACTGGGCGTCATGCTTCCCTACACGCCCTTGCATCATCTTCTGTTTGCAGCCGGAGCGCCAGACGTGTTGGTCATGACAAGCGGAAATCGGTCCAGTGAGCCAATCGCATATTTGGACACCGACGCGCGCGAGAACCTGGCTGGCATTGCCGATGCATTTCTGATGGGCGAGCGCCCAATCGCACGCCGTATCGACGACTCTGTTGCCCGTGCCGGCGCATTCGGTCCCACGATCTTGCGAAGATCTCGCGGTTACGCACCAGGCGCAGTCACCACCATCCCCTCTCGTCGACCGATTCTCGCTTTTGGCGCGGACCTGAAGAATGCAATTACGCTGGTCGTGGATGGGCAGGCCTTCGTGAGCCAGCACATCGGCGACCTCGATCAATACCCGTCATTTCAGGCTTTCCAGGAGACAGTTCGCGATTTGACATCCATGTATGAAGTCGATTTCGGAGATCTTCTCGTCGCACACGACGCGCATCCTCAATATGCCTCTACTGCTCAGGCCCTCGACCTTCAAGCATGGCGAAAGATATCCGTTCAGCATCACCGTGCGCACATCGCTTCTGTGGTCGCCGAACGTCAGGCCTGGGATACCCGGGTGGTGGGCGTCAGTTTTGATGGCACAGGATTCGGCGACGATGAAACGATCTGGGGCGGCGAGTTTTTCGTAGGCAGTGTCAGCACCGGGTTCACTCGCGTCATGCATCTCAGAAGCGCGCATCTGCCCGGCGGAGATGCGGCTGCGCGATATCCGGTACAATCCGCCGCTGGATTCTTGTCACAACTCAAGGATTGTCCAGATTTTGGAGCGCCGCCTTTCTATTTTCCCGTTCGCTATCGAGCTTCGCTCGAACTCCTGAAAAAGAACATCCGGAGTTTCGAGACAACATCGGTGGGCCGGTTGTTTGATGCTGCAGCCGCTCTTCTGGGTTTCACTCGCGAGATCAGTTTTGAAGGGCAGGGGGCGATGTGGCTCGAACATATGGCGCAATCTGCATCTGCTTGCGAAGCATACCCGTTGCCGCTGAATGGCGAGGATCTCGATTTCAGACCGTTGCTCGAGAGCGTCGTCCGCGATCGCATGCGCGGCCGCCAGAAATCTGAAATCGCCCGTGCATTTCACTCAGGCCTCGCACGCGGCCTTCGCGAGGCCGTAATCAAGCTCTGTGAAACACATTCCATCAATACCGTCGTTCTCTCCGGGGGTGTTTTCCAGAACGAATTACTGCTCCAAAACGTGAAGTCGCTAGTTGACCTCGAGGCCATAGATATCTGGACCAATTCCACTGTTCCCCCAAATGACGGCGGTATCAGCCTCGGTCAGGCTGCACTTGCGGCCCTCGCCCCAACATAGACTTCGATGCATGAGCTCTCTATAGCCTTGAGCATTTTGGATCTGGTGGAAGAAGAGGTCGAACGGCGTGGCAGCGTCCGCGTGGAAGCGATTCACCTGAAGCTGGGGCCGCTAGCGGGAGTCGCAACGGAGGCGCTCCTTTCCGCGTTCGAGCTTGCGTCTGAGCAAACGGACTTTGCGCAATGCTCTCTGGTGATCCAAGACGTCCCGATCTCTATCCATTGTTTGCGATGCAACGCGGAACGGCCGGTCCGCTCCATGCAATCGTTCTGCTGCGTGGATTGCGGCACACCAGCGTACGATGTCGTACACGGCCGCGAGCTGCAGGTTTCCGCCTTGGAGTTAGCCGAATGACAGGGTCGCCTCGCATTGTCGAAGTCCGCCAGAACGTTCTGAAGCACAACGACCAGATCGCTGGTGGGTTGCGTCGTCGTTTTGAGGATCAAGGAGTTTTTGTAGTAAGTTTAGTCTCCAGTCCCGGTTCCGGTAAGACAACTTTTCTCGAGAAGACGCTAGCTATTCTGAACCGGCAGTACCGTCCCGCCGCATTGGTCGGCGATCTCGCCACCGACAATGACGCGGCCCGTTTGGCACGAACCCACGCCCCTGTGAAGCAGATCACAACTGGAACTCTCTGTCATCTGGAAGCCGTGATGGTCGAACGTGCGATCGCCGATTGGGCCCTCGCGGATCTCGATTTCCTATTTATAGAAAACGTGGGGAATCTGGTCTGCCCCTCTTCCTATGACTTAGGCGAGAATCTCCGGCTTGTCCTGCTATCTGTCACCGAGGGAGAGGACAAGCCGCTGAAGTATCCAACTATTTTCAACAGCGCGGATCTGGCGGTGATCACGAAGACGGATTTAGCGCAAGCGGTTGAATTCGACTGGAGCGCTGCACGCGCCAACATAGAAGCTGTCCGCCCAGACATGGCGATCATCTCAGTTTCAGCGAAAACAGGACAGGGAATGAGCGATTGGATGGACTATCTGCAGTCTCGGCTTACGTTACATCAGACCGAACGACAACCTAGTTGCGATCGCTGATCCATTAGCGCCGTACTTGCACGGGACCGCAGAAGTCGCTTCGACGAGGGACTCAGGCCATAGTGGGACAGAACGCCTGATCTACTCTGTTGGATATTCGGGATCGCACCATGTCAATCAGGCTTCACAAATCTTTTACATCGTTGCCGGACACGAGTGATGTCATCTTCGCCTCTAACGCACGAGGCTTCTTAGCGGTAGAGCACGGGGGTGCAGCTTGGCGACCAGCCGGGAAGGGCAGTTCGACTCTGCTTACCGCTCCAGTTTTGGGCGTGCTGCGCCGCTGAGTCGCTCCTGCGTGCCGAACACGTACCAAAGTCACTCGGTCGACCTCGACTAAATAGATCATTGCTCGCCGGCGCGCCGGGCCACCAAACTGGAACCCGTCGTCGCACTGCACTCCGAGTAGATCCTTCATCGCTGTGCCCGCAGAAAAAAATGCCCGATATCTAGCTCTGCTGCACGCGTCTCGTCTAGACCGCTGCGCGATGCGTTCGCTTTCAAGAGCATGGAACACGCAACCAGCCCGATATCTCATCACGCTACGGAGGTCATTCCTCTGCAGGTGCTGTTAATCAGACCGATGCGACAGAAATGCACAATGTAAGCAGCTCCGAAAGCATATCGGACCCTCTCCCGCCGGAGCACCGTTCAGCCCAGATTTTTCCGATGGCTCCCGAAGCCTACAATGGACTCGCGGGCGACTTTGTAGGCGTTATAGAGCCGCACACTGAGGCTGATCCGGCTGCGGTGCTCGTCTCCCTTTTAATTGGTGCAGGCAGCAAGATTCCACGTACCGCGCACTATCGCGCGGATGGCGCGAAACACTTCGCTAATGAATTTGCGGCGATTGTGGGTCAAAGCTCGAAATCACACAAGGGAGGGTCTTGGAACCAGTTGCGGATGTCCTGACACGAGTGGATCAAGTTTTCATGAGACAGTGCCGCAAGCGTGGTCTGTCGACCGGCGCGGTCGTCGTCTGGGCAGTTCGCGATCAAATCACAGAGCAGCAGCGAGTGCGGAACAGGCGGGCCAAACTCGTGGAGGACTGTGATAGAACGAGACCCATTGTTTGCATTACACAAGCCTGATAGGATCTTCGTGATTCAAATCTTTCTGAAAAGGGACCGAATCCTTGACCTCAAACAGCAAATGCGCTGCTTCGCTCAACGCAAAAACCCCCCTGCGCTTCCTTGCGGTGGCACTGCTTCTCGTTTCGACCTTACTGCTTGGAAAGAACAGAAGCGAGTCGGTGCCGTACCAGGATCCGAAACTACCTATCGAGGTACGGATAAATGACTTGATGAGCCGCATGACTCTGAAAGAGAAGGTGGGCCAGTTGAACCTGCCATGCGTATACGTGAGCGAGTTGGGAAAGGACATTCCGTCTAAACTCGCCGCGTGCCGCAGATTCGCGGCGGGAACCCACACACAGGAGATCGGTCCGGGGTGCGGATTCTTTACCCTTGCGAACGAAATCCTGCACGACGGTCCGCGTCAGCAGGCAGAATACTTCAACGAGCTGCAAAAAATTGCTTTGACTCAGACGCGTTTGAAAATCCCTCTTCTCGAAGATGAAGAAGGCACGCATGGTGCGATGTTCCCGGGAGCTACCGTTTTTCCTGAAGGCCTCGCTATCGGCAGCAGCTTTGATAGCGATTTGGTGCGAGCCGTGTACTCAGCGACGGCGGCAGAGGCCCGATCGGTCGGTATCCATGTGCTCTCGACTCTCGTGTCGGAACTGGACCGGGATCCCCGGATGGGCAGAAACGAAGAAGCGTACACGGAAGACCCCTATCTTTATTCCCGGATCATAGGGGATATCGTTCACGCCGTGCAGGGAACCGACATCGCGGCCCCGGACAAAGCCGTGGCCTTGCTGACTGACTTTCCTACCCAGAGCGAGCCGGAAAGTGGGCTGGAGCGGGGTGCCGTGCAATTATCCGAGCGCTCGCTCCGTGAGAACTATTTGCTCCCGTGGGTGGCTGGAATCAGCAAAGCGGGCGCGTTGGGAGTTATGGCCGGATATCCCGATATTGAGGACGTTCCGGCTCATGCATCAGAGAAGTGGACCAATGATGTTCTGCGCCAGGAACTCGGATTTCGAGGAGTAGTGGTCAGTGAAGGAGACGGGTTCGGAACCTTGATCTACGAGAACCTGGTCCGCACACAGAAGGAAGCTGGGGCTTTGGCCTTGAAAGCAGGCGTGGATGTGGGCATCACCTATGAACCCGCTTACATGCGACCGCTTGTTGAAAACGTCGAGGAAGGACGTGTTCCAATCTCGCTGGTCGACCGCGCGGTCCGAAGAGTTTTGGAGTTGAAGTTTCGGCTGGGCCTCTTCGAGAAGCCCTACGTGGACGTGGAGCACGCGGTGCAAACGGTACATTCCAGGCTAAACCAGGAACTCGCCTTGAGGGCCGGGCAGGAAGGAATCGTTCTCCTAAAGAACGACGATAATCTCCTGCCGATAAGAAAAAACCTCAGATCCATCGCGATCATCGGTCCCAATGCAGACAACGCCAAGAATCAATTAGGCGACTATTCGCCTCACCAGGTGCTTCAGCACGTTGTCACAATCGCCGAGGGAATCCACGCCAAGGTTGGTGCCGAGACGAAGGTGGTCACGGTCAAGGGATGCGGCATTCTCGACCACGACCAAGGCGGCTTCTCTGAGGCTATTCAGGCAGCGAAGAGTGCCGATCTTGCGGTTGTAGCAGTGGGTGAAAACGAAGGCAGTTATGAAGGCAATGAAAAGGAGCATGCCACTGATGGGGAGGGCCATGATGTTGCAAGTCTGGATCTTACGGGAGTGCAAGAAGAGCTGATTAAGGCAGTTTCGGAAACGGGCACCCCGACCGTTGTTGTCCTGGTGAATGGCCGCCCACTTTCCACACGGTGGACGGCCGAGCACATTCCGGCAATTATCGAAGCATGGCATCCTGGCGAGCGCGGCGGGGACGCGGTGGCCGATGTACTGTTTGGAGACTTCAACCCGAGTGGGCGTCTGGCGATCACAATTCCGCGGCATGTGGGCCAGCTGCCGGCGTATTACAACTACATGCCAGGCAAAGGCTACTGGATCAATCAGGAAAAGAGATCATATGCCGATATGCCCGCGACGCCTCTTTATCCATTTGGCTACGGCCTGAGTTACACGAGCTATCAATACAGCAACCTTCATATCGAGCCACCGCAGGTTCGCACTGGAGGAACGGCGCGAATCAGCATCAACATCAGGAACACCGGGCCCCGTGCCGGAGTGGAAACGGTACAACTCTACCTGCATCGCATGACCGGACCTGTCGTCACGCCGGTCAAGCAGTTGCGAGCACTCGAACGGGTCGAATTGCGACCCGGCGCGACGAAGCAAGTCACGCTCACGCTGTCTCCTGAAGACTTACAATTACTCGATCGCGATATGCGGTGGCGTGTGGTTCCGGGCGATGTCGAAATTATGGTCGGGCACTCCTCCGAGGACTTGCCGCTGAAAGGACTACTGCAAATTACCAAGTAAACAGAACGCGATCATGACGATCGACCTTTCCTCGCTGACCATGTATAGTTCCGGCCTTCCTAAGCGTCGGATGTGTTCAGAGAGATCCGGTCGCGGATGTAGGAGATGCATTCCGATACCTCGGCTCTCGGGTCCGTACCCTCCTCGAACTCGATCGCGGCCAGCCCATTGAAGCGGGCCTTGCTGATGGTTCGCAAAAACTCAGCCATGTTCCCAGTACCTTTACCCATTACGACCCCGTGGCCCGGCTTGTCTTCGTCTTTCAAGTGGATGATCCGGACATGAGACTTTAACTTCTCGTACGCCTCAGTTGGATCGAAGCCACAGGCGATCATGTGACCCGTGTCAAATGTCGAAAACAGGCTGGAATGCCCGTTGAGAGCCGCCAGAACATCGTCGGGCGATTCATACAAGAATTTCCGGTTCGGGAAGTAGTGATTATGGATTCCAAATCGGAAGCCAGCACTGCTGCAAGCAGCATCAACTGAGTCGAGCAGTTCGCGTGTCGCGGAGCCGGACACCATTTTGACACCAAGGAGATGAACCCCCTCGACTAGACGCTCGACCTCGGAGCTCTTCGTGAGGTCGCCGCAAAACCACGAACGCAACTCCACCCCGCCAATGTTGAGCTTCTTTCGGGTTGCTGCAAACGTGTTCAGATCAGCTTGCGGGAGCATAAACTGCGGGTGCGAAAGCTCAATCGTGTTCAGTTTTAGAGCCCTGCAGCGTTCGATCAGACCGTCAATATCTTGGCTGCGAAAGGTGTAGGTCCCAAGACCCAACGTAAACGCCGCACTTGGTTTCGTCGCACCTACCAAGCGCTTCCCCGTGAGGATATCGATTGCAGCGGCGACGCAAAACGAGTGAATAAATTGCCTTCGATCTAGCGTCGTGATCATGCAAGTTTTCTCCTTCATCATTAGACGAACCCACACACAACGTAGCGTAAATTCACTTGCCTTACAATCGCTGAATGAGTTTTTCGGTGACACGCAGAGAATTTGTAGCCGCAATCGGCGCTGCCTCGGTGCTAACCGCACGTGGTTACTCCGCCATAGTCGGTGCGAACGAGCGACTGCGAATGGCGGTGATTGGTGCCGGCGGCATGGCAACGGAACACATGGAGAGCCTCGTCAAGGCGCGAGACGTCGACAACCTGGAAATCGTAAACGTCTGCGACGTGTATCAGAAGCGTTTAGAAACTGCCGCCCACTTGACCAACGCCAAACCGGTCGAAGATTACCGCCGTATTCTCGACAGCAAAGACATAGATTGGGTGCTGATCGCAACTCCGGAACACTGGCATTTCCAAATGGCGATGGACGCGCTTGATGCCGGAAAACACGTGTACGTTGAGAAACCGATGACCCACACGATCAAGCAGGCGAAAAAACTAACGGAGAAGGTCAAGTCCAGCGGCCTCAAGTTGCAGGTTGGGGTTCAGGGCATGTCGGATGAATCGTATGCTGTGGCAAACGAGCATGTGAAGGCAGGCGAGCTGGGAAAAGTCGTTCTCGCCCAAATCGACTACTCACGAAACTATGAGGGAGACTTCTGGGCCGGTGACGACTACCCAGTCGACCCAGATGCCAAGCCGGGCGTCAACCTCGATTGGAAAGCCTGGCTCGGGCCGGCCCCAAAACGGGCTTGGGATCCGGAACGCTATTTTCGTTGGCGGCGTTACTGGGATTATTCGGGTGGTATTGCCACGGATCTATTCATCCATCGTGCCACTCGCCTCATTAAGGCTCTGAATCTCACATATCCGAAATGCGTTGTAGCCACGGGTGGGAAATTTGTATTTAAAAACAGCGTTGCAGAGATCCCGGACACGTTCAATGTTCTCGCGGATTATCCGGATGGGCTCACGATGCAACTCATCTCGAGCATGGCAAACGATGCCAAAGTCGACCACATGATTCGCGGTCACAAGGCAACTCTCTATTTCACCGAAACAGGTTTCGATATCAAGCCGCAGAAGCTGTACGCGAAGGATATGCAGCCTATTAGTTATCAGAAGCGGGGAGCGGAAGACGTGACACTGCATCATCGCAACCTGCAAGACGCGATTCGTAAAAACCAACCTCTGAATTGTGACTGCATGCTGGGTATGTACGGAGTTGCGGTATGCGAGATGGCAGTTGAGTCCTTCCGCAAACGTCGTTACGTTAAATGGGACCAGTCCAACGCTCGCCGGGTTAGTACATAGCAGAGCCTCAATGCGGCGCCTGCCTACGCAGTGCTTCCGCGTTGCCGTATGCAGGTCCATCGTTTACATGTGAAACGTGAATATCGGGGCATGTAGCCACCAGTCACTCGCCGACTGGAAGACAACCGTCGTATCGGCAACGCTGTGGCCGCAGACCACCCGGACGTGGCGGTCGTAAAGAGCCTCTGGTATTGCCACGATGGGATGATTAAACTCCCGTGGGAGGGTTGCCACTATTACGGAGCATCGCTCTGGCGATCGCGGCGGCTGAGTTGGCCGGTAGTTCCTTGAGGCTCCGACGCGCGCAGCGCTTGTGGGCCGTATAATAAACTCGCGCCGACTCTGCGTTAACCGGCGACGACTTTCTATACTGAACAAGTGGCGGCCGATCTTCGCTTTCGAGGAGATCTCATTCTCCCGGATCGCATTTTTAAAAACGCCTGCATGGACGTTTCGAACGGGCGGATCGTAAGCGTAGATCGCGACGGCTCTAAGGGGTCGGCCTTGCGAACCATTACCGTCTCCCAAGGATATATTTCGCCTGGATTTGTGGATCTTCATGTTCATGGTGGAAACGGGGCAGATTATATGGATGGCACCGCGGAAGCTGTGCGAACGGCGAATCGCGCGCATCTGTTGCATGGCACAACATCCATATTTCCGACGACTACGACCGGCTCGCCAGAGCAATTGGAGCGCATGATTCGATCCTGTGTGGAGATACGCGAGACATGGTCGATAGCTGATGGAGCGCGCATCGCCGGAGTTCACTTCTATGGTCCCTACTTCGCGGCTGATAAGGTCGGATGTCATTCAGTCATCGGCCGCCGGGATCCCAGCGCAAAGGAATACGACAAACTTTTTGCACTTGACGTTATTCGCATCGCGACTTGTGCGGCCGAGTTGCCCGGTGCAGAGGCCTTCTACCGAGCAGCACAGAAGCAGCGTTGTTTGTTGACTTGCGGACATTCTGATGCAAACTGGGCGGAGATGCAGCAGGCCTTTGATGCCGGAGTCCGTCATGTAGATCATTTTTGGTGCGCCATGAGTTCAGTTTCCTCATTGCGGGAGCGGTTCGGTACGCCTATGCAGGCCAGCATGGAACAGTTCGTGCTCGCTCAACCCGAGATGAGCACGGAAGTCATCGCAGACGGGAAACATCTAGCGCCGGAACTGCTCGATTTCGCTTTACGAATGAAAGGCGTCTCCAGACTTTGCCTTGTGACCGACTCCAATCGGGCGATGGGTATGCCGCCCGGAGATTATCGTTTTGGTCCGCAGGAAGACGGCACCTGGATAAAGAGCGACGGCGAGGTGGGGTTTATTCCCGGAGAAGGTTTAGCAAGTTCAGTCGTGGGCATGGACGCAATGGCCCGTAATATGGCGCATCAGACTTCAGCCAGTCTGCCGGAGGCTATTCGGATGGCGAGCTTAACACCCGCCGAACGTGTTGGGATCGCCGCCGATTTTGGCAGCCTCGAAGTCGGCAAAAAAGCGGACATCTTGGTGCTGGACAGGAATCTCGAAGTGAAACAAGTCTTCGTCGGGGGTGAGGAGATGGTTTAGAAATCGTGCTTACGCCTGCGAAAGTGCTCACGGGCGCGCGACTTCAATTTCGCGCAAAGAACGCTTTTAGGGCTGAGGAGCCATTCGCCCCGGCTGTTACATCTGCATGAATTGCTGATGGCAGCGATTGACTTTCGAGGAGATTTGATCATGGGTATTTTGAATGCGAGACGTGCAGCTTGCATTGTCTTGGCACAGGGTTTTGCGCTCGGAGCTGAGATCCTGATTGCCGACGCGAAATCGGAGCCAGAAAGTTTGACTGTGGCGCCCGCAGGCGTATTGATCGTTGGCAGCGCTAGCACACCGTTCGTGTACAAGGTGCGTTCCGGCTCATCCAGTGCAGAGCGGTTTATCGACGCTAGCAGCGAGGGTCCTGGCACATTTTTCTTCGGCATGTTGGCAGACGGCTCGACGAACACGTTATGGACGTGTCAGCTGACTCCGGTGCCCAACACCACTCCAGTACAGCGGCACACGGCCCTGAGAGGATTTGATCTTTCGACCGGCACGCAAAAGATCCGCTGGAATCTGCCCGGCGATAACAGTGTGTGCAACGACTTTTCAGTCGGACCGGACAAGACCCTGTACATAACGGACACCGCCAACGCCAAGATCTGAGCTCCGCACTGGAAGCACCCGGCGCCAGCTTGTCATTCCTGGAGCATCCGTCGCTGAAGGGCATTGACGGCATTACCTTCCTCGATGGCACGCTTTACGTCAACAACGTGATGACGAATCATATCTACCGCGTTCCGGTCGACGCATCCGGCAAAACGGGAGAGCCCGTTGATATTTCGTTGGACCAACCCGTCCAAGGACCCGATGGTATGCGTGCGGCGAACGGTAAGCTGTTCGTTGCCGAAAATCACGGCGGCAAGATTTCTGCCATTTCCGTCAATGGCGACAAAGCCACGGTCACGGTGATAAAGGACGGACTCCAAACGCCAACTGGCGTCGAACCCGCAGGCGATACTCTCTGGATAACGGAGCGCAAGACCGGTAAGGTCTATTCGCTTCCCCTCCCGAAATAGTTTGAGCGGTCGGCAGCTTATTCACAGGTAGAAGAAGGAGATGACAATTCAATTTGTAAAAGCGGCGCTACTTTTCACGATGGCATCCGTGGCGGCCTGCGCGCAGGTGAATGCGGGCGAACAGAAACCAGAAACAGAGTTGCCGTTCACCATGACCACGGTGACCACGTTTAAACTGCCTTGGCGCATCGCGTTCCTGCCCGACGGCCGCATGCTGATCACAGAAAAGCCTGGCCCTGTTTGGCTGGTGTCTCAGCACGGAGAGAAAATCCAGGTAAGCAATACGCCGGCGGTCTACTTTCAGGGTCAGAACGGCATGCATGGGGTCTTCGTCTCGCCCCATTACGCCAAAGATCACAGCATCTATCTTACCTATGCCGAACCTGGTGACTATGGTGGCGGCCTTGCACTGGCCCGCGCGAAGCTACGCCTCACCGCGACCTCAGCTGCTCTCGAAGACTTCAAAGTGTTGTGGCGCCAGATGCCGAAAGGCAAGGGTGGCCAGGAAGGCGCTCAAGTCGCGTTCTCTCCCAACAGCAAATATCTGTTCCTAGCGGTGGGTGAGCGCCAGCGCTTCACCCCTGCGCAGGATCCCAACCAGCCCGAAGGCAAGATCCTACGCCTGACGCTGGACGGCAAACCCGCGCGGGGCAATCCCAACTATGGCAAAAAGGGTGCTCCCACTATTCCGCTGATCGATCCGCCGAAAGACACAGAAGCCGCCAAAACCGCGCCCGTGGTGAGCAACTATACTTTCCCCGGTACCAACCTGACGCCAGCTGAGACCTGGGCTAGCGGTATCCGCACGCCCTACGGATTGGCGTTTTCACCGAAAGGCGAATTGTGGGAAGTGGAGCATGGTCCGCGTGGCGGCGATGAGCTGAACCTGATCGAGCCGGGCAAAAATTACGGCTGGCCGCTCGTCTCCTACGGCATGAACTACAACGGCGTGCCCATCCCGAATCCCGACACGCGGCCCGACCTGACCAAGCCGGTGATCTACTGGGTTCCGGTGATCGCGCCTGGCAATCTGATGTTCTATCACGGTACCCAGACCTTCCCACAATGGAACGGCAGCGGCTTTATCAGCGGACTGGTGAGCATGTCACTCACCCGCATCATCTTAGACGGCCATGGCGGCGCCAAAACTGCCGAGCGCTGGAACGTCGGCCGCCGGCTCCGCGACGTGGAAGAAGGTCCTGATGGCTCGCTCTGGATGCTGGAAGACAGCAGTCCCGGTGCTCTGATCCATGTAACACCGCAAATGAGCACTTCGCGTTAGGGTCAACTATGTCGATTGCCGGGAAGCTGATCCGAAAAGCTTAACAGCGCTTCAAACCAAACAAGCCCAATGGGAGACGCCAACACCGTCAATTACGGTCACGGGCCGATTTTTGTCAATTTGGTGAATCAGCTTCAAGGCTGGAGTCAGACCGCGAATCAGACGTCGCAGCCTTTATGCTTAAACGCAGAGGGGAAACACGATAAGAATGACTAAGGGCCGACTGGAAGCTTTCAGTGACGGCGTACTTGCCGTGATCATCACGATCATGGTCCTCGAAATGAAACCGCCACATGGAACTGGTGTTTCAGCCTTGTGGTCGGTAGCTCCTGTTTTCCTCTGCTATGTCCTGAGCTTCGTTTACGTCGGCATCTACTGGAACAACCATCATCACCTTCTGCATGCAGCACAACATGTCACAGGCGGCATTTTATGGGCAAATCTGCACTTACTGTTTTGGCTCTCGCTGATCCCGTTCGCGACTGCCTGGATGGGAGAGAACCATTTTGCGTCTTGGCCGGTCGCGTTGTACGGCGTGGTTTTTCTGTTTGCTGGAATCGCTTACTTTCTCCTAACAAAGAGACTCATCGCGCATCACGGGCCAGACTCAGTGCTGGCGGCATCGATTGGAAGCGACACGAAGGGGAGGGTGTCGCTTTTTATTTACCTCGCCGCAGTTCCCCTATCGTTTTTGCGGCCATGGATGGCCTGCGCCTGCTACGCCATGGTCGCCATTATGTGGCTCTTGCCTGACCCGCGAATCGAAAAAAAACTCGGCAACGAGCCGTTGAGCTCGGGTTAGGCGGGGCGCAGGTTGGCGGAACGCATTCCTGCCAGAATAGGAAGTGCATCGAATACTGGCTGTGGAAGCGACACCGCGCGCCGAATCAAGATCTGGATTGCTCTCCTCTCTTCGCCCGGTCCGGGTTTAAGGATTCACTAACATCGTCCATCCGACCTCTGAAGAAGCGTAGTGCGAACGGTACTTCGTCAGGGTAGGTTGCGCACCATGCAACGATTCGTTCGAGCTTTGTTAAATCGTCTTGTATAGC
>JBJMGM010000077.1:0-8737 GCA_045807905.1 Bryobacteraceae bacterium | reverse complement strand
TTACCGCGTTGGGCGCAACGGCTAAATGCACCACTCCGGCTGACCTTCCAGATCCGCCCAGCACCACCTCAAAGCGTTCCTGCAGTTGTTCCTTCAGACTTTGGACAGCGATGTCGCCGGATTTAATCCCAGGTCCCAGTTCCACCCGCCAATCGCGTGTGAATTCAAAATTCTTAGTCCCCAGATTCACCTTCTGCGGCGACGGAATCACTGTGTAGCCTCGGCTGAATAGCGGAGATGCTGCAATGGGTAATCCGGTTGAGCCGAGAAAAAGTACTGATATAAATCCGAGTAGGCAGAGTCCTTGTATCGACATGAAGTTGGTTTCGACTAGCTTGCTTAACGGGATCGAGACGATCTGATCGGAAGAAGCGAGCCGGCTTTCAGTCGCCTGACGCATTCACGCTAGACTATCACTGGCCACGAACACGTTCGGAGAAGACCGGCTTTATAACTCATCGAAGAAGATTGCTCTACTTGATCTTTGAACTTCGGACCCGGAGAATTCCCTCTCAAAATGAGGCGCAAGACTCTGGCTAGGTCCGCGCTAAAGCGAGGCTTCCTTCCCAATCATCTCGTTCGCAGATTTCTCTTCGCACGGATGCGTTCACAGCACGAAAATTGCTCCAGAATTGGAATGGGGAGCACTGAAACGGCAAGTCGATACGGGGCGCCGTTGATGTCACTCGGCGGCTTCACGAATTTGTCTCGAAGCTGCTCGTTCTTTCCCATGTATTTATGATTAACATCAGGTGCCACTACCTCCTCATCCGCTCTCGTTACGCTCATTTCAACCGAACAACGCCCTCCAAGTAAAGATGTCTGATCTGTCGTCTGCCGATGAGCGGAGATCCTAATATATACGAACCATTGGTTTCGTCTCCAGACGTCAAAAAAGAGGGGCTGACAACCGCGCGCCGTAAAAGCATGGGTACTGCCACGAGGGGTCGAGTCCAAGTAGAGGGAAATCTGAAGCCGGTCTGAGAGCAATGCGCCAAAAGTGCGTTGCTGGGTATCTCCTGATGCTGCCTGACTACTTCGCTCGATTGCCAATGTATTTCTAGCCGACTACGTGGACTATGAACGTGGATCTCCGCTGGCCACGGCGTTTATCGGCGCTTATCTTAGTCTCGACAGGCATGTGCTGCAGGGCCATAAAGCTGCCGCGTGTAGGTGGATGCAGGTCGGAACTGTAGCTGACGTAAAATCGAGCGAGCGCAGTGTTGAGAAACCGCGACAGAATTGGGCCTTATCTTATCGTTGGGGCGCTTGCAGAGGAGGCATGGGCGAGGTCCATCGAGCCCAGGACGTGCGACTTGGACGAACAGTAGCTGTCAAGGTGCTCTCACACTCAGCGGATCAACGCGAAGACATACGGCAACGATTTGAGCGTGAGGCGCGGGTCCTGTCAAGCCTCAATCACCCAAATATTCTGCGCTCTGTATGACATTGGCAAGCACGAAGATCTTAATTATCTGGTAATGGAGTGTCGTGAGGGCGAAACCCTCGAGGCCTTTCGTTTATGCTCGCTACAACGCTGATCTCTCCGCCGAAGGTCTCGACGCCCTCGGCTGCAGCAAGATGGACCCCAAGAAAGTGCAGCAGTTCGACGCCGTTGACCAAGTCGACAATCTGCTCGAAATCGGCTTCAGCGCGGGCAAAAAGATCAAGCTCGAGCACCTCGGGGCGTTCGCAGGAAGAGCAGGCACCGCATGAGAGCCTTCATCATCCGCCCGTTCGGCACGCGAAAAGGCATCGACTTCGACGCCGTTGAAAACAAGCTTGTCGGTCCCGCGCTGCAGAACGTCGGCGCCGAAGGCAGGACCACCGGCGAGATTCTCGAAGCTGGCAACATCCGCATCGACATGTTTCAGCAACTACTCATTGCCGATCTGGTCATTGCTGACATCACCACCAACAATCCGAACGCGTTTTACGAACTCGGCATCCGTCATTCGCTTCAGGAGAAGCGAACCTTTCTCATACGCGCCAAGGCTCCGCGTCCCCTGACCGTGGAGGAAGCCAAGGAGCCCGACGTCCCCTTCGACCTCAAGACCGATCGCTACTTCGAATACGATCCCGCCGATCCCGCCGCCTCGCTCGACAAACTCACCCGAAGCGCTGCGCGTCACAGCGGCCAACGATCGCCAGGATAGCCCCGTCTTCCTGTCACTGCCGAACCTCAAGTCTCAGCCCCGTGAGCGCTTTATTCCCGTCCCACTCGGCTTCGGCGAAGATGTGCAGCGAGCTGAAAAGAAAAGGATGCCCGGAAGCTGACTCTCCTCGGGCTCGAAGCGAGCGGCTTCCCTTGGGAATCCACAGGGCTCCGCGTCATCGGTCGCGCTCAGCTTCTCATCAAACGCTACGGCGCAGCCAAAACTGCATGGGAGAGCCTGCGCAAACTCGACGACTACGATCTCGAAGCGAACACCGCGCTCGCCAACATATATCAGCGCCTGGAAGATCTTACCGGCTCCGATCAGGCGCTCGAACGCGCGCTCACAGTCGCCAGCGAACCAGCCGACATCGCAGAAATTCACGGCCAGCTCGGGCGCAATAAGAAGGACCGCTGGATGCGCTCCTGGTGCGAGGCGCCCACGCCCGAAGACAGGGCACGGAAAGCGCTCGACTCGCCGCTGCTCATGGAAGCCTATGAGCAGTACCTCGCCGCTTACCGGCAGGATCTCGATTCCTACTATCCCGGGCTCAACGCGCTGGGGCGGACAAGTATCGGTTGCTTTCGCAAAGAGCTTCAGCTGAAGCCGGCGCTGGCGTACGACGAGAACTCCTTACCTGCGCGAGATCACGGACTCGCTCTCATCCTCTTCGCCGTACGAACGCGTGGCTTTCATGAAAGGCGCTCAGATCGGCGGTACGAAGCGCGGCAATAACTGGCTGGGCTATATCATCCATCACACGCCGGGCCCGGTCGTCGGATAAGCGGCGCTACTTTGTTCCTTCCCCGTTCTGCAAATCATTTCCAGGTGCTTGAGTTCGGGCGCATGCGATGGGAAAACAAAGACCCTGAAACGTCGGCCTACTTCTGCATTGTCTGCGAGGGGAGAATCGAGAACCATCAGAAGACAGTGATGCTCGAGCACGGCGAGTGGCGGACGACCGCAGCGGGAGACGGAAGAACCGCCGGCTTTCATCTCCCCAGCTACTACAGCCCGGTCGGCTGGTTTTCCTTTGCCGACGCCGCGCGCATGTTCATTTCTGCATCAACAAAGGCGCTCAGCAGTTGTTACGCGTTTTCACAAACCCGGTTGACGCCTCGACGTGGAAGGAGCTTGGAGAAGCTCCCGATTGGCAGAGGTTGTATGAACGCGCCCAAGCCCGAAGCGTTGCCATATAATCGCAAGGTGTCCCAAGCCGGCCTATTCCTCACGGCAGGAGCCGACGACAGAAGGACCGGATCCAAGTGCAGGTAGTTGACTGGGCCGCGGCAAGGAAAGCTGGCTCATTGATTACGAAGTGCCGGGTGGCGATACATCGCGCCCTGAAGTCTGGGACAAGCTGACGGAATACGCCGGTCGCAGGTCGATATGCCGGGCATTGAGCGTGGCGAACCGTTTCGTCCCGGTTTCTGCCACTTTCCATAAGTGAGTGAAGAATTGTTTCGACAACTCACGGCGAGCAGCTGATTACCAGGATCGTGAAGGGTTACCGCAAGTCCGAGTGGCAAAAAGCGCGGGAGCGCAACCAGGCATTGGACGCCCGCGTCTATGCGCGCGCAGCTGCCTCGACAAGTTTGGAACGGACCGTTTTGCAGCACAACAGTTTTGCAGCACAACACCGGACGGCGCTCGGAAAAGAATGGGGATTACTGCTCAGGCGACTCCTCCTCAGCCGCGGGTTCGAGTTCGACTCCGCCACCCGCCCGACCAGACTTCAATCTCAACGAGCGCTCGGTTGATCCGTTCAACCGGCTAGACAACAGGCCGATGGCTCGGCGATCCCAAAGGGTGCTTTGATCGGTGACTTGAAGAACGCGAATGGGACCGGGCGCGCTCCTCTTTATTCGCCAGAACGGCCCCGCTGCCCCGGTTTTGCCTGCGCGGCGCGATGCCTTGGTTCACAAGCACCCAGCGCATCATTTCCGCCGGCCAGAGCAAAGAAATGCATGCGATTTGCCCATCCGCCGCCCTTCGACCCGATCAGCCGCAAATAGATTTCATTTACAAGAGCCGTGGGCTGCAAATGTGGCCGGGTAATTTTTATTGAGCCTAACGGCGTTCAATAGCTTTCTGCACGCGCCGTTGCGGGCCATCCCATCACCGCCGTTTTCTTTATTTCCACCGAAAAAATTTTCTTCCGCATGGCGCTTTTTGCCAGCTGCTTGTTGCTTTCCCAGATGGAGGCCCTCGCAAGCGCCTCCACAAAACGCAAAAGGAGTAAGCGCCATGCAAGTAAAAAGCAGCCAATTATCACAGCGAAGAGGTCTTCTGAAGCCGCATTCGGGCTGCGCCTCGATTTCTATTCACGCCGCCCGGTGGGCAAAGGACCTGATCCTTGCCGTCCTGTTGTTCCTGCTTCCCCTTGGAGCTGTGTTGATGGCCCCGGCCGCCCAGGCTCAAAGCATATCCTTTGCGGGGTCCCAGACCGCAGTGGCGGCCAGCGGGCTGAGTCAACCCACTGGTGTGGCGGTGGATGGAGCGGGCAATGTCTTCATCGCCGATTACGGCAACAGTCGCGTGGTGAAGGTTCCGGCCGGTGGCGGCGCCCAGATCACGGTTGGCAGCGGACTGAGTTTACCCGCAGGTGTGGCGGTGGATGCAGCAGAGAATGTCTTCATCGCGGATTTCAACCACAACCGCGTGGTGAAGGTTCCGGCCGGATGCACAAGCGCAGATTGCCAGATAACCGTGGTCAGCGGACTGAGTTTACCCGCAGGTGTGGCGGTGGATGCAGCAGGCGATGTCTTCATCGCAGATACCAGCAACAGCCGCGTGCTGAAGCTTTCGCCCGACAGCGCCCAGAGCACGGTGGGCAGCGGACTGAGGTTACCCGAAGGTCTGGCGGTGGATGGAGCGGGCAATGTCTTCATCGCCGATTACGGCAACAACCGCGTGGTGAAGGTTCCGCCCGGATGCACAAGCGCAGATTGCCAGAGCACGGTGGGCAGCGGACTGAGTTTACCGAACGGTGTGGCGGTG
The DNA here is from genome assembly GCA_045807905.1 of Bryobacteraceae bacterium. Lineage (GTDB taxonomy): Bacteria > Acidobacteriota > Terriglobia > Bryobacterales > Bryobacteraceae > Bog-105. The sequence goes on along the minus strand of JBJMGM010000077.1, from coordinate 3,581 downwards.
GATGTAGCAGGCAATGTCTTCATTGCAGATGGCGAAAACAGCCGCGTGCTGAAGGTTTCGCCCGACGGCGCCCAGATCACGGTTGGCAGCGGACTGAGTTTACCGAACGGTGTGGCAGTGGATAGTGCGGGGAATGTCTTCATCGCCGATGCAATCAAAAACCGCGTGGTGAAGGTGTCGCTTACCGGCAACTTCGGGACAGTGAACGTCTGCCCTTCCGGGCAGGCATCTCCCGCGCCCTGCAGCGAGACCCTCACGCTGAACTACAACGTCACGGGCGACGGCACTCTGGGAAACGCTCCGACGGTGGTCACCCAGGGCGCGCCGAATCTCGATTTCACACTGGCCGGCGGCAGCACCTGTACGGGTGATGTGGCCGCAGGCTCCTCGTGTACGGTGAATCTGACGTTCGCGCCTCGGGCCCCCGGACTGCGCATGGGCGTGGTCCAACTCGCGGATGCTTCGGCCAACCTCCTGGGTACCACTTCGGTTTATGGCGAGGGCAAGGGTCCGGCGGTCGCATTCGACCCAGGCGTCCAGAAGACGGTGGGCAGCGGACTCCTTAAGCCTGGTGGTGTGGCGGTGGATGCAGCCGGAAACGTCTTCATCGCAGATACCTTCAATAACCGCGTGGTGAAGGTTCCAGCCGATGGCGGCGCCCAAATTACCGTGGGCAGCCGACTGAATGAACCCATTGATGTGGCGGTGGATGGAGCAGGCAATGTGTTCATCGCCGATACCTACAACAACCGCGTGGTGAAGGTTCCGCCCAGATGCACAAGCGCAGATTGCCAGACCACGGTGGGCAGCGAACTGAATCAACCCTACGGTGTGGCGGTGGATGGTGCGGGGAATGTTTTCATTGCTGATTACAACAACAACCGCGTGGTGAAGGTTTCGCCCGACGGGGCCCAGACGACGGTTTTGGGCAGCGGACTGAATCTCCCGGCTGATGTGGCGGTGGATGGAGCGGGCAATGTGTTCATCGCCGATAGCCAAAACACTCGCGTGCTGAAGGTTTCCCCCGACGGCACCCAGATTCCGGTGGTCAGCGGACTGTATTTACCCATTTCCCTGGCCGTCGATGCAGCGGGCAATCTCTTCATCGCAGATCAAGGCGCGAACGGCGTGCTGAAGGTTTCCCCCGATCGCGCTCAGACCACGCTGGGCAGCGGACTGGGTACGCCCTCTGGTGTTGCGGTGGATGGAGCGGGCAATGTCTTCATCGGGGATTTCTACAACGACCGCGTGGTCGAGGTGCAGCGGTCGCAGCCGCCGGCCCTGAGCTTTGCGGCCACGCCGGTGGGCAATACCAGCAGCGACAGCCCGCAGTCCGTTACTGTCGAGAATGCCGGGAATGGCACTCTTTCGCTGAGCGGGCTTACAGTGGGCTCTAATTTCGCGCAGATTGCAGGCTCCGGCACACCGGCGGACTGCACCAGCAGTTCCTCCTTGACCCCAGGCGAAAGTTGCAATCTCAGCCTGAGCTTCACGCCAAGTTCAGCCGGACCGATCACAGGCTCTGCCACGCTGACCGACAATTCATTGAACGGCAACCCCGCGACGCAGACCATCAGCCTGAGCGGCACTGGCAACCAGCAGCAAACGCAGACGATCACGTTCAACCCGATCGCCGGCCAGGTGCTGGGCACGCCGCTCACACTGAGCGCGTCGGCCAGTTCCAACTTGACGGTAAGCTTCGCTTCGCAAACGCCCGCGGTTTGCACAGTTTCGGGTACGACGGCCACGCTGGTCAAAGCCGGAACCTGCACGATTCAGGCCTCGCAATCCGGCAACACAGCGTATGTGGCGGCCACGCCGGTTCCGCGGAGCTTCTTGGTGACCGACTTCAGCCTGACGGTGACGCCGGCATCGCAGACCATCACGCCTGGCAAAACGGCGGTTTATTCGGCTGCTCTGAGGGCGCTGAACGGCTTTTCCGGGACGGTCACGCTGGGCTGCACCGGACTTCCGGCGAAGTCGACATGCAGCCTGTCGCCGGCTTCGGTTGCTCTGAGCGGTACGAGGTCATCGAGTATTTCCGTGGCGACGAAAACGAAGGGAACTTCCAGGTTAACGATCACGGCGAGATCGGGAGCAGACGTCCATACGGCGACAGCCAGCATAACGGTGAAGTAGGTTGCGTGCGCGGCTCGGGGACATGTGGAACCAACCACGCGTTTCCGAGCCCGCAATCACAGGCGAGTGCTTTTTGCAGGGAATGCGCCGCCCAGGAGATGGGACCGGCCAGACGATCAGCCCGACAGGACTCGGAACAACCAGACACGCGCCAGTTCCCATTCGCGATCGGCAGTGCGGGGCGAGATACCGAGTACCTCGGCGGCTTGATCGGATGTGAGTCCACCGAAATAGCGGAGTTCGACAAGCCGGCTCTTTCGCTCATCGAGTTTTGCCAACGCGAGCAGGGCTTCGTCGAGCGCGATCAGGTCCTGGGTGCGGGCCGGGGCGCTGTCCGCTTCCGCCAGAGAGACCAGGACGGCGGAACCGCCGCGTTTTTGCCTTCGGCGGGCTGTGGCGTAGTTGACCAATATGCGGCGCATCATCTTGGCGGCCACGGCGAGGAAGTGTGCACGGTCCCGCCATTCGACGGCGTTCCAATCGAGCAGGCGCAAGTATGCCTCGTTCACGAGGGCAGTGGGTTGGAGAGTATGGCCCGCAGATTCGCGATGCAAATAGACACCGGCGAGGCGGCGCAACTCCTGTTCGACCATGGGGGCGAGGCGCTCGAGTGCGCGCGCGTCTCCCCGGCACCATGCCTTCAGTAATTGTGTTACCTCCCCCGGGGGATCCTGCATGAGCTAACGGAAATTCGTGATCATCATCAGGTCGTTGACTTCCCGGTCCGTCTGGACGGCCAACAAGCGGCGCCCATCAGAGGATAGAGCGACCGCGGGGAAGATCCAGCCCGGGTCCTTTTCGAGACGCAGGATGTCGGCTACCTGGCGCCTAGCGAAACTGAAGAAGCGAACACTCTGCTGCGTCTGGTTCTGCCTGGCAATGAAATAAATGCCATCGGGGATGACTCCCCAGGACCGGCCGATGTTGAACTGCGCCAGTTCCGCCACGGGCAGTTCGGGGCCGCCGCCAACCGGGATCGACCACATTGCGCAGCAGCCCGCGCTCGTGCTCTTCGTGTAGAAGATAGTTCGGCCGTCCGGTGAAGGACGCGCTTCGTAAGCGCCGCCGTGGGTAACCTGGAAGGCGGCGCCGCCCGTGGCAGGCATTCCCCAAATCTCGCGGGCGCCGGAGCGGCGGGAGGTGAAGTAGATCCGGCCGCCGTCATGCGACCACGCCGGCATCCAGCTCTCGAAGCGCTCGGACGAGAGGGGGCGGGGAGCGCCGCCATGAGAATCGATAAGTAAGACGTTGGCTTTCCCCGAACTCCAGACATCAAAGACGAGGCGGAGACCATCCGGAGACCAGCTAAGCGAACCGGCCGAATCCTTCCCGAACGAAGTCAATTGGACGGGGTCGCTGCCATCCGCGCGCCGGACCCAGATCTCCTCGTTGCCGGTGCGATCCGAGACGAAGGCGATACGTTCGCCGTCGGGGGATATTGC
>JBJMGM010000076.1:0-15287 GCA_045807905.1 Bryobacteraceae bacterium | reverse complement strand
CCGGCGGCGAAGCCTTTACTGTGATCGACCCTGGTACGTTGCGGGGTTTGGCCTGGCAGAAACGGTGGCCCTGGATTGTGGAGATCCTGTAATGCGCCGCGCCAGAAGAGAGTGTGCTTCCCGTTCTGGTCAACGCGGTAATCGAAGCGGGCAATATACACGTCGTTATCGTTCTTTATGGGGGCAGCATTCAGCTGATACCCTGGGTAAGCTCGATTTCAAAGGACAGGCGGAGAATGGCTCGTTTGTCGCTGACCACTGTTGCTGAACTGCTATTGCTGAATTGCGAGAGCGGTCAACTCAAACTGATTCCGCGCAAGTCAGGTTGCGTCCAAAAGAGCATGGCCATCGCGCAGCAGTTATTACCTTCCTCAGAGGGCTCTTTTCGAAGGCAATGCGCCTGTGCACCTCGAGGAGTCAGAGGATAGGAGTGACCATATTTTCTCCGGATTATGTGAAACCGTTTCCTGTTCTCTCTCCGGCAAACGATCCATAGGGGCCAAATGCAAACTTACCCAGCCAAATAGCTACACGCACATTGGGGTGCCCGGGGCATCCGTCGATTTCGGCCCGGGGAATGCCTGTTTGAGCGTTGAGAAAGCTAAGGAGCCTGTTGTGTGGACGGCCCAATATAAAACCGGCTCAGCAGGACGAGTTTTGATTGCTCCATTGCCACGCCAGTTCTCCTGCCGCATAACGCTCAACGGTAGAGAACTGCCGGTCGAGACATTTAGCCAAGGTGTGGGGGAACCAGCGCCTAGCACGATCGTTGTCAATGTCGAAAACAAGGTAATGCAACCAGTCACCGATGATTATTGGAGCAGTACTAACGGCCCTACTGTGTTTCGCGCTTATCTGGAGGACCAGAGTCACACCTTGATTGCCGGTGTTCAGATCAGGTCGCTCCGGAGCAACATTACCGCCGAGAGCGATGCTAACGGGCTATTTACTCTCGAAATTCCACGCTCCTTCCGAAAGGGTAAGCCACCCTGCCGATTCCAGCTAGCTCATCAAGAGTCGCTGCGTGTTCGAATGTCAATTTTCGTCGGACAGCCATCCTAGGTCCTACGCTGCAAGTTCAGCGAACCCGGGCCGCCCGGCATCCTGACGCACCTGAAATGGATTTGATAAACTCCGCATTCACTTTTGAAACCAACTGCAGAGTGGCATAACTCGGCAGACAGCCTGGCAGCAGGCCCAGTCGGAGTGCCAATCACGAGCAGACTAAGGAGAAACGAAATGTCGAATGCAGAGAATGAGACTTCCAGCCAGGAAGAAAAACACTGGAAGTTGCTGGCCTATATGGCCGGTGACAATAACCTGAGCGCGGACATGTGCTGGGCACTTCAATCGATGAACGAATACCTGGCGCAACCAACCAAGACGGGTAAAAACCAAGTCGAGGTGATCGCCCAATATGATCCGAACGGGCTCAAACCCCGAGTAGTCAAAATGTCCACCGCGGGGCAGGTGTCTCCAGGCGGCCCGAACGACGGAGAAAAGCCGGGCGTAGAGGATGGGAACCTTGATACTAAAGCGGGGGATGAAATTTCTCTCGAAGCCACGTTTGAGGCCGTCCGCGAAGATCTTAAGGCCGTCCGCGACCTTGAGGCCGTCAGCAACGATCCGAAGACGACCAGCAGACAGAAACTGAGTGCCAAGGCGGCCCCGGTCACTGACGATTTAGTAGCATGCCGCTTTGCTGATTTGTCAACTGAAGCCATGCTCAGGAGCTTTATGAAGGACCACCTGGATGGCGACTCGCGGCGACACATGGTCGTACTCTCCGGACATGGAGCGGGCGTAAGCGGCGACTTCCTGACCGACGAGGATCCGCACAGTTCTCTCATGATCTCTAGATTGGGCGAAATCCTCAGCGAGACGTGTAAGAAGAAGATCGGCATCCTGGGACTCGACAGCTGCCTAATGGGAATGGCGGAGGTCGCGTGTGAAGTTAACGACCACGTGGACTTCCTGGTGGGGTCCGAAGGATTTGTAAACAACACTGGCTGGCCCTACCATCGCGTGTTGAGCGTGTTAGCCGGCAATGGAGAGCCGAAGGATGCCGCAAAAGGCATCGTTGAGAAATACGCTGCCTTCTACCAGGACTACGAAATGGCAGGATCCTCGACCCAAATAGCGGCGCTCGATTTGGGTAAGCTCTCGAATCTGACAGCGGCAGTCAAGAGGCTTACGGGTGCACTGAACTCGGCATTTGAGTCCATCAAGAACTCGGAGCTAGACGAACTTGAACCAACGTGGGCCAAGACTGATGGGACTCGTGTTCGCGATGCGGTGATTCTGGCCCACTGGTACGCGCAGTCGTTCAAGTCGGGCGAATACGCCGATTTGTGGGACTTTTGCGACCAGCTCAGACGCTTTCTCCCGAACGGTGAGTTCCAGGAGGAAATCAAAGGTGTAAAGCAGGCGGTAGAAGGACTTGTCATCCGGTCCTGCTACTGCGGTCCGGAGTTCCAGCACGCACACGGCATCGCGATCTATTTCCCGTGGTCCGCACTTGCGGTTCCGCCCAGCTATAAAAAACTGAAGTTCGCCAAGGCCACAGGTTGGGACACGTTTCTTAACCTCTATCTGAAGACAACGCGGCGGATGCGACGCGGCGATAAGGGCGATAAGTCTCAAACTCCACGAAGGTTTGTACCAGATGTCCCAGAGGTCGAGGAGATCGAGAAGCTTACCAGCGCCCTCGGCTCGAAGGCTGGATCGCACTACGATGCGAGATCGGGTTCGCCTTATGGAACGAGGTCAGGTTCGCCTCATGGAACGAAATCAGGTTCGCCGCACGGGTCGAAGATTTTAAGCGGCACGCTTGTCGTTCCCGCTAATTTCCAGAATGTGCCGGATGGTTACCTTCGACAAGACCTCATCGATCCGCGTCTTTTCACGGGGGATGAACGCGCAAAAGCCGCGAGCGCCACTGCCCCATAAAAAGCGATATAGCGCTGGTCCGTCAGAATGGCGGTACTCTGCGGAGGTAGAATCGTTCCCTAGACACGATTCGTTTGGGGGTGGCCCGCCCATGTCCGGGGGAATAGCCAAATATCTGCTTCTGGTGACAATAGGTCTACTGTCCCCGGAGGCCCTCCACATCGGAGCGCTTGGCTGGGGCAGTGCGTGGGCTCTGGATCGGAGTGGACAGGTTCGCCTCCTCACACAAGGGGAGACCGTGCAAGGTAAGCTGACGGCCTCCCCAAGCCGGTACGAATTCGAACTCAAACCCGGCATGTTCCTACGCCTCGCGCTTCTCGCCGAAGCTCCTGTTCAGATCGTTTTCGCCGATCCAGCAGGACGGGCATTGACCCAAGCGAGTCTGGCTGCGGATTCTGAGGTTCCTGTGTCGGCAATCAGCAGCACTAGCGGGCGGTATGCGTTATCGATCCAGCCGAAAGAGGCGAACGTTACGGGAATTGCTTATCGGCTAGGCGTGGCCCAAATCCGCCCATCTCACCCGGAAGATCAAGAGCGATTACGCGCCGATCGACTCATTCTGCAGCCGTCGGTGCCCACCTCGCGCCAACTGGCCCGCGCCGCGCAGAACGCAGTTCCCAATTTGGAGAGAGCCGGGCGTATCTATCAACAACTGCACGACCGGGATTCAGTGGCGATCCTGATACGCACGGGCCAGGCTTACTCTCAAGCCGAAGACTTTATTAAAGCCGCTGCAGCGCTGAAAGCTGCGGTCAGACGGAGCCGCGACACGAGTGACCCGAGCCTGGAAAGTTGGGCCCTTAACGCAGTCAGCGCCGTATACGTGATACAGGGCCACGGAGCTGAGGCGGCGAGTGCCAGCCAAGAAAGCCTTAAGCTTGCGAGAGCGACGAGAAATCCCTGGTTGGAGGCCCGAGCCCTTCAGGGTTTGGGAGAGGCGCAATACCTGAACGGATACATAGAGGAGGCCCTGCAGTCTGACCTTGAGGCAGCAGATTTGTGGAGTCGTCTCAATTGGAGGCGCGGCGAGGCGGAAGCGCTCCTGAATCTTGCTTACGCGCGCGGCGATCTCGGCGAGGAACAAAAAGCGTTGACGGCTCTAACCCGCGCTGAAACGCTCTGGCGGGCGCTCGGCGACAAGACCAAAACGGCTGAGACTCTGAGAACCTTCGGCATTTTCTACTCCAAATTGGACGAAAAGCAGAAAGCGCTGGACTTCTACCTGCAGGCTCGGGAATTGCTTCCGGCTTACGGTGAGCGAAGGATGACAGCTGTTTTGTCGAATTCAACCGGGTGGGTTTATTACGACCTTGGCGAATTGGGGCTGGCAGAACGGTACTTTCGAGAGGCTTTGGAGCTGGCCCGCGCCATCGGGTATTCCGAAGGTGAAGGATCTTGCCTGCACGGACTTGGCCTCGTTTCATTCGCGAGGCGCCATTACCGCCGGGCCGGAGAGTATTACGAGCAATCGTTGCCCGTTTTCAGGAAAATGGGCAACAACTGGTGGGCTTCCATACTTGCGTTAGACATCGGGACCGTCCTACTGGCCGAAGGCAGAACCGCCGATGCGCTGGTTTCATTGAACGAGGCTCTTCAGTTAACTCGACAGCATACCGGCCCTTACGAAGAGGCGAGATGCCTGGAGGCGATCGGGCAGGCATATCAGGCTTCCGGGCAACACGATCGCGCCTTCGAATCGTACACCCAAGCCTTGGCTCTACGTCAGGCCGGCGGCTATCGTTACCTTGAGGCGCAGACCAGGCTATTGCTCGCCCGGCTCGAGAGGGACCGCGGCAATCTGCAGGAAGCCTACAGACAGTCGGCGAGCGGAGTTGAGCTCATCGAATCCGTTCGAACGAACGTCCCGGGTCCGGAGTTCCGCGCTTCGTACTTCGCATCCACACACGATTACTTCGAGTTCCACACAGACCTGTTGATGCGGCTTCACGACGAGAAGGCGTCCGAGTCTCTTGACGCTATCGCATTTCAAGTGACCGAGAGAGGTCGAGCACGATCGCTTCTCGATAGGCTCGCCGAATCGCAGGTGACCGTCCGCGAGGGGGTTGACCCCGCCTTGCTGGCGCGCGAAGCCGAGCTTAACAGGAGCTTGAACCGCGCAGCTGGACGCCAAGCCGATCTTCCGGCCAACGCCAAGGCGGAATTGGCGTCCACCGCGAACAAAATAGAGAATCTGGACAACGAGTACGAGCAAGTTGAGGCGTTGATACGAATGCGAAGTCCAAAGTATGCGGGCCTTATGCAGCCGAAACTGCTGACACTTGGTCAGGTTCAGCGCGACCTACTTGATGGCGACACCATTCTGCTTGAATACACGCTCGGAGAGGAGTGCAGTTACCTGTGGGCAGTGAGCAAAGACTCCTATCATTCCTATCGCTTGCCTGGCCGCATTTGGATTGAAAAGTCTGCTCTGCGAATTAGAACCCTCGTAACTGCATATGAGGCAACGCCGGGGGCGACAACGCGCGAAAGACGTCTGCGGATTCAGGAAGCAGAGTCACATTATTGGGGGGCGGCGATGACTCTCTCCGAGGCTTTGCTGGGCCCCATTTCCACGTACATCGGGAACAAGCGTTTAGTGATCGTCACAGATGGCGCGCTGGATTACGTACCGTTTGCCGCACTGCCAGTTCCCGGACGGAATGCGGTTAATGATCCTGTCCCGCTTGTGGTCGAGCACGAGTTGATCAGGCTACCATCTGCCTCAAGCCTGGCGGTTATAAGGAGCGAGACAGCTGGTCGCAGGCAGCCGCAGAAGCAGCTCGCCGCAATAGCTGACCCAATTTTCGAGGCCGATGACCCGAGGCTACCAAAACGTTCGCAGAGCCTTGGAACGGTTCCGTCGCCGCGGTCTCCCAAATCAGTGGGGTCCGAAAGCAACATCAGCTATCGGCGGCTGGCTTGGAGCCACAATGAGGCTGAAGCCATCACCAAGCTGACACCAATCGGTCAGTCCTTCATGGCTGTCGGATTCGATGCGAATCTGAGCCTCATGTCCAAGGGTGATCTGTCGACGTATCGCATCGTACACTTCGCCACGCATGTTACGGCGCATTATGAGCAGCCCGAACTCTCAGGAGTAGCTTTGTCGAAGTTTGACAGGACCGGGTTGCCACAGGAGGGCTTCTTGAGACTTCACGACATTTACAACCTGCGTCTTCCTGTAGATCTCGTAGTCCTCAGTGGCTGTGAATCTTATCTCGGCAAAGAGGTGCGCGGCGAGGGCCTCTTGGGCATTGTCAGGGGCTTTATGTATGCTGGAGCGAAACGGGTGATCGCAAGTATGTGGAAGGTAGATGATCTTGCGACCAAGGAGCTGATGGTGAGGTTCTATCAGAACATTTTCAATAAAGGACTCACACCGGCGGCTGCCCTGCGACAAGCCCAGATTGAAATGTGGCGAAGTCCAGATTGGCGTCCGCCTTATTATTGGGCGGCCTTCCTTCTGCAGGGTGATTGGAAATAGCAACGGAGCTCGACACCGGCTCGGGCACATGAGCGCTTCAAGCGAAGGTCGGATTTCTCGAGAACGGCAGATTGATGAGGAGTTTCGCGCTTTCTTAAACAGTGATCGATCCGAGGAGGGGCTTAGCGAGGCGGAGGTTTTGGAGCAACGCGCAAAACGGTACCTCGAAATACAGAGCAGATTGGCGAGACTGTTCGCTTGGCGAGGCTGTTACGAAGAGGATGAGCTTGCCCGAATCACCCTTGACCGCGCCAGGATGAAATGGGCTGATACGAGAGATGCAGTCGAGCCATCTTCAATGCAAAAACCGAACCCGGTTGGGTTTGTCTGTAGTTTCGTGCGCTTCGTCTTCCTGGAGTGGATCGCAAAGCAAGCTCCCATTGAGCTTCCTCCTGTCGAAAATCAGTCCCTTGAGGACGAGATTCGCGTCGGCTGTCTCGATAGCTGCATGGCGGGATTGCTGACACCTGCTGAACGGGAACTCATTATCGAGTACTACCAGGATGAGAAGGGGACCAAGATAGATCACCGGAAAAAGATCGCTGAACAGCACGACATAAGCGCGAATGCCTTGCGTATCGAATGTCACCGTATTCGCGGAAGGCTCCGAGAGTGTATGGTCCGCTGCGTCGAGATGAAACGAAACAGCAAAGTTTCTCAAATATGAGTGGAGACCGCAGAGGAGCGGGAACAGTGGGGATTGAGAAACATCGCGGTTCGCTGGAGAAGGACCTAAGAAGGTACATGCTTGGTGAGTTGACGGAACTCGAGCAACAGGCCTACGAAGGACGCCTTCTTAGCGAAAGTGAGATGTTCCGCGAAGTCGAAGAACTCGCGGAGGTGGTACAGGATGAGATAGTCGAGGATTACGTCGCTGGAGAGCTTTCCGAAACACAGCGCCGGGCCTTCGAACGGCACCATCTCGTATGCCCCAAAAGCAACGAGATGCGCCTGGTGCAGGAGGCATTGCGCAGTTATCCCAAGCGCCAGGTCCACCGGCAAGCCTTATTCGAACGCCTGCGATTTTGGCTTGAGCCGGCTCTCCACGCGGCGCCCGCACTGGCTGCAGCTCTGACATTACTCCTGATCGCGGGAGGCATATGGTCAATACGTGAGTTCGGCCAGTTGAGCCGGAAGCTTGATCAAGCCTCCTTACGCTCATCGACGTTGAGTTCGACGGTGGAATCGCTTCGGCGTGAGTTGGATCAGGAGCGCAGCCACCGCCATGCCTTGTCACAAGAACTCGTGGCAGCCAGATCCGGCGTTGAGCGCGTCTCACAGAGGCAACAATCCTCCGCACCCCGCCAAAACGAGGCAATTCTTTCCTTCGTCCTCCTCCCTGGATTGCAGAGGAGTTCCGGCGCAGCTGCACGCATCATGCTGAGTTCTGGCCAGAACGTTCTGGAACTCAAGCTGGATATAGGGCTCGACGAATACGTCAGCTATCAGGCTACAGTTTTCAATTCGGCAAACGAAATGATCGTGGAGCAGCAACACCTCTCGGCAGTGCATGTCGCAGACAGGGTCTATGTGCTGGTCCACTTGGCCAGGCCAATTCTTCGCGATGACTATTATATGGTCACTCTCCGGGGAGTAAACCGAAACGGCAACGCCGAGATGCTCGATCGATTCAGTTTCCGGCTGACACTCCGTCACTAACCTCGGATTGAGCTTAGGCGGTTCTCGTTAACGGTTGGTGAGCCTTGTTTGGACGCAGGTGTGTTCGCCCAACCTGGTCCAAGTTCGACAACGAAATGTTCTGCCCGATTTCCACATTACCCGTTGGAATCGTCCGAGAGAGAAGGCGACAGGTGAGAATACAAACCACGAAGGATGCTGCATTCGCGATCCTTGAGCTTGAAGGCCGACTGGCAGCCGGCCACGGTGCTGGTTGCCTTAGCGACAGCGTGGATATCCTTCTAACTCAGGGGCTACAGCACATATTTCTTGATATGCATTTGGTGGACCTCGTTGACTGTGCCGGAATCGGCCAACTGGTCCGATGCTACTGTCGCGTTCGCGGACGAGGTGGAAGCTTTACGCTGATTCGTGTGCAATCCCGTCTGCATCATCTTCTTCGGTTGTTCCGGCTTCAGGACCACATGAAGGTCTTCAATAGTGAGCAGGCTGCGATCGGTGGTCTAACAACGGTGAACCTAACAAAGGGGCTGGACGATCTGTCTTCGGCAGGGTCTCTCGCCTCACTTGGACAGCCCCGAATCGCCTTAAGCTCCGTCTCGTCTCAGTGGGTAGCGGCACCCGAAATGTGCGATATCGCTGAAAGTGTTCGCACTCGGGCACCCGCATATCAGCGGCCCGAAAAGAGCGGAACCATCTCCCACTACCGGATCATCCAGAAGATCGGCGAAGGAGGCATGGGTGTCGTCTATCAAGCCATTGACACTCAGTTGGATCGCATCGTCGCCCTCAAATTCCTTAATCAGTCAGCGGTAGGTAACGATGGTCAAAAGGAGCAACTGCTCTTCGAGGCAAAAGCGGCCGCCGCGCTGAACCATCCGAGTATTTGCACCGTTCACGAAATCTGCGAGGCCGGGGGACAGATGTGCATCGTCATGGAATACATCGAGGGCGAGAGTCTCCAGCAGAAGATCAAACAAAGCCGACTGAACCTCGATAACGCGTTCGATCTCGCGATCGCGATCGGCCAGGCTTTGAAGGCTGTGCACAGGAAAAGGATTATCCATCGCGACATAAAGAGCGCTAACGTCATGGTATTGGCGGAAGGACAACCCAAGATCATGGATTTTGGGCTAGCGTTTCTGGGTGACCGCTCGCCCAGCCTGATAGCTACAGGCACGAATGGGACTCCGGCGTACATGTCCCCGGAACAGGTACGTGGTGAACTCGCGACTGACCGAACGGACATCTGGGGGTTGGGTGTAACACTCTACGAGATGATCAGTGGGCGACTCCCGTTTATTGGCAGAAATGCAGATGCGATGCTTCTTTCCATCCTGAGAGACGACCCCGAGCCGTTGACAAAATTGCTTCAAGAGGAACTCCCGCTGGAACTGGACCGAATTCTAAGCAAGGCACTGGCTAAGGAACCCGCCGAGCGCTATCAGCACATCCAGGAGCTGATTCTGGATCTGCAAGCGCTGCGCAAGAACTCGGCTTACAGTTCTCGAGAATCACGAAATGCCGCGTGTGAAGCACGAGCAGCTGCATCGGGTTCCGATTTCGGATATTCTTCGTGATACAGAATGATGAATTGTCGGGAGGTGCCTCTGATGTCGAAGCATCGCTAATTGTGCCTACATTCTGTTGCAAAGTGCAATGAAAACCGCTGTGGGCCAGCAAAATTCGATCTACTCGAATAATCAGCGGGTTGAACTAAGTCCGTTTCGGGCTTGGTGAGGTTCGATTTAATATCTGGCGAGGGGTTCAGTCGTTTCGGCAATCCTCGGCGAATCGCCCGGGTAGCAAACGCGATCGCGCACTTTACGTGAGCCGTTTGTCCAGCGCGAATGTTGGCTTCAGCGTGATGGCGGTTCAGTGGCGCGGGACAAGATTGCGTTCAATCTGGGCGAAATTACCGGGAACATCTGGGTAACAAATCTGTCGCGTTGAGGTCGGCGAGATCAGTGCAGGTCGGATCCACGGTCGAGACTTGTCCTTAAATAACGCGCATATCGGAGAAATGAGCCGAAGTCTGGCTGGGAATGTTCGGCAAATGCGCGTGGGCACCGGCTTCGTGCAAACATCGTGCAAACATCTCAGCGAGACGCGGTGCCGCCAGATGTACGAATGGTTGAGAACACCCCTATAAGGCTCAACCGCTGCGACCAGATGCGGCGACTCGGACTGCCGGTTTAACGACGGCTCATCCCCGCTTGCAACTGGACTTTCATTGACCTGGTTTGCGGGTGGGGTGGATGCTTTGATGCACTCTGTCGCCATCAATCTCGGGATTACGCGCCCTCCGGAAACAATCGGCGTGCACGGCAACTCTGACCAGGGCGGAACAGATCTACCTAAGCGCGGAGCGTACAGTAGTCCCCTTGGACGGTTAGTCGGCAAACCGGAAAGTAGACGCTTACCCCAAGCCTATATTCACGTAGCCATGGGGTCCCAACCCACACATCGCACCACCGGCAACCGAGGATACTTCGCGAAATGACCGTCCTTATGCGCCAGCAGGCACCGAAGAAAAACAGAACCTCTGTCTGATCTCACGATCCAGGCGTTTTGGCACGTGCCGCACGACCCGGGCTCCACAGATCGCTCGGGCTCTCGCGGCAGCACGTCGGCGAACACAAATCCGTCACGCGTCACAATTTCCCCGCTCTTCACCGGAATAGCGCTGTTGAACACCGGGGTGGCCCGTCGCTGCCGAAGTCAAAGAGAATTTTGGAGCCTCATCGACTTCGCCCGGCACTGGCCGCACACGGCTTCCGCTCTGTCAATTCCCGCTTGGCATCACCTCGTGGCCGTATGAATAATCGCACAATTCGGAAGCAGATTTCGGTTCGTCGCGCGCGAACGCTGGATCTCGCCACGAATCTGTTGGATGCGCTCAACCGTGAAATGCTTGGGCATCCGGCGAGTCTAGCAGCCCGGGTAATAGTATCTGTGAATCTCTCAACTGGGGCGTTCCCGAGTTTACTCGCGTCGTTTCATCCGGTGACAATTCTAGTCATAGGTTTTCGGCGAATCGCGCGGCTTACATCAACCGCGATCAAGGAGGTAAAACCGTGCTGAGCAGTCACACATTGTCGATCCCGGATTGCCTCGTCCCTGAGCGATCCCATACGTTGTCAAAAACCATCGCAGGAATTCAACTTGTCCCCGTGGAAGGTAAACGAGGCCGACTAGGCATCGTTTCACAACTCCGTCCCGGCTCACGTCTGGATTTTTGCGGAGACGGGTATGACGCCCGAACCGTGAAGATACGCTGCGAGGGAAGTTTTTACTTCGTGTTCCGGGCAGATGTGGAACGTGAATAGAAAGGGCTCATTCACGGGCATTCACAACTAAATCTGTTCACTTGGAGCGGTAAGCAGAGTCGAACTGCCCTTCCCGGCTGGTCGCCGGGAGCACCCCCGTGCTTTCCCGCATAAGGTTGTGCTCGAACGATTGTGGCACGGCCGCTAACGTGAGGCGAAACAGTAAGACTTGGTGTAGACATGGCGTCGTGCCCTAAATTTCATCCCAACCAAAATTCCGTCCAACGGTTTATCGCCCAAATTTTCGGTCACGTGCTTTTCCCCTCGACGCCACAGTGTCTGACTAGCCTTGCCGCGCTCTTCTAAACCTTTTCCATTTGGAGGGATTGTTTTGACATGGATGTTCGGTGAAGTAGACTATCTTACCATCAGGGTGCTCATGCATAGGTGATTCTCGTAAGGGCCGTAAGTAATCCATCAATAAATGGAGTGATCCTCGCCGAAACTATGGACCCGACGTACTGATCTCAGATCACGACCGGCGTCCGCTCGAGCGCTGTTGTGTTCAACCGGCTGGAGGAGAGCTAAAGCGCCTCCTGCCGACGAACTGAGTCCCGCGCGTCGGGGGACCAGGGCACGTCCGATTAGCCATCGCTCCTCACATATCGCAATACCCGTGCTTTTACGCGCGGTTGTCATCCCCTCTATTTCCGAGTCTGGAGAGGACAACAAATTATTCCTATAGATAGGATGCCGGCCTACCGTTTCGCCTCGGTCATGAACAGGCGCGCGAATCAGTTGGCACATGTTTTCCCAACTCTGCTGAGTTTCGAAATCAGTTCGGATTACGAGAGGATAATCCGTCTTTGGGAGAAGCCTCATGTTTGAGCGCGTCGCATCGAAATCAGGTGATTGGGGCGGCTTTCGCGACCATGTGTTGATGAACATCCACTTATGATACGGTTGTCCCGCTGAAAGATCAGCTAAACGGCGCCATGGCACTCAATCAAGTAACGCGGCGAAGGGTGCTGCTTGGCGCCATCGCCGCGGCAGCACCCACGATCAGTCCGGGGCAGCCGAAAACGGTGCGCTTCGGGGTGCGCACCCCATTGCCGGATATATCCTTGCGCGAAAGAGCACTGCTTCTGCGTCGGCTCGGCTACCACGGCATTGAACCCGCAGATGAGTGGACCAATCAGCCGGCAGTAGAAATCAGGAGCCAGATCGAGGGCACCGGAATCGCGGTGAGTGCTCTTGTCGGGTCTCTTGAGCTGTTGAATGTAGATGTCGAGAAACGGAGAGGCGCGGTGGAACTCGATCGCCGCCAGCTAGAAAAGGCCAAGCAAGTTGGCGCTGACTGCGTCATCGAGGTTCCCACATTCGGACCGAACAAGTTTGCCGATCTCTCTCCTTTCCTGACGGCGAATGAAGTTGAAGAGCAACTATGGGTTGCGGAACTGAAGAACTTGCAGATGATGTGAAGCGCACGGGCGTGACTCTTCTGCTCGAGCCCTGCAACAGCAGCGAGACCCATTTTCTCCGCTCGCAAGAACAGGGAGCCGACCTGATCAGCAGGGTCGGAGCTCCCGGATTCAAATTGTTGAGCGATTTTTATCACATGCAGATCGAAGAGAAAGATATTCGTGAGACACTGACCCGAGTTGGCAACCTGACCGGTTATGTTCATCTCGCTGACGGAGTGAAGCGTACCGAACCCGGATCGCTGCCATTTGATTACAGGCCGGCCTTCGGTGCACTGAAGAAACGGGGATACTCGGGGTGGCTGACTGTGGAATGCCGCGCGACCGACGATCCGGAGCCCGCGCTCAGTCGCGCACTAAAGTAGCTGAAACAACAGTGGGCGGAAGCATGAAGCGGACCTGCGGAAGTCAAAAGCTTGACCGCGCCTCTTTGACCGGACGGATACGACGCTGAGAGTGGAAAGCGCTCGCGTCACGGTGGCGAGTGTGAAGCGGGAGACTTGGCGCCCCGAAACCGTTTGCCCCTGCTCACTTGTTGTCCATTTGTGTGATCTCCCGACCGGCTCAACGTAACCCTGCAACTGCATGGTGGCGGGTACAGCCTGGTTACAGTCCAAAACTCACATTTGGCGCTTTGGCCAGCTGGTGCTCAGTCCAGGGTCCATGCGTCTGTTTTAGGAAGCTTAAAAGTTCTGCAGCGGGTAACAGCGGAACCACGCTAACCCATCGTTAATCAAATCGCTCCTGGATCGTTCTATCTCGTCTCTGCGATGCTACTACTCCGGATCGCCGACGGCCCGCCCGCAACTGTATTAGACGCTTTAGCAATGTGTTGACAGCGTAACCTGTTTTATAAGTTCCTTCATATCAGCCGCTACAATACTCACTCATGCAAGCGGAGGTGTCGTGGGCGTCTTTGGGACCGGACTTTACTCAGGCGATTTCGCCATAGATTTGCGCAGCGCAATAAGCGCCGTAGTCCGCCTTCCGTACGACAGTGACAAGCTTGCCGACATCCTTTGTGAGAGCGAGCCGACAGTCGCAAACGACCCAAACGACGAAGACCATAACACCTTCTGGCTCGTGATTGCAGATCAGTTCGCCAAACGCGGTATTGTTTGTGATCGCGTCCGCGACAAGGCGCTGGCAATCATCGATTCCGGTGCTGATCTCGCCACCCTTGAAAAGCGCGGGATGAATCCATCCGACCTGAGGAAACGGCAGAAGATGCTGAAACACGTACGGGAGCGGATCGCAGCGCCTGCGGCTGATGGCAGACCCAGGCCGGTTCTCAAGAAGCCGCAGGTTCTCCTGATGGAGCTCGGAGACGTTCTCGTTTATCCGACCTTTGGAGGCAGATGTATCAACCCGTATTTTGCCTCAAGGGAGTTGGACAGGAGGGGAACGATGGCACCAGCTTGGAAACAGGATGGTTGGGCGGCCATGGTCATCGTCGACCGTGGGCGGGCCTTCGATTTCCTCGCTTGGTACCGGCCACTGACAATCTCGAGGGCAATGGCTCATAAACCGACGCTTGAACAATTGCGTGGCGAGGTGTTATGGAGATTGTCGCGACCCGGCACTTGCTCGTTACTCCACTTCAAGCGGATGGAACTTGAAAAGATCGGTACTGTCGCGATTGACAACGAAAAACTGCAGCGTTCCTTCCCTGGCATGCGGCCCGGCACAAGCGCGGCGATCAGCGACATCTCGATAGCGAATGCGCTCAGCGTCGCTCCCTATAGCAGAGAGCCCCTGACGCCAGTGCCGGGAGAGCCTCTGAAGCTGAAGCCGGGCAGACCTCCTGCTGCGATTCGGGAAATTGGAGAGATACTCTCGAATTGACCGGACTACTTCTTCAATTACCCGGAGCCGTTTCTCCGAAAGGAGCGGTATGAGTTCTTGCACATTGAAGAGGATTGCTTAATGGCGTGTTTCTTGGCGAATGTCGAGCGGTAGCATATCCGGCTCCGGAGTGCAAATAAGCGTGGGCCTGAAAGGACTCATGATCTCTAAGATCCCGGTTCGTATCAGCCTAGTGCCTGCATTGACAATCGTCTTGATAGCATGCGGCTGCTGGGGGGCTTAGTTGGGGTGAACAGAATCAATCGCATCCGTTTGCCCCCTGCGCCTGTGGCCCTGCAGATCGCAGCTACATCCGAGTTGCTGAAGAGACAGGCGGAATACCGTTTTTCTTCCAGAGATCCGAGGTAAGCAAGGCCATGAAGTTTACGGCAGCAAACTCAGGAGAGAACCGCATGGCACCTACTGGCTAAATTGTCAGTCCGAAGGCGCTACTGGAGTGATGAGTCAGCCCACCGGCTCGCTGACCACAATTGACCCTGCTGTCAGCACCCACGGGCAGTGTTGGTAGTCGGAGATGTGTTCGACCCGGCCGTCCGCTGAGATATCCAGCCGGATGATTCCCTCGATTTTCCTCTCCCCATCGCGTAGATTGAGAAGTAT
>JBJMGM010000075.1:0-7763 GCA_045807905.1 Bryobacteraceae bacterium | reverse complement strand
CAGGCGTGAAGTTTATCGCTGATGTAGGGTAGCGGTAAGGATGCTGGTCAAATCGTCACACTCGTCTTAATCTTTGGCCTTACTTCGATTGTGGAGGAGCTTTGGGTGAGGCAAATGCGGCTCATTTCATCGGATCGAGGAAGTGCTCCAGGACCCAAACCTCTCGAGGCCGAAGGTCGCAATCGCCCGTCACAAAGGCCAAGCTCCTCCCATCGCGGCTCGTTCGAAGGAAGTAAAGAGCCTGGTCCCGCATGGACAGACCGATCGCTTCTGCGTGCCCGCCTGCGGCAGGTATACGCCAGACTTGCCGTTCGCGACCAACTACCTTCGTGAACAGGATGTAACGTCCGTCCGCAGTCCATTCAAGTGATCCGGGAAACGGGTGGAATTGCTCGGGACTTTTCAAGGAAAGGATCTCCCGAGTGCTCTCACCGATTCGGACCGTAATCAATGAAGAGCCATCGACGATCGCTACTGTCTAATACTAACTCGCATTCAGAGAGACACAGGTAATCCAGCTGAAGCCCGTCAGAGAGGCCATGCGCGGCAAGTCCGCTTCCAAGGTCGCTAGCCCCGCCACGAGTTGCTCTTCCAGCTGATCCATGCTCGCGAACCGGCGGTTGGCAAAGTACTTTTCGCGCAGCTCGTCCCAAACATGCTCGGCGGGATTGAGTGGCGGACTCCACGACGGCAAAGGCACGAGCCGCATGTGGGGGGGTATCCGCAACCGCTTGGCCCGGTGCCAGCCGGCTCCGTCCAAAACCATCAGGATGAATTCATCGGCATGGCGCTGGGCGACCTCAGCTAGAAACACTCCCATCGTTTCGGCGTTCACCGCCGGCAGTACGAGCGTGTCCAGCACTCCATCATGCGGACTGACCGCCGCATACGCATACTCGTACTCGCGCACGATCTGGACGGGAACCGCGGGTCGCACGCCCGCCGGTGCCCAGCACCGGTGTGGCTCACTGATGCGGCCAAAGCGCGCTTCATCCTCAAACATCAGCCGTACCGGGCGACCTTCGAAAGTTCCTCTTGGACCAGCGCCGGGAGCTTTTTTAAACTCCTCCTGGGTGGCTGCGTCCGCCTTCGGGTGCTGGGGCCGTGGCTGGATTTTGCGCCAGCCTTGCCGATGCAGAGCGCGATACACGACCGAGTGATGCACGGAGTAGCCAAGCTTGTTCTCGTACGCCTGCTGTACCGGAGCGGCAATGACCATCTCACCCTGTTCTGTCTTCTCGACAAAGGGAGCGAGCAACTCCCGTTCTTCTTCTCGCGTGAGGTGGGCATGATAACGGCCGCCCCGAGGCTGGTCCCGTAAAGTCGCTTCTCCCTCGCGGAGGTAGCGGGCCTGGACATGACGGACCGAACTCGCCTGCCAGCCCAAGGCTTGCGCTATCTGGGGCGCGTTGAGTCCCAGCGTCGCCCGTAGCCACACACTGCACTCGTTGATACTCGGCTGGGCTACGAGCTTCTTTCAGCAGCGGAGCCAGTTGTTCGTCCGCCCCTTTGGCATGGGCTGAAGAGTCCCCATCCACTACCTCCCCATTTATCTGTCTAGTCTACGCCTGTGCTCCTGGAATTGCGAATTGGTATCACCATCAGGTGATGGTGCCGAGTTGAAGTTCGCATTCCGGGCTCGGCTGGCATAGACAGTGACGGGCGTTGTGCTGGTTTCCTGGAATACCTGTACGGAGCGGCCCCCACTCTCAACGAACAACGCGTTAGCGCGAGGAACGGGATTGATGAGGTCTTCTCCCACGCCTCGCGCCACCAACGTCGCCTTTCCGGATTGGCGGTCGATTTGGTATATGCCCTGGACGCCGTCCACTCCGGTACCGTGGACCACAACGGATTTCCCATCCGGCATGTACCGCGGCCTCGAAAATTGCAGAACGTCTGGATGGATCACAACCTCTCGCCCATCCCGCAATGAGACAAACGCCAAGTCGATGCCGTCCGGACTGCCCGGCTCACCAATTTGATAAGCCAATTCGTCGCCTGAAGGTGACCAGTCGGGTCCTGAGTTGTACGTCGCGAACCGAGTAGCAATCGCCTTCACCGATCCGGGCATCGCGTCGCCATCGGAAATAAGAGGAACCGTCAGAATATCTGCCGCGCACTGGCTCTGGACATAGTAAATCGCGCCGGCATCTGTGATCGCCATCGGTCTGGCAACGCCGAAGTTCCTTCTGATCTGCTTGGGAATCCGTGCCCGGTCCGAAGCTGGCACAAGAGGAATCGACCAAAGATCGATTGTTCCAGAATGATCGCTGGCAAAGAGCAGTTGGCCATGCCTTGTGTACCCCACCGGGTAATCGTCCGCCGGATGTGCGACGAGTGCGCTTTCCTGTGTTCCATCCGCGTGAATGATGAAGATATCGCGAGATCCGTTATTCGTAATCCGTGTGAATGCGATGCTTGCTGAATCGTGGGACAGCACGGCCGAAAATGATCGCCCGTTGCGGAATGCATTGGCCACCGTTGTAATCCGCTCTGCTGCTCCGGTAGCGACCGATATCCACACTAGATCAACGCTGGTTCCATGGTTTATCTCAACAGCGATTCGTCGACCATCCGCGGACCAACCAATCGGAGTTACGGGTCCATCGAGGCTTGCCAGAGCACGTTGATGTCCCCCACGGATTGCGATGGCGACCAGTTCCTCGCCATGTCCCTTTAGACGATTGAACACGAGCTGAGAATTGTCTGTTGACCACGCAAACACGGCCCGCCACTGCTGATCCGGCAGTCGTACCGGAAGCGTCCGAATACGCGATGCGCGTAGATCATAGATCGCGATATTCGACTCCGGGTCACGAAACGCCAGCCATCGGCCATCCCTAAACACAGCCCACCTGTCGTCGAGGTCGCTGGGTTTCGGCCCGACCCACACTCGGCGATTGGTCGGCGAGGGCAGAGCAGCTCCGGCCGGAGACGTACCGAAGACGAGGAGGGCCAGTATGAGTAGTGCGCGTGTTCGCCTCATCACGCCTGCGCGAATACGCAAATCGTATCCCGGGACCATAACGTGGGCAACATGGGTGCTCTTTTCGGGAAGTCCTCGCTCGGGAGGCGCGACGTCCTGGAGCGGATTGCCACTCGGAAGCAATCCAAGTTCACGTAGTCGCCATATCGGACTCTGGCTGGCGGTGATTCCCCGGCCGCTTCGCCCGGCCCGATCAGGCGAGTGGTGGTGTTCACAAAACCCTGCTTTCCCTGGTTCAGCGTAAACGCATGAAAACGATGAACGGAGTCCGGCAAATTTCTCCTGTTCACAAAACTACAGTTTAGTGAACAGATGAAAGATTAAGACGTCAGTGACGATTTCACCAACATCCTTACCTGTACTCATATAGCTTTGATAATCAATTCCTGTGCCGTGGACTTTAATTTTCTGCACATTACACCCGCCTAAAATCAAAATGTGCCCCACTATTGCACTTTGATTCCAGGAGACGGCATCGGCCCCGAAGTAGCTCAAGCGGCAGTTCGCGCCGTGGACGCTACCGGCATCGACATTTGTTGGCGTCGTGCTGAGCTGAATGAAGCCATCATTCTGGAAGCCGGGAAAACTCTTCCTAAGTATTTGCTCGATTCGCTGAATGAAACCCACGTGGGCTTGAAAGGACCAGTGACCACGCCGGTAGCGGGCGGCTTTCAAAGCGTGAACGTACAGCTGCGGAAGACTCTCGACCTCTTTGCCAATGTCCGTCCCGTCAAATCTCTGCCTGGCGTGAAAACCCGTTTCGCGGATCTTGCCATTGACATGGTCATCTTCCGTGAAAACACCGAGGATCTCTACGCCGGCCTGGAACAAGAAGTCGTCAAGGACGTTGTCACCGGCTTAAAGGTCATCACCCGCGCTGCCTCCGAGCGCATCGCACGCTATGCCTTTCAATACGCACAGAAAAACGGCCGCCAGCAGGTAACGGCCATTCACAAGGCGAACATCATGAAGCTATCGGACGGCTTGTTCTTGCGCTGTTGCCGCGAAATTTCCGAGCAGTTCCCCCATATCAAATATAGAGAGCTGATTGTCGATAACGCCTCCATGCAATTGGTCGTGCGCCCGGAAACCTTCGACGTTCTGCTATTACCAAACCTGTACGGCGACATCATCTCCGACTTGGCTGCCGGATTGATCGGCGGACTCGGCATTGTTCCTGGAGCCAACATGGGCGAAGATCATGCCGTATTTGAAGCCGTTCACGGCAGCGCTCCCGACATTGCCGGTCAAAACAAAGCTAACCCTACTGCCATGATGCTATCCGCAGTTATGATGCTCACTCATTTCGGCGAAACAGACGCTTCCTACCGCCTCCAGGCCGCCATTGAATCGGTCTACCGCGAAGGCAAGTATCTAACAGGAGACGTCGGAGGTGCCGCCACAACAGAAGAGTTCACCGACGCCGTTATCAAAAATCTAAAAGGCTGAAAGAAAGGGCTGTACTACAGCCCTTTCTTACCGAGAAAAGCAATCAAGTCCACCACGCGACTGGAGTAGCCCCATTCGTTGTCATACCACGCGATAACCTTGATTAGATTGCCGTCCAGCACCTTGGTCAGCTCCGCATCCACAATGGAACTATTCGGGTTATGCAGCATGTCACTCGAAACCACCGGCTCTTCCGTATAGGCCAGAATGCCCTTCATCGGCCCTTCCGCAGCTGTTTTTAATGCAGAGTTGATGTCGTTATTCGTCGCCTTCTTTTTGGTAACAGCCACAAAGTCCACCACTGAAACGTTCGGTGTCGGAACGCGCATGGCATACCCGTCCAGCTTGCCTTGCAACTCGGGAAGCACCAGCCCAATGGCCTTTGCCGCGCCTGTCGATGTTGGAATCATGTTCAACGAAGCAGCGCGTGCCCGGCGCAGATCCTTGTGCGGAAAATCCAGCACATTCTGATCATTCGTATAGCTATGGATCGTTGTCATCGAACCCTTCTCGATGCCGAACGTATCATTCAAAACCTTGGCTACCGGCGCAAGGCAATTAGTCGTACACGAAGCATTGGAGATGATATTGTGCTTCTGCGGGTCGTACATGTTGTCGTTCACGCCCATCACCACCGTGATGTCTTCATTCTTGGCGGGAGCCGAGATAATCACTTTTTTTACAGATCCGCGCAAGTGCTTCTTGGCGTCGCTCGCATCCGTGAACCGGCCTGTTGATTCCACCACGACCTGCACGCCCAGACTCGGCCAATCGATCTCCGCCGGATCTTTCGTCGCAAAAATCTTGATCGCTTTCCCGCCGACGTACAGGGTATCGCCCTCTGCCCGGATCTCTTCTTTGAGCTGTCCTAAAATCGAGTCATACTTCAGCAAGTGCGCCAGCGTTGCTGTATCCGTCAAATCATTAGCGGCCACAAACTCAACATCAGGGTGATGGAGCCCGGCCCGGACCACATTCCGGCCAATACGGCCGAAGCCGTTAATACCTACCTTTGTTGGCATATCTATCTTCTATTCTACGGAGTGGCGGAGTTTATCGCTTTTAACTGAGAAAAGCCTTTCTGAAAATCCTCATAAATATAGGTGCCTGCACACAAGCAGATGTCATGAGCCAACCCCGTTTCCTGATGTGTCCACCCCAATATTTTGGAGTGGAGTACGTAATTAATCCGTGGATGAATGGTCAGGTCCATGGAACCAACAATCAGCTTGTTGCCAGCCAGTGGTCGAGCCTGCAAACCATTCTGAAGGGATATGCCGAGGTATCCTTGCTGCCAAGCATCAAGGGCCTGCCCGATCTTGTATTCACGGCGAACGCAGCCGTGATCCATCGCCAGACCGCGCTGGTCAGCAGTTTTCGGTATCCACAGCGCCAGCCGGAGACGCAACATTTCGCGGATTGGCTGACAGCGGACGGATTTAAGGTACACACCCTGCCTGCCGACGTGCTTTTCGAAGGCGCGGGAGATGCGCTATTTGATCGTGGCAAGCCGGTGCTCTGGTTCGGACATGGTCTCCGTTCGGATGCCGCTGCCATACCCTATCTGGACAAACTGATTGGCCTAGAGGTGCAGCCGCTAGAGCTTTGCGATCCCTGCTTTTACCATCTGGATACCTGCTTCTGTCCATTAGAAGGGGGATATCTTCTGTACTACCCAGGAGCATTTACCGATACGAGCAAAGCTGCCATTGAAGCTCGCATTCCCGCCAATCAGCGATTAGCGGTGAGCCGGGAGGATGCCAGCCATTTTGCTTGCAACGCGGTGAATATCGGAGAAAACGTGATACTCAACCAATCTTCGGGCGAGATGAAGGCATGGCTGACCGAGCGTGGATTTGTTGTCATCGAAACACCTTTAACAGAGTTCATGAAGTCCGGCGGCGCGGCCAAATGCCTGTCACTGCGGCTTGATGAACACTGCTTTTAACTGGGGTAGTAAAACCTTTATCTCGGGGGCGGCAAAGGCGGGGCCGTCATGCCCCCGACATTGGCGTACGATTCATTGACTTTCACCACCTTGCCATCAGTAAATCGCACAAACGTCATCTTGCCCGGCGGATCGCCATAAATCCAGTCTTCCAGCTCATCGCCATTCGCGCTGGTTTCCCGGCTCTTATTCCGAGGTTTTCCAAGCGCCAGCAAAACCTGATCCTTATCCATGCCCTCGATTGCCTTCTGCTCCTTGATCGCCTTTTTGACCGGCTCCGGCAGCTTGTCCATGTACTGCTCGGCTGCGGAATGCTTCTCGAAATCGAAGATCGGATGAAGCATCTGCCGGATATCAGCCGCCTTCAACGAAGGCACGCTCTGCGGAAAAACAAGGGCAATATGGGAACCATTGACAGACTGCCTGCCATTTTGATTCGTGGTCACCGGCGATGTCGTCCCGCCCATCCCTACTTGTACATGATCGTACCAATGGCCGGACTTCGTTCCGCCATTCACCTCCAGCAGAATTTTATTCGCTTCAATTTGAACCCGCGTGATCTGAACTTCGTCGCCCAAGCGCGCCGCCGGACCATTTTCCTGCATGGCTTTGTCCCAGGCGCTCTTGTCAAAGGTGCCGTCGCTTTTAAAAGTGAGCGGCCTTTTTGCTCGCGGCAAAGCTACCCGCATGGTGGCGAACTCGGCATTCAAGCCCCGCTCGATTTCCAACCGCTCATCCACGCTCAGCTTGTCCGCTTGGGCAAAGGGCGAAACAACACTCATCAGTGCCAACGCAATCAGCGCTAGTCGAAAGGATCGTTTAAGCTTGGCGCCACCCGCGCGATCTGCCGTTTTACCGGGGCTTTGGTAAGAGCAAAGAACAGCGCTACAACGAAAATCGTCGCCAGCAAACCGCCCTCCGGCCCATAATCCCCGCCGCTCCAAATAGGCGATAAATCCCATTGGTAGGAGTACCTCGTCACCTCGATTGTAAGCCCGCTCAAATTTACTCCAAAGAGCGGTAGTACTACATTCCACCCGAAATGCAACCCAATCGGCAGCCATAAATCATGGCTGCGCAAAAAACTATATCCCAGAAGAATGCCCCAAATCACTGTATTGAGCACGCCCACGCGCGATGCGTGCGGATTCGCCGCATGCACGACCCCAAAAACAACGCCCATCGGCAAAATCGTCGCAAACGGCCCCATCTTTTCCACTAATAATTGAAACGCATACCCGCGAAAGATGAATTCCTCGCCCGTGGCCGCTACTAGCAACGTAAACAAATAAAACATCAGCGTGAGCACCGTGGCTTCAGAATGGGAATTTTGAACGAGATGTCCCGTCCCGGCCAGCAACGGCGCAAGGAGCATAT
>JBJMGM010000074.1:0-46284 GCA_045807905.1 Bryobacteraceae bacterium | reverse complement strand
CAAGACGGTGGTCACAGGCGTGGAAATGTTCAAGAAGCTGCTGGATGAGGGGCGAGCTGGGGACAACGTAGGGTTGCTGCTGCGCGGCATCGAAAAGAATGATGTGGAGCGCGGGCAGGTGATTGCGAAGCCGGGGACGATCAAGCCGTACAAGACGTTCAAGGGTGAAGTGTACGTGTTGTCGAAGGAAGAAGGGGGGCGGCACACGCCGTTTTTTAATGGCTACCGGCCGCAGTTTTATTTCCGGACGACGGACGTGACGGGGGTGGCGAAGCTGCCGGAAGGCATGGAGATGGTGATGCCTGGGGATAACGTATCGCTGGAGATCGAGCTGATTACGCCGGTTGCCATGGATAAAGGATTGCGGTTTGCCATTCGCGAAGGTGGCCGCACCGTAGGCGCTGGAACCGTTACCGAGATCGTCGCCTAGGATTTCACGGGAAATGAACAAGGAACGCATCCGTATCCGCCTAAAAGCGTACGATCACCGAATCTTGGATCAGTCGACGGGTGACATCGTCGATACTGCCCGGCGGACCGGTGCTACTGTGGCGGGACCAATTCCTTTACCGACACTCAAGAATCGGTACACTGTTTTGCGCTCGCCCCATGTCGACAAAAAATCGCGGGAGCAGTTTGAAATTCGAACACACAAACGACTACTCGACATTCTCGAGCCGACGCAAGACACGGTGGATGCCTTGATGAAACTCGATCTTCCGGCCGGTGTGGATGTCGAGATTAAGGCGTTCGGTAAGAGGTAGGCGTAAAGATTAAAGCTCAGAGTAGAAAGAAATGAGTCCAGGAATTCTCGGCAAAAAGATCGGCATGACGCAAGTGTTCAATACGGACGGGCAGGTGATTCCCGTAACGCTCGTCAAGGCAGGGCCGTGTGTGGTGACGCAGCGCAAAACACCGGCCATGGATGGCTATGATGCCGTTCAGCTTGGGCTAGTCGAATACGCGAAAAAACAGAACAAGCCGTTGAGCAACCACCTTAAAAAATCGGGTGCTGAAGGCGTCAAGTTCCTGCATGAGTTCCGCCTCGATCATGGTACAGGGGACCTGAAGCAAGGTGACCGCGTGCTTGCCGATGAGTTCAAGGAAAAAGACATCGTCGACGTAATCGGGACCAGTAAGGGGCGAGGTTTTGCGGGTCTCGTAAAGCGGCACCATTTCCGTGGCGGTCCGGCCTCGCACGGGTCGATGTTTCATCGCGCAGCCGGTTCAATTGGCGCATCAAGCTTTCCATCGCGCGTTTTTCCGGGGATGAAAATGGCTGGCCGGATGGGAACCCAGCAGGTAACGGTACGCAATCTCGAGATCGTGAGCGTGGATCTGGACGACAACGTCATCGCGGTTAAGGGCGCCATTCCGGGGCCGAATGGCGGGTATGTCATGGTTCGAAGGGTGAATCGATAACGTTCCGAAGGAATTTCAGACGATGCCGAGTGTAGATATTGTGGACCTGAACAACGCAGCGGTGGGCTCGATGGAGCTCTCCGATGCTGTGTTCGGCGCCGAAGTCAATGAGGCGCTTCTCTACGAAGCGGTACGGCAGTATACCGCTGCCAGGCGATCCGGAACAGCCGCTACCAAGACTCGCCATGAGGTTTCCGGTTCCGGCAAGAAGCTGTGGAAGCAAAAAGGAACGGGGCGTGCGCGCATGGGTTCCATCCGTTCCCCATTGTGGCGGCATGGGGGCACAGTACACGGGCCGCAGCCTCGTAGCTACGAATACAAATTACCCCGGAAAATGGAGTTGGGTGCGTTGCGCTCGGCGCTTTCCGCTAAGCTGCGGGACGGTGAATTGAAAGTTGTCAAAGCTTTCGAACTTTCCGATCACAAGACGAAGAACATGGCCGGTGTTCTTGGAAAACTCGAAGTAAAGAAGACCGTGCTGCTGGTTGAGCTGGGTGAAAATACGAACCTCACACGGGCTTCGCGGAATTTAGCTGGGGTCAAACTGGTGCCCGCGAGGCAAGTAAATGTCTATGACCTGCTGGCTCATCAACAAGTTCTGCTGACGGAAACGGCGGCGAGAAAGTTGTCGGAGGCACTCGCGTCATGAATGTTTATGATGTGATCCGAAAACCGATCATCACGGAAAAGGGCCACGCCAAGCGCGAGTCTGAACGCACGCTGTGTTTTGAGGTGCATCGAGATGCAAACAAGATTGAGATCCGGCAAGCTGTAGAAACTCTTTTCAGGGTCAAAGTGGCAGAGGTCAGAACCGGCAACTTTGCTGGGAAATTGCGCCGGCGTGGCCGGTTCACCGGCTACGGATCGGATTGGAAAAAAGCGTATGTGCGTTTGCAGGCTGGGCAAAAGGTCCCCGAATACGCGGAGATATAGGAAGGAAGCAGAACGTCATGCCCATTAAGAGTTTTCGACCAGTAACACCGACGCGCCGATTCCAGACCTATGTCACGCGTGAGGAAATCACGAAGGACACGCCCGAGAAATCGCTGGTCGAAGGCAAGAAGCGTACCGGCGGCCGCGATGCGCACGGCTGGACATCGAGCCGTTTTCGCGGCGGCGGCGCAAAGAAGGCCTACCGCATCATCGATTTCAAACGCGACAAGGCTGGCGTCGTGGCGAAGGTCGCCGCAATTGAATACGATCCAAATCGCTCGGCCCGTATTGCACTGCTGCACTACTCCGATGGCGAGAAGCGTTACATCATCTGCCCCATTGGTCTCGAGGTAGGCCGCACGGTCAGCTCGGGACCGGAAGCCGATATTTTGGTCGGCAATGCTTTACCCCTGAAGAACATTCCCGCAGGCACCGTGGTCCACAACATCGAGCTCAAGCCTGGTAAAGGCGGTCAAATGGCTCGTTCGGCCGGGGCGCAAGCGCAATTGGTTTCGAAGGAAGGCAATATCGCGCTTCTAAAGCTGCCTTCCGGTGAAATTCGTAAGGTGCAGATCGATTGTATGGCTACCATAGGCCAGGTCGGGAACGTGGAGCACGAAAACGTCGCTCTCGGCAAGGCCGGCCGCAACCGCTGGCTTGGACGCCGTCCCCATAATCGCGGCGTTTCGATGAATCCCGTCGATCACCCGCATGGTGGCGGCGAGGGAAAGACGTCGGGCGGCCGTCATCCAGTCACGCCTTGGGGCCAGCCGACGCGCGGCTTCAAAACCCGCAACAATAAGCGAACGGATCGTTTGATCGTTACAAGGAAGGCTAAGAAACGTTAGGGAATCGAGGGAGCGCACAGGGCGTTTGGCGCCCGTTGTGCGCGGTACAAAGACATGAGTCGCTCGGCTAAAAAGGGACCGTTCACTGATGACCACCTGATCAAGAAGGTGGAAGATCTGAACGCTAAAAATCAAAAAACTGTGGTGAGAACCTGGTCACGACGCTCGACGGTGGTGCCGAACTTTATTGGGCACACGCTTGCCGTCCACAACGGGAAGAAGTTCATTCCCGTGTATATCACCGAAAACATGGTGGGCCACAAATTAGGCGAGTTTTCGCCCACTCGAACCTTCAAGGGTCATGCGGCGAAGTCTACCGAGAAGGCAGCGAGGTAGGTGATGGCGAACGAAACGGCGAGTCTCGCAAAAGCAGAAGCGCGCTACATCCATATCTCGCCACAGAAGGCTCGACTAGTAGTGGATCTGATCCGGGGTCGGCAGGCTGGCGACGCGATCAGTATCCTGAGTGGCACCAATAAGCGTATTGCGCCGGTGGTCGAGAAAGTTCTGCGATCGGCCATTGCGAATGCCGAGAACAAATCCGAAGATGTCGATGTCGACAAGCTGTTCGTTACCGAAGCGTATGTCAATGAAGGTCCGCGCGTAAAGCGCATCCGGCCTGCTCCCATGGGCCGCGCATTTCGTTACCAGCGGCGGATGGCGCACATCGTCGTGAAGGTCGGCGAAAGAGAAGAAGCGGAAGTGGAGGAATAGTTAGAGCATATGGGCCAGAAAGTACATCCTTACGGATTCCGTCTCGGCGTAACCAAAACTTGGCGCTCGCGCTGGTTTGCTAAGCAGGAATACTCGAAACTCTTGCACGAGGATCTTGAGCTCAAGGAGTCACTGCTGAATCGGCTCAGGGCTGCTGGTATCAGTTCCGTCGAAGTAGATCGCCCGGGAAACAAGCTCCGCATCACCATTCGCACATCGCGTCCCGGAATCATCATCGGCCGTAAAGGCGCCGAGATCGAGAAACTAAAGAGCGATCTCGCCAAAAAGACTAAGCGCGAGGTCTTCATTGACATCCAGGAGGTGCATCGGCCTGAGCTTGACGCGCAACTGGTATCTGAGTCGATCGCTTTACAGCTTGAAAAGCGCGTCGCGTTTCGCCGGGCGATGCGCAAGTCTGTAGATTCCGCGCTGCGTTTTGGTTGCAAAGGAATTAAGGTTCGCGTCTCGGGCCGGTTGAATGGAGCGGAAATTGCGCGCAGTGAGTGGTATCTACAGGGTCAACTGCCGCTCCACACGTTACGAGCGGATATCGACTACGGTTTTAGCCAGGCATACACGACCTACGGCGTTATCGGCGTGAAAGTTTGGATCTATAAAGGCGAAGTGCTCGACGGTGCGAGCCGGCGCGACTCCCTGCGAAACGAAGGCGAGCCCCGCCGACGACGACGGGATGACCGCGATCGTGAGCGTAGGCCGTTGACGCAAGCACCTGCAGCCCAACCTGAGCCAGGTGGAGTAATCATTCAGCAGCCTCCGGCCGAAATGCCGAAGCCGGCATCCTCGCCGATCATTCCGCCTCTGGCGCCCGTTGCCCCAGCGTGGAAGCAGGAGCAGAAGCGCGAAACGGCGGAGGCCGGGACAACTGCCGAGACGCCGGCGCCCGACGAGAAGAAGGAGTCAAACGAGTAATCCGCATTGCTCGTTTTAGGAGCGAATCTGTATGTTGATGCCGAAAAAAGTGAAATACCGAAAGCAGCAGCGAGGCCGCATGACCGGCAAAGCTTGGCGCGGCTCGGAACTCTCGTTCGGTGATTTCGGATTGAAGGCGCTTGCCTGCGGTTGGGTGACGAATCGCCAGATTGAAGCGGCGCGAATTGCGATGACTCGTTTCATCAAACGCGGCGGTAAGGTTTGGATTCGCATTTTTCCGGACAAACCGATCACCAAGAAACCGCCGGAGACCCGCATGGGCAAGGGTAAAGGCGCTCCGGAAGCTTGGGTCGCGGTTGTAAAACCGGGCAAGGTGCTGTTCGAGATGGAAGGTGTCACGCTTCAGACGGCAACTGAGGCCATGCGGCTTGCGGCAATGAAGCTGTCGGTTCCAACCAAATTCGTAATGCGCAATCAGGCGACTGAAGAGGCGAAGGTAGGCTAGCAAATCATGAAGGCAGAGAAATTTCGGGGCATTGACATGGCCGATTTGCAGCGTCAGGTGCAGGATTCGCAGGATCAGCTTTTCCGGTTTCGGTTTCAGATGGGCATGGGCCAGATGGAAGGCTTGAAGAAGTACCGCAACTTAAAGAAGGATCGCGCGCGCATGCTGAGCGTGCTCGGCGAAAAGCAGGCTGCCGGCGAAACTCCCGCGCCGACAAGGGCGAGCAAAGCGGCGACTTCAGGCAAAGCCAGCGATAAGAAGAGGAAGAGATAGAGCCGATGGCGGCAGCACAGCAAAGCACCGAGAGTCTCGGTCACAAAAACGAGAAAGTGGGCGAGGTTGTCTCGACAAAGATGGCCAAGACCATTGTCGTCGAAGTGACGCGCCGGGTGGCTCATCCCGTCTATAAGCGAATTGTGAGCAATCGGAAAAAGTTTTACGCGCACGATGAATCGGAGTCCGCGAAAGTCGGAGACGTGGTCCGCATCGCAGAGTGCCGTCCTTTGAGCCGTTTGAAACGTTGGGAGCTTAGGGACGTGATTCGGCGCGCGGTGCAGGTTGCGGTTGAGCACCCGGCGCTTGAGGCAGAAGCCGACACACGCGTGAAAAAGACTGTGAAGCGAAAGTAGCGGATTGCTAACGGTCTGCTTGGGAAGTCAGGGAGAAACGGCATGATTGGGATGCGAACAATGCTGGAGGTAGCCGATAACAGCGGCGCGCGCAAGTTGCAGTGCATCTTGCCCCGCGGTGGCGACCTCGGACTTCGCGCGGGCTTGGGGGACGTGATCACCGCCAGCGTCAAAGAGGCTGCGCCCGATTCCACTATCAAAAAGGGTAAAGTTGTTCGTTGCGTCGTCGTGCGCATGCGCAAGGAGACGCGCCGCAGAGATGGTACCTACATTCGCTTTGATTCGAATGCGGCTGTGCTTATTAATGAGGTTGGGGAACCTGTTGGCACGCGCGTGTTCGGCCCCGTCGCTCGTGAATTGCGCGACAAGCGTTTCATGAAAATCGTTTCGCTCGCGCCGGAGGTGCTGTAGTTATGTCGAAAATCGCTTACCAGCGACGCCAGAAAAGGGGTGAGCGCAGGCCAGTTCGCATCAAGATCAAGAAGGACGATCTGGTGCGGGTGATCGCTGGCCGTGACAAGGGGAAAACGGGTAAGGTCCTTGAAGTCGATCGGCTGGCGCGCAAGATTACGGTCGAGGGCATTATGGTAGTGAAACGCCATACTCGCCCGAATCCCTCTAAGCAGATTAAAGGCGGAATCGCCGATAAGCCGATGCCGATGGATGTCTCAAACGTGATGATCCTGACCTCGGGCGGCGTCCCGACGCGCGTTGCTTACAAGATGGAAATGGTCGGCGGCAAAGTACGGCGTGTTCGCATCGCGCGTAAGAGTGGCGAAACACTCGAGAGAAGGTAGACGTAAACGTAATGGCTAAAAAGACAGATTCGGAGCCTACAAAGCCAGCTAAAACCGGGAAAGAAGCGAAAGCTGGGCAACCGAAGGCTGGGCAACCTAAGGCTGGGGGTGAAGCGAAGCGGGGCGCGGAAGCGAAAGGTACGCCAGAAGCGAAACCGGCCGCAGACGCAGAACCAAGAGCCCGCACAAACACGAAAGCCAGGCTAAGGGAGCACTATGCAAAAAGTGTGATTCCAGCCTTGAATAAAGACTTTGGATACAAGAATTCGATGGCTGTCCCTAAGATTGAAAAAGTGTCAATTAATATCGGTCTGGGCGAAGCCACAGGGAACAGTAAGTTGATGGACGGCGCGGTGAACGAACTCGCCGCTATCGCGGGTCAAAGGCCTGTCATTACTAAAGCGAAGAAATCGATTGCTGCTTTCAAGCTGCGTGAAGGAATGTCGATCGGGTGCATGGTGACCTTGCGCGGTGACCGCATGTACGAGTTTCTCGATCGTCTGATGAATGTTGCTCTCCCGCGTGTGCGCGACTTCCGCGGCGTTTCGCCAAAATCGTTTGATGGCCGTGGGAATTATACGCTCGGGCTGCGAGATCAACTCATCTTTCCCGAAATTGATTACAACAAGGTGGAAAAGGTGAAAGGCATGAACGTCTCGATCACCACCAGCGCCAAAACGGATGCCGAAGGGTTGGCGCTGCTGCGTCATATGGGCATGCCGTTCCGGCAATAGAAGGATTCATTCATGGCAACTACTGCGAAGATCGCGAAGGAAGAAAAGAAGCTGACCGAAATTGCGGCTGGCAAAAAAGCCGGAACAAATGTCAAATTTAAAACCCGCCTGCGAAACCGTTGCAAGCGCTGTGGGCGCCCCCGCGGATTTTTACGAAAGTTTTCCTTGTGCCGGATTTGCTTTCGCCAGCTTGCTCTGGCCGGCGAGATTCCGGGCGTGACAAAGGCGAGCTGGTAGAGGGCAAATATGACAGCAGACCCTATCGCGGATATGTTGACTCGCGTGCGCAACGCTCTGATTGCGCGTCACCCGAAAGTGGACGTGCCGGCATCGCGCCTCAAGAACGAAATCGCGCGCATCCTCAAAGAGGAGGGCTACGTGCTCAACTACAAGCTGACCGAAGAAGGAGCTAAAAAGTACATTCGTTTGTATTTGAAGTACACGCCATCGAATCTTCCGGTGATCTCGCGTGTTGAGCGCGTCTCGCGCCCCGGCTGCCGGGTCTACGTGGGCAGCAAAGACATTCCTCGCATCCTTGGCGGTTTGGGAATCAACATACTCACCACACCTAAGGGCGTGATGACCGGAAATACGGCCCGTAAAGAAGGCGTTGGCGGCGAAGTGCTGTGCCAGATCTGGTAAGGAAAGAAAGTCCATGTCAAGAGTAGGAAAGAAACCGATTCCGTTGCCGCAGGGCGTCAAGATTAGCCTCGGCGAACAGCTCGAAGTCGAGGGACCGAAAGGTAAGCTGGCGGTTCCTATCCCGGCGGGAATCAGAGTCGAACGGAATAACAATCACCTGGAGCTCGTCCGTGAAAACGACAAGCTTGCCGCGCTGCATGGACTCACTCGCGCGCTTGCGGCGAATGCTGTGCAAGGT
This sequence comes from Bryobacteraceae bacterium, assembly GCA_045807905.1. Classification (GTDB taxonomy): domain Bacteria; phylum Acidobacteriota; class Terriglobia; order Bryobacterales; family Bryobacteraceae; genus Bog-105. Next base: position 37,931 of record JBJMGM010000074.1, on the reverse strand, counting down.
GTTTCGACTGGATTCACGCGCGAGCTCGATGTGGTCGGAACGGGCTACCGTGCCGATGTGAAAGGGAAAGTTGCTACTTTTACGCTTGGATATTCGCACCCGATCGAAGTGATTTTGCCCGCGGGCGTGGATCTCAGAGTGGACAAACAGACGCACCTGGTCCTGACCGGCTACGACAAGCAGGTCGTGGGGCAAGTAGCGTCCCAGATCCGAGCCTTGCGTCCGCCGGATCCGTACAAGAATAAAGGCGTTCGGTACACCGGTGAAGCGCTCCGCAAAAAGGCCGGGAAGACCGGGGCAGGAGGCAAGTGATGGCTCGCGAATCTCGAAATGATATCCGTACGCGGATTCACAAGCGCATCCGTAGCCGTGTTTCTGGTACCCAGGAGCGCCCACGTCTGGCTGTATTTCGGAGCATCAACCACATCTACGCGCAGGTGATCGATGATCAGCGGGGTCATACCATGGTCGCCGCTGCATCCACAGAGAAGGATTTGCGCAGTAATAAAGGCGGCAATGTTCACGGTGCCAAAGTGGTTGGCAAAATTGTCGCAGAGCGCGCTAAGGAAAAAGGCATAAAAAAGGTGGTATTCGACCGCGGCGGCTATCTCTACCACGGTCGCGTGAAGGCGCTGGCTGATGCGGCGCGAGAAGCGGGACTGGAGTTTTAAGGATGGCAGTAAACGGAAAGGCCAAGCGTCTCGAGACGCACAACCTGAACCTGAAAGAACAGGTGGTCAGCATTAACCGCGTCACGAAAGTAGTCAAGGGCGGCAAAAATATGAGCTTCTCAGCGCTCATCGTGGTCGGCGATTCGGGCGCCAAAGTTGTTGGCTACGGCACGGGTAAAGCGAAGGAAGTCCCTTCGGCTATTAAGAAGGGCATAGAGGCGGCTAAAAAGAATCTGCGCAAAATTAACGTGGTCGATACGACGATTCGCCATCAGGTCGTAGGACGTTTTGGTAGCGGCCTAGTGTTATTGAAGCCCGCTCCGGAAGGTACTGGAGTGATTGCAGGTGGTCCTGTGCGAGCGGTAATCCAAGCAGTGGGTATCACCAACGTGCTTACGAAATCGCTTGGCTCTCATAACGCGCATAATGTCGTGAAAGCGACCATCGACGCACTCGAGCAGCTTTGTGATAAGCACGCAATCGCGGATATGCGTGGCCTTCCGATCGAGAGATTGTAGGAATCCGTAGCCGTTGAACGTTGAGGCACACACAAATGGCTGAAGGAAAAATCAAAATTAAGCTGGTGCGCAGCCCCATCTGCACGCCCCAAAAGCACAAAAACATCGTGAAGTCTCTTGGACTTCATACGATGAATCGTGTGGTCGAGCGTCCCGATACGCCCGGGTTCCGGGGCATGGTAGCGAAAGTCCCGCACCTGCTCGAAATTGTGGAAGAATAGCGCCGAACAGGTATTACAAAAATGAACCTAAGCAATTTGCGGCCTCCCAAGGGCCAGAAACATAAAAAACGGCGCATCGGCCAAGGGATGGGCACGGGCCGCGGCAAGTACTCAGGCCGCGGTGCAAAAGGCGCAAAGTCGATTTCGGGGTACAGCAAAATGCGCGGCTTCGAAGGCGGCCAGATGCCCTTGCATCGACGGCTTCCAAAGCGCGGCTTCACTAATATTTTCCGAAAGGAATACGCCATTATCAATGTAGGATTGCTCGAGAAGCTGGACGGCGACGCGTTTACTCCCGAGTCGCTCATGGCAAGCGGTGTCGTGAAGAAGTTGAATGCCGGGCTCAAGATCTTGGGCAATGGCGAACTAACAAAGAAGGTCAACGTCAAGGCGCATCTTTATTCAAAGTCTGCGCTCGACAAAATCCAAAAGCTCGGTGGCACGGCGGAGGTTCTTTCAAAGGCCGCAGCGGGTGTCGAGGGGCGGGAACAGAAGTAAGTCAAAAGCGCCGGCTTGGCTTGCCAGGCGGGAAGTATAACGACGTCCATGACAAAATTTATTGAAGCTCTCGCCAACGTGTTCCGGATCCCGGACCTCAGGAAACGGGTTCTCTTCACGTTGGGTTTGCTCGCCGTCTATCGCATTGGTGCGTACATTCCAACACCGGGCATTGATACGACCCGATTTGGGGAATTCTTCGCCCGGAATGCTGGCGGCTTCCTTGGCTATGTAGATCTTTTTAGCGGCGGCATGCTTCGCCGTATGACGATCTTCGCGCTCGGTATCACGCCTTACATCACCGCGTCCATTATTCTTCAATTGCTGACCGTCGTTATTCCCACCCTCGACAAGCTGCAGAAAGAGGGCGAACTCGGACGCCGCAAAATCACCCAGTGGACGCGCTATTTAACCGTAGCCCTTGCCATCATTCAGTCGATCGGCATCGCTGTGGCGCTTCAAAAGTCAGAAGGTAATTTCGTTCTGAATCCAGGCGTCAGCTTTGTGTTTTTGACAATGCTAACGTTTACAACCGGTACAGCCTTCATCATGTGGCTGGGTGAGCAGATCACGGAGCGTGGCATTGGGAACGGCATGTCGCTAATTATCTTTGTCGGTATCATTGTCGGTCTTCCGCGCGCCATCATCAGTATTTACCAGAACACGTTCGTTACCCACCAATGGAATGCGCTTCAGATGATCATCATCTTGGCCGTGATGATTGCGGTTGTCGCTTTTATTGTTCTCGTAGAGCGTGGCGAGCGGCGCATACCGGTGCAATACGCCAAACGTGTGATGGGCCGGCGGATGATGGGCGGACAGTCCACGCACCTGCCCCTCAAAGTGAATGCCGGGGGCGTTATTCCGATCATCTTTGCTTCTTCCTTGCTCGCACTGCCGCAAACAGCCCTCCAGTTTCCGCTTGTAAAGAACAGCCCATGGCTGAGCAGCATGCTGGGCGCGCTCAGTGGCTCAGAACCCCTGTATTACTTGGCTTTCGTCGTGTTAATCGTCTTCTTTTGCTTCTTTTATGTCTCGATCATTTTCAATCCGAATGAAGCGGCGGACAACATGCGGAAGTATGGCGGTTTCATCCCAGGAATTCGGCCGGGCAAGAACACTGCCGAGTACATGGACAAGATTCTGTCGAAGATAACTGTGGTTGGCGGACTCTACTTGTCTATTCTGGCCCTTATTCCACAGATCATGATTTCGGGAATCAAGCTGCAGCGGCTGCCTTTCGTCGGCAACTTCATTGATGCGCATTTCCCGCGCTTCCTGCTGGACGGATTAGGGGTCAATTTTTACTTTGGGGGCACTTCGCTGCTGATTGTTGTCGGTGTGGCGATGGACACCGTAAATCAGATTGAAGCGCAGTTGATTATGCGCCACTACGAAGGATTCACGCCACGCACCGGGCGGATCCGTGGCCGCCGCGCCACTACGGTTTAATCGCTTGCCCGCCCCCGTAACCAGCCGGCCAGCACCGGCAATCATATTGTTCGGCTCCCCTGGTTCGGGAAAAGGTACTCAGGCCAAATTATTGTGTCGTTACCTTAAAGTGCCGCACATTTCGACTGGCGACATGCTTCGAACCCATATCGAGGCCGGAGACGATATAGGAGAGCAGACGCGCGGACTTCTTAAATCCGGAAAACTGGTCTCCGACGATCTCGTCAATCAGTTGGTCGAAGCTAGAATTGCGGAACCGGATTGCCGCTCGGGTATTATCCTCGATGGCTATCCGCGCACCGTAAATCAAGCGGCCGTACTGCTCGAAATGATGCAGCAGTACGGATTTAAACCCGCCGTGATACACTTGATGGTTGACCACGAGAAAATCGTGGCCCGCCTGACTGGCCGCCGGCAGTGTCCCGTTTGTGGAACCCTCTATAGCGTAACCACGCATCCTCCTAAAATTGCAGGAGTTTGTGATCTTGATGGAGCTACATTGGTGCCACGGGATGATGACAGTGAACCCGTCATCCGGGAACGACTCAAGCAATACGATATGCAAACGCGTCCGCTTCTGAACTATTTCCGGCAAGCGGGCGTTCCGGTCATTGAAATTGAGGGAGCAGCAGCACCGCCTCAAAAGATTATGCGGCAGATCAGCGATTCGCTGGCCTCTTTGGGCTTGGTTGACCCATCGATTGTCATGCGCGAAGCACCCGAGGCAAGCGTTACCCCATGATCGTGCGCAGGAGTGCAGTCGAGCTTGAGAAACTCCGCCGCAGCGGGTTGCTGGTATTTCGGATTCTGCAGGACCTCAAGGGAATGGTTGCCGAGGGGATTACCACTCAGGATCTGGAGTCCGCAGCTGAGAAAATGATTGCGGATGCTGGGGCCCAGCCGGCGTTCAAAGGATATCGTTCGCAAGCTGCGACCACGAAATATCCGTACGTTCTGTGCACGTCGGTTAATGAGGAGATTGTCCACGGGATGCCTTCCTCGCGGAGGAAACTGAAACGGGGCGACATCCTGTCTATCGACACCGGGGTCCTGCTGGATGGCTATTACGGAGATTCGGCCATAACTGTGGCGGTAGGGGAAGTGAATGATTCGGTCAAAAGGTTGTTGAAGATCACTGAAGAGAGCTTGGAGTTGGCAATTGACCGGGTGCGATCCGGAAATCGTTTGTTCGACATCTGCGGGACCGTAGAGAAGCATGTGCGTGCGAACGGATTTTCGATTGTCCGGGATTTTGTTGGACACGGGATCGGGACTTCGCTGCATGAGGAGCCGCAGATCCCCAACTATATCGACCGGATGGGTGAAAATCCACGCTTGAAGCCGGGCATGGTTTTGGCGATTGAGCCGATGGTGAATGCCGGAAAGCCGGATACTGAGCTTCTGTCGGATAAATGGACGGCAGTGGCGAAAGATCGGTCGTACTCGGCGCATTTCGAACATATGGTTGCGGTAACGGATAACGGACCCTGGGTCCTATCGCGGCCCTGATCTTTTGTGACCCATAGCGATTCAACTGAAGATTGGATTTTGGACTTCTGCAAGAGGAAAATGGGATGAAGGTGCGAGCGTCGGTAAAGAAGTTGTGTGATAAATGCAAGGTGATCCATCGCCATGGAGTGGTGCGCATCATTTGCACGAACCCTAAGCACAAACAACGGCAGGGATAGGAGTCGTTTATGGCACGTATTGCAGGAATTGACTTACCAGCGAGAAAACGGGCGGCAATCGGGCTTACCTATATATATGGCATAGGCAGAACCCGTGCCCTTTCATTGCTACACCGCGCGCACGTAGACGCGGATAAGAAAGTCGCGGATCTCAGCGAAGAGGAAGTGAATCATCTTCGTAACCTCATCGAAGGCGAAGGGGCAATCGAGGGGGATCTCCGCAAGGAAGTCTCGATGAATATCAAGCGCCTGATGGAAATGGGTGCGTATCGAGGGTTGCGTCATCGGCGTGGGTTGCCGGTCCGCGGACAGCGCAGCCATACAAATGCGCGTACTCGCAAGGGTCCGCGAAAGGGCACCATTGCGAATAAGAAGAAGTCGGCAGCTAAAACGTAATCGGAGGTTAAGTGGCTAAGGCACCCGCAAAATCGGCCAAGAAGAAAAGCTTCAAAAAGAAGGAAAAGAAGAACGTTCCGTTTGGGACTGTGCACATTCAGGCATCGTTTAATAACACGATTGTCACATTCACCGATCCGCTGGGGAATGTGTTGGCCTGGTCCAGTTCCGGTTCTTTAGGATTCCGTGGCTCGCGGAAGGGAACCCCGTTTGCCGCTCAGCAAGCATCTCTGACGGCGGCGAACAAAGCCAAGGATGCGGGCTTGCGGACTGTGGAGGTTCGAGTGGCCGGTCCCGGATCTGGTCGCGAGTCGGCCGTACGCGCTTTGTCCACAGCTGGCATCGAAGTAAGGTCAATCAAGGATGTCACGCCCATCCCCCATAACGGGTGCCGGCCGCCAAAGAAGCGGCGAGTATGACCGAATTCAGAGGCGGGAGCGTGGCGATAGCGTGGGTTGCAAGGGAGGTTTTGTTTGGCACGTTATAGTGGCCCGGTTTGTCGGCTTTGCCGTCGCGAGGGCATGAAGCTTTTTTTGAAGGGTGAGCGCTGCCATACTGAGAAATGCGCGATAGAGAAGCGCAACTTCGCTCCCGGCCAGCACGGTAAAGACAAGAAGCCCAAGCTGGTCGGATATGGTCTGCAGCTTCGCGAGAAACAGAAGGCGCGGCGTTATTACCGTGTGCTGGAAGGCCAGTTCCGGAATCTTTACGAGAAGGCTGTTAATCAAAAAGGTATTACGGGTGAGCTCATGCTCGCCATGCTGGAACGACGCCTCGACAACATTCTGTATCGTACGGGGCTCGCCACTAGCCGAGCGCAAGGACGCCAGCTCGTCCGTCACGGCCACGTGAATGTCAATGGCCGAAAGGTGGACATCCCCTCCTACACGGTTAAGCCAGGTGACGTAGTAGAGATTCGCGAAAAGAGCCGTGATAGTTCCGCGATTCTTGCAGCGCGAGATGCCACCGCGCATACACCGAGCCCGTCGTGGTTGGAAGTAGATCGCGAAGCGCTGAGGGCGCGAGTCTTACAGCAGCCGAAGCGAGAAGAGTTAGTACAGATTCAACTGAATGAGCAGCTCATTGTCGAGCTGTACTCGAAGTGAGGATAAAAATAGGAATTTATGTTTAAAGGATTTCAGAAGCCCAAGCGTTTAGTTGCCAATACCGAGACGCTCACTGAACGGTTTGGTCAGTTCTCCGCCCAGCCGTTTGAGCGTGGATTTGGATCCACGATCGGCACGGGTCTGCGTCGCGTATTGTTGAGCTCCATCGAAGGCGCCGCTATTACTGGTGTGCGGATTGATGGCGTGTCGCACGAGTTCAGCCCCATTCCAGGCGTCGTCGAAGATGCCACGGACATCATCCTGAACCTTAAGCAGGTGCCGTTCAAGATGATGGGCGAAGGCATGCGGATTGCATATCTTCGCGTCGATACTCCGGGCGAAGTGATGAGCAGCCAGATTGAAACCGATGCTGATGTCGAAGTGCTCGATCGCAACCTCCATATCGCGACGGTCGGCGAAGGCGGAAAGCTCACCATCGAAATGCGTATCAAGAGCGGGCGGGGGTACGTGTCCGCCGACCGCAACTATGACGAAGACCTGCCGCTCGGCTACATCCCCATCGATTCGGTACACTCGCCCGTGCGTAAGGTTAATTACACGGTGGAAGCGGCACGTCTTGGCCAGAACACCGACTACGACAAGCTCACGGTAGAGGTCTGGACAAACGGCGCAATATCTCCGCAAGACGCCGTCGGCCAGGCCGCTAAGCTTCTCAAAGACCACATGACAATCTTCATCAACTTTGAAGAGACTCCGGAAACTGTGGAAGAGCCGGCCGAGCGTGCTATCAACCAAATGAATGAAGTTCTAAACCGCTCGGTTGAAGAGTTGGAGCTCAGCGTCCGATCATACAACTGCCTGAAGAACGCGAATATTCAAACCATTGGCGACCTGGTCCAGAAGTCTGAATCTGAGATGTTGCGTACCAAGAATTTCGGGCGCAAGTCACTGAACGAAATCAAAGAGATTCTTTCAGGTCTGGGGCTTTCATTCGGCATGAAGTTTGACCAGCAAGGGCGCCTAATTGGTTCCGCGCCTCCGGCATCGGCCTCGGACTTTGCTGCTGCCGAGCACTACGCCGGAGCAGAGGAATAACAATGCGGCATCGGAAGGCCGGGGTAAAGCTCAAGCGCGACATCAGCGCCCGGCGCGCCCTGCTTCGCGGGCTGGTAACGAACGTAATCGAAGAAGAGCGGATTACGACCACGGTTCCTAAGGCAAAGGCAGCGAGGCCGTTGGTCGAAAAAATGATCACCCTCGCCAAAGAGGACAATTTGCACACTCGACGGCAGGCCGCAGCTTTTCTTGTGAAACGGGAAGCTGTCGACAAGCTGTTTGAGAAGCTTGGGCCCCGCTTCAATCAGCGGAACGGCGGATATACCAGGATCGTCAGGCTGGGCTGGCGCAAAGGCGATGGCGCAGAAACGGCTAAGCTCGAACTGGTCGGTTCAGAGCTCGTGAAACGAGCAGCAGACCGTGCTCAACGCCGCGAAGAACGCCTCAAAGCTTTGCGCGAAGGAACTGCAGGCGAAGAAGGCTCGTGAGGGCCGATCTTGCTTAAAATTCGGTCGTGAATCCAGTGCTCGTCCCACCATTCGATGGGATTCACTTGAATGCCTGCGATGAGCATGCTGAAATGTACGTGATCTCCAAAAGCCATACCAGTTAAGCCACTAACGCCAATCTGCTGGCCCTTTTGAATGGTGTCGCCTACCTTCACACCAATCTTGCTCATATGTCCGTAAAGGGTTTGCAGGGTGTAGCCGTGATCGAGGATCACGCAGTTGCCGTAAATACCGAGGCGATCCGCATAGATGACCTTTCCCGAATTCGCAGCAAGCACGGGCATGTTTGTGGTTTGTGCAAGGTCAAATCCGAGATGCACCTGTTCATCGACTTTTTGCCCGTGATAGAAGTAGCTGCGACGGTCGGCAAAATACGATTCCCTGGCGCCTTTCATGGGCTCGAACGGTCCCGACCATAGCATTCGGCTTTCCGTGTTGGTGCGAAGATCATAAATCTGCTGATTGTTCGCCCGGCGCATCTCACGGTTGAGTTTGACGAACCTCTCAATTAGGCTGCCCGTGCCGTCGGGGTCGAGCTCGTTGTCCACTTTTTGCAGCTGTCTATCGTTCAGCTCGATATTGCTTTCGCGAAATTTCTTCGGGAATACTTTGACCCAGAACGTGGCCGTCGCTTCGGTTCCGGCGATGTTCCTAACGAAGGCGACCGGAATCGTGTCCGGCGAGAGATCCCAGGGATAAGGGAATAACGAGAAGCGGTTATTGCTGTTGTCGGGCTCCCCGGGCATGGCAAATGAACCCGCGAAGTACCTGCCCGCCCGAACACCAGCTTCTGTCCAGGAGCCGCCCAAATCCATGGTCACGAGTTCTGATCCACCCTGGTTCAGGTAATGCTGACGGCCATCGGCAACGATGCTGGGCGGTCGAAGAACCACTTGGATGTCTTGCGAGAGCGTGGTTGTGCGCCCGCGAAAGTCGTTCGAGGAAGCTTTAAAGACCAGCTTGGCAGGTCCCTCCTTCAGAAACGACGCCTGTTTTTTACCCGCCGAAAACGTGTACACCCGGCTGGCCTGGTTCGATCTCGTCTCATCCTGATATACGGTTTGGCTCTGTCCGTTTTGTTCGACCGCAGCCGCAAATGATTTTATGCCTTTCGGGTCGGCCGCTTGAACGCTAATAATGCTGTCATTGCCGATGGCGGGCACCGGTCTGGCAAGTTTTAGGTTGACGTCCTTGCCTGAGTACCAAACGAACGCAATGGCAATCAGGATCAAGATGGCGAGGACGGCTAAGAGACGTTTCAGATTCAATACCTTTAGTACCGTTCAGGTCGTGATGACTCTCCGGCCTTCGATCCGATAATTCCCCTTAAGTACCCAGGCGACAGCCTCGGAATAGATCCTATGTTCCTGGATCAAGATTCGAGACGACAGAGCTTCGAGCGTGTCGTCATCGAGAACTGGGACCGCCGATTGAAGCAGAATCGGGCCGCTGTCGAGATCTTCGTTGACGAGGTGGACTGTGCAGCCAGTGATCTTCACGCCGTGCGACAGCGCTTGATATTGCGCGTCGAGCCCCGGAAAAGCGGGCAGCAACGAGGGGTGGATGTTGAGGATGCGATTGGGAAATTGCGAAACGAACTGTCCGGTGAGAAAGCGCATATAACCCGCCAAACAAACCCAATGAACCCTATGTTGGTTAAGCAAATCAAAGACTTGGCTGTCGAAGGCGGTACGCTCAACGCCAGCGGAATCGATGCAGCCGCAGGCAAAACCTAGCTCGCGAGCGCGTGCTAGACCGGGCGCGTTCGGCCTATTTGAAAAAACGAACCCAATCTCGCAATTGAGCCGGCCGGAAAGGACGTTCTGGGCGATGGCTTCGAAATTCGAGCCTCTGCCCGATAAAAGGATACCGAGGCGCGTCACGAATATATAACCTTCGGCTGCTTCGAAGATTTCACACGGATGACCTGGCCGATGGGGTAAAACGGCTCGCGGAGCTTCTTTAGAATTTGCGAAACGAACCCAATTTTCTGGGCCGCGACGATCAGGACCATGCCGATTCCTAAGTTGAAGGTGCGGCGAAAGTCGGCATCAGGAATATTGCCTCGCTTTTTGAGGAGATCGAAGATGGGCTGGCTGGGCCAAGCGCGAGGATCGATTTTGACTCCACAACCGCGCGGGAGAATCCTGGGGATGTTGCCTGTGAGTCCTCCACCGGTGATGTGAGCGGCGCCCTTAAGCAATTTTGCATCGTGGAGAGCTAGAAGGGGGGCGAGGTACGACTTGTGTATCTTGAGAAGCTCGTCTGCAAGATCGCGAGAGAGTTCGGTATCGGAGAGCAACCTTCGAACCAGCGAATAGCCGTTAGTGTGAAGGCCGTTTGAGGAAAGGCCTAAAACGAGATCATCGGGTTTGATATCCGATCCGGTCAACATGCGCTTGCGTTCGACTGCGCCGACGATGAATCCGGCAAGGTCGTACTCTCCTGGCGCGTACAGCCCGGGCATTTCAGCGGTTTCGCCGCCGATGAGCGCACAGTGATTCGCCTTGCACGCGCGCGCCAACCCTGCGACAACTCGAGTGCAAATTTGCACGTCGAGTTTGCCTATTGCAAAATAATCCAGAAAGAAAAGCGGTCTAGCGCCCTGCACTGCGATGTCGTTGACGCAGTGGTTGACCAGATCCTCACCGATAGTGTCATGGCGGGCAGTTGCGAATGCGATCTTGAGCTTTGTGCCCACCCCATCGGCAGAGCTGATGAGAACCGGATCACGCCAGCCGTTCAACGAAAAGCCAGCTCCGAAACTGCCGATCGAGGTTAGAACGTGGGGGTTAAACGTCTTGGCAGCTATACGCTTGATTTGTGATACAGCCCGATCTGCCTCGGCAATGTTGACCCCGGCATCACTGTAGGTTGTTTGTTCCTTCACTGCTGAAGGAATCAGTTTAGCCGATCAAGTTGTAAACCGGCATAAGCGGCCGAAGCTCTTTGTGTGGTTCGCGAAGGGGGCGGACGTTGAAGTCCGCCCCGGTGGTCTAACTTTGCACGAAAGTGTTATTGGAGTTGTAGCCTGCGCCTGAGTCCTGCTCCGATGAGGCAGGTTTCAGCGGGACCGATCCAATTTTCGAGTTTTGTTTAGGGACCTTAGAATTGGCCCTGTGTTGATTGATGAGTTTCTCCAAGAGAGGTCTGACTATAGATGTCTTTTTACGTGTTGTCGACTTCATGACGGCACGCTAGCATGGCGGGCGGAGAGAATAGCACCGGTGTAAGTAAGCGCAGCTTTGGCCTGCGCCCAAAGTGATTGTAGTGAAACAAACTTCGCCTTTCTGTGGCACAAGAGAAAGTTTCTTCGCGGCTGTGACTGGAAACAAATTACGGTTTGGAGATCAGCGACGGTGCTCGAAGGTGAGCTTTTTACGATCCCTAAACACTCGCAGAAGCCGCCTCTTCCGATGCCCACCCTTCTAGGTGCATCAGTGCGCGCTGGCCTGTGATCACGTTGTCCCTTCGACGCTCTCCGGAAGAGTAGTGCCGGTGATTGAGGAATTGGCACGGGTGGCGATGAAACCGAAATAGGCTAATTAATTCCTCCATTGCTGCCGATAGTAACGCGTGTGCATTAATGCAAACGTGATCTCAAAGGTAACTCGTTGCTTTTAACTGAACAACATCCGCAAATCAACCAGGTTGACGAGACTGCTCCTGAGTTTCAGCCGCAAGCGATCGTCACGAGGCAAAGCGAAAGGTTCGCCCCTCTGGCTCCGCAGAGCCTGGCAGAAACCGGACTGCCAAATTCCGTCATCGAGCAGCTGGTATTGAAAATCCTCTACTTCAAAGGGGATGTAATGGGTGGCGATGTCTGCCGAGCGATGGGACTTAGCTTCAGCTTAGTAGAGGGCACCATTGAGGCATTCAAATTCAAACAGCTGATTCAAGTGAAAAGCTCGCTCGGCTATGGTCCTGTCTCGGCTGTGCTTGCTTTAACCGAGCAGGGCCGTCGCATTGCCCGAGATTACCTCGAGAACAATCAATACGTAGGTCCGGCGCCCGTGTCCATCACTCAATATCGCGAAGCGGTGCATGCGCAACGAATGCCTGCCATGTGGCTTACGCGGCAGCGATTGAGCGACGCGTACTCCCATATGGTCACAACTGAGGTGATGCTCGATCAGATTGGACCGGCTGTCACGGCCGGCAAATCGCTTCTGGTGTACGGTCAGCCTGGAAACGGCAAAACACAAGTGGCCGAAGCTCTATCGAATATTCACAGCTCGGATATTTACGTCCCTTACGCGTTGGAATGTCAGGGAAACATCATCCAACTTTATGACCCCATCTATCACAAACCCGGCACCGAGAGCGAACAGGATTCAGAGTCCCGATACGACGGGCGCTGGGCGAGGTGCCGTCGCCCATTTATTGCGTCGGGTGGAGAGTTGTCGTTAGCCATGCTTGATCTGAGCTACAACGAGGTTTCGAAAATCTATGATGCTCCGTTTCAGATGAAAGCGAACAACGGAATTTATCTGATTGACGATTTTGGCCGCCAGAAGGCGACCTCAGCCGAAATTTTGAACCGATGGATTGTTCCGATGGAGCGCCGGATCGACTACCTCTCGTTTTCGAACGGCGGCAAAATGACGATTCCATTTGAAACGTTTCTCGTATTTTCCACGAATCTCAGCCCGAACAAACTGGGAGACGAAGCCTTTCTTCGCAGGATTCAGTACAAGATGCTTCTGCGCAGCCCGGGCGTTGACGAGTTCCGCGTTATATTTTGCGAATTTTGCAAATCACAGAGTATCGGCGCTCCGGCTACCTTAGTGGATGCCTTCATTTCAAAACATTACCTAAATACCGGGAAAGCATTCCGGAGGTGCCACCCGCGAGATGTGATCTCACAGGCAATCGACCTCATTCACTTCAAACGGCTTGCTTACGAGCTGACAGAAGACTTGCTTGACCAAGCCTTCGCAAGCTGCTTCCTTTCAACGGACGAGCTTAGCGAAACTTAGTCTTGAATGCGGCTAGGTGGTTGGCGACAGCTGAATTAAAACCTTCAGTTCCAGTGTTAGCATGAGGACGTGGTGAAGCTCGGGCACGCATTTCGACTCGCGCATCGATACGCCAATGTCGATAATGCGAAGAAGTTTGCGCAACACGTGGTTCCGGAGGTCGTAAGGCCTGCGCGTGTTATCTGGAATCAGGCCATCGGCGGCGTATTCCTGCTCTTCTCCGCCTCGTTTCTTTGGTATGCAATTCACAACAGGGAAAATCCTGCCGGCATGATCTTCGGCATTTTTCTCGGTCTTGTGATGGCCTACTTTTGCGTTGCTTCGTTTCTGAAGGCGCGGCAAATCTCGCGCCGCTAGACTACTTTTGTCCACCTCTGAGCAACCTGGCGAATTTCCGTTCACGCGCGGGATCTATGCCGAGATGTATCGACGCCGGCTCTGGACCATGCGCCAATACGCAGGGTTTGGAACGGCGGAGGAGAGCAATCAGCGATACAAGTTCCTTTTGTCGCAGGGCATCACCGGTCTGTCTGTCGCGTTTGACCTTCCGACCCAAATGGGCATGGATTCCGATCATCCACTGGCAGCTGGTGAGGTGGGCCGTGTGGGCGTTGCGATCGATTCGCTGGCGGATATGGAAGTGCTGTTCAATGGCATCAAGCTGGAGGAAGCCAGTACGTCCATGACGATCAATTCCACAGCCGCTATTCTGCTTTGTCTCTATGTCCTGGTTGGCGAGGCGCAAGGTGCCGATCGGAAAAAGCTCTCTGGAACGGTTCAGAACGACATTTTGAAGGAATACATCGCACGGGGGACCTATATCTATCCACCGCGCCCGGCGATGCGTATTATCACGGATTTATTCGCGTGGGCGGGCCGCGAAATGCCCGAGTGGAACACGATATCGATCAGCGGGTACCACATTCGCGAAGCCGGATCTACCGCGGTTCAAGAAGTGGCATTCACGCTCGCGAATGCGATTGCCTACATCGAGGCTGCGGTTGCGGTGGGGCTGGATGTCGATATGTTTGCGCCGCGCCTGAGTTTTTTCTTCAATGCGCACAATAACTTTTTGGAAGAGATTGCGAAATATCGGGCGGCGCGACGGCTGTACGCCTTTATCATGCGGGACCGGTTTGGCGCCAAATCAGATCGGGCGTGCATGCTGCGGTTTCACGCCCAGACGGGCGGTTCTACGCTCACGGCGCAACAGCCGGAAGTGAACGTCGTACGTGTGGCTTTGCAGGCGATGGCGGCGGTCCTCGGCGGCACACAATCGCTGCACACCAACAGTCAGGATGAAGCGTTATCTTTGCCAACGGAGCGATCGGCGCGCCTCGCATTACGGACGCAGCAGGTGATTGCATATGAAAGCGGAGTCACTGCTGCTCCCGATCCACTCGGCGGAAGCGAATACCTGGAGAAACTGACGGATGAGATTGATGCGGGCGCTCGCGAGTACATCCAACGCATTGATACCTTAGGCGGAACATTGGCTGCAATCGAGAAGGGCTACGTTCAAGCGGAGATCCAAAACTCGGCTTATCGATATCAGAAGTCGGTCGAAGAAGGACAGCAAATCGTGGTCGGTGTAAACAAATTTCAGACTGACGAGGTTGACACGCCAAAGCCATTTCGTGTCGATCCTGAACTGGAGCACGGACAAATAGAGCGATTGCGGGAACTTCGGGCTTCGCGGTCGGCTGAGCAGACGAACTCTGCGTTGACGCGGCTAGAAAATGCGGCACGAGGTACGGAAAATTTGATGCCGTGCATACTCGAATGCTGCCGAGCGCTGGCGACTGTGGGCGAGATTTCAGAGACTTTGCGACGCGTGTTCGGCGAATACCGCGAAAGTTTCTAGAATCTAGAATAGGGATTGGCCGACATAGAGATCATTGGGGCAGGTCTCGCGGGGTGCGAGGCCGCTTTCCAGGCCGCTGAAACGGGTGCCTGCGTCCGACTGCATGAGATGCGGCCGCAGAAGCGAACGCCGGCACACAAAACGGACGCTTTCGGTGAGCTTGTTTGCAGCAATTCGCTGAAGAGCGAGCAGGTTCATTCCGCACCTTGGCTTCTGAAGCAGGAGATGCGGCGTCTCAATTCGCTACTAATGCGGGCGGCAGAGGCGGCGCGAGTGCCGGGCGGGCACGCGCTAACGGTGGATCGCGATATTTTTTCGCGTGAGATTACAGCGGCCATTGAATCACATCCACGTATTTCCGTCCGGCGCGGTGAAATCGAAGAAATACCGCCGGCAGGCATCGTAATCATTGCAAGCGGGCCCCTCACGAGCGAATCTTTGACCAACGAAATAGGCCGAATCACTGGCTCGGATCGGCTTTATTTTTACGACAGCATCAGTCCCATCGTGGCTGCGGACTCGATCAATATGTCGGTCGCATTTCGTGCGTCACGCTATGGGAAGTCGCTTGACGGCACGGACGATTACATCAATTGTCCTTTCGATACGCAACAATATGACGCCTTCGTCGCCGCTTTATTAGAAGCGGAGCGCTATGAGCCTCATATTGAGGAGGACAAAATTCCGTTCTTCGAGGCATGCCTGCCGATTGAAGAGATTGCGCGACGGGGCCATCATACGCTTCGCTTCGGTCCGATGAAGCCGGCGGGGTTGAACGATCCTCGGACCGGCAGGTGGCCGTACGCTGTCGTGCAGCTGCGCCAAGAGAATCAGCGGGCGGACAGCTATAACCTGGTCGGGTTTCAGAATCACTTGAAATTCGGGGATCAGGCTCGGATCTTCCGTATGATTCCAGGTCTTGAGCAGGCCGAGTTTCTGCGATTCGGGCAGATGCACCGCAATACGTACATCAACTCGCCCGCGCTGCTAAGTCCTACGCTGCGATTGAAGAGTGATTCCAGGATCCTTTTTGCGGGACAGATTTCAGGAGTTGAAGGCTATGCGGAATCAATCGGAACCGGCCTGATTGCCGGGCGTAATGCAGCAGCGCTCGTGCGGGGCGATGAACCCAAGAATTTTCCGCGTGAGACGGCGCTGGGAAGTTTGTGCCACTACATCACGAACGCGGATGCCACCAACTTTCAGCCGGCGAATATCACCTTCGATCTGCTGGCATCGCTCGACGAGGAAACGAAGCGGAAGCTACGGCACGATAAGAAGGCGCGGCATGCGGAAGTGTGCCGGCGAGCGGCTGAAACGATGAACGATTTTTTATATAGCGGGACGCACGGCGGAACACGTGACAGCACTGCGAGAATGTATTCCGAATTATCTGCGTGAACTGGAGCGCCGGGGCGCGTCGAAGCATACGCTCCGAAATTACGGTTCGGACCTGGAACAGTTCGCAACTTATTTTGAACCTCCGGGCGAGACCGCACCCGAGGTTGAGCAGCTAGGCCTGCCGCTGTTACGCGAGTGGCTGGCCAGTTTATACGATGAAGGCCTCGAAGTAGTAAGTGTGCGCCGGAAGCTGGCCGCGGTTCGCGCGATGTTTAAATTTTTGCTTCGGGAAGGCGTGCTTCAGAAAAATATTGCTACGCGGGTGCGCACCCCCAAAGCAAAGCAACGCCTGCCGGACGTGATGAGCGCGGAAAAAACGAATAATTTGCTGGATGCGGTGGAGCGAGGCCAGGCAATCGAAAAACCGTCGAAAGAACGGGACATTGCCTTCCTTGAACTGCTCTACGGTTGCGGCATTCGGGTGAGCGAGCTGGTCGGCATCAATCTGGAAGATCTGGGTTTGAGAGGCGGCTGGCTTCGGGTGCGAGGAAAAGGGAATAAGGAGCGACAAGTTCCCATCGCGGGGCGGGCGCTGTCAGCGGTCGAGCGCTATCTGGAACAACGGTCGGCTGGGCCGCAGCAGCGAGCGTTGTTTCTGAACTCGCGAGGGGCACGATTGAGCGACCGGCAGGTTCGGCGGCTGGTGAAACTGTATGCGCTCGTGGTAACCGGAGACTCGACGGTTCACCCCCACAGCTTCCGGCACGCGTACGCGACACATCTGCTGATCGATGGAGCGGATTTGCGTGCCATCCAGGAACTTTTGGGTCACGCCCGGCTGTCAACCACGCAGAAATATACGCAGGTTTCGCTCAAGGACCTTCAGGTCGTTTACGACAAGGCGCACCCTAAGGCATAGGACGATGGTTAGGAGTTGGGCTGAACCCGAATTTGGCAAAAATGGCCTGTGCCTCTTTGCTAGTCAGGTAGTCGAGGAACTGTTGGGCGGCTGCTAAGTTTTTGGTTCCAGAGACGATCCCGGCCTTTTGGACAATTGGCCTGTGCCAATCCGCCGGAATGAGGGTGGCGTTCTTGCCTCTCAGGAGTGCGGCGGCCGTCAGGACCGCGTCGGCATTTCCACTTTCGAAAAGTTGGAGGGCCTGCCGGACGTTCTCCCCGTATACGACCTTGGGCTGGATCTGCGGCCATATGCCAGCATGTTTAAGCGCTTGCAGAGCAGCCGCGCCGTAAGGGGCGAGGTTGGGGTTGGGCAGCGCTACGAAACGAACCCAATTTCCCTCCAAGTCGTTGATCCCGTGCCGCTTTCCGTCTTTCCATAGAATGCCGACCCGGCCCACGGCATAGGTCGCGACGGAATCGGGCCGCAATTTACCAAACGAACTCAGATGGTCTACGAACGACGCGTTTGCGGAGAGAAAAACGTCGTAAGGTGCTCCGCTTTCAATCTGTTGCGAGAGGATGGCGCTGGCGCCGGTTACGAAACGGACTCGAATTGGGTTCGTTTTTTCAAATTGCTGGGCTAGTTCAGGTTCGAGGGTGGAAAGGTCAGCGGCGGCGGCAATTGTCAAAGTAGTCTGGCCTGTCGCGAAGCAAGGCAGGAGCAGAAGGAAGATTGTTGAGAGATAACTTGACAATCGTACACTCATATCCCATAATGGGACTGTGCTAAATGAGATTGGTCGCCGCTGGCGATCAGCGGAGGATTGTTTACATGAGTAAGATTATCGGAATTGATCTGGGAACCACAAACTCGGTGGTGTCGGTAATGGAGGGCGGGCAGCCCGCGGTGATCCCCAACCAGGAAGGTGGGCGGACCACGCCATCGGTGGTTGGGTTCACGAAGAGCGGAGAGCGGCTGGTCGGCCAGGTGGCGAAGCGCCAAGCGGTAACGAACCCGGAAAACACGATTTATTCGATCAAGCGGTTTATGGGTCGACGCTTCAACGAAGTGACGGAGGAGATGAAGCTCGTTCCCTACAAAGCGGTAGCGGGCGAGAATGGCGATGCCCGGGTGGAGATTCAGGGCAAGAAATATACACCGCCCGAGATTTCAGCCATGATTCTGAACAAGCTAAAGGAAGCGGCGGAAGCGTATCTCGGGGAGAAAGTAACCAAAGCCGTAATCACGGTGCCAGCGTACTTCAATGACTCACAGCGCCAGGCAACCAAAGACGCAGGGCAGATTGCCGGTCTTGAAGTGATGCGTATTATCAACGAGCCTACGGCGGCGGCGCTGGCGTATGGCCTGGACAAGAAGAAGGACGAGACCATCGCTGTCTACGACTTTGGCGGCGGCACGTTTGACATTTCGATTCTCGAAGTGGGCGATGGCGTTGTAGAAGTGAAGTCGACGAATGGCGATACGCACCTGGGCGGCGACAACATCGACCAACGAATCATCGATTGGCTGATTCAGGAATTCAAGAGGGATCAGGGAGTTGATGTTTCGAAAGACCAGATGGCGTTGCAGCGGCTGAAAGAGGCTGCCGAGAAGGCGAAGATTGAGCTTTCAACACTACTCGAGACGGAAATTAACCTGCCGTTCTTGACAGCGGATGCAAGCGGTCCGAAGCACTTAACGATTAAGCTGACGCGGGCGCGGTTTGAGCAGATGGTGGATGACATTTTGCAGCGCTCGGTTGGACCCTGCAAGCAGGCGCTTCAGGATGCGGGTGTGACGCCCAAGGACATCGATGAGGTGGTCCTGGTGGGCGGTTCGACGCGTATTCCGAAAGTACAGCAGATGGTTCGCGACCTGTTCGGAAAAGAGCCGAACAAGAGCGTGAATCCGGACGAAGTAGTGGCTATCGGGGCGGCTGTTCAGGGCGGTGTTCTGGGCGGCGAGGTCAAAGATGTGCTGCTGCTCGACGTGACGCCGCTGTCGCTCGGAATTGAGACGCTGGGCGGTGTGTTCACGAAACTGATCGAGCGCAACACGACGATACCGACGCGCAAGAGCGAGGTGTTCTCGACGGCTGCAGACAATCAGACGTCAGTAGAGATCAAGGTGTACCAGGGCGAACGCTCCATGGCTCGGGACAACCGGCTGCTCGGAGTGTTCCAACTGGTCGGCATTCCGCCAGCACCGCGCGGCATTCCGCAAGTTGAAGTCACGTTCGACATTGACGCGAACGGAATCCTAAACGTGACGGCAAAGGATCGCGCGACGAACAACGAGCAGAAGATCACCATCACTTCTTCTTCAGGCTTGAGCAAAGACGAAGTAGAGAAGATGGCGCGTGATGCGGAAACGCATGGGGCGGACGATCGCAAGAAGAAAGAAGAGATCGAAGCTCGAAACCGAGCCGATGCCATGATGTACAACGTCGAGAAGATGTTGAAAGAGCATCGCGAGAAGATTTCCGAAGCCGATGCGAAGGAAGTGGAGTCGGCGGTCGAGGAAGTCAAGCAGGCCATGGCGGACGGCGGTTTGGAGAAGATCAACGCGGCGACGGACAACTTGACAACAGCCAGCCACAAGCTTGCCGAAGCGATGTACAAATCGCAGAGCGCGGCGGGTGGAAACGGGGCAGGAGCTCAGGCGGGCCCGGGCGCGGAACAGCCTGGCGCGCAAACGGGTGAGAAGCCTAAAGACAACGTGGTCGATGCTGAATTCGTCGACGTTGAAGACAAGAAGTGACCACATAAGTAGTAACGGCTGAGTAGTCAGCTGGGTTGGAGAAAAAAGGGCGGCGGTTCCGAGAAGCAGGGCCGCCGCTCGTGCATAATAAACGCGCAACGACAGGCCAAACGCTGCGCAATTTGTTGAATGCGCACCAGGAGGCATCAAATGCCCGGTGCGCTTGGTAAAAGACAATGCCTACTGCGACAAAGAAAGATTATTACGAGACCCTGGCGGTGGGGCGAGGTGCCGATGCGGAAGAGATCCGCAAAGCGTATCGGAAGCTGGCGCGCAAATACCATCCGGATTTGAACCCAGGGGACAAGAGCGCAGAAGAGCGCTTCAAAAAAGTTCAGGAAGCGTACGATGTCCTGAGCGATGAGAACAAGCGCAAGGTTTACGATCAGTACGGTTTCTATTCTGACAATATGCCACCGCCTAACAGCGGCGGAGGACCGAGCGGCGGCCCAGGTTTCGGTGGTTTCGATTTCTCTGAGTATCTTCGGCAACAGCAAGCTGCGGGAGGTGGAGCCGGCGGAGGAGCAGGTGCAGGTTATGAGTCGTCGGAAGGATTTAGCGGCGGCGGGTTTCGCGACATTTTCAGCCAGTTCTTCCGTTCGGGCTCACGCAAAGCGAACACTCAAGCGGAGCGCGGCGCGGATCTCGAGTATGGGTTGCACGTCGATTTCTGGCAGTCGATCAAAGGAACGCAAGTAAAGCTCAACATTTCGCGCCAGGAGACCTGCGAAGCCTGCCACGGCACAGGTTCATTAGGGAAGAACGTCACCGTCTGCCCGGAATGTGATGGAACGGGGACGGTCACGCAAATGGCGGGCGCGATGAAGTTCAACCTCCCCTGCCCAAAGTGCGACGGCACTGGACGGTTAAAGAACACTTGTCCAACCTGCCGCGGTGAGGGGCTGATATCGCGCCCGGACTCGGTCGAAGTACGAATACCGGCAGGGGTGACATCGGGATCGCGACTCCGCGTGGCGGGCAAAGGAAACGCGGGAGCGGGCGGTGGTCCGCCTGGAGACTTATACATAACCATCCGTGTGGAAGAACACCCCTTCTTCAAGCGCGACGGAGACAATATTGAGGTTCAGGTTCCGCTCACGGTGGCTGAGGCGGGGCTTGGAGCGAAGATCGAAGTGCCCACAATTGACGGGCGAGCGCTACTCAAGATTCCGCAAGGAACACAGAATGGGCAGAAGTTCCGGCTTCGTGAGAAGGGCGTGTTTAATTCCCGAAAGAATTCGCGCGGGGACGAAATAGTGGAAGTGGTGCTGCGGGCGCCAGACGTGCACGATGAGCGTACGCGAGAGTTGCTGCGGGAGTTGGCGCAAGTGCAGAAGGGGGATGTCCGTTCGGAGATGTGGCGGCACGTGCAGCAGCCTGCCGCTTGAACGGATAAAGAGCAGCTATGACAAAGGCAAAAGGGAAAGCGGCGTACATGATCTCGGCAGTCGCCGAGCAATACGAAATTCATCCGCAGACGTTGCGCCTTTATGAGCGTGAAGGATTGCTTGCTCCCTCCCGGAGTGAGGGAAACACGCGGCTGTACACGGATGAAGATCTGGAGCGGTTGGAAGTGATTTTAAAGCTGACGCGGGAGTTGGGCGTGAACCTCGCGGGTGTCGAGATCATTCTGAACATGCGCGAGAAGATGGAAGCAATGCAGAAGCAGATTCAGGGATTTGTGGAGACCTTGAATGAAGAGCTTTCACAGCGCGCAGCAAGACGCCCTACGGAGAGTAATTCGTTGATGCCGGTGATTCAGATCAATTCCATGACCTCGAGGCCGGAGGCGAAGCGGGGCAGTGAGGGGAAGCGGAAGGTGAGGTAAAACTGCCTCCAGCTGCATCTGCACAGCACTAGCATATTTACGAGCTAGGCCGGATCACACCTACTGTTCGCTCAATAGCAGGTCGTGAGGCAAATCGCTCTGCTGCCTCTGCCGCCGGCATCTCCGTTCTATGAGTTTAGGTACGGCGACTCAATTTCAATTCCATCGTTAATCCATCTTTTTTACAATTTCGCGCGTTCGCACGGATCTAATGTTTGGCGATACCAGAGGGTGAAGTCTTACTCCCTCGTTTAGAAACTCTCTGGTCGTGAAGGGAGGGCGTTTCTATGGCGCGTGTATCATTTCGCTTCAGCGCTCTGAATTCTCTATTCTTGGTGGCCGCCGTTGTTTTTCTCGGACTCCTCGTGCAAGGACTCCGAAGCCAATCAATGGGCAAGGATTCCCATGCCTATAAGGACTCCACGGCTGACAATGCAGTCCAGCTCGTCACCCAAGGACGCCAGATCTTTCGCTTCGATACGTTTGGTGATCAGGCGTTTTGGGGCGATACGCTCAAATTGCATCTCGCAATCGAAGGACGTAAACACGGCGGCGTCGGTGCCGGGGTGAGTCCCAAGAACGCCTTGGCAGTCGGACTGAAGGTTGACGTTGATGCGCTGCCGCGCAATCTTGTCGAGCAAGTCCGGCACGGGATGGTCGATCTAAACGATCCGGCGGTTACTGTTGCCCTACTTAAGTTGAATGCCGTAGTTGGCGTTACGGGCTTCTTCGATTCCAGCGGATGGCTCAAATCTGTAGGAATTCAGTGCGCGTTGTGCCATTCTACTGTCGACAATTCTTATCCTGCGCTCTGCGCGGGCGCGATTCAGCCGAACCCTGGAACGGGCTGCGTCGGACATCGGCTGGACGGCTGGGCTAATCGCGATTTAAATGTGGGCGGAATCATCGCCATTGCGCCCGATCTGAGCCCGTTTGTTAACCTGCTGTCCACAACTCAGCCGGGGGTGACGCAGGCGGACGTAAGAAACGTGCTCAACAGTTGGGGGCCTGGAAAATTTGACGCCGAATTGGTCCTCGACGGCAAAGCGTTCAATCCCCAGCAGATGACCGACGGCGCCGTAACTGGTACAAACGTGCCAGGCGCCACGCTGCTTCCGCCCGCCTTTGGACTGGGAGGAGTGAATCTGCACACTTGGACTGGTTGGGGTTCGGTTCCCTACTGGAACGCCTTTGTGGCGAATCTGGAAATGCATGGAATAGGCCGATTCTGGGATCCGCGGCTGAACGACAGTGCCCAGTTCCCGATTGCGGCAGCTCACGGCTTCGGAGACTTGCGACTTCCGACCGGGGAACATGTCAGCCCCGATGACGACATGATCACGCCTAAGCTTCAGGCGCTTCACTTCTACCAGTTGGCGATACCTGCGCCGCAACCTCCGGCCGGGAGCTTCGATCCAGCGGCAGCCGCCCGCGGCGATGAACTATTCAGCGGTAAAGCCAAGTGCAATAGCTGCCATGTCGAACCGCTCTGGACCGATCCAGGGTGGAACTTACACACACCAGCGGAAGTGTGTATTGACAGCTTCCAGGCTGACCGTGCGCCAGATCACCGCTATCGAACTTCGCCCCTTGGTGACCTATTTACCCACCTCAAAGGCGGTTTCTATCATGACGGTCGTTTCCGAAACCTCACGAATGTCGTCGATCATTACGACAGTTGCCTTGCACTAGGGCTTACCGGCAACGAGAAGAGCGACCTGATCCAGTATCTGTTGAGCCTTACGTTCGGGTCGCAAGATTCTGGAAAGCAATCAAGTAAATCGTCCGCCCGCGCTGGGGTGCAAGCTCACCCGGTGGCTCGAAACGTACATTAGGCAGAACCGAGATTTCAGGCCAGGCGCAGGGGAACTATGCCGAGTCGAAAATTGAAATAGTTCTCCGCGCTCGATTTCCGCCGAATATGGACCCGGTTGGGGGCAGCATATCCGCGATTCTCGGTTTCCGAACTCGTCGCACCTGAAACTGTCAAAATTTACACGAACTTTACACGACCTTGACAACGAAGAGCCGCGCTTCTACTCAACAGTGTTACGGTCGCGAAGCGTCGTTAGCACGTCGCGAAAGCCGACGACTATATGCGGCGCAAACGTTCCGGAATGCCAGCCAGCGTGGACCACGGAACAACAACGTTGAGCGACAGCGAGATTGTTGAACGGATTCTCGACGGCGATACGAACTTATACCAGCTAATTGTCGAGCGACACCATCAACGTCTGCGGCGTGTGGCGTGGGCTATTGTTCAGGATGAGCACGAGGCGGAGGACGTCGTGCAAGAAACCCATGTTAGGGCTTACGAGCATCTCACCCAGTTCGGAGGCCGATCTCTTCTTTCAACCTGGCTGACGAGAATCGCGGTTCATGAGGCTTGGAGACGTATGAAGCGGCGCAGTAAGCAATGTGATATCGACGGAATTGCAGGGTCTTTGTGGAAAACTACTTGCGCGACTCACACGCCTGAAGATGATCTGCTCAAAAGCGAAGCTCGAACTGTGCTGAAGCAAGAAATCGACGCGTTACCGGAGCTCCTGCGCTCTGTCTTTCTCATGCGATCTCTGAACGAGATGAGTGCGGCACAGATTGCAAAGTCTCTGGAAATTACTGAACAAACCGTAAGGATGCGATTCCTACGCGCGCAGCATATCTTGCGGCGGGCTCTCTAGACGGACTGCTCCCAGAAGGAGTTATAGCTCTATTATGTCGGGTTCGCCTACATGATCGTTATGCGATACTCGAACCACACTGGGGAATTTCCATGTACCACCGTTTTCTAGCTATTTCGATATGTGCGTTGGCGTGTACCGTCGCATTTGCACAGAAGCCCGGTGGAGGCGGAGGAGCAGGAACGTCCGGAGGAGGCCGTCCTGGTTCGACAGGCGGGGCAGGGGCGCCAGGCAGTCCGACGACTACTCGGAATCCCAATTCGTTTCCAAGCACAAACCGAGGCTACGATACGTCGGGGCCCTACGGCGAGCGGTCCATATTTCTATATGGGGTAGTCATGTTCGACGACGGGTCAAAGGCGAGCTCGGATATACGAATTGAGCGGGTATGTAACGGGAGCCCACGGCTCGAAGGGCACACGGATTCAAAAGGCCGGTTCTCATTTCAGTTAGGGCAGAATATGGGCGTTGACCCGGACGCGAGCGAAGAGCAAACGGGAAATTTTGGAAGGCCGAACGGGCGCCCTGTGTCGTCGATGGGCTCTGATTTAGGCCGTTCTGGCACGAACGCATTGTGGAATTGCGAGCTCCGGGCCACGTATCCTGGATATCGCTCCGATGTGGTGAGTCTTGCGACGCGGAGGTCGATGGACGACCCAAACGTGGGGACAATCGTCTTGCACCGCTTGGCAAACGTACAGGGATCGACGCTTAGCGTGACAACCGCACTTGCGCCTAAGCATGCGCAGAAGGAATACGAAAAGGGGTTGAAACTGGCGCAGCAGGGACGCTTGGAGGAGGCGGAGAAACACTTGGTCGAGGCTACCGATGCCTATTCTAAATATGCGGTGGCTTGGTACGAGCTGGGGCAGGTGCAGGAAGGCGCACGCAAGACCGAGAATGCACGGAAATCGTATCAAGCGGCGATTTCGGCGGATGGGAGGTACGTGAGTCCTTACGATCACCTGGCGCTGCTCTCGGTGCGCGAAGGGAAGTGGGACGACGCAGCGAGTTTGAGCAAGCAGGTGATTCAGCTGAATCCGGTGGAGTTTCCCAGCTCTTATTTCTACAATGCTGTGGCGAACTACAATTTGAAAAAGGTGGACGAGGCGGAGAAGAGTGCGAAGGGAGTTTTGAAGCTCGATACCGGGCATAAATATCCTCAGGCCGAAGGCCTGCTTGCGCAGATTCTGATCCAAAAGGCCAACTATTCGGAGGCAGCGACGCATTTGCGCGCGTACTTGACGCTTGTTCCGAACGCGAAGAACGCGGATGCTTTAAAGCAGCAATTACAGAAGCTGGAGCAGGCGAGCGCTGAAGTAAAAAAGTAGACGGTTGAGAAAGTTAACTCAGGCCTGTCTTATCTTTGGCCGCGCGATGTCGGTCTCGTGATTGAGGAATGAGCCGGATACTGCGGAGCGCATTGGCGATCGCGGCGGGGGATGCAATCTTCGGTTTGACTGCGGTTTTATTATTTCGCATGGCGGGATACGATCCCCATGCGCCAGCGGCCAAAGAGTTCGTGATCGCAAGCATGGCACTCGGTGTCATTGCTGCGGCCAGTGGCGGTTGGGTGACGGCAGCCATAGCGGGCCATCATCGGCGAGAACACGCTGCTGTACTCGGAATTCTGATCGCATCAGGGGCACTTATCTCGCTTGTCCTAAGCTCGCGCACAGGAGCAATTTGGACGCAGGTTGCCGCAGTAGTTTTGATGGCACCCGCGGCGCTGGCTGGTTCGTGGCCGTGGTGGTCGAAGAGCGCGAATTCAGCTTAAAGTAGTCTTTGAAAGCGTGAGGAAGAGGTCGCGCTAACCTGGGTTTTGATGGCGTTATCCGAATCTGGCTCTGATAAATCGCGAGAAAAGCTGGTGGAGGTCCGGCAGACCTTACTGGCCTTACACAAAGCCCTGTTAGATTCCGAACGTACGTCTTATGAAATCGTGCACGGGCCGATTGCGTCATCCGCGATATTTTTGCAGTTGCTGATTAACGATAGCTGGTTTGCGTGGCTGCGGCCGATCACAACGCTGGTTGTGCAGATTGATGAAACATTGGCTGCCAAAAACCCCCCCGCAAGCTCACGAGATTTTGAGCGGTTGGTGAATGATACGCGTGCCCTGCTAACGCCATCCCGAGACGCGAATGGATTTTGGCATCGCTATTCGGGCGTGATGCAACGCGATCCGGGTGTCGCGGTGGTCCACGAGGAGATAGAGAAGAAATTGGGTTGAGACGCGCCGGGATCACACGTCACCATCGGCTCAACGGTAAGCCGGAACACCGGTTATCTTCTCGCCAATCACTAGCGTGTGGATGTGGTCGGTCCCCTCGTAGGTCTTAACGGTTTCGAGATTGCACATGTGCCGCATGATGGGATACTCGTCCATGATGCCGTTTGCGCCGAGCAGATCACGGCTGAGGCGGGCACACTCGAGCGCGATAGCGACGTTATTGCGCTTCAGCATGGAAATATGGGCTGCCTCAACTTTGCCGGCATCTTTGAGCTTGGCTACTTGGAGGGCGAGTAGTTGCGCTTTAGTGATTTCGGTGATCATCCAGGCAAGTTTTTCTTGTACGAGCTGGTGGCCTGCGAGGGGTTTGTCATCAAACTGCTTGCGCGCGAGGGTGTAGGTGCGCGCTGTCTCGTAGCAATCCATTGCGGCGCCAAGAACACCCCATCCGATGCCGAATCTAGCCTGCGAGAGACAGCCGAGAGCGGCTTTCAGACCCTTCGCGCAGGGCAGTTGGGTGTGCTGCGGAATGACGCAATCAGAGAAGTGCAAGCTGGACGTGATCGAAGCGCGCATCGACAGTTTGCCGTGGATGTCGGTGGTGGAATAGCCGGGCGTGCCTTTCTCGACGAGAAATCCGCGAACGCCTTCGGGCGTGCGGGCCCATACGACAGCTAGGTCTGCAACAGAGCCGTTTGTAATCCAACTTTTCTCGCCGTTTAAGACCCAATCGCTCCCGCGTTTTTCCGCCGTAGTGCGCATCCCGGCTGGATTCGAGCCGAAGTCCGGCTCAGTTAAGCCGAAACAGCCGATGGCCTTGCCGGATTGCAGCTTCGGAAGCCAACACTTCTTTTGCTCTTCCGATCCATACGTATAGATGGGGAACATCACGAGAGCGCCCTGCACGCTGACAAAGCTTCGCAGGCCGGAATCTCCGCGTTCGAGTTCCTGCATGATGAGTCCATATTCGACATTGTTCATGCCGGCGCAGCCATAGCCTTCGAGATTGGCTCCAAAAAAGCCGAGGTGGGCCATTTCAGAAACAAGCTGATTCGGGAAAACCGCATTGTTAAAGGCCTCGCGAACGATGGGGAGCACGCGGTCGTCGACAAACTGACGAGCGGTTTGGCGGACCATGAGTTCCTGTTCGCTCAAAAGTGAGTCAAATTGCAGATAGTCGACGCCGGGGAAACGAGGCATACGCGTTTCATTTTAGCGAGTTAAAGCCTAGCTGCGCTCCAGGCCTGAGAATCCCGGTTGGATAGAGCAACTAGTTACCAAGGAATGCTAACTCGATTTGCGCCTTTTTGCGTGCTCGTGGCGGGAGTGATTTGCAGCTATGGGCAGCAAGCCGGAGCCGATGAACTCACGAAAGCCTATCAGTCTCTCGCGCAGAAAGATTACGATTCGGCAATTGCGCAGTTCCGGAAGGCTCTAGCCCAGCAGGCAGGAAATGCGGGTGTGCACAAAGATTTGGCGTACACACTCCTGAAGACGGGCGGGAATGCCGATGCACGGGACGAATTCGAAAGCGCGCTGAAGCTGAACCCGAACGACGAGACCGCGGCGCTCGAATACGCGTTCCTTTGCTTCGAGACCAAGAAACAAATCGAGGCGCGCCGGACATTCGATCGGTTACGCCATCGTGGCAGCGCGACGACACGCGCGACTGCCGAGCAAGCGTTTCAGAATATTGATCGACCGCTGGCAGATGGCATCGCGCGATGGAAACAGGCGCTGGCGCGAGCGGCAAATCCGAATGAGCTTCCGATCTTTAGCGCTCATTGGGAATTAGCTCAGTTAGCGGAGTTCCGCGACGAACTCCCGTTAGCGGCTGAGCAATACGAGATCTGCCGAAAACTGAAACCGAACGTGGAAGAACTGCTGCTGAATCTGGCGCGCGTATGGCAGCAACTGAATCGTGTAGACGAAGCACGGTCGGCTTTGGTGGCGGCGTCTCGGTGCAGGGAATCACGAACGGCGGAGCTGGCCTTGGATGAGCTGGGATCGCGGTATCCGTATCCTTACGAATTTGTGAACGCCATCAAACTCGACCCCCAGAATGTAGGTCTGCGAAGGGAACTGGCTTTTCTCTATTTGGCTATGCACCAAGAGCGCGAGGCTATGGAGCAGTTCGAACAGGTCCTCGCAATCGAGCCGAAAGACGAACTGTCCCGCGAGCAGTTGGATGCGTTGCGGGGCGTGAAGAAGCGTCCGCAGGCCAGTGTCAGTCCTGCTTCGTCTGGAGCTACGCCGGCGAATGGAACGGACCCGCGGAGCATGGGCATGAAGAGCCTGGCCGCTGGATATATCCCGGATGCCATCAAATACTTGCAGCGGGCTCATAATGACGATCCAGGGGACGCGGAAGTGACGCTGAAGCTCGGGTGGGCATACAATGCCGCAAAGCGAGATGACGACGCGCGCCAGTCGTTTGATGAAGCCCGGCATGCTGATGACAACGGGATTGCAGCGCAGGCGAGTAAGGCATTCCACACCTTGAACGGCGATCCCGTTGCCCAAACAACGGTTTGGGTGTTGCCCATGTTTTCCACGCGCTGGAAGGACGCCTTTACGTATGGCCAGATGAAGCGGACTGTTCCACTTGCGTGGCTGGGCAGGGCAAATAAACTGATGTCCTTTTATGCCTCCATTCGATTTGACGGCGACGTAAGAAGCGGGCTGCCCGTAGCTGTGGCCCCGACCTATCTTTCGGAGAACGCGTTTATTTTGGGGGCGGGTGTCTCGTCGCGGACATGGCACCATGTCACGGCGTGGGCCGAAGCCGGGGAAGCCTTGAGCTATTTGCCGGGGAGGCGCGATGTGGGTACCGCCATTCCGGACTACCGAGGCGGTATCAACGTCACAAAGGGGTTCGGGAGTTTGTTGGGCGGCCACACGCAGGGTTATTTCTATGAGACCACTGCTGATGGGGTTTATGTCAGCCGCTTCAATAAGGACACACTGGTTTACTTGCAGCAAAGAGGCGGCCGTACATTCCGGACCTGGGGTAATACGTTCGCACAGGCGCTATTCAACGTAAATGTTACGCAGGACTTCAAGAGGCAGTACTGGGCCGACACCATAGAAATGGGACCGGGCGTCAAGTTGCATATGCCGTGGATGCCGCCAAACGTTTATCTGTCAACCGATTTTCTGCGCGGCGTTTATACAAATAACATCTCCAATCCGCGACGGCCAAACTACTACGACGTCCGAATAAGCCTCTGGTACGCGATTACCAAATAAATGCGCAGCGCACAAGTAAGTCTCATGATTGCGATGACAGTGTTGCCGGGATTTGCCGCCGCACCGACATATCGCGTGACCGGAACGGACGCAATCCCGTGGAGCCGGATATTTGAATCCGTAGGAATAGCCAAAAGCGGCAAGGGCGATCCAGTCGTGGTGGTTGCGGGCGGTAAGGAACAGATTGATGTCGGTAAACTCGCCGAACGCCACATTCTGGTCCTCGAAGGGAATAGCGCAGCGTCCCGGAGCGTGGGCTTTGTTCCTAAAACACAGACTGTGGACGTGCGGCGGATTTGTGATGTGCACGCGCCGAAGATGAACATTATCTGGGAGCAGAGAGTCAGGGTCCCGGCGGTTGATGTGCCGAGTGGGTTTGAGGTCTTTGCGACTGAAAAGTGGAAAGGT
This sequence comes from Bryobacteraceae bacterium, assembly GCA_045807905.1. Lineage (GTDB taxonomy): Bacteria > Acidobacteriota > Terriglobia > Bryobacterales > Bryobacteraceae > Bog-105. The sequence continues at coordinate 7,611 of JBJMGM010000074.1, read as the reverse complement.
ATTCCAGTTGTCGCGGGCAAACGCACCGCACATGGAGCCATTCTTTGGATTGCCACGCCACCTGGTGTGACCGGTATTGAGCGGTACCCGTATATCATTCAGGCGCTGGTGGACCTGGGCCTTGAGCTGCCCGTGCGCACGAGCAACCTGTGGGCATTCTTCGATTCCTCCTATCGGATTCGCGCGGATCTCGATTACCTCGCAAGGCGTTGGAGGCAGGCAGGCATCAGTGTTCTCCATGTCGCCGCCTGGCACAACGTAGAGCCGGACCCGGCACAGGACGAATTTTGAAAGAGCTGATAGAGGCGTGCCACCGCAATGCCGTTTTAGTGTATGCGTGGCTGGAATTGCCACATGTCAGCGAGAAATTTTGGGCGGATCATCCGGCATGGCGTGAGAAGACAGCGCTTGAACAGGACGCACAGCTGGACTGGCGCAAGCTGATGAACTTGCAGAATCCGGATTGTCACCGCGAGGTGGCAAAGGAAATCGGGGCGCTGCTGGGGAGGTTTGATTGGGATGGCGTGAACGTTGCGGAACTATATTTCGAGTCTTTAGAAGGCGCTTCTAATCCGGCGCGGTTTACGCCGATGAACGATGACGTGCGAGAGGAATTTAAGACAGCAGCAGGCTTCGACCCGAAACTGCTATTCGATCCAGCATCGTCGCATTCTGCGGCGAAGGATCCTGCAGGGCTGCGAAATTTTCTCGATTTCCGGGCTGGGCTCGCGACGCGGATGCAGGCAGACTGGCTCAACGTGATTGATGGTACAAGGTCTTCTAAACCATATCTGGACGTGGTGCTGACTCATATTGACGACCGTTTCGAACCCGGTATTCGTGATGCGCTTGGAGCGGACGTAGCGCGCAGCTTGCCGCTGATCCGGGCTCGGCATAGCACCCTGCTGGTTGAAGACCCGGCAACTCTCTGGGACTTAGGATCTGAGCGTTATTCGAAGCTGGCCGAGAGGTATCACGAATTGACGCCTGATCTGAATCGGATCGCGATAGACATCAACGTTGTCGAGCGATATCAGGACGTCTACCCGACTAAGAAACAGACCGGCATTGAGCTATTTGAACTCGTGCATCAAGCGGCAGCGTCGTTCCATCGCGTCGCGTTATATTTTGAAAACTCGCTCGAGAAGCAGGATCTTGCGTTGCTGCCCAGCGCAGCGACAACCGCAACGGTGGTTGAGCACGGAGTGGATGAATTAGATGTCGACGCGTCTGAACAGGCTCGAGTTCTTTGGCAGGGGCCGGTGGAGGTTGACGGGAAGCTATGGCCTATCCAGAACGATGACTCTGTTCTTTCGCCGGCGGGGAAGCACCGGCTGCGGGCGGGGACGGTCGAACCTGCGGTGAGGATAACGGACTTCAATGGAGAGGTTCGGTCCGCGGTTGCGTCTCAAACAAGAGCCGACGTGTCCTATTCAAGCGGTAGCCGTGCTATCGCGCTATTTGGTTCACCAGTGTCGGCCATTCAGGTAGATGGCGCACCGTTTTGGAGGCGCGTCAGGGATGATAAAGCAACGTCAATCGTGCTTCCATCCGGTCAGCACGTGGTTACGTTCGAACGGTAAGAGGTCAGCCTATCAGGGCGGCGCTAGTAGTAAGTACGCCACCCTGGGATTGAAATCGTTGCAACACTTCCCGCTCATCTGACGCGCTGATTCCGCTAATGGTATCCGTCACAATTTCTACCCGCGCTCCGGTCTCGAGCAGTCCGAATGCAGCATATCGGACACAATGCTCGGTTGCAACGCCATAGACGATGTAGCGATCTGCAGCGATCAGATCCAGCAAGGGACGCAGATTTGGGTTCGTAAAGCAATCGAGAGTCTGTTTCTCGACAATGATTTGCGAAGCCTCGGCAATGCGGGAGCGTAGTGCGTCGAGCGAGCCATGGGCACTGCTCAAAACAAGCGGCTGATTCAGAAGCGTGCTGCGAATCTTCTGTTGTCCGACAGTTCCAGCCACGCAGTGGGGGTTCCAGACTTTGAACTCCGGGTCATCCTCCGAATGAGCATCCGTGTCGGAAATGATTTGAAAACGATTTGCGGCTGCAAAGCGGGTCAATGCGGCCAAATTGTTCACAATCTTTTCCGCCCCGGGAACGTATAGCGCACCGGCAGGGAATACGAAGTCGACCTGAGTATCAACGTCGAAAAAGACAGTCTTCACAAATCAATTCTCGACTGGTGATGCCGGGCATCTGCATATTGGTGCTGTGTGCGAATGCTCTCGGCCAACTCGAACAGACGGGGGCTGGTTTCGACCGGATATGAGATAGTCTCTTCGAGCGAATGCAAGTCGTTCGGCAGAGCCGCAACAGCAGATAGAGCATTTGACCGCAGTTTGGCAATTGGCGGTAAAGGTTGTAGCGATTCGCCCTTACTAATGATGGGGCGCAGCAGAGGCTCGCCTTGGAAATCGCTGTTGCACTCGCTATAGAGAGCGATCACGTCGTGATTGGGCTGCCTGTAGATCTGTTTCGCGCCGGGTAAAGTGCTCTTGCCGTCACTGAACTTGGCTTTGTAGTGAAGCGTGTTATCTCTCGTCAGCTCGACTAATTTGTAGACGGCTGAAAGACTGGGGGCATCCGCAGAGGTGGCGAGCTCCGTGCCCACGCCAAAGACATCGATGGGCGCCCGTGAATGCACCAATTCAGCGAGGCGGTACTCATTCAGGTCATTGCTTGCAATGATTTTGGCGTCGTGCAAACCTGCTTCATCCAGGATGCGTCGTACTCGTTGCGAGAGTGCGGCGAGATCACCGCTATCGAGGCGAACGCCCCAAAACGGTCGTCCCAGGCGTGCCGCAAGGCGTGCGCCTTCGATGGTGTCGTAAGTGTCGATCAAGAAGACGGTGGAATTACCGAGCAGGTGCCGCAGGGCCCGGAAGGATTCTTCCTCGTTGGGGAAAGCCATCGTCCAAGAATGTGCGGCTGTGCCAGAGACTGGAATTCCGAAAAGCATACCTGCTTCGGTGTTGCTGGTTCCTGCACAGCCGGCGATGTAGGCGGCGCGGGCTGCAAGAACGCCGGCGGCTGGCGAATGAGCGCGTCGGCTTCCAAACTCAACAATAGGGCGAGCTTCCGAGGCAATCAAGCAGCGCGCGGCCTTCGAGGCGATAGTGGTCTGAAATGCGAAAGTTGAAAGCAGGTATGTTTCGACCAGTTGCGCCTCCGCGATAGGCGCGCGAATGATCGCGATTGGCTCATTGGCGAAGATGGGAGTGCCTTCGGGAACTGCAAATAGGTCACCCGTGAAACGAAGCTTCGCGAGAAAATCGAAAAATTCAGGAGGAGTGTTCTCGAACTGCTCGAGGGATCTCAAGTAGTCTAGCTCGTCGGGCCGGAACTCGAAGGACAGCAGGAACTCGACTGCTTGCTGTAACCCTGCGGCGACTAGAAAGTTTCGCTTTTCGGGGAGACGTCGGACCGAGAGTTCAAAAGTAGCGATCTCTTGCGATTTCCCGGCGACAAAGTATCCTGCCGCCATCGTTAGCTCGTAAAGGTCCGTGTTGAGAGCAGACATGAGGGCCTTGCGGCCGCAGCTACTTCTTCGGGGGAGAGGCCGTTTGTTTGATGTTATTGCTTGCTTCCAGAATATCGTTTACAGGTTTGCCGTCGAGCTGATAGAGAGCCGGCTCATTCTCACGACGGGCAATGTAGCCGTTCGTGGTTTTTGCGAACGCAACTTTTTCGACGCGCTTGCCGTCGTTTGATGTGATTGCAAGCGTTAGAACCGGACTAGTGAAGCCGCTGTCCAGGAACTTGCTTGCGGAGAGGTCTCTCAGCTTGTCTATAAAGCCTTGAACTGAACGCGCATCCATGACCTTGCCGTTCAGCTTCCAATCCTGCCCGCTCTTCTGGTACACCTTGGTGGTATCGCCCTGTTGAACTTCTATTTTCGTGGGGTCACTGAAGCCGAAGTCGAAAATCTTCTTATTACGGAAATCATCGAGAGGCTTTTCGAGCTCCTTCCCGAGATCAGCGGATACCTTGTAGACGCCCTTCGCAACGCTGCTCTGCGCATAATAGTCGTCCTTGCTCTTCCGGATTTCGAGCGTTTGGGTACCGGCTGCATCGCTGACGTTCGCAGTGGCGATGCGCTGGCCACTGGCAAACAAAGCATCTGTTTTCTTTCGATCCGCTGAGTTTCCGGACAAATCCATTTTCGCGTCGGTCAACTTGCGCATGAGTTCTTCTACTTGGAAGCTGTCGGCCCGATATGGCTTAGGCTTGAGAATCTGCCACTCGTTTTGATTGTTCTTACCGAATTCAATCTCCGACTTCCCTGAGATAAGGTCGACACGCGTTACCTTGTTTGAGTCGAAAGTAAGTAAACGTTTGTCGCGGAGGTCGTTGAGGCCTTTGTCAAATGAGCTTTTTACGGAAGATGATACCGCGTAAACTGCCGGTCGAGAGTTGGTACGGGCGTACACGAGCGAGCCGCCCGGAACATCGTCTCCGAACATGAGTTGATCGATCTTACCCGTTTTCTCTTTGACAACGACGGTCAGGCTGGGCGTGGTGAGACCGTACTTACTTGCATCCGACGGCTTATCCTCGACAATGCTATCGGCGGTAACTGGGTTTAGCGAAGACACGATGGTCGAGACCGCGTCTTGGTCGGCTGAAAAGGATTCCGGAGCAGTAATCGCCCATTTACCGCTCTTGCGATCGAGCGTAACGGTTGAGCCATCCTTCTTGTTTAGCTCGACCTGCTGCACTGCGGCATCGGATATGTCCGCCAGTTTGGGTGCCGGAGGAGTGTTGGAACCAGAGCCGGCCGATTCGGGATGACGCTTGGCCCACCATACAGCTCCGCTAAGAGCAGCAAGCAGGGCGGCTGCGACGACTAGATTTCGCAGCTTCATACTATCTCCGTTTCAGGAGAATCGATACACCCCACACAATGATGAGCAGCGGAATCGCGATGAGGTCTGCGTACATGAAAACGCTCATCTGTCGCTGCGTCGCGTTCAGGCGCCGATCCTCCGGCTCCTTTGGGCGGATCGAAATAAGATCTTCGTCAGAGGAAAGCCAATTGACGGCATTGACTGCAAGATCCCGATTCCCTTGAAATCCGATCATGGCGTTGTCCACAAACCCAGAGCTGCCGATGACGACGAACCGGCCAGGGTCATTAGGTTTCCCGGTATTGTAGGTGCCGGCCGCACCGAGAACGAAGGGACCTTTCTTGTTCCCAGGATCGGCCGGATTCACTTCGTTCGTATTAAGGCGCGTCGTGGCAATCGCGCGGTCCGTGGTTGAGAATAGTTTGTCTACGGTTGTTTTATCCCCGTTCTTGACCGTAAGCGAACGGGAGACCGGGAATCCCGTATAAGCACCCTTCAGATCGTTGACGATGGGCTGAGACTCATACTTCGATACCAAGGGTATCTCAGGGCCAAAGCCGAAGAGCTGCGCCATGGCGTTCTGCTCAAGCACAAGATCATCGGCAGGCGTAACACCCCAGCTCCCAAGCAGCTTCATGAGCGCTTCGTTTTGCGCAATATGCTCACGACCAAAGTCAAGAGGCGGGTCGATTAGAAACATCGCCCGCCCGCCGCTCTCGACGTAGCCCTTGATCGCGGTTACTTCGTTAGGGGTGTAGTCAACCTGCGGGCCGGCAACGACAACCACAGTGCAGTCCTTCGGAACCTCTGTTTTTTCTATCAAAGAAACGGGTTCGACTTGATAATTGTCGCGCTCGAGGAGAGTTTTATACCGAGATAATCCGTTTTCCTGAGTATCATCAAGCGCATGCTCTTTACCGCCACTCACAAAACAAACTTTTCGAACGCCTTTTAAATCTTTGAGAAATGCGCCAGTGATTCCCTCTTCAGTCAGACCCTTCGCTTCTTCACGTCGTTGACCGACCTCGACGTAAGCGGTGCCGAGAAAGCGGACACCGTAGCTACGTGCAACAGTGGGCTGCTTTTGTGCGTCGATGTATTGCAGATGGATCTTAGGTGAGAGATTCGCGTATCTGTCGAGCATGCCCTTAGCTTGCGCAAAGTTGCTGCCTTTATCTATATAGGTGATCGTGGCGTCGGATTTCAGGCCTTTGACAACTTTCTTTGTTTCTTGCGACAAAGTGAATCGCTTATTGCTGGTCGTGTCGTAGCTCTTGTTATATCGATTGGCAAGCCAGTTAATCATCACCAGGACCGCAATCACGACGATGGTGTACAAGGTAGCCGTGGCCCCAAAACGCGTCTGCCGCGCGGCAACCGAATTCTTCGATTTATCGCTCGCCATTTTACGCCCTCCACCGCAAGGACTCGAGCGAGCGAGTCGTTAAAAACAAGCCAATAAAGATCATCGAAAGGTAGTAAATTACGTCCTTACTATCGATAACACCTCGTGCAAAGCTATCGAGATGGCTCAGGATCGAGAGATAACTCATCACCTGGACTGTCGGTGAATTGCCGAAAGACGTTGTCCAGTCGAGTATCCATAAGAGCAATGCCAGCGCAAAGCCGACCGCACCAGCGACTATTTGATTTCTGGTGGTTGTCGAAATGAATGTCCCTAAGGCCAAAAGGCATGCCCCGAATAATAAGATGCCCAAGAAACCAGTTACCACAGGCTTCCAGTCGGGTTGGCCGTATAAGAATAGGAAAGAGTAATCGATTAGTAAGACGAGAAGCAGTGCCGCGTACATAATTACTGCTGAAAGCCACTTGCCTAGAACGATTTCCAAGTCATGAACGGGGGAGGTGACCAACAGCTCGATGGTGCCTTGACGTTTTTCCTCCGCAAATAGACGCATACTAATGAGTGGAATCAGAAATAAACCAATTACTGCAACGTTTGAGAAAAGAGGTCTGATGACCTGCTCATTGACATTCATCGGCATAGATTGCCCCGTCATCTGCCCTTGCAATGAAGCGCTGACGAAGCTGGCAGTAATAATGTAAGTGAAAGCTCCGCTTAGAAACGCGAAGATAGTGAGTAATACCCAGGCAATCGGCGAAACGAAATAGCTGTACAGCTCGCGCCGGCAAATTGTCCAGATGTTTCTCATTGGACACCTTCCTCAACAAGTGAACTCTGGGGTTCGGAGTCGGATCCGGTAAGTTCAAGAAATACTTCTTCCAGGCTGTAGGTGAGAGATTTCAACTCGAGGAGATTCCAGCCAGAGTGGACCACTGCACGCGCCAGGTCGGCACGCGCGTTCCGATCGGGCAGGCTTTCAACCTCGAAGATGAACCTGTCACCTGAGGGCGGCTTATCGAGTACTTTGCTTACGCCGGGAACCTGCTCGAGCCTTTGATGAACTGCGGTTGCGTCGCCATCGCCAGCGGTGTCGATTTGTACTTGAACGACATTGCCCAAGCCGGCTCGATGCTTAAGGTTCTCTACCGAATCTGTAGCGACAAGCTTTCCTTTATTGATGATGATGACTTTCTCGCAAACCGCCTCTACTTCGGGGAGAATATGCGTGCTGAGGATGATGGTGTGTTCGCCTGAGAGCGACTTGATAAGCTCGCGAGTCTCGTTAATCTGTTTAGGATCGAGTCCGGAGGTCGGCTCATCTAGAATCAGCACGTCCGGATTATGAATGATGGCTTGAGCCAGCCCGACACGCTGACGGT
>JBJMGM010000073.1:0-10492 GCA_045807905.1 Bryobacteraceae bacterium | reverse complement strand
TCAACGACGACCAGCGCCGACGACTAGCCGTGAAGGCCAAAGAGTTAGGACGAAAGATTCTGGCGGAGGTCGCTACCGTAGTCACGCCCGAAACGTTGTTGGCTTGGCATCGGAAACTGATCGCCCACAAGTACGATGGCAGCGGCCAGCGCCGACCAGGGCGCCCTCGCACGCGCCAAGATCTAGAAGCTTTGGTGGTTCGAATGGCAGAAGAGAACCGCGATTGGGGCTATCGGCGCATCCAGGGTGCGTTCTACAATCTGGGCCACCAGATTGCGCGCAGCACGATTGCCGACATTCTGAAACGGCACGGGATCGAGCCTGCACCGGAACGATGTCGGAAGACAACCTGGAAGGAGTTTCTCTTCCGGCATTGGGAATTGATTGTAGCCGCGGATTTCTTCACTGTGGAAGTGTGGACCCGAAGAGGGCTGCAGCGATTTGTTGTCCTATTCTTTATTGATCTCTCTACGCGCAAGGTCGAGATCGGTGGTATCGGGCCCATCGCGAATGGGCTCTGGATGGCTCAGATCGGCAGAAACGTGACGGACGCGCTCGACGGCATCGTAAACGGCAAGCACTACCTGATTCATGATCGAGATCCGCTGTTTACAACGGAATTTCGGAGCATGCTTGCTGATGTTGGTGTCGAAGCAGTGAAGCTACCGCCCAGATCACCATCTGAACGCCTATGCCGAGCGATTCGTGCGCAGCATCAAGGAATCCTGTCTCGACCAAATGATCCTGTTTGGAGAAACGTCATTACGGAAATCCATTTACGACTTCGTTGCCCACTATCACACCGAGCGCAATCACCAGGGCTTGGGTAACCGGCTCATCAACCCAGAACCAGGTCATCTTCAAAACACAGGTACGCTCCAGCGTCGCCAGCGATTGGGCGGCTTGCTGAACTACTACTACGTGCGGCCGCCTGAGCTGGCGAACGTATGAATTTTCGGACCTTACGACCTCAAGACCTGCGTGCGCTGGAGGACGAATTGGTCGTTCACCTGAAAAAACGGATCAGCCACGTTCATTTGTGGTGAATAGAGATCCAAACGCAGATTGAAAGCGTGGAGCTCCCTTTGCAGCCCGAGCCGCTATCTCTCCTTCCGGCTTGCAACGCGCTTGAATTGGCGGGACTGATACGCTGCGACGTTGTCCCGTGTCGTACGCACGCCCGCTCGCCTTCACCCACGCGGCAGATCTGGATCTTACCCGAGTCATCAGGCGCGAGGCCGAGCTAGTGCTCATCCGGTTTCTTCAGCATGAGCAGCCTATCCATATATATGAATATAGACTCCGGGACACTCGGGTCCACCTCACACCCTGCGCATCCCCGAACATCTGCAACGCGTAGGGCAAGATAGTGCACTTTGACGAGCAACTCGATAGTAATTAATCGCATCGGACAACTTCGGGCCGCCGATTCTCCGTTAGTTGATTAAAGGGCGAATGCCACGGCCCGATAATACTCTCATGCGCGCACCTGTGCTCTTTGCGCTCATGATGGTCTCCTGCGCCGCCCAAGATTTGGCTCTCCCGTTGGTCAATCTCGGTCGGCTTTCAATCACGCGCGTGTTTGGCAGCGAACACGGAGGGGCGCCGGACGCAGAAGGGTTCTACGGGGTGAGGAACGCCTTTGACGCTGGAAGCAATATCCTGAACGGCATCAAGTATTCCCGTTGGAACACAGGTCCAGGGGCTTTCGTTATTGTGAGGTTCTCCGAGCCGGTAACCATCACCGGGATCGTAGTGGAAGGCAGTGGCTCCTCCTGGATGCCTTCGCCAGAGAGCTTTACGGTTCAGATCCGGTCGCCCGGTTCGCAGGGGCTATTTTTGTCCCCTCGCATCGGACTGGAAGGGAAGAATGCCGTTTACGCTACACCAGGGCCGGTTGTGGGCGCCCGGGAGGTCATGCTGACATTCCGGTCGAAGTCGGCATTTGCTGTGGAGGAAATTCAGATCCTAGGTCCTGCCCCAATCGGCGTCGATCTGACCCCGGTGACTCCCTTGCGCGACTCGGACGTGGTGCTCGGGAGTTCCAGCCGGAGCCAAGCCAATGGTTCCGCTCAAAAAGGCTCTGATCCGGGCGCTCGCGGGGAGCGAGATTGCGAAAATGCGCACCGCACGATTGGCCGTGGATCGTTCGCCGAATCCCGCCCGCAAGGCGCAGGCCTGGTTGGAGCTGAATCGGACGGCGGACCAGTTATCCGAACTGCTGGGCCGCAACAAGGAATTGGAATCAATTGCCAAGCAGGCAAGCGCGGTGGGCGTCACCGTAGACTGGTGCGAGCCCGGGGCCCACTGGTTTGCGCTCGGCGAAGGGTACGAGCACTATCTACAGATCTTGCCCGATGTCCCCAAGCCGACGATGCCTGGTGGATGCGACGCTTCAGAGCCTGTGGAGACTTCGAGGGATCTCAGGAGGAATACAAAGGAGATAATCCAGTCGTACTCAGAGTTCTTAAAACGGTTTCCGAACAGCAGCTTGCATGCCGGGGAGGCCCGGCAGGCATTGCGGGATGCCCAACTGCAGTACCAAACTGTGAGATCCAAATGAGGTTTCAATGAATATAGAACTGATACAGACCTCGCACAGCTAAGGATTAGCAATTGTCGCTTCTCCGCAACCTAAATCCACAACGTGAGTTGCAGGACTTGTCTCGTGCACAGCGGGGTTGGCCAGCTTCATACTCCGCGCCGCTTAGCGATCCCTATCGGCATGCCAGTTGCTTCCAGAGATGTCGCAATCCGTCACAGAACACAATGGGAGCGTTGTGCCGTTTTGCATTCACATAGGCCAAATCTCCGGAATCTCGGCTAAGCACCGACAAATACCGCGATCGCGAACCGATTACTCGGGGTGTAAGTGTTGTTCGTATAAAGCGGCGGAGGTATGGCAGCCGGGGCATCCTGCCCTTTGGAACACCTGTTCGCCGCGCCGTGCATGACCCTCGAAGTGGTTCGGATTTGCAGTTTGTTGCGTAGTCAGAGCTTCCGGACATTCACGTAGTACAGGTCTGTGGCCACGCCAAACTGCTCACTGTCGAGGGGACTTCTGATGGTCTGCCATCGTGTGGTGACCGGTGTGATGAGCTGCCAATGGTTCCTATCGCCCACCTTTATCCGCATGGCAAATGCCGGCTCGTCAGCCTGCCAGCGATATGCAACGGTGTGAGCCTGAGAATCAAAGTGCAGTTCAAGCGTGGGAATGGCAGCATGACGGAGATACTCGTTGAAGATCGGGGTCAGCTCGCGCCCACTATGTTTGCTAAAGTATGCCGCGACGTCCCTAGTCATTATGGTCCGGTATTTAAAGTGCTGATAGTAGCCATGCAGCAGGGCAAACCATTCATGGTCATCATCAATAGTGCTGCGCACGGTGTTGAGGAAAAGGCCGCCTTTCTTGTACTGGTCGACTGGCGGTGTGCAGGCTGTGCCTTCTTCGCAAATCACCGGCTCGGCATTCTTCACATTCTCCTTGCCAGTGTTGATGTAGGTGATGGCGTCGCCCTTGCCCCACATATATTCGACAAATACCGATTCGCAGTAATTCGCCCAGCCCTCATGAATCCACATGTCGGACCGGTCGCGCGCCGTGATGCTGTTGCCAAACCACTCGTGCGCGCTTTCGTGCACGATAATAAAGTCGAACCATGTGCCAATACCGGTTTTAGGCCGACCGAGATATCCGTTCTCGAAGTGATTACCGTAGGTGATCGCCGTCTGGTTCTCAACGCCTGAATAAAGTGCCTCGATCAGCTTGTAGCCATCTCTGTAGAAGGGATATTCGCCAAATACATGTTCGAAAGCCTTGAGCATGTTCTTTGCCTGAAGAAACTGCCGCTTTGCTTTGTCCAAATCTTCTGGAAACACATAATAGTCTAGGGTCAGCGGGCCATATTGATCGCTGTACACATCGCTGAAGTGCTCATATTTACCGATGTTCAGCGAGACATCGTAGTTGTTAATCGGGTAGCTGACCGCCCAGTCCCAACGCGTGAAGCCGTCTCCGAGATCAGTCTTACGCTGAAAGCGTCCATTGGAGACTTCGACGAGGTCGCTAGGTGACTCGACGCTAATGTCCATGTTCTCAACTTCGTCTTGCCACTGGTCCTTATTCGGCCACCACACGCTGGCGCCTTCTTCCTCACATGCGGTGTTCACGAGCGGTCGCCCCATCGGGTCGGTGCGGAAAACGAACCCTCCGAAGCGTCCCATTTCGACGGGATGGCCGGAATAGTAGAAGTCAATCGTGTAAGTGCTTCCTTTTCTCAGTGTCTCCGGAAAGTCGACATAAACCGTTCTGCCAGCCGCTCGTTCATATTTCAGCGCACGCATTGTGCCATCCGCTTCATCGAGGACGATCTTATCGATGTTGAAGGTCGGGACCAGATCGAGCTGAATACGCGCATCTGGTTTGAGCATCGCAAAACGAATGACATTTTTGCCGTTCAACATCCGTTTTGCCGGATCGACGCGCACGTCGAGGTGATAGTAAAGGAAGTCATTGTTGGCGCGGTAGGGACCATAGGATCCACGCAGGCGGTCCGCTTCTCTCACCACGCGCGACGTGCCGTTTGGAGCCTGAGCATGTGCCAACGGGAGGAAGACCGAGATGACCAACAGGAGAGCGCTTTGAAGAAGTTTGGCGGTATTGCGGAGCGATCTCGTCATCATCGGATTTCCTTGCAGTGGTTTGGTGAACAACAATACAGGTTGAGCACGGCAGCCTCGTACACAACCATCTCTATGCGAACGTCGGGAGCTGTGAAGATGTGAATCCTTACCACGGCTAGCTCAGAATGATCGCTACTCTATCGTGTGAGCTCCCGGCGTGCACGCGCAATCGCAGAGACACTTCCGTTAGAATTGGGATTCGTTTATCCCCTGTCCGCAGATAACTTTGTAACCCTGTGCCGGCAAGTCCGCAATCATAAGCTGAACCTCACCTTTAGCCGTAGTTTCAGTCCATTCCAAAGAATTGTACAATCCCACCTTACCTTGCGCCATCTTCGATCTCTCAGTGGGAGTGTCGTCGGCCACTCCTCCATTAGTCGAGTTTCGGAAGAGTGGCCCGTCATCGTTGCGCATTTGGCGATTACGCGCGAGTGATCGGCAAAATCCACTCATCCGATATGGCGACTACATCCAAGTGACGGTCCGTGCACCAGTGCTGTGGGCATCAATCTGCGTGTGATGAAGGCGAAAACACGACGACGTCGCTGCGGATTATGACGATCAGATAGATGAGGCACTCGCATTACACGAACACGCCAACAAATACCAGGCGCAATACGATTTCGAGAATGCCGAACGCTGCTGTCGGGAAGCACTGCAGCGATTAGGCGGATGTTCTGCAGGGCACGCTGATTCTCCTCGTTCTACGAACGCTGGAGGCACTCGGACCGCTGCACGGATACGGCATGCGCGCCGGATCGAGCAGATCAGCAACGACGTACTGCAACTCAACCAGGGCACTCGTCATCGGCTCTGTTGCGCATAAAGCAGGAAGGATGGATTTCCTCCAAGTGGGGGCCCCCGAGAGAACCGTACGGCGAGATTTTACTCCATTACCGCTGCGGGAGGGAGACGACTCGCCAAGAAACCGAACATTGGCCACGTGAGTACCGTCAGCTATTCAGTACCTTGCTGAATGGGCTGATCGATTCGGAATTGGTGCCGGCACAAACTGATTTGCGTCTTTTCTACAATTGATTACTCGCCAGATGATAAAATCGCGCCGACGATTTCTTCAAACATCCTCCGCTACACTGCTCACGACCGCCGCTGCTCCTTTCGCCGCCGCTCAGGATACCAACCCGCCGCCCGGAGCTCCATCAGCGTTTAACACCAACGCACCCGTGGGACCTGAAGTTTCAGCAGCAACGTTCGTCGAGGCAGAGAAGCTTGTGCAGGTAACGTTGACCGCGCCCCAGCGTGCGATGGCTGCCACGAATTGGCGGACGTCCATGGCGCCGCTCTATGAACGGCGTACAGGCCCTCGCAAGGTAGAGCTGGAAGCGACGGTCGCGCCCGCGACATTGTGGAATCCTGATCTGCCGCGTGTATCGAACCGTCCATCTGAGAATCGCTTCGTGGCAAGCAAGATTGGACCGCTCAATGTACCAGACGAGGATGAGTCCATCGCCTATGCGCCGGTAACGCGGCTTGCACAATGGATTCGGCAGCGGCAGATTACGTCCGAGCGCCTGACGGAAATCTACCTCGAGCGGTTGGAACGCTTCAACCCCAGGCTGCGCTGTGTAATCACACTCACTCGCGATCGGGCGCTTCAGCAAGCGAGAAACGCCGACCGCGAGATCGCCGCCGGGCAATATCGCGGACCGCTGCATGGCATTCCATGGGGAGCGAAAGACCTGCTGGATACCGCAGGCATCCCAACCACCTATGGCGCCGAGTTCTTCCGCAACCGCATACCAGAACAGGACGCTGTCGTTGTCCAACGTCTTGATCAAGCCGGCGCAGTATTAGTCGCCAAGCTGAGTTTAGGTGCACTCGCGCTGAACGATATTTGGTTTGCCGGCCAGACGGTTAATCCGTGGTTGATTGAGGAAGGCTCTTCGGGCTCGAGCGCTGGACCGGGTGCAGCTACAGCCGCTGGACTCGTCGGCTTCTCCATTGGCAGTGAAACGGGAGGCAGCATTGTTAGTCCCAGCATGCGGTGCGGCGTAACCGGCCTGCGGCCCACGTTCGGGCGTGTACCGCGAACAGGCGCGATGACGCTCTGCTGGTCGCTTGACAAACTCGGACCGATGGCGCGGTCAGTCGAAGACACCATGCTGGTGCTGAATGCGATTTCGGGACCAGACCCGGGCGACTTGTCGAGCGTACCAAGCCGGCTCGACTACGACGTCACGGTAGGTGTCAAAGGTCTGCGCGTGGGTTACTTCCCGGGCTGGATGAAGGAGAATCCAGCGACGGATGTGGACCGGATGGCCTTGGACACTGTCCGAAAACTCGGGATGACGCCGCTTGAAGTTCACATCCCCGACTGGCCTTACGATTCACTGCAAATCATTCTGTTTTCAGAAGCCGCCGCTGCGTTTGAGCAGGAAACTCTCGGTGGGTTAATGGACCAGCTCAGGATGCAGGTCCCGGATGCATGGCCAAATCAATTTCGTGAATCGCGTTTCCTGTCGGCGGTCGATTTCGTTCAGGCCGATCGTTTCCGACGGAAAGTGGCACAAGAGATGGCGCGCGTATTCTCTGAGATAGATCTTCTTCTGGTCCCCTCGCTGCGCGATGAGATGCTCACAATTACGAACTTCACCGGGCATCCGTCGCTGACACTGCGCGCCGGCTTTGTTGAGGTATTTGAATCCAGGAGTGATTGGGCTCCGGACCCGGCCCATCCGGTACCAAAGTTCTCGCGGCCGAGGCGCGTACCGCATGGAGTCACGCTAGTCGGGCGGCTCTTTGACGAGGGCACACTAGGTCGCGCGGGAGTTGCTTTAGAACGCGAACTTCGGGTGAATGCCGAGCGGCCGCCGGGTTTCTAACGATATGAGCTACACTCCGCACAAAGAACGTTATTGATCAGCAGCGAACCCCCAATGGGATCCGCAATTACATGTAGGTCGTTCCTGGGCTTTTCGCCTGTTCCGAGCGGTTGGTCGGCCCTCCGTGCTCAAGCTGCGAACGGAACTTAGATCCATCCTTGTCGCCAAGGTAGAACTATACTCCGCGTCAGACCTACGCAATGCGAGCCCGTCATGAGAGCTGCAAGCTGAAACAAAGCAATTACTCTTCGAGGGCCAACATAATCCGATAAGCTTGGACCGAGGATTCTCCCCAGGCGTAAATGAGTGTTCGAATCCAAGTCGGGGAGCCAAGATTTTCCGTGCTCCCGTGGGGGAGCCAACATTTTCTTCGCGAGAGAACTTTTCACGCCTGGCGCAGTGCAACATTCTACGCTGGACGCGATGTGGCTGATGCAAGACCCACCCCCGCAACATGAGTCACGTTGTCCGATCTATAATTCGTTGCTATTAGCGTAAGACGTCAAGGCTTCAACTGACCAGTCGGCGCGTTCGCGAATCGACAGATTGCCCTTCTGATCCGCAGATTGGTATACAGCACGAATCTGATCCGGTGCCATCGTTGAACCTTTCGCATCCGTGCTTCCAGCAAGTGTGACTCGCCGCGGCGCAATGGATGCTGCGATTTGTGGCAAATCCGTGTGATTCAACATGCCTGGAATAAAGTTTGCGAACGGGTGATTATAGACCTCCGTGTTCACTAAGGCCTGAAAGGAGATCAAACCGCCGGAGAGATAGATACTCCTGATTTCTTGATCGAGTGCGGCTGCGCACACGGCGGGCACTGTGAGCTTGCGCAAAGCCGCTATGTGAATTTTCCGCCCCGCAGTCCCAGGATACTTGCGCAGACACGCGGCCAAAGCGAGTATGTCCGTCACGCGCTGACCCACCATAGGTCTGCCCAGGATTAGTGAGCTCCATGCATAGTTCTCTTCTTTCTGGTGCCAGTTTGCATACTCCGCTGCACCCGGGCTGAATTCGGGCGTCAGCGCGCCTACGCCACGCACATCCGCAGCACATATGATGGGGCTGTCTTCCGGCAGTGTTCGATCGACTTCTGAGTTGAACCAGAGGCGATCGCAGGCCGTTTCGTCGAGGACCAGTAGAACCGGTGCGCTTTTAGGAACTCTGTCCGGTATCATCAGGTACGCAGGAAGCCATACATCAGGTGCTGATGCAACTTCGAGAACATCAACCCGGACATTGCGGCATTGTACATTGCCTATCCTTTTTGCTTCGATGTTCGAGGCAGGCCGTGTCGCGCCCAGTAACGATTCGAGCGCGATCGGAGTGCGCTGTACCTTTCGCGCGTTGTTGAACATGAACGGCGTGACGCTTTTCAATGAGCGCACCACGCTGCCAGCTTCAGTCACCCACAATGTATGCACTGCCTCTGGCTGCACACGGGGCTCTTCCTGCACCTTCTCCGCTTCATCTTTAAGCCAGCGCGTAAAAAAGTTGTACACGAGGAGCCGGCTATCGTACGCGAGCGCATGTGGCAGGGGAGTGTCAGCCCACCCTATGTGGTCTGAATGGCCTAGCGTTTCGTAGACGTGCTTCAGCTTCTGATACTCTTCCCATCCGTTACTGATGTACTCAGGCGAGTACGTGGCGTAAAAATCGCGATCGCTTGGCCAGATTAGCATCGGCTTCGGCGCAAACGGGTACAACAGGTCCCATCGATCAAATCCCTCCGGTCCCGAATTGACAAAATCCTGTTCGGCATCATCGGTCGCGCCAGGAGGAAGGAAGGGCGCTGCTGCCACGTTCTCTGTATTCCCCATACATACCCCGGCCGCGGCAAGGCGGTCGTCCGCGCACGCGAGAAGCATGGTCAGCGTAGCCCCTCCGGAGTGCCCGACAGACGCGACTCGCTTCCGATCTACTTCCCGACGCGACAGAAGGTAATCCAGGCTTCGAATTGCATCCCAAACCTGGAACCGCGTAGCCGAATCGCCAAATAGAAGAAATTGCTTTCCGGGGACTGTGTGCTCTTCGTCGCAACTGGAAAGTCTGCTTCCCGCCCCGGCTGCGTTTGGATAATTGATGCGTTCCCCCTGTCCCATCGGATCGAACGCGAGGACCACAAACCCGAGCTGAACCAATCCTTGACAGCAGCGCTGGTAGCTTGGGTACGCCTTGCCCTCCCAGTAATGCCCGCTCTGAAACAAGACTGCGGGAAAAGGTCCGGCGCCGCGCTTCGGAACATAAAGGTTTGCGGGAACAAATAAACTGGGCCGGCTCTCGTAAAGTATCTTCTCGACTCGATAAGCTTTTCGTTCGAAGCTGCCTACCACTCGGGCGTTTAAGGGACTGCGCTCGGGTGTGCCGCCAATGACGGTCCATAACGTTTGCCTTGCCCACTTCTGCCGATCCTGAATTGCCGGAGCGGAAATTAGCTTGGCTAGAGCACCGTTTCTTCTTTCAGCCGCCTGATGCGCCAGGCGCGACAAATAGTCGGGGAGACACCGTGAATAAGCGTGGAAATTCGTCCCATTAAAGCCTTGGAGTGGTCGCATCATTTGTGACGAACGGGTGACGTTTGCAACGGCATATAAGAGTGCAGAGCCACAGAGCTCCCTTCGGGTCATATTGTTATTGTCTTCACTTGAGCCAGAGACATCCGAACTCGAACCCCGACATAAACGGTCCGTGTCGAAGCTCCTGGGGCGCAACTTGCAGCCTGTCGGATTCATCATAGGGCCGAGCTCATCATTAGTACCGGTCCCGCAGAGGTTGTATGTTGCGCAGAGCGGAACGATTTTGTCTACTCATCCATCACACGCCGACGTCGCTTTCACGACTGGGATTGTTTTACAAGTGTTCGGAAGTCGAGTTCCCGTTATAACCCGGCTCAGGTCACGCGCGTTATAACGGATACCTTTATCACAGGAGGAAAGGAGTTCATAGAAAAATCGGGTTGCGTT
>JBJMGM010000072.1:0-9534 GCA_045807905.1 Bryobacteraceae bacterium | reverse complement strand
TCCGCGCCGGGATATTGTTGTCGTGAACGCCGCCGCCGCGCTTCTGCTCGCACAAACGGCTCCCGATGTGAGGAGCGCGCTGACGAAGGCGGCGGAATCGATCGATACGGGTGCGGCGCGAACGAAGTTGGAACAGCTCACAGAATTGACGAGCCATCTCAAAGCGTGAAGAGTTTCGAAATACAGGAATTCGGAATAGACAAGCTCGCGCCTGTGGATAGGGAAACGCCCAGACCAAGCACTGGGGAAGTACTGGTCAGGTTGACCGCGGCCTCGCTCAACTTTCGGGACTACATGATGATACAAGGCACGTATAACCCGAAGCTCAAGCGCCCCCTCGTGCCACTGTCTGATGGCACTGGTCTCGTCGAGGAAGTCGGGCCAGGCGTGACTCGGTTCAAGAAAGGCGATCGCGTAGCGGCCTGCTTCATGCAGAAGTGGATCGATGGACGGGTCAATCGAGAGAAAACTCTATCCGCATTGGGTGGCTCTATCGATGGAGTGCTTCGGGAATTCGCGGTTTTTTCCGAACAGGGCCTGGTTTCAGTACCGGGTGCGCTCTCGGATGAGCAGGCTGCCGCGTTGCCCTGTGCCGCGGTCACTGCATGGCATGCTCTGCTTGAAGACACGCCCAGAGCGCCGGGTGATACGGTTCTGCTTCAAGGAACCGGTGGCGTTTCGCTATTCGCACTTCAATTTGCCAAAGCAGCCGGGCTAAGGACGATTCTGATTTCGAGCAGCGATGAAAAACTTGCGCGCGCCGAAAAGCTTGGTGCAGACGAGACCATAAACTACAAAGCGAATCCTAAGTGGGAAGAGAAAGTGCGCGAGCTGACGGGTGGAGACGGCGTAGATCACGTGATCGAGGTCGGTGGAAGCGGCACGATACCGCGCTCTTTGCGGGCCGTTCGTATGGATGGGATGATTAGCGTGATCGGCGCTCTAACTGGTGCCGATCCAACTGTCAGCCCCGTGCCGATCCTCATGAATACTATTCGCGTGCAGGGCGTCTATGTTGGCTCTCGCGCAATGTTCGAACGAATGAACCGAGCGATTGAGCTTCATTCCCTCAAGCCCGTCGTCGATACAGTTTTTAACTGGACCGAGATACGAGAGGCCTTGCATTACATGGAAACCCAACAGCATTTCGGGAAAGTGTGCCTAAGGTTCTGAGCCTGGACCGCAGCGACGGTCGCCTACTCGAACGGTACTTCTTCTTCGCCCATGTCTGTGGCGAGATTCTCGAATTTCGTGTAGCGATTCAGAAAAGCCAACTTCACACGTCCGGTAGGTCCGTTGCGCTGTTTCGACAAAATCAGCTCCGCCACTCCCTTCAAGCTCTCTTTATCCGGGCGATATACCTCTTCCCGAAAGATGAAAGCCACGATGTCTGCATCCTGTTCAATGCTCCCAGACTCGCGAAGATCGCTCAGCATGGGCCGGTGGTCGCCCGTCCGCGTCTCGGGCGCCCGGCTCAGCTGCGAGAGAACCAAAAAGGGCACCCGCAGATCCTTCGACATCAGCTTCAGCCCACGTGAGAGCGAGCTGATCTCTTGCACTCTGTTCTCAAAACGTCCGCGACCCTGCATCAACTGTAGATAGTCGATCACGACCAGACCCAAATCGTGTTCTGCTTGCAGCCGCCGAAGCTTCGAATGCACGTCCATAAGGTTCGTGCCTGCGCTGTCATCGATAAACAGCGGCGATTCTACCAGCTGATACATGGCGGTCCGAAGCAGCCGGCGCTCATCTTCATTCAGGTAGCCTGCCCGGAAGCGCTGCTGGTCGACGCGAGCCGAACTGCAAATCAAGCGCGTCAGCAGTGACTCCTTAGACATCTCGAGCGAGAAGATGGCAACAGCCTTGGGGTCCTTAGGATTTGTTGCCATGTGCTGCGCCATGTTCAGCGCCAAGGCAGTTTTCCCCATAGCTGGACGCCCGGCCAGAATAAAGAGCTCGCCCTCACGCAGCCCGCCCGTCATTTCATCGAACTTTATGAAACCCGTGCCGATTCCTTTGACGCGTCTGCTTGTATCTAGGAACGCATTGATGCCGCCGTCGTACTCGGTGATGATGTGCGCCGGACTGGCAAGCGAATTCTTCGATTGCACATCGTTCAGCTTCATCACCGCGTCTTCGACCGCGCCTAATATCTGCTTCGCGTCTTCCTCGGACGTCAGGCACCGATTGATTGTGTCCTGAGAAACCGTGATAATTCGGCGCAGCAAAGATTTTTCTTTGACGATGGAAACATAGCCCTCCAGGTTATGGAGCTGCGGTAACCCATCATCGAGCGAAACAAGGTAGCTCAGGCCGTCAACTGACTGGAGCTGGCCATGTTTCATCAGCTCGTTGGCAAGCGTAACGCGATCGATGTTCTCGCCCCGCTCGTGCAGATCCCCCATGCGCAGGAAAATCCGTTTGTGCTTCTCCAGACTGAAGTCTTCCGGCGTTAGAGTGCCTGCAACTTGCAGGAATGCCGTGTCGCTGCTCATGATGGCGCCTAAAACTAACCGTTCGGCGTCGAGATTGTCCGGAAGTGCTTTGTCGATGCTGAAATCGCGTGCGGTCATAAAGCAGGGGACCCGCTCACGTTACCTGAGACGGGCTACTCTTCTCAACTCCTCAATACAAAATTCCAGAGGAAGCTTTTCTATTCACAAGAAAAACTGAAACGGGCTTTCAATTTAGACCCCTTCCACGCTGGATTTCCACAAAGTTTCCTCAATACATTCTTACCTGAAATTGTTTTGGCGCGGAAGTGCCCGGTCCATCTAAGGAAAAAGCGGGATCTGGGCGGGGTTGCTATACTGCGGCTTGATGATTCGACACGCCCATCACCTTCATCACCATCTCTTGATGGCTTAGAAGCGGCGTTTGCGTTCATTTCTTACTTTGGAATGGCATATCAGGCCCGCCCGATGGTGGGCTTTTTCATTTTTCAGGGCTGTCACATGAGTGAAATTCCCGATTTCGATAAGCAGGGCGGGTTGGTCACCGCCGTCGTGCAAGACGCGAATACCCGTCGCGTGCTCATGGTGGGCTACATGAATCGCGAGGCTTTCGATACGACCATTGCAACGGGCCACATCACGTTTTTCAGCCGCTCACGCCAAAGGCTCTGGACGAAGGGCGAGAGCTCCGGACATTTTCTTACGTTGCAATCGATCGCGACCGACTGCGACGGCGACGCACTCTTGCTGCAGGCAGTGCCGATCGGCCCTGGCGTTTGCCATAACGGGTTTCACAGTTGCTTTTACCGTACTTGGCAATCCGGGAATTGGATTGAGACAGAACAGAAGGTCTACGACCCGGATGAGATTTACGGAGCGAAGCCTTGACGCTGAAACTCGGTATCCCGAAAGGCAGTCTGGAGCACGCCACGATTGATTTGTTCCGGCGCGCAGGTTTCAATATCGCGACTAGCAGTCGTAGCTATTTCCCAGTCGTCGATGATCCTGAGATCGAATGCATGCTGATTCGCGCTCAAGAAGTGGCCCGGTACGTCGAGGACGGCGTGCTCGATGCAGGTCTGACGGGCCGCGACTGGGTGGAAGAAAACGAGGCGCAGGTCGAAACAGTCGCTGACTTGATCTACGCCAAGCAGAGTTTCGGCAAAGTGCGCTGGGTGCTTGCAGCCCCAGAGGCTTCTCCCTACGGGACGGTGCAAGATCTGGAAGGGAAGGTCATCGCGACGGAACTTGTTTCTACAACCAGGCGCTATTTGGCTTCGCGAGCCGTCCACGCCAAAGTTGAATTTAGTTGGGGTGCAACGGAAGTAAAGCCGCCCGAGCTTGCGGACGCAATCGTCGAGGTGACGGAGACAGGCTCATCTCTTCGCGCCAATAAGCTGCGGATCATAGAGACAGTGCTCGAATCGAACACCCAACTCATCGCCAACCGCGATTCCTGGGTGAACGATTGGAAACGTCGCAAACTGGAAGACATAAGGATGCTGCTCGAAGGGGCGATGAACGCGCTAGGTAAGGTCGGCTTGATGTTGAACGCGAGGCGCGATGATCTGGCAGGAGTGCTTGCAGTGCTTCCTGCCTTAAAGAACCCCACCATTTCACAGCTCAGCGATGAGTCGTGGGTCGCGGTGAACACGATACTCGAAGAGACCACGGTGCGTAGCATTATTCCGCGGCTAAAAGAGGCTGGTGCACAAGGTATTGTCGAATATCCGTTGAACAAGATTGTGATGTAGGTGCATGATCACGATTCAAGATTTTCGAAACCTTCAAAACTTCCCTATTGAGCGGAAACGTGTGAAAACGGAGCATGATTCTGTTGTCGGGTCGATCATAGACGCCGTGCGCAGCGAAGGCGACGCAGCACTGCTTCGTTATGCCAACCGCCTCGATAACCTCGGCGACTTGCCACTGCAAGTATCCGAAGACGAACTTGCATCAGCGGAGCGCGCCCTTTGTACTGAACTTCGCAATGCTGTGGACACCGCCATCCACAATATTCGCGAGTTTGCGGAAGCTCAGTTGCCGCGCGAGCGCTTTTCCGAATTCTCGCCGGGGCGCAAACTGGGTTGGATCGTGCGGCCACTCGATGCTGTGGGATGCTATATCCCTTCGGGGCGTTATCCGCTAGTCTCGACGTTGTTGATGACGGCAGTGCTCGCGCAAGCTGCGGGAGTTTCCCGTGTTTGTATTGCGTCGCCGAAACCTTCGACCGAAATCCTCGGTTGCGCGCACTTACTGGGTATCAAAGAAGTCTATCGGGTGGGCGGCGCACAAGCGATTGCCGCAATGGCCTTTGGGACGCCAACAATAGCGCGCGTGGACCGTATCGTCGGGCCAGGAAACGCTTACGTGGCCACAGCAAAGAAGCTGCTGGCGGGTGAGGTTGGAATTGATTTCGTCGCTGGGCCGACGGAGATCATGATTTTGGCTGCCTCCGGCGATGCAAGCGTTATCGCCGCCGACATGCTTGCACAAGCCGAGCACGATACTGAGGCTAGCGCAGTTTTCGTCACCTGTTCGGAAAACCTTGCAAAAGCCGTTGGTGAGGAGCTCGAAAATCAACTCCGGACACTGCCAACTCGGGACATCGCAGGTCCATCAATCAGCAAGAATGGACGTATATATTTGGTTCCGGATATGAATGTCGCCGTCCTGCTTGCGAATCTGTGGGCACCGGAGCATTTGAGCCTACACGATCCATCTCTGCTTCCGCAAATTAAAAATGCCGGGACGGTTTTGCTGGGCCACAGCTCACCGGAGTCTGCGGCGGATTACGCGGCAGGTCCCAGCCACGTCTTGCCAACCCTCGGCGGGGCAAGACTACGTGGCGGTCTTTCGGCTACCGATTTTGTCAAGCTTATTGCCATTCAACAACTTTCGTCTTCAGCATTAGAAGAACTCGCTCCAGTTATCAAAACGCTCGCTCGAGCGGAAGGTCTTGAGGCGCACGCCCGCGCGGTGGAGGTTCGATCTGTCCAGTAATTCAGTGAAACCGTACGCAGAAGTGCAGTCGGAATCGCCACAGCCAGCGCTTATCCCGCGCCATGCCGTGTTGCAGATGGATGCATACCACCCGCCCACGAACGGCCGCCGAAATAAATTACGTCTCGACTTCAACGAGAATACAGTCGGTGCTCCGGCGCACGTACTCGACTTCATAAAGCGGTATGTAACAGCGGCTGACCTTGCGACTTACCCCGAATACGAGCATGCTCTGGAGGATCTGGCTGTCCATTTCTCGGTCGGGACTGACGAACTGACGCTTACGAACGGCACTGATGAGGCAATACAACTTCTCGTCAACACTTACGTCGGTGATGGTGACGAGGTGTTGATGCTTCGGCCGTCATACGCGATGTACAGGTTCTATAGCCAGCTCGCCGGTGCCAAGATTGACGAAATAGAGTACCGCCCCGGAACTCTGGAGTTCCCGCTCGAAGAGCTACTCGACCGAATCACGCCTGCCACGCGCGCCGTACTCATTAGCAATCCTTGTAATCCGACTGGTACCGGAACTGACAGGAATGCGATCGGGCGAATTCTTGCAAAGGCCGTAAATGCCGCCGTGCTGGTCGATGAGGCATATTACGAGTTCAGCGGCATCACTGTCCTGTCTCTCATCAACGCCCATCCGAATCTATTTGTCAGCCGAACATTTTCTAAAATTTACGGCCTGGCTGCTATGCGTTGCGGATGCCTCTTCTCTCAGGGGTCAAATATGGCGTATGTGCGCAAAGCGCAATCACCCTATAGCGTAACTTCGCTGGCTGCCATGGCCGCGCGCATTGCCGTGAAGGATCAGAAATTTGTTGAGGACTATGTTCTCGAAGTACTCACTGCTCGCGAACTGCTCTACGTAGGTCTTGAGAGACTAAAGATCTCCTATGTCGAGAGTCAAGGGAATTTCGTGCTGTTTCAAGCGGGGGCACGCACGAGCGAAATTTGTGATGAGCTGCGAAGTCGCGGGATACTGATCCGCGACCGCAGCCATGACCTTCCCGGTTGCCTTCGTGTCACGGTCGGAACGCGCGACCAGGTGCAACAATTCTTGGACGAACTGGAGCAGATTTGGTAGCAGCGCGCAAAGCTCCCGACGTCATCGTCTTCGACATGGATGGGGTACTCGTCGAGGTGATGGACTCCTATCGGGAAGCCATTCGAGAAACTGTGCGGCACTTCACTGGCCAGCTCGTTTCGCACGATGTCATTCAGGATTTCAAAACTGCCGGCGGTTGGAACAATGACTGGCTGCTCTCGCATCGCCTCATCACCGATCTCGGTAAAGACGTGGAGTATGCGGATGTCGTCGAGTATTTCAATCAAATTTTCTTAGGGGAAAACGGTGATGGGCTCATACGCCGTGAAAGCTGGATGCCGGCCACTGGATTCTTAGAGCGTTTGGCAGAGCGCTTTTCACTTGCAATCTTTACTGGCCGCGCCAAATACGAAGCTGATGTAACGCTGCAGCGGTACGCTGGCGCCATCCGGTTCGATCCGCTGGTTACCGATGAATCGGTCTCGAATCCGAAGCCCGCCCCAGATGGTTTGCACCTCATCATCCGTGCGCATCCAGACAAGAGCCTGTGGTATCTGGGCGACACAGTCGACGATGCGCGCAGCGCGCAAGCAGCAGGTGTTCCGTTCATTGGAGTCTCGACCCGGCATAATCCGCGGCACTCCGAGATTGCTGAAACGCTGCGAGGCTCAGGCGCATTCACTGTTCTCGAAGACATTAATGAACTCGAAGCGCTCGTGAATGGAGCTGCCAGAGGGTGAATGAGAGCGGTGGCAATCGAGCGCAATACAAAAGAGACGCAGATCACGGGATCGCTGCGCATCGACGGCACCGGCGTGTATCAAATCTCGACGGGAATTCGGTTCCTGGATCACATGCTCGAGCTATTCAGTAAGCATGGCGCGTTTGATCTTGACCTCACAGCACGCGGCGATCTCGATGTCGACCAGCACCATACCGTAGAAGACACGGGCATCGTGTTGGGCGACCTATTCACGAAGGCATTAGGCGATCGACGGGGAATCAATCGCGCGGGATATTTTGTGCAGCCCATGGATGAATCGCTCGCTGTAGTCGCTGTCGACTTGGGAGGCCGTCCGGCGCTGGTCTGCGATCACCAGGTGAACGTCGTACACGTCGGCGACTTGCAAACCGAATTGCTCGAAGACTTTTTCGCCGGATTCACGAACCACGCTGGGGCAAATCTGCACGCAAAGGTCGTTTATGGCCGTTCGAATCATCACAAGGTCGAAGCAATTTTCAAGTGCTTCGCGCGCGCTATGCGCTACGCATGCTCTACAGATGAGCGCTTGAAAGATCAGCTTCCTTCCACCAAGGGTTTGTTATGACTGCGATTGTCAATTACGGGGCAGGCAACCTGCGCTCCGTGCAAAACACTTTGGACGAGCTGGGCGCACAATACATAACCTCGTGTGAGCGGCGAACTGTATGCGCCGCTGAAAAGCTGATTCTTCCTGGTGTTGGACATTTCGGGCACATGATGCGGCGGCTCGACCAACTCGGCCTGCGTGAGGCGCTGGTGGGCCGTCTGCGTGCAGGAGTCCCCTTTTTGGGCATTTGCGTTGGACTGCAATGTCTGTTTGACGAGAGCGAAGAATCGCCCGGAGCTAAAGGACTCGGTATTTTTCAAGGTTCGGTGAAGCGCTTCACGGGCGGCCTGCGGATTCCTCACATGGGCTGGAACTCTTTGTCTCAAACAAAATCGTGCGTTCTGCTGAAAGGGCTCGGCGACGGAACGTTCACTTATTTTGCGCACAGCTATTACGCGCCTGTGATCAGCGCGACCGCGGCTACGTGCACGTACATTCACCCTTATACGGCGATTTTGGAACAGGGCAATATTTACGGTGTGCAGTTTCATCCTGAGAAGTCGGGGGCAAGCGGGCTGCGCATTATGAAAAATTTTCTTGATTTGTAATGCTCGCGAAGCGGATCATCGCTTGCCTGGACGTCACAGGAGGTCGCGTGGTCAAGGGCGTGAATTTTCTGGCCTTACGCGACGCAGGTGATCCCGTTGAGTTGGCAGAGCGCTACAACTCGCAGGGTGCGGACGAGCTCGTGTTCCTCGACATTAGTGCGTCGAGCGATGCGCGCGACATTCTCGTCGAGGTCGTCGCGAAGACAGCGCGCAAGGTCTTCATTCCCTTGACAGTAGGGGGTGGCATTCGTACTGTCGCCGACGCGCGCAAGGTTATTCTCTCCGGGGCCGACAAGGTAACCGTGAATACTGCGGCTGTGCATCGCCCTGAGCTGATCCGAGAGCTCAGTGAAGAATTCGGCGCACAAGCTACCGTACTGGCGGTCGATGCGCGACGTACACCTGAAGACAAGTCGAGCGGCAACAAATGGAATGTTTACACAATGGGTGGACGGCATGACGAGGGAATCGATGCTGTCGAATGGTCGCAACGCGGCGAGTCCCTTGGCGCTGGCGAGATCTTAATCACTTGTATGGACACTGATGGTGTGCAGGCGGGCTTTGATTGTGATTTGACGAGAAGCATTGCCGACGCAACCACGGTTCCCGTGATCGCCTCCGGAGGCGCCGGCAGGCCTGAAGATTTTGTTGCCGTCCTCACCGACGGCAGGGCGGACGCAGCATTGGCCGCTTCTATTTTTCACTATGGCAAGTACACCGTGGCGGATTTAAAGCGCGCGCTTACTTCAGCAAACGTTTATGTGAGGCCCTGAGCGTGATCATCCCCTGCATCGATCTAATGGAGGGGAAAGTAGTCCAGCTTGTCCAAGGCCGCGACAAGGTGTTGGAAGCGAAATCGCCCGACGAGATGCTCGCCACGTTCGCCGGTTTTGCGCAAATTCAGGTCGTCGATCTTGACGCCGCAATGGGGAAAGGCGCAAACGACGCAATCGTGGCACATCTCGCGAACCGTGCAACTGTGCGCGTCGGTGGCGGCGTGCGAACGGTGGAACGAGTTCAGCAGCTCCTTCGTCAAGGTGCATTTCGCATAATAATCGGCACGTCCGCCTTCTCGCGTGAAGGCCCGAATCATACTTTTCTGAATG
>JBJMGM010000071.1:0-10376 GCA_045807905.1 Bryobacteraceae bacterium | reverse complement strand
GGATATTCGGCAGCTGCGCACTTCCTGGTGTTAAATAGGTTGGTAAATAAGTGAACAGCAGATGCGGGCTCCGTTGCACCGTGCATCTGATTGGATCTACATCCTTTTAGCTGATTGGCAGCGCTCTCCGGTACCTGTGATGTTCGAAAAGCGGTTTGGGTCCCCGATCCGAATTCGAACATGCAACCCATTCGTGAACAGCCTGAGATAAACGGTTTGTTTTCAGCGGGCACATCTGATTGCAGGCACACTCACAGGATGCGAAAGCTCTGCTCGGAAGCACCAAACTGATGGTGCTGTGCGGCGAATCAGCTGTGTGTTGCTTTGCATATTCCTGCTACTGCAAAGGGAAATGTGAGGCTATGCTTGCAGCTGTGGTCACAGCTGCGCTTGGCCATGTAAAGGATCTCCCTCGGGTTGGTGCGCTCAATCCGGCGTTGCAGGTTCTCCAGTACTCGGGTCCGTGACTCTGGGCGGCTGCGAGCATCGGCGCGCTATGGTGGTCCCCAGCCGGTGAAAGTATAGTAATGTCTGTCGCCGAAAGGAGGGCTGTGCATGAAGGTGCCGTTCTATGGTCACGTCAAGCAGTACCACGCAATCAAAGCAGAGATTGATAGCAACATCCAGCGGGTTCTCGAGAGCGGCCAATATGTGATGGGTCCAATGCTCGAGCGCTTCGAGCAGGAACTGGCAGACTATCACGGGATGAAATATGCAGTGGGCGTGGCCAATGGAACGGATGCCTTGTGGCTCACATTCCTGGCCCTCGGAATCGGCCCTGGCGATGAATGCGTAACCACGACGAATACATTCTTCGCGACCGCTGAGGCCATCTGGATTGCAAACGCGACAGCGGTTTTCGTGGATTCCGACCCGCGGACGCACTGCATTGACCCGTCCAGGATTGAAGCGGCCATCACTCCAAAGACGAAGGCACTGGTGCCGGTCCACCTATATGGCCAATGCGCGGACATGAAGGCGATCCGCAAGATCGCCGATAAACACAACCTTTTGATTATTGAGGACAACGCTCAGGCCATTGGAGCGCATGGTGACGGTTTTAGAATCGGCGAACTCAGCGACGCTGTTTGCACCAGCTTTATCACGCAGAAGAATCTGGGTACCTTCGGCGACGGCGGCGCTGTCGTGACCAACAACGCCGCAGTGGACCGCACTATCCGTAAACTTCGTAACCACGGTTCCGATAAGCGGTCCTGTCACAGCATGGGTTACAACAGCCGCTTGGACGATATCCACGCGGGTGTTCTTAGTGCGAAACTGAAGCACATCGATGAATGGAACGACTCCCGCCGGAGGTGCGCGGCGCGATATTCGGCATGCCTCAAGGATGCGCGCAACCTCACTCTTCCGTACGAAGTTCCCGGCTACCGCCACGTCTTCCACCTCTACGTCATTGAGACCCGCCGGCCCGCGCATCGCGATGCAGTACTGAAATTCCTGAACGCGACCGGAATCGATGCCAAATGCCATTACCCGATAGCCATTCATCAACAGGAAGGCTATCCGTGGGGCAAGCAGGCTCGCATCACCGATCCGATATCAAACTCTGAGCGAAACGCCGCTTCGTGCGTCTCATTGCCAATGTTTCCTGAGCTAACGCAACACGAGATCGATTTCGTCATCGAAAAGACTCTCGAGTGGGACGGGGCCACCGGTTGACATCGTGACGCGAAGTCGTGAGATTTAACGAGGTGTTCTGGCTTGGTCATGCAGAGGACAATACTAGACGCCGAATTGGACTGCCCAAGAGGCTGTGTTTTTCTTGCATATTTTTGATCGAAAATGCGTGCTAGGTTTGCAGGCGAGTTGTTTCTTTTCTCAGTTGCCCTTTCGACTCCGCACTTTGCGGCGGTGATGGGAACAGTTTGGAGTGTTTGAACATGCCCGATCGTAGGCTGCTGTGTTTCCATGAGCCTGGCATCGCGCCACTTGTCGCTGACGACGGGCTACCAAGTCGGACTAACGCCACCCATTCCTGCATGATTCCATTGCCGAGCGCGTGATTTTCGACGGGTGTGGCGCTCAAGTTTGGCTCTCGCAGATCCAACTCCAAATTGTGATAGAGTGCCGCCTAAAACAGGAGGACATATGAAGTGCCTAATGCAGAGGGCGGCGCTGCTGATCGCGCTGTGTTATCCGGCTATGGGCCAGGCGTTCGACCCGAACACGCCTGATGGCAGTATGATCGCCTCGATTCAGAAAGAGTCTGATGCCAGCAAGAAGCAGGCCATGCTGGAAGAGTTCGTTCAGAAATATCCAGACAGCCGCAACGTGGGCTGGGCGTGGAGCCAGTTGCAAGCCGCGTATTTGCAAGCTCAGCAGTACGACAAAGTGATCGATGCGGGGCAAAAATCTTTGGCCAGCGATCCTGATGCGATCGAAGCCGCCTCGGAAGCCTTGGCCTCATGGGACTCCTGCTCGCGATGGTTGGGCTGTACGGGCTAGTGTCCTATTCCGTCAGCAGGCGCACGCGCGAAATCGGAATTCGCATGGCCATCGGAGCGAACCGCACAAAAGTAGCGCGAATGGTTCTGAAGCAAGGCCTGGTACTCGCTGTGAGCGGCATCGCGATAGGCGTTGTCGGAAGCGTCCAGGCGCATAAGCTTTTGGGTTTTCTGTTCGGTGGCTCAACGGCCATGACTACTATGGAAGAGGCGGTCGTCATCTTTCTGCTAATACCGTTGACGCTGATTATGGTCACGTTGCTGGCGACCTATGTGCCCGCTCGCCGCGCCTCGCTAATCGATCCCATGCGGGCATTACGAGACGAGTAGTAAGTTCGGATAAAAATCCAGCCGGTTTCGGCTAGTGCGAAGCCTGCTTGCTGAAGACGAGCGTTTCTTCCTTGCTGGTCGGGTCGATGTGCTCCAAGGCTACCGTGAGCGTGTGCGTATCGGGCGAAAGTTTCATCGTCCACTCATCGCTCGCGTCTTCTTTTAGCCCTTCAGTCTTCAAGACGACAAGCGCAGGACCGTTATACCAGACCGACACTTTCGCCTTGTGCCCGCCCTCATCGTACTCACATTCAGTTCCTCCAGTTCCGCAGACGAACTGCGACGTCACCTCCTTCCCGTCTTTGCCTTTAACGACTCTGACCATTTTGAGTTTGTTCGACACGCTCTCAAGCGTTAGAGTGACGAGTCGCCCATCTAGAACCTGACTCTTGGCGGCGTCCATCTGCCACGCTCCTGTGAAGTTAGGGCTGCCGGTATCTGCCGCTACGAGCGAGGGAAGAAGTAAAAGCGCGGCAAGCCCTGCCAGCGCCCAGTGAAAACTGCGCATGCGAACCTCCTGGCGCGATCCCTCCAGTGGAGCGGCGCGCAAAAATGTTGTTGTATCTACCCTTATACCTGAAAAACACTGGTAACGGGGCGGCCTATGTTATCCCTTGATCACGCCCATCGGCCGCAGGCTGGTTGCGCTCGTTAGAGCCGATCATTTTCTGCGGTTAAATTGGCGTCTTCAAGAAAAGCAAACACGCGAAAGGATCGCAGGCCTAGCGGCAGCCATTTTGGCTCACTTGCAGAATGGCTTAAATGTCGTCGGGTCACTTGCCTTCAACCACCGAACAGTGGGTCGAAGCCGTTTTCCATGTGCCGGAGTCATTCACCCAGGTATCGCTGCAGATAACCGTACGCGCCCGATGCTTGCCCCGAAGTTCGGCGTTATAGGTGAATTTATAGCGGGACACTGCGGTGTTAGAGCCAAAGGTCGCGACCTGCACGTCGCTGATGTTGCCGCTTTTCCATTTGTTGGTCTTATTTTGCAGGTCCTTGATGAAATCCTCCCTGGTCTCCCATTCGCCCCCGTTTGGCCCGAAAATTCGAGCCGATCAATCAATCAGATATATGGAAGTGAACGGCGTTGAGTGATGCGTGGTGGCGTTCGTCCTGGTTACAGTTCTTCGTGTTCCAGAACATCGTCGCAAAGATCCACAATCATGGAATGAAAGCTAAACTCAAACCAGCGCTGGAATGTCGCGAGATCTCTCTCCGTAGGCCAGACGGTAGGCACGCGGTACCATCCGTCCAGGTGTTCCTCGAAAATGGTTCCGGCGCTTTCCCCCAAATACTCAACGGCCTGATCCTCGGTATCGCATTCCGGCACCAAGTAGATCGTCGGCTCTCGTTGTAGATCTTCGAGCGTGAGGTGCGCGCTTGTCGGATCCACTTGATGAAGCCAATCCAAGAATGGCTGTGCAGGTTTTATTATGATCGCTGATCGATTGATCGTGTCCACGGTGATCGAAGCGAGATCGCCTCAGGCGGCGCGGTAGTAATAGTTCAGCATCCCACCCAACCGTTGGTGACATTCTATGGCTCCCTCGTTATCCACCTCGCTCGCCTCCTGAATGATCAGCCGGTTGCCCAGGCCTTGGTGGTGGCGCTCTCTCAGATAATGCGCTACGAACTCGCGAGCCGCGGTGCGCAATGAGTTCTCTCCGAATAGAATCAAGCGTTCTAAGCACGACTCTTTGACTGAGCGCACAAATCTTTCTGCGTAAGCGTTCAGGTTCGGTGACTGCGGCGGGAGCTTCACTGATGTTATGCCCACACCCGCAAGAATTTCCTGAAACTCTGCCGTGAACAGCGGATCGCGATCATGGATCAGATAGCGTTTGCCAGTTAGAATTCCGTCCATCGCATCGGTGACATTTCTTCCAATCTGACTCATCCACAATCCATTCGCGCTGGATGCTATGCCAGCGATTTCCACTTTCCGCGTAGACAGATCAATGAAGAACAGGACGAGAAAGCGCTTCAACCCTCTGGCGGTCCAGACCTCCACGGTGAAGAAATCCGCGGCTACGATCAGTTCCCAGTGTCGTGTCAGAAACTCCTTCCAAGTTGTTTTCCGGCTCCGCTCCGGCGCCGGTTCAATCCCGTGCCGGCGGAGAACATCAGCGATTGTGCTGCGGACTAGTTTGTGTCCCAGATTGGATATCGCACCCTGAATGCGCCGATAACCCCAAGCGCGGTTCTCCTTCGCCATGCGAACCACCAGAGTCCCAATTTCTTCGCCAGTGCGTGGGCGTCCTGGTTTGCGCTTGTTATGGCCATCGTACTTCCGTGCGATCAGCTTGCCGTGCCAAACCAACAAGGTATCCGGTGTGACCAGGGTGGCGACTTCGGCCAGAAGCTTGCGCCCCAACCCTTTGGCTCGGGCGGCTAAGCGTCGACGCTGGTCATCATTGAAGCGCACTCGACGATCACCGAGTTGCTCCCGTAGAACCCGATTCTCCTCGCGCAGGTACTCAATGGTCTGCTGTTGGCGTTGGTTCATCCAGCCGGCAACCGCGACCAGCATGAACTGAAAGGGATCGAGCATTCTCGGCATCTTTTCCCTGATTGTCGCAGCCCAACGACCCGCTCATAAACAGTCGTCATTCAGTCAATTTCAATATTCGGGCCATACGGGATTCCCGGACACGCAAACTAGTCGGAATCGGACGGTATAGGAAGACAGAATTTCGCGGTATTAAAACTGGGCGAAGCGTTTCGGTAGGGACTAGATGTGATCTCTGCGCCGTTGAAACAGCTTAGTATTGTCAAGCTCCGATCGCACGCTGTAGCAGGTTTGCACCAGAACCCTCGGGTCAATCAGTGACGTCTTCGTTATCCGGCACTGACCGTTGCGCGGGCAGTGACATCGAACTCAACGCTTAGTCTAGTGGGAAACGGGCCTGTATAGCCCAATTGGCCCACTTCGCCTGCGGCACGCCGCAAATTTGTCCGGCACAGCAATGGCCTAAGAACTCCTGGAATCTGCACGCGGTTGATGAACTGTCCGAAACAAGTGTGTAAACCGTAACCCCACAGCATGGCTGCGTATTCCGGCCGATCTACCCGGAATTCATTGGGAGAATCCACAAAGCGTTCGTCGAACATGGCCGATTGGGTAGAGGCCAGGACATTCGTGCCCTTCGGAATGAGAGTCGCGTGGGCCGAATCTCTGGCCACTACATAGTCCTCTGCCGCGATACGAAAGACGCCAGGGTTATTCGGATTGAAACGCAAGGCCTCGAACACATAACGCGCAAATAAAGCGTCATCGCCCGCGCGGGCCGCTTCTTGTGCCTTCGCCAGCTCAGCCGGCCGTTTCAATAATTCATCTAACGATTGAGCGCAACACTTCGCCGTGGTCGGAATAGCGCCGGTGATCAAACCAATGAGGTTGTTCCGAATGCCCAGGTCATCCATGCCGGGCGATCCCGCGGCTTGTAGCTTGAGACAGCGGCCCAGGACGTCATCCGCTGTATTGCCGGGATTCGCTTTGCGCTGGGCGATGGATTCATCGAGCCAGTCGCATGCCTTCTTAGCAGCTGCTCGAGCAGCAGCGCCAACGGCTGGGTCGTTATTCAGATCGGTGAACAAGAATTGAAAGATCGTCGTTCCCCAATCCACCAGATCCTGCTCAGACGGCGGCACGCAGCCGAAATAACTCGATACCCACTTAGCGGGAACGGCTCGTCCCAAATGCGTCGCTACGTTCAACTTCCCATCCGTAGCGGCGGCCACACACTCCTCCGCCGTTTTGGCTACGAAGGGCACTATGTGCTTTGGAACATCATCGCGTCGCATCACGGATCGCATGTTCGCCACGTCGCGTTCATAGGCGGCCGAATTCTGCATGCCCAGAAAAAAGTCATTGCCACCTGTGATGACACGCATTTTTTCGCCATAGGTGACATGGAAGACGTCATCGCGGGATAGCACTTCCTGTACGTCGGCAAAGCGCGTCACAATGGCGGTGTTTTTCAAAATTATAATCGGCTTTACCTGCCGAAGCACCGCAAACACCGGTTCCGGGTATTGCAGCGTGTGTTGCTTCATGTGGTCCACAAATGCGCCGATATTCATTTCGGCCGCATGCAGGGCGGCGGCGCCATCGGCCTGGACACGCTGCAACTGGTTTTTCAGATCTTCTATGAGTGACATGCGATTCCTTGGTTCCAACTTCCGTTAACGCGGATCGACCGTTCCTGTGGAGATCATCTTGAGCGCGGTCATACTGGGGATGAAAAAATAATCGCCGCCTCGCAGTTCAACAAAGTTTGTCAGACCGCCGCAAATGAACGGCGGATTCTTGGGGTCTTCCGAACCCTGCACAACAAACTTACTTCCGTTCGGACTCGCGCTATGATTTCCTAGCAAAAGATCTCTGTCGTTTCCCTGGTGTGAGTCGTTACCGTACTCAATCCATTGCTGTTGAATAAATTCAAATTGCCGCGCGAAGCTCGCGTTCAGCGCCATAAAGGCCACGCCGCGGTCTTCGTTGTCATCCACCGGCTGGCCTTCGGGCACGTACGTGCCATAGGTCAGACCGCGCCGTGTAATGCGCCGCCGGTTGACGAGTCCAGTTTGAAAACCAAATGCGTCGCGAGGGTTCACGCGCCGCAAATGGGCTCCCAGCGGACAGCGTGCCCCCGTGGGGTCTTTGCCATATGTAAAGTTCGTGCTGCGGTTGCCATCCTGCACGAGCGCTGGGTCTTCTTTGTCTGGCGAGAGCATGGTCGGCGTACCATCGCGCCAGCGTCCCACAAATTTGGAAGCTAATTTCTCTTTTCCGCCGGGATAAGCGCTCCCTTTTTCGTCTAGATACTGCCGAAACGCACCCACATTCTGATGCAACTTCCGGTACACCATAAACGTTCCGTTGTTCGCCAATAAATGAGGGAGTGGTGCCGGCGGCAGTTCGCCCCCCTCGTCGGCATAGCCCAGCAGCAATTCGCCAGTTGCAAGAGGCTGCCATGAGCCATCCTTCATGAGCTTGCCCTGCCCCGGCTGTGACTTTCGCTCGAATCCAAGATAATCCGGATTGCCGAAGCCATCCGTATAACCGAAATGCTCTTGGGTGCAGAACTTGCCGTCTTTCTTAATCGCGATCGCGTCTTGCTGTCCCACAATGCGTACGCCGCCGGTGGCGCTAATGA
Organism: Bryobacteraceae bacterium; assembly: GCA_045807905.1. Classification (GTDB taxonomy): domain Bacteria; phylum Acidobacteriota; class Terriglobia; order Bryobacterales; family Bryobacteraceae; genus Bog-105. The sequence continues at coordinate 2,422 of JBJMGM010000071.1, read as the reverse complement.
GTTGCTGAATCTGATCCGCGGCACTGTCTAAAGCCTCCGGCGATTGCGCATTAATCGCCAGCCAAACATGGACTCGCTCTTCGCGCCAGATCTCGTCCCAGTTTTCGGGCGCGTTGCGGCCGGTGTCGCCCAGCACAGCCCCGCGTGCCTTCATGCCTTGCAAAAACTCCACCGGGAAGCTCAACAGCGAGGCATCTGGCAGCTCCATCAGCGTGAGCGCCTTATGCGCAAAGGCTATGTTGATCGTCGCTTGCGGCTTACCGTCGTCCCAGCGTTCGCCGGTAGTGACAAACGGTAAAAGCTGATCTACAAATTGTCTCGCCTCTTCCGCGTTCAGTACTTCCAGAAAGACGTAGCGCCCGATCGGCAGATTGTAGCCACGCAACACAAATCCTTGCAAATCGGTTTCGTTCAACCTACTCATGATGGATTGTTCCCCGAATAATCGGCGTCTGATATGCCTGCAGACCCGCCAAACCGCTGCCAGGCACAGGAGCCGGGACGTTTTTCAAGAAGTCGAGCAACACTGCAAATGCCTGCTGTATCTCTGCCGCGGGCTTACCCTGATTGCGTTCAACGAAGGCCGCAACCGCCGCCTGCGTCTGCAGGGCCCGCAGGGCTTGGTCTACCGTTTTATCGTTCACATCCGCGAAGTAAAACGTGCTGTCGAGTTCGCACTTCTTCATGTAAGCCTGGAAGGCTTCCACGTTTTTCGTTCCCGGATAGCCCACGCAGTGACTCCAGACGGCCTCTACGTGTTCGGGGATCTGAGTAGCCATCGTCTGGAGGTAAGGATCAAGATCGCCATCGAAGTTCGATTCAAATACCAAGTATTGCGATTTGAGGTGTTGCTCTTTTGACGGACTGCCAACGAACACTACGTCGTTCATCACGGCGAGACGCGCAACATGGGTACTCGTCACTTTGGCAAACGGGCTGCGCTCATCGCGTTTGAGGGCGCCCAAATACATGCGAAGCTGCAAATCGTGCGAAATAGACGCATGAGGATCGTCAATAATCGGCGAAAGAATAGTAAGACCGTAGACACTACCGCTTTTGCTTGCCATCAGCTCTCTCTCCTTTTGACTACACGCCCACTGGGGCCACGCCGGTGCTTCCCAAATCGCATTGCACTTTCAGTACAAATTGCAAATAAGCTTTGGAAAACTGCTCAGCGGTGAGCCCGCTGCTTCCTTGAGCGAACGCATCAACTGCGGCTTGCACGCGGTGGGCGGCCTTCACGTCATTGGTGGCGGCGTGCGGGTAGGCGCTGTAGTAATGATCTGTCTCAAATTGAACACGTTGAATGTAGTTTTTGAAGGGCGTGATGGGCACTGCGCCGGGATACTTATCACTCCAGTGCCAGAAGAGGTTCAGCCCAATGGCTAAGACGCTCGAAAACGCGTCGATGTATTGGTTCCAGGTACCGTTGAAATTGCTGAAGAACAGCACGTAGTCATGTTCCAATTGCTCACGTTCCTGGCTGCCGCCCAGGTACGGAAATTGATCCTTCGTGATGATGACCCAACGGGCAAAATGAATAAAAGATAAGTGGATTAAATCGTTATTCAGCGTCTTGAAATGACTTAAGCACCAAATGAAAATTCGTAGAAAAATCGTCTTCCACGGCTTCATTGGCGTAATGGCAGTCAGCGCATACGTTTTACCAGTAATATTTGTCAACCAAACCCCTCCAAAATCTAGTTGACAACCTATCAAAAACGTTACACTTATTCAACAGAAAGTTAATCGAGAGAGCTAATGATGCGGAGAACTCATACGTCGATACCTTCAGCCGCGCGAATAAGTCTGTCGAGGTCGATGCCAAAGGCTCGCTCCCACCAACTGTCGCGGCTACGGTGGCCTACGTAGATCGGTTCTGGTGCAGACTCTGAATGCGTTTCGAGTGGCTGGCGATACTGGCCAGAATGACCATTGCAGGACCGAATCTCTTTAAGGGTCGTGGGCTTGCGCGGGTCAGCACCGGATCGCTGTCTCGCGCGAGGATCGCCACGCCATTCCAGGAACGCTCGCCTTGCCAGACTGCACGATAGCCGAGGGCTCGAAGGTCTGCGCGGGAAATGCGTTCTGCTCGGACTTGAGTTCCAGCAGAGAAACGATATCGGGATTGGTTTTGGCGAGCCAAGCCACGAGGTTTTGCAGCCGCTTGTTGACGTTATTGATGTTGAACGTGACAATCTTCAACGTTCAGCCCTTCAAAGCGGAACGCCGTTGTGACTTGCGCGAGTGTGCCGGCGACACCAATCTCGGCGTTCGGTCTATCTCCCCGATCCGCGTTTGCCTTTGGAGGTTGGTTGCAACCCGTCGGCCGCGAGCATGACGCCCGCCTTCACCAGTTGTTCGTTGTACTTCCCCATCTCCGTCAGGATTTTCGTATCCGGAAGAACACCGGCCTCCGATT
>JBJMGM010000070.1:0-82275 GCA_045807905.1 Bryobacteraceae bacterium | reverse complement strand
TGCTCAGGCCTAGCGCTTTTTTCAGCGCTTTTTCGCGTGACCTGCCAAGTGCCCTGGTACAGCCACAAAGGTGCATACACGGCATCAGCGGATTTACCGCTGTGGCCGGCCTGATTCGAAAATGCGAGCACAAGGAGCGCTAATAGATGCAAAGTTCACCCCACTCTCAACATTAGATCTGATGCTCGCCAGGAACAGGACTTAGGATTCGTTCGCGTGAATGTGGATTATAGGGTAAGAAGTTGGAGGCGCGGGGCTGAATCGAACAGCCGGACAAGGTTTTGCCGACCTCGGCCTTTTCCACTTGGCTACCGCGCCAACTTCCTTATCGTCGAATCTAACCAATTATCTAGTGAATTCGTTTGGCCGCGGAGTCATTACGCCATGCTTCAGGGTTAGTACTACTCCGGTTTCAAATGATTACTGTTCAGTATGGTTCGCGTCTAAGCTGAGACAGAGGGTTACTAGCAGATGGCGAAAGGTTCAGCGTGCTTCATCGGGACAATAGTATTGCTCTTCAGTAGTTTACCCGCTTCCGCAGACCAAAGGACCGACGGGCCATACACCGCCACTGCCTATGCACAGCAGGGCGTGACCGCTTCCGGTGAATATACGCATCGGCACGTCGTGGCTGCCGATCCAGACATATTGCCACTCGGTACGCGAATCAAAGTCACGCGAGCGGGGCGTTATTCGGGAGAATACGTTGTGGCGGACACAGGGGGCAAGATACAAGGACGAAAGCTGGACATCTTCCTACCCGACGAAGCGGCCTGCCTCAAATTTGGCAAACGGAAAGTAACAGTCAAAGTCATTCAATTGGGTGATGGAACGAAAAGCACAACCAAGCAAGCGGATCACGCAGTAAAAGAGGACGTTTCCAAAGATATTCAGAAAAACGCAGTGGGGAATGCCGCAACTGAAGACGATTGGGCGGCAAAAAATCGGGCTGCAGATAAGGCCCGCCGAAATACGCCCAATGCAATGTCCCCGGAGACGCCCACGACCGCACAACCGAGTCCGAAGTAATTGCACGTTGCGTTAACTTGGACTTGACCCTCGACCGACAGTGTTGAACCAGACCGTTTCGCACTACCGTATCACCCAAAAATTGGGCGGCGGTGGTATGGGTATCGTTTACCGAGCTGTAGACCTGAAACTCGGGCGAGATGTCGCACTGAAGTTTCTGCCCGCAGAATCAACGCGCGACGCCATAGCGTTAGAGCGCTTCGAGCGTGAGGCGCGGGCCGCGGCTGCAATCAACCATCCCAATATCTGCACCGTGTATGAAGTCGGAGAGTTCAACGGCAGTCCGTTTCTCGCCATGGAACTGCTTGAAGGTCAGACGTTGAAGCACCACATCCACGGGCGCCCCATCCCGGTGACCGAGATTCTGGTTTGGATGGTCCAGATCACCGAAGCACTGGACGCCGCGCACGCAAACGGTATTGTGCATCGGGACATCAAACCGGCAAACCTATTCATCACGAACTCGGGGCAGGCGAAAATTCTCGATTTTGGGTTAGCGAAGCTGCGCTCGAAACGAAGAAGTGCGGTTGCAGGAGGTTCGGAAGCGACGATGACGGCCGTGCAGACCGACCCGGGCAGCACGATGGGAACGCCAGCTTATATGTCTCCCGAGCAGGCATGCGGTGAGGATCTCGATGCGCGCACCGATCTTTTTAGTTTGGGTGTGGTGCTTTATGAAATGGCAACCGGGAAACTGCCGTTCCAAGGAAGCAGCACGGCAACCATCGTTGCCTCTTTACTAAGAGATTCACCTCTGCCGGTCGTTCAGCTAAATCCGGAATTACCGGCGGAACTTGGACACATTATCACTAAGGCTCTGGAGAAAGATCCGGATACGCGGTATCAAAGTGCGGCCGATTTGCGCGGGGATTTGAAGCGGCTGAGGCGCACCATGGACTCCGGTCAGCTGATTACGACGACCGACTTCGATCTGTCGCATCCTCCGCGTGTGGCGCGGCCAAAGCGCAGAATAGGATGGCTATTCGCTGCTGCCGGATTTCTGATTGTTGCAGCCACGGCCTTCTTGCTGACGCGTCCAGTTCCACCCCCACGCGTTCTAACACCGACCCAGATCACTAGTGATCGATTGGCAAAATTCGTCCCATTTCTAAGCGATGGTTCCCGGCTTTATTTCAATACTGGAAGCTACATCGCGCCTCGCCCATATCAAGCATCGATCCGAGGTGGCGAGTCGTTTCCAGTGCCGATGGAATTGAACAATGTCACTGTGCTCGACATCTCTTCCGATGGTTCAGACCTTCTGGTTGGAAGTGACCAAGGCCCAGTCGCTGGACAGAGTCCACACGATTTCGATCAACCGAGCCTTTGGATTGCACCTGTGCTCGGCGGCTCCGCGCGTCGGCTGGGTAATCTCGTCGCATCGGATGCAGCCTTGTCGCCGGACGGCCAGCGCCTGGTTTTCACCAGGCCGGACGAGATCAGTATTGCCCGGAGTGATGGAACGGACGTCCGCAAGCTGGCCGCACCCGCGGGCACGCCTTATTTCCCGCGCTGGTCGCCGGACGGACAACGGATTCGCTTTACGCTGGGGCGAGAATCCTATCTGGTCTCGAGATATTCGGGTATCCAACTGGCTGCGGCCAGCTTATGGGAGATATCGGCGGACGGAAGTCATCTGCACCGCTTATTCCCTGCCTGGACTGACGCGCAATGTTGCGGGAATTGGACGCGCGACGGGACGTATTTCGTGTTTCAAGCGACAAAAAACGGCATAAGCACGATCTGGGCGACGCGGGAGAAAGTCAGCTTTTTCCAAAGGGTCAGCGAAAAGCCCATGCAGTTAACTACCGGGCCCATGAACACTTATGGGCCAGTTCCAACGCCCGACGGCAAGCGGCTTTTCGTGGGAGGCATTCAGCCGCGCATCGAAATCGTCAGGTACGACACGAAATCGAAAACGTTCAATCCGTTTCTTAGCGGGATCTCCGCTGAGGGACTCGATTTTTCACGCGACGGCAACTGGGTGACGTACGTTAGTTATCCCGAAGGAACGCTATGGCGGAGCGCACTCGACGGCAATCAACGGCTTCAACTCACCACTCCTCCCATGTATGCCTACCTGCCCCGCTGGTCGCCGGACGGAAAACAGATTGCATTTATGGCTGATCAGCCCGGAAAACCGCAACAAATATTCATTATGCGGGCGGATGGCGGCCCGCCGGAGCAGGTCACCAACGGCGGAAGGAACAGTTACGACCCGACCTGGTCAGCAGACGGAGAATCGGTTGCGTTCGGGCGTACTCGGCTCCAAACGAAAGCAAGACTGGATATCGAATTGGTCAATCTGAGTACCCGTCGAATCTCCGTGTTGCCGGGCTCCGACGGGCTATGGTCGCCGCGCTGGTCTCCGGACGGGCGTTATATTGCGGCGCTCTCGGCCGACACACGAACCCTTCTCGTGTTTGATTTCGGATCGCAGAAATGGACGGAATTGGCCAAAGCGAGCTTTGGCTATCCAGCATGGTCTCGCGATAGTAAACACATCTATTTCGATACTCTAGGCAAAGACGCTGCGTTCTTTAGCATCCGTCTGCGTGATCGGAAGATGGAGCGCATAGTCAGTCTGGCAGACATGCCGCGGAAAATGGGTGCATTCGGGCCCTGGGCTGGACTGGGGCCGCAAAACTCGCCGGTTCTCACTCGCGATGCCGGTTTCGACGAAATCTATGCGCTGGATTGGGAAGCGCCTTGAGAAGGCATAGCTCTGATGCTAAGTTTCTGCGGTAACCTGAAATAACTTTTACAAACTGCGGTGTTGAACCAGATCGTTGCGCACTATCGCGTCATCGAGAAGCTCGGCGGGGGTGCCATGGGCGTGGTCTACCGTGCCGAAGATCTGAAGCTGAAACGTGAAGTTGCCCTGAAGTTTCTTCCCGAGGACCTGACCCGCGACCGCGTAGCAGTGGAGCGATTCGAGCACGAAGCGCGGGCTGCAGCCGCGATTAATCATCCTAATATCTGCACCGTCCACGAAATCGGAGACTTTGACGGCGCTCCATATATTGTCATGGAGTTGCTGGAAGGCACAACCCTGAAGCCCCGAATTCATGGGAAGCCAGTTCCGACGCATACCTTGCTTGAGTGGGGCATCCAGATCGCGGATGGACTGAATGCGGCACATGCACACTGTATTGTGCATCGGGATTTGAAACCCGCGAACCTGTTTATCACAGACGGGGGGCCGGCGAAGATTCTCGATTTCGGCTTGGCAAAATTGCAGCGTGAGCGGAAAGCCGTAGCAGCCGCGGCAGCAACTGCTTCACAAAATACTCTTACAGCCGTGCAGACTCACGCTGGCAGTACAGTGGGGACGCCGGCATATATGTCTCCGGAGCAGGCCCGGGGCGAGGAGCTCGATGCGCGGAGCGATCTCTTCAGTCTAGGCGTGGTGCTCTACGAAATGGCGACTGGAATACGGCCGTTCCGGGGAACGGGTACGACCACGGTCACCGAATCTGTTATCTTCGACACGCCGCAGCCGGCCGTTCAATTGAACCCGGAACTGCCAATTGAACTCGGACGCATTATCGAAAAGGCTTTGGAGAAGGATCTGGATACCCGGTATCAGAGTGCTGCCGATTTGCGTGCGGATTTGAAGCGCCTCAAGCGTGGTTCCGATTCCCATTCCACATCTTCGACCGCGGTATGGGGCCCCGTCACGGTGCGTCGGCGGCTTCATAGAGGGTGGCTTTTTGCCGCGGGCACGGCCGTTCTCATTGCTGCCATGGGAGCCTTTCTGTTTTTCCGCCCACCAGCGCCGCCGAGCGTTCTGGGTACCACCCGGCTCACTAATGATCGACAAGCAAAGCGCCCCCTGCTCAGCTACGGGTCGCGGCTTTACTTCAGCAGTGCTTCCCAGTGGTACCAGATCTCGGAAAACGGCGGCGAGCCCATTCCACTTCCTATACAACTGCACAATGCTTCGCTGCTGGACATCTCGCGAGATGGATCAGAGCTTCTGATCGGAAGAGGTGAGGAACGTGCACCTTCCGGGCACCTCGCGCTTTGGACGGTGCCGGTTCTGGGAGGGTCTACGCGCCGTTTGGGAGATCTTGTCGCCGTGAGCGCAGCGTGGTCTCCCGATGGTGAGCGGTTAGTTTACGGCACAGAGAACAAGCTCGAAGTCGCTCGCAGCGATGGAACGGAGCCACGGAAGTTAGCGGCGATATCTGGGACTCCCGACTACATCCGCTGGTCGCCAGATGGGAAGAGCATTCGCTTCACGCTGAAACGTGAACCGAGCTCTAAATTTGCAAATGGCGTATGGAATGGCTACAGCTTGTGGGAAGTATCGGCCGACGGAAGCCGCTTGCATGCATTGTTTCCGGGTTGGCGCGAGCCGCAGTTTTTCGGCAATTGGACCCGCGACGGGCGGTATTTCGTTTTCGGCGTGGAGAACAACGGCATAGATACAATTTGGGCTGTTCGGGAGAGGGTTGGGCTTTTGCAAACCAAGAGTCAGCCTGTGCAGTTGACTCCTGGGCCCATGAGCAGCGAATGGGCGATTCCGAGCGCAGAGGGCAAGAAACTTTTTGTCGACGAACGTCAGCAGCGCAGCGACATCGTTCGTTATGACTCGAAATCGAAGGAGTTCGTTCCTTTTCTCTCCGGCATTTCCGCGGAGGGGCTCGACTTCTCACGAGACGGAAAGTGGGTCGCATACGTTTCTGACCCGGACGCCACATTATGGCGGAGCACCGCCACAGGCGAACAGGAGCGTCAGCTCAGTGTTGCGCCGATGCAGGCCAGCCTTCCTCGATGGTCGCCGGATGGAAAGCGTATCGCTTTTATGGGTCACTATCCCGGCAAGCCATGGAGCATATTTGTTATGCAAGCAGATTACGGGCTGCCGCAGCAGCTTACCAAAGCGGAAGACGGCCCCGCCTATGACCCTACCTGGTCAGCGGACGGAAATTCAGTCGCGTTCGGCCAAGTTCACCCTGGCAGCAAACTCGCCATCCACGTACTGAATTTGGACACGCAACAGGTCTCGACCCTACCGCGTTCTGAAGGACTTTGGTCCCCCCGCTGGTCCCCGGACGGGCGTTATATTGCAGCTCTTTCAAACAGTGTAAAGTCGCTTCTGGTCTTTGATTTCAAATCCCAAAAGTGGACGGAATTGACCCAAGCACATTTCGAATATCCGAGCTGGTCCCGTGACAGTGCGTACGTATACTTTAATACGGGCGGTGATGATCCGGCGTTCTTCAGAGTGCGCGTTCGCGACCGGAAGCTCGACCGAATCGTCAACCTCAAAAATCTTCCGCGAAACGCGGGCGCCTTCGGTGCTTGGGCCGGTCTTGCTCCAGATGGTTCGCCTCTTTTCCAGCGTGATTCCAATTTTGATGAGATCTACGCGCTGGATTGGCAAGCGCCATAAGCCATATAGCCGGATACCTCATAAAACACGCTATATAGCCTCATCCTTGCTCGCTGATCTTCCAAATTAGGCGATAAGTACACCAAGCGATTACCAACGTTACTTAGTTCGATCGCACGGTGGTGGCTAATGTTTAAACTTCGGTATCTGGTTTTTGGGATTTGCGCAGTTTTGCCAGCACTTGCGCTACATGAGTACGAACGAGGCTCGCTTAGGTCTACCTCTGTAAAGGCGCACGCTGCTTTGCGGGGGCTGCCGCCAGCCGTGAAGTCGCTAGGGCCCAATGACCCATATCCAGTCCTTCCCGGCGGCGCTTGCTCGTCTGCGGAGCCAAAGGCGGTGCTGTTTCCTCCAGTCGCGATTCCAGAGCCCCTGAACACTGCTCTTTCACCCACGACATCAGCCGTTATTTCAGCAGTTCCAGAATCACGATCCATTTCTCTCTTCGGGGTCGGGCTGATCGTCTCGATTGTGCTGCTGTACAGAATGTCGCGGTTGCCACTGCCTACGCATGAACCTCAGCAGGACCGTGAAGAGAGTGAGCTGAAGACGTTTTGCTTAGGTGGGCTCGACTAGTAGCTCCACGTTGACGGCGTACAGGGCGGACTTACCTTCATGATCGCTCTGAAAGTACACGCGGCGGCTGTCTGGAGAAAAGACGGGAGAGACGGCCGCCGGACGACTGGCTCGATGTTCACACAATGTGAGCTCGCGTTTTACTGCCCGAAGCAGCAGCACGATGTTCGGCTGAGCTTTGCTTCGGCTTGCTCCCACGAATACCGACGCGTCTCCATTCGGGGCAAACGCTGCAAATTGGCTCGTAGGCGCGACGCGCTGCTCGGCTCCTGTTTCCGGAAACACTTCGTGAACCTCAGAAAGCAGCACATTCGCTTGCACCTCACGCAGGAACAATAGGGAACGCCCGTCCGGAGACCAAATCGGATTCGATACACGTCCTTTGGCAAGCACGATCGGTTTGCTCGTTGCGTCGCGCAGGGGCGCATACCAGAACTCTCGCTCGTCTGTCGATACGTCGCGCAGAAAGAAACAGCCCGCACCGCCTGGGCGCAGCAATGGGCCGAAACTAGATCCGATATTGTCCGCTAGAGTCGAGGCTGCGCGCGCTAGCTGCTGGAGTTGCCCGTTTCTCACGACGAAAAATTCTGAAGAAGACCTCCCGGCGGTGAATGCACTTACGTCTTCGGTGAGCGTCCGGGTTCTGAGATTTGCCAGCGCAACTTCCTTCAACGCACCGCGATCGATGAAGTAAAGAAAACGTTCAGTCTGGTCCATGCACAACGAAAGCGGCGCCAGACCCGCAGTCTCCGCGAGTTGGCGGAGCCGCCCTGTTCGCAGGTCAACCTGAAACGGAGTGCGCTTCCCTGTGCGATCAGACGAAAAGATGAGAAAGCGGCGCTTTGACGAGACGAATCGATTGGACGCCGCGGGAAGAAGGCCACTGGTTGCCGGGCTGGTCAAGCGAACGACGACAGTCTCGGTGGCCGGATCAAAGAAACGGAAGAATTCGCCAACTTGCGGTAGCGCTCGACGCTCCCTGACGGGAAGCATGCTCGCCGCAACCAATCCGCCCGGCAATGCCGCGTACATCGCGCGCCGCGTGATGCCCTTTATCACTAAATGGAAGATGCGGATCTAAAATCCGCGGTTGCACTCAAAGCCCTAGATCGCTTTGTGCAGGATGAGTGAGTACTGAGCGTCGCGCCTTCGCTAAATACCTATACGGATTCACGGGTGTGCCGCTCACGCGAACCTCGTAATGTACGTGCGGGGAAGTGACGCGCCCGGTGGCGCCCGACAGCCCAATCACCTCGCCTAATCGCACTTCCTGGCCCGGAACAACGAGCCACTGCGAGAGGTGGGCGTAATAGGTGTCAAGTCCGTTGCCGTGATCGACAACCACGAGTTTGCCATACGCACCGCTCCAACCGGCACTCAAAACCACGCCATCCGCGGTCACGTGTACGGGCGTGCGGGAAGCGGTCGCCAAGTCAACACCCGTATGGAAGGCACCCTCACCAGAAAAAGGGTCTGTCCTTCCGCCAAACGAGCTGCTCAGAATGCCATTTACCGGCCATAAACTGGGTCGGGTGTGAACCTGCCATTGGTAGGCGAACCGATGGTAAATCCGCGAAAAATTTGCGGATTTCAGAAAATTATATTCCTCAATCGATTCTTGAACGCTCGGTGTCAGCGGCTCGGTTATGGGCCGTGTTGCGGCATCCTTTGAGAAGGGGTGCTGATTAATCCCGTAGGAGACAGAAACTTCGCTGGCCAGGTTCTCAAGTGCAGCCATCTGTTCAGTGTGTTGCCGCGATACGCCCTGTAGCTCCTGATAACGGCCCCTTAGCTGATTAAGTTGGGCCCGCAACTGCTCATAATGGGCGATTTTCCAGCTCATTTGCACATAGCTTGAGAAAAGTACGCCAGCAAAAATGAAGAGGAGGAATATGGCCCCTAGAACGTAAGCAATAAACTTGCGAGTGACGTGTATGCGTCTAATGCGCCCATCCAGTGAGTGCGCGTCCACAACGAAGTACGATTGCTCCATTCGACCCCTGCGAGAGAAAGATGAACATCCCTCCCTCAAATGAGAATATAAAAGGTTAATGAACCTTTAAGCTACCTTAACCATAACATGTGCTGACGAGTGCTGCTTCGTAATTTGGCTTACTGTTTGAATCTGGAGTTCGTTTGGTAAAAACGGGGGACTACGCAATCAACCATGGCGTTTCAGCGTGAAATAGAAGCTGCTAAGCTGCTGGCTCAAGAGGCCGGAGCGATGGCCTTGGATTATCAGCGGCGCGGTGTGCGCGCTGAACTTAAGTCTGATGAGTCGCCGGTCACGGCTGCCGACCGCGCCTGCGAAAAGCTAATTGTGGACCGGTTGGAACGGGAATTTCCGGACGATGGTGTGCTCGGCGAAGAGGGGGCGAACCGCGAAGGCCGCAATGGACGGAGGTGGATTATCGATCCCATTGATGGCACTCGCGATTTCGTGCGCGGAATACCGTTGTGGGCAGTTCTGATAGCGTTAGAGCAAGACGGAGAAATTGTGGCTGGCGCCGCCCACAGCCCCAGACAAGGTTTACTCCTATGGGGCGGGCGCGGCGAGGGTGCCTGGGCGAACGAGACCCGTCTTCGGGTATCAGACAAATCCGATCCCGCGCAAGCAGTCCTATCTTTCAACGGCTTTAACAAGATTGGGGTTAGCCGGTTCGCTCCGTCTCTCCTGCCTTGGATCCAGCCCTTCTGGGCGGTTCGCAGCCTTGGTGGGGCGATCGACGCCATGTTGCTCGCTCAGGGACAAACTGACCTCTGGATTGAACCGAATGCCGCACCCTGGGATCTCGCGCCGCTCAAACTGCTCATTGAAGAGGCGGGGGGTAAATTCGCTAGCTTCGAGGGCGAGAACACGATTTACGGCGGTAATGCCTACGCGTGTGTTCCCGGCCTGGAGCCGTATGTAAAGGAATTGCTCGACTATTGAGATCCGGGTATGTAACGCCAAGCCATTTAAAAGGAAGATCGTGTATTTATACTCGGAAAGGTGACGCCCGATCTCTTCTATCACGTAATATTCCGGTTCATCCACATCGGCTCGGTAATCGCTTTGCTAGGCGGCATTGTGTACGCGCGCCAGATCCTCGTGCCGACGCTCAATGCCTTGCCTGAAGAAGTTCGACTCGAAGCCGCTACTCGAGCACAAAGAAAATATAGAAGTACACTCTTTACTCTGCTGGTTCTGATTGTCGGCTCAGGTTTTTATAATTTGCTTGGCGGGCCGAAGCATACCTACAGCTACCAGATGTGGTTTGGGATCAAAATCCTGCTGGTCGCGCACATTTTTTCGGCTGCCATCCTCTGGGTCACCTCCCCATACGGCGATGTCAGGGTAGCCGGTAAAAGCAAACATCGGCTCGTGAGCATAGCGATCTCTGGCCTGATCGTAGTTATAATCTCGGCCTATCTTCGATCTTTAACGCAGCAGGGGCTGTGAGGGGCATCTAATCCACTAAGGCATATGACAGGTTATGAAGCGTTGCGCGGAAACTGCGCATGGGTCAATCTCTCTATGCGCGGGAAGCTACGCGTGATTGGCGAAGATCGGGCTAGACTGCTTCATGCGATGAGCACAAATCATATCGAAGGCTTGCAACCGAGCGACGGACTATACGCCTTCTTCTTGACTGCGCAAGGCCGGATATTGGCGGACGCCAATATCTACAATCGCGGCGAGAGTCTATTGCTTGATACAGAGCCGGAGATATGCGACAAACTTCGCAATCATCTGGATAAATACATTATTGCGGATGAGGTGACAATTGAAGATGAGACCGCTCAGTGGGCCGCGATCGGACTGGAAGGCCCGCAGAGCCTTGAATGCGCGAAAAAGCTTGGGATTCCAGCGCCGCAAGAAAAGTATTCTGTGACCGATTGGGGGGCGGGCTTTGTCGCTCGGACCGCGCGCACAGGTCCAGAAGGCATTCGCATCTTTGTGTTACCGCGAGATGAAGCCGATGTGCTGAGCCGCTGCGCGGAGCTGGCGATTCCTAATGCAACTGCGTCGGAAGCACGGATCGTGCGCTTAGAAAATGGGATTCCCAGGTACGGTGACGATATCACCGAAAAATCTCTACCTCAGGAAACACAAGCAATGCACGCCGTTCATTTCAATAAGGGTTGCTATTTAGGTCAAGAGATCGTCGAAAGAGTGCGCTCGCGCGCGCAGATTCATCGGCTACTAACACCTATCCGCATTCAAAGTTCGTTGCCGCCTGCGCCTGGCGCTAAGCTCAGCGCTGACGGAAAAGATCTCGGGGAAATTACGTCAGCGGAGTATTCACTAAGTCTTGGCGAAGTGGTTGGTCTTGCTTACATCAGAACAGAAGCGGCGCGTGACGAAGCGGCCATGTTCGTGACGGGGAGTAATCCTCCCGTCACGGTCCGTGTTGTCTAATCGCCGAGAAGCTTGCCGTACCCTTCGAGCGCTTCAACATTGTCGAAGACGGTCTTCAGGGCTGCGGTGATAGGAATTGCCAGAATCAGTCCGACGCCGCCCCAAACGCTACCCCAAAACATCAAAGCAATGGTTACCACAAGCGGATTCAGTTTCACTCGCTTTCCGATAATCTTGGCGTAAAGGAAGTTCATGGCTATGACGTGAAGTAGAGCAGTCACAAGTGCGAGCGTAATTACGATCTTGAACTGATTCGGGATTGCCAGGGCCGCAAGCACCGGGGGCACGATCGACAACGGCAAGCCTGCGTACGGGACCAGGCTGAAGAACCCGCTGAGCGGACCAATTAAAGGCCAGTACGGCACGCCCAGCAAGAAAAACGTAATCGCACTGGCGCAACTGAGGCAAATCCACAACAGAAAATTACCGATCACATAAGCTCGCGTGGAATCGCCTATTCCCGACCAGCTCTTTCCCACTGCATATCGTTGATCGCCCTGAAAGAGCCTCAGCACGCTTTTGCGGACATGATCGCGCCAGCTCAGCATGAAGTAGACGAGAAATGGGATGAACGAAAGCATCAGCAACGCATGGAAATAGCCGGATACATATGTGTAAAGACTGGTGATGACGGGCTTGGGATCAGTATGGACTCGGACTTCCTGAACCGCTGGTGGGGCAGGCTGAACTGACTCAGCAGGGAGACCGGCTCGCCGCCGCCTCGCTTTCATAGCTTCCTGCGGCTTCTGCTGGATCTGCTCTTCCTGTTGTCGAAGGCTGGTCGGAACAATGGCGTTGATACTCTGCTTTTCTATAGCATCAAGCCGCTGGTTGGCTTTGTCCCACAACTCATTCAGCCGCGAAGCGTAGGCAGGCAAATCATCGGCCAGAATCGAGACCTGTCCCCATGCCATGGCGGAGAGTAGGTACACCGCAATAAAGGAGATCGCGATGACAATGCCCGTAGCGGCGGCCCTCGGTAGGCGCAACTTCATCACAGCCACGACGGCCGGATCAAGAATGAATGCGCAAAGCGCCGACACTATCAGCGCAACGAAGAAATCGCGTCCGTAATACAGCAGCGCTACCAGCGCGGTCACTGCAATCAGCGAAGTTCCAACGCTGAGCAGCTTTTGAGAAGGAAGGGGCGGGCTGAACAGTGCCAAAGCAAGCAACGGCCTCAGTATGGCTACTCTAACACGTAATTCGCTCTATAATCCGAAGTTGGAGAGTCTGAATCGAGATGCTGAGATTCCGCTGCTCGACCGCCAACGTGGGCGTGTATTGGCGCTCGATGTCGGCAAGAAGAGAATTGGGCTTGCAGTTAGTGATGAACTGGGAATCACGGCACAAGGTCTCGAGACACTGCACCGCACACGGATTAGAGCCGATCTTGAGAAGCTGAAAGAAATTGCCCGCCACTGGAAAGTTCGGTGTTTGGTCATCGGTCAGCCGCTCCACATGAGCGGTTCAGAGAGCAGGCAAAGCGACTACACACGAGAATTTGCGGAGCGGCTTGGGCAATTCCTGGAGTTACCAGTCGTGTTTTTGGATGAGCGTTTGACATCGGTTCACGCCGAACGCCTGATGCGCGAAGCGGGTGCTTCGCTTGAGAAACGCAGGAATGCAGTAGATCGCATCGCAGCCATGCTATTGCTTGAGACCTATTTGGGGCAGTGCTCAGCATCGGCTCGCCCGGACCAGGGAGACACGCTTGGCTAATCATCGCAGTGCACTCCACCGATTTTTTCTGCTCGTCACAATTGCAGTTGCAATTTCGGTGCTCGTGGGCGGCGCGCTCGCGGGCTATTGGTATTTCGGGCCCTATCGAGGGTTTCGAGCACAGGCATTTATTGAGATCGAGCACGGAATGTCATCCCAGGAGATCGCCCGGCAACTAGCCGAGAAAGGCGTGGTGCGATCCCGGTGGGCATTTGCCGCTATTCGTGCGCTTCACCCGCGAGCAACCCTTCAAGCGGGTGAATACCGGTTCGGCTCAACCCAAACCCCGTGGCAGGTATTTGAGAAGATCCGGCGCGGCGAGATATTTTACGACGATTTCACCGTGCCCGAGGGGAGCAATATCTTCGATATCGCTTCGTTGCTCGAGCAATCGGACATGGTGGATTCAGATGAGTTTTTGAAAGCGGCAGCGAACCCCCAGTTGATTCGCGACCTCGACCCTGTGGCACGCACCTTAGAAGGGTATTTGTTCCCTTCGACCTATCGACTGACCCACAACACCACAGGCAAGCAGCTTTGCAACGAGATGACACGCGAATTTCGAAAGCATTGGGCGCTTCTGGGCGGAAGCGTGTTGGGCGCGGAAGCGCACAAAATCGTCACGCTCGCTTCCTTGATCGAGAAGGAAACTGCGATTCCACAGGAACGGCCGCTTGTTGCCGCAGTATTTGTGAACCGCTTGCGTTTGAGCATGCCGTTGCAGTGCGATCCGACTACGGTATACGCTGCATTGCTCGACCGGCGCTATCGAGGTGTGATCCACAAATCGGACCTGGCCAGTGGAAATCCTTACAACACGTATGCCCACCCAGGTCTGCCCCCTGGCCCAATCGCGAACCCCGGAATCGCCTCTCTCAAAGCGGCGCTGAATCCTGCCGAAACGGATTATCTTTATTTCGTAGCGAAGAGCGATGGCTCCGGCTCACATCACTTTTCAGCCAAGCTTCTCGAGCATGAAAAGGCCGTGCTGGCCTATCGCAAGAACGCCCACTAGTTTTCCATTCCACTCGGATACCATCTATATATTTAGAGAGACATCAAACCCATTTCGAAAGATTCCCATGCATCAAGGTTCTTCGCATCTCGCCTTATCAGCGCTGGCGGTACTAATCGTGTTAAATACTAGCTGTAGCTCGCGCCTTACGGCAGAACAAACCCCACGGGTCGTGAGCGTTGCGCAGTCCGGGCCGGCCGACGTCGTCGGAAACGATAGTGAAGCGCTCCAAAAAGCCGCGCACCTCTTGCACCCTGGCGACACCTTATCCATCGGTCCCGGAACATACACGATGGAGGACAGCCTCTTCGTTCCATCCGGCGTTACTGTCCGCGGTGTATCCGGCAAAACCATCCTTCGTAAGAGTCGGGGGATCGAAAGCGCTCTGGTCGAAGATGGCGACTACGGCGAAACTTTCCTCGCTGTAGCAGAGCCTCAGAAATTTCGCCGCGGTATGGGCATCGCGGTCACAGATGACACATCTAACTCCGGATGGGCGATTACGGTTTCAAGTGTGGCCGAGGTGAAACCGCCGTACATCATCATCAATCCGATGACAGTGCGCGATTACGACGAAGAGCGGCTCCATGCCCGCGTAAGCAATACATTCCCTATTCTGTGTGCCATCGATGCTGCGAATATCACCCTTGAAGACCTTATCGTTGATGGGAACCGGGCTGAGAATACGTATATCGACGGTTGCCGCGGCGGAGCAATTTACATGTATCGAGTGCGCAACGTTAGCGTTCGCAACTGTATCGCACGAAACTACAACGGGGATGGCATCTCGTTCCAGATCAGTGACGGCGTTCACGTATTAAACAGCGAATCCTATGGTCATGCCGGCTATGGGATTCACCCGGGTACCGGAAGCGTCAATTCCCTGGTAAGAGATTGCCGGATGCACAACAACGGGGACATCGGCCTGTTCCTTTGCTGGCGCGTGCGGCACGGCCGGTTCGAGAACAATCTGATCGAGAACAACGGACATTATGGGATCTCAATCGGGCATAAGGATACTGATAATCAGTTTGTCGGCAACACCATCGCACGGAACGGCGTCACTGGCCTCTACTTTCGCAAAGAAACTCCAAAGAACAGCGGTAGCCGCAATGTTTTCCGCAACAACAAAGTCCTTGACAACGGCAATGCGCGCGAGGGTTACGGCTTTTACATCGAGCCGCATGCAGGGGACCTGGTAATAGATGGAAATCAGATTGCCGACACGCGCGGCGGCAGTGGCACTCAAAGATATGGAATTTATAAAGCGCTCGGCGCGGGGTCCGTCGCTGCGCGCAATAATTCCATGTCCGGACACTCCGCACAGGATTATCACGATGCCGCCCTTCGGGGAGACGCGAGCCGCTAACCCCAGCGCAGACACTATTACCCGCAATGGCGTTCCGGCAGTTCTCGGCCAACCCGGACCAGTTGCTGCCTGAACCTCAGTACGTCGCTCTTCCCCCACTGATGTCGAACACAGCGCCAGTTGAAAAGCTACACTCATCCGATGCCAGCCAGGACACGAGGGCAGCCACCTCGTCCGGCTTGCCGACGCGGTTCATCGGAATTTTGGCAACCATGTAATTCACTGCTTCATCGGTCAATTGCGTCAACAGCTCAGTTTCGATCACAGCAGGCGTAACGCAGTTGACGTAAATGCCTCGAGTCGCTACTTCTTTCGCCAGGGCTTTGGTGAACCCGATGACTCCAGCCTTCGAAGACGAATAAGCACTCATGTTGGGGTTGCCTTCCTTGCCGGAGATCGATGCAACATTAATAATCCGGCCGGCCCCATGCGCCAGCATTGAGGGTAGGACGGCCTTGCAGCAATAGAAAACAGCGTCGAGATTTACCGCGAGGACGCGCCGCCACTCTTGCTCGGGATACTCGACCACCGGCGCAGCCTTTCCGCCTATTCCGGCATTGTTCACCAGGACATCAATTCTGGAGTAGCGGTTGAGAATGCTATCAACCGTAGCGCGAACCGATGCAGCATCGGTGATATCAACTGCGATGGGAAACGATTCGCCCAACTCGGCTAGCTCGCCGGCAGCTTTGTGCGCCGCTGCCTCATCAATGTCAGCAATCGCAACAACCATGCCGTCCTTCAAAAGCCGTGACGCGATGGCCTTGCCAATGCCTTTTGCCGCTCCTGTGACGAGCGCCGCCTTCATCGGATTCCTCTCAATTTGCCTCAGTACCCTTCAAGTTCAAATCGACCCTATACATCCTTCGGCAATTTCTGATCGAGCTCATGAGCAAGATTATCCACCGCGGTGACGTTGCTGAGTTCGATCACTTCTGCATCGCGTTCCGCTTCCGCAATCCCCAGATTTCGACAAATCAGTTGCTGCAGCTGTAAGATCTTGGTTACTTCTTTCTCGGCCAGCAGATTCACTTGCAGATCGAGATGGTTGCGGTGGTCGGCCCGCTGGCTCATACGGTTCTGCTTAATAAGCACAAACGTCGACAGCAGCACACCCTCGAGCGATACGAGCATGCAAAGTAGTGCGAATGGATACGGATCAAACTTCCAGGAAGACCCGAGTACACCCGTGTTGATGATCACCCAGATTCCGAACCAAAGTACATGCATTATCACGAACGGGATGCTTCCCACGAAACTCGCAATGACGTCAGAGATATGGTCCGCCGTTGTTCGTTCTTGGCGTGACTGTTCCTCGAGTTTGACAATAGCGTTGATGTTCGCTTGCGCTGTAGGCGGCATCGCCGATCGGTTACCTGCACCCATACGCCTTCATTTTCGCGTGTTCAATCGAACAAGATCTACTCACTCCCAATGGATGGGGTTTCATCGGGCAGTAGATTTACTAGGCGGCGAAAATCTTGCGGTCCAAAAATCTGCCGAGTCTTTTGTTTAAGCGGAAGCGGGTGGGGGCTCCCAAGCGTGAACTCGCGGATCAGTGGCGGGTTTTGATCAAAATCGCTGTATCGCATCCATCTCGGCGCCACAACGAAATAGACGATATCCGGCCAACTCAAATGCGCCCTACATTCGGGCCATGTTTGAAAGTACGTTTTTTGATAGCGCTCCAACTCCGGCCCTTTGAGTTCCTCGGCATGGCGCTCATACTGCAGCGTCTGCTCGCCGGTCCAACCAATTGCGAAGCAACAGGCGCTATGGGCAATCAGATTTGGATATTTCCGGGAGGTCTTTACCGTATCGAAGATGATTTCCAGATCCGGCGTGACTGCAATTCTACGAGCGCGGATTGAGGCATGCCAGAAGGAGCAAGCGTACCGAAGACGCCCAACTTGTTTCGCGCGATGAATTGATACACATCTCCTTCGTTCAGAGCGCTAACCTTCACAAAAGTGTAGCCGAACCTGCTCACAGGCGGATAACAGCCTTTTTTACTCCGAAGCCAACCAATGTGTCGCTGCGGGAGGTTTGGCGCCGCAGTGGAACCGCTTGGCGCGCTCTTCAATTTCCCGGTCCGCCAGTGTAACCCGCTCGTGCTGCCGTAAATGCTCAGCCCAGTTTTCAACGAGGAAGCTTTCCACATGTCTGCCTGGCGTCGCTGCGTCCTGAAAAATGCCCCAACGTATGGCCCCATCACGTAATCGAATTCTTCCTACGTCACGCATAGCAGCTGCGAATTCAGCGCGCTGTTTCGGGTCGATGTCATATTCGACCATCACCAGCACGGGGCCGCGCTCGGGGTCGGGCGGCGTCTTGAAGACCGGCTCTGGCCAGTGGCCGGAATGTGTGACGTCGCGTTCCTGTCCGAGTCGAATCGGAAAGCGTTTGACAAGCAGCAGACTTAATAAGCAGGTGGCCGCGGCAGCGTATAGACTGGTGCGATTCCCGTAACGCTCTGCTACCGCGCCCCATAACATGCTCGCAAGAGCCATGCCACCTTGGAAGACCAGTAGATATACCGCCAGCGCACGCGCCCTTACCCATCCAGGCAGGGCGGTTTGCGCCGCCACATTGAAGCTCGACATTTCCGTTACCCAAGCCACGCCGCCCACCAACATCCCCATTGCCGCGATCGCGAAACTATCTGACCAGCCCAGCAACGCGGTGGTGAGTCCCCACATTGCGCCCGCACTTACTATCAGCTGATCAGGCGAGAAGCGTAGGCGAAATTTGGCTAAGAGCAGCGCCGCGGCAATCGAGCCAACGCCCAGGCACCCCAGCAGCACGCCGTACATGGTTGCTGTACCTTTCAACTCGTTCTTAGTCAGAATGGGAAGAATTGCCCAGAGAGCACTGCCGCCGACGATAAATGTTCCTGAACGCACCAACACCGAACGAATACCCGGTGAGTAGCGGACGTAACGTAACCCGGCCCAAGTAGCCGAGATAATGCTCTCGTCTACCGTTGAACTCTGCTCCTGCGGCGTTCGCTTCCAGAGATAAAGAACTACGATCACACCCAAGAACGACAGCGCGTTCAGCAGGAACACTGCACCGGGGTTGAACGCGGCGATCACAAAACCTCCGAGCGCCGGCCCCACTGCGCGGGCAAGGTTAAAGCCGACAGAATTGAGCGAAATTGCTTGCGGCAGATCTCTGCGCGTCACGATCTCTGGCACAATCGCCTGCCATGCCGGATTGTTGAGTGTTGATCCGACCCCCAGCGCAAACGTTGCAAGCAGCAGCACGACCGGAGATACTCTACCCGTCACCGTTAGCCAGCCCAGCGCACCTGCCGATAGCGCCATGAAAGCCTGAGTGAAAATGAGCAGTTTGCGCCTATCGAAGAGGTCGGCAGCGGCTCCAGCCGGAATACCGAGCAAGAAAATAGGAAGACTAGTCGCGGTTTGGATAAGAGAGACGTATAGCGGCGACCCGTTGATCTCGGTCATGAGCCACCCTGCGCCGACGTTCTGCATCCAGGTGCCGATGTTCGAGGCTATCGAAGCGATCCAAAGCGCCCGAAACAGGCCACTAGCCAGCGGAGCCCATGGGCGATCTGTTTCTTCAGCGCTCAGCAACTCGGCGTTAGCAGCCATCAGGAGGTGTGGAGAACTCGCTTTAACCAGTCGCGCGCAACAGAAACATCGCCTTGCGTGAGTGCGTGGCCGACGTTTTCCCAATGTAACGTTACGTCCGCAGCTGCCGATTTGAAAATCCCCGCAAGTTTTTCGGCCTGATCGGTTGGAACGATTGGATCCTCGCGCCCACTTAACAGTAGGACAGACTTTCCCCGCAAATCCGGTACCGGCTTCGGTACAAACGGAACCATAGTGCGAATCAGGATTGCGCCCGCGAGTCTATCGGGAAATCGCAGCAGCACACTCGCGGCCATGTTAGCCCCGTTTGAGAAGCCAAGCGCAAACAGACGCGATCGATCAATCCCGTACCTCTCGAAGGCGGCCTGAATAAATTCCGCCAAATCATCGGTTCGAACAGCAAGGTCTTCCTGGTCGAAAACGCCCTCCGCGAGACGGCGGAAGAAGCGCGGCATTCCGTTCTCCAGGACTTTTCCACGGGGGCTCAGCAGAGCGGCGCCCGGGAGTATGGCTCTCCCCAAAGGCAGCAAATCGTTCTCATCACCACCCGTACCGTGGAGGACTAGCAGAGTGGGCGCAGCTTCGCTGGTTGCCGATTCGAAGCGATGTGTGAAACCTAGGTCTGGGGACGCTCCGGCGCTCATACACGCACCAGATGAGGGGACGCGATGGGTGGCAACGTTCGTCCTAGGCTCATTCGAAGAGACTCATATTCGCCCGGAAGCACTAACGCCTCGCCAAGGTGCTCTGCGCTTTCATCTACCGCCATTCCAGGCCCGTCAGTCGCGATTTCGAATAGGACGCCGCCAGGCTCACGGAAATAAATCGAATGAAAATACTTCCGGTCAATGACAGGTGACGCGTGCAGCCCAAGCTTCGTAAGTTTTTCAAGCCATTCTCGCTGTGTCTCGTCATCGGCAGCGCGAAATGCCACGTGGTGTATTGTGCCCGCACCCATGCGGCCCCGAACGGGAGCGTCGGGCCTCACTATATCGACAAAGCTAGACCCGTCTGCCTCGCCTATTCCAAAGCGGCTCCGCGCGTCCTCTGAACCGATCCGGGCGAACGTCAGTTCATCTGTGAAGAGAGCAGCTGAGCGCCTCTCGTCTCGAAGGCCCAAACTGACTGAGTGGATAGCAGTGATTGCATGCTCTTCTGGAATTCCGGCCGCCGGCCAAAATTCGGTATTACGCGCTTTGGCGGATTCAATTAGCTCCACTTTCATCGCATCTGGATCGGCGATCTCGATGACGCCTGCTCCAAGTCGCGGTCCGGCCTCGAGCGTTGGAATTCCCGCTCCGCTGAGCCGTTGCTTCCACCAATCGAGCGACCCCTTTGGAATTGCAAGCCCAACCGCGACCGGCTCTCCCGCCCCACGCTGACCATTCGTCGCTCCCGGCCAGATGAAAAACGTGACAAGAGTGCCAGGCGTCCCGGCGCGATCGCCATAGTAGAGGTGATAACTGCCTGGATCGTCGAAGTTGACGGTCTTCTTCACGAGACGGAGCCCTAGAACGCCCGAATAGAAATCTACATTGCGCTGCGCGTCCGCCGCTATTGCAGTAACGTGGTGAATACCTTTAAGTGGTGTCATGTTTGCCGGGAAGGCCAGCTATTCAGATGCCGGACGCAGGCCAAACGGTTCGGGTCCGCCCCAATAGGCAGAGCTTATACTTGTAGAGTCCCTTGTATGAACACATACTTGAAGTTTGGGATCCTGATTGTGGTCGTTGTCGGCTCTCTGGTTTGGCTTGCCGTGGGTGGTATTCGCGATACCAAGACGTACTACAAAACCATTCCTGAACTTGCCCAGATGGGGAAAGCGGCCCAAAGTGAACGGCTTCGCGTGGGCGGTGACGTTCGGCCCGGATCGATCGTGAAGCACGACGGCCGGGTCTCGTTCGTTTTGCATCAAGGAGCGCGAGAGCTGAGCGTTGTTTATTCCGGTTCTGATCCTCTCCCCGACACCTTCAAGGACAATGCGCAGGCGCTGGCAGATGGCCGGCTTGGTCCCGATGGCGTCTTCGAAGCCACTAAAATTCAGGCGAAATGCGCTTCGAAGTATGAGTCAAAGCCTGCTCAGCGCGGGCTCTCCCATCAAAGTCCTGCGCCATCGAAAATCAGCTAAGCAGATATGGAAAACGTCGGCGCACTATCTGTTCTGCTTGCATTCTGCCTTGCTATATTTGCCGCAGTCGCAGCCGTTGCCGGTAAATATGGACGCCGGCCATTCCTGATCGTCAGCGCCGAACGCGCCGTTTACTCCGTTTGGATTCTTCTTACGGTTGCCTCCGCGGTTCTCGTTTCGCTCTTGATACAAGGCGACTACCGCCTCGCCTATGTTGCGAGTCACAGCAACAAGGCCATGCCAACGACTTACAAATTCACGGCGTGGTGGGGCGGCCAGGAAGGCTCACTTCTCCTTTGGAGCTGGCTGCTCGCCACCTATTCGGCCATTGCCACTTACACGAACCGCCGCAAATTCCGCGACATGATGCCCGTAGTAATCGCCATCATGATGTCCATCGAAGTTTTCTTCGTGGGCCTGATCACTTTTGTTGCAAGCCCGTTTCAGGTGCTGATGGCAGGGCGGGGAATCATCGATGTCGGCGATGGACAAGGTTTGAGCCCTCTCCTCCAGTGGTGGACGATGGCGATCCATCCCCCATTCTTGTATCTCGGTTACGTCGGCTTCACTGTGCCGTTCGCGTTTGCGATGGCTTCGCTCGTCACCAAGCAGCCCGGTGAAGGCTGGATTCATACCACCCGTCGTTGGGCCATCCTCACTTGGCTGTTCCAGAGCACCGGTATTTTGCTCGGCATGGGATGGGCGTACACCGTGCTAGGTTGGGGCGGCTATTGGGGCTGGGATCCGGTCGAAAACGCTTCCCTAATGCCCTGGATTACCGCAACCGCCTTCCTCCATTCCGTCATGATGCAGGAGAAAAAGGGAATGATGAAGGTGTGGAACATGGTCTTGGTCTCCGCCACGTTCCTGCTGAGCATTTTGGGAACCACGCTTACGCGCACGGGTTTGGTCTCCTCTGTGCACGCCTTTGCTCAATCACCGGTTAAGCCGTACTTCACCACGTTTCTCATCACCGCCACTGGACTTACCATCTTCGCTATCGTGCGGAACCTACCTTATCTCAGGAGCGAGGTCAAACTTCAAAGTGTTGTATCGCGAGAATCCGGTTTTCTGTTCAACAACGTGATACTGTTGGCCAGTTGTTTTGCAGTGCTGTGGGGAACGCTCTTTCCAGTCTTGATGGAAGCTCTCACGGGTGAAAAAGAGACAATCGACGCGCCGTATTACACCCGCGTGAACATACCGATCGCGCTTTTTCTTCTGTTGTTGACTGGTATCGGCCCGTTGATTGCTTGGCGCAAAAGTTCGCTCAACAGCCTGAAACGTGCATTTCTGTTCCCCTCTATAGCCGGCCTTGTCGCCATTGCGGTGCTAGCAGCTTCCGGCATCCATCATCCAGCAGCCCTAATTTCGTTCGGCATGTGCGCGTTTGTTCTGGCAAGCATCATTGGTGAATTCTGGAAAGGTTCGCGAGCCATACAAACCAAGGAACATTTGCCGCTCCCGAAGGCTGCCTTTCAACTCACGTGGCGCAACACGCGGCGATACGGCGGTTACCTGGTGCACATGGGTGTCGTATTCATGTTTATTGGCTTCACAGGCAACGCCTTCAATCTGCACGAGACTCGGAATCTCGGCCTCGGCCAGAGCCTGCGATTTGGACATTACGACATGAAACTGCTGAGCGTAAACGATGGGGACAATCCAAATTACGAATTCAGCCATGCGGCGCTCGAAGTTTCGCGTAATGGCAAAGTGATCGGTCAGCTTGATCCCGAGATCCGCTTCTACAAATCCAGCCAGCAACAAAACTCTTTTGTCGGGATCCGCCGCCGCCTGAACGAAGATCTGTATGTCAATTACTCAGGAGTTTTGCAGGACAACAGCAAGGCGATTTTCCAGCTCTATACGTTTCCGCTTGTGTCCTGGATCTGGATCGGTTACTGGGTCTTGCTCTTCGGAACCATCATTTGTCTGGTTCCTCCAAAGGTGCGTTTGCTTTACGCACGCACGGAGGTTGTAGGCATTGCTACGACATCTGCGGCAGTGGAATCTTAATTTAGTCATTGCCTTCTTTGCTGCCGTTGCAGCGTTAGTCGCGCAAGATCCCACCTCCTATTTGACTCCCGATGTGACGCGTGTGGGCGCCAAGCTAGCGTGCCGTTGCGGAGGTTGCCGAAACACCATCGCCAATTGCCCCATGCTGCATTGCGGCTCTGCCGATCCCATGCGGCGACGGATTCACGAGATGAAGGCGCGCGGCATGCCCGATGACGCTGTCGTCAATACAATCGTTCGTGAACAAGGGATCGTAGCACTCTCTTCGCCTCCGGCTGAAGGTTTTGCCCTGGTCACATGGGTTATGCCGCCGGTCGTTTTACTTCTGGGATTCTTGGTCTATTCGTGGTATGTGCGCCGTAACCGGGCGGCACCTGAGGCGCTCTCGCCAGTAGACGAAGCAGTAATCGAGCGCTTTCGTACGCAGATCGATCGCGAGCTTGACGATTCACCTCTTAGGGACGGTGCGAACAAGCCAAAATGATCGTTGTGGTTGCGGTCCTGCTCGCGCTTGGCGCTCTCTTTTTCACCCTATTCGTTCGCGCCGAGGACGTTCCCGAACCACTCCCCGTCTCGCCTATCCAGCATCTCGAAGATCGTAAGCAGGCCATATACGAAAATCTTCGCGACCTTCAATTTGAGTACCGGCTGGACAAACTTTCCGATGAAGATTATCAGCAGACCAAACAAGCGCTTCAAAAGGAACTTGCGATAGTCCTGGCCGAAATGGAAGCGACAATCAAGAGATTGGGCCTGATGCCCCAGCGAGTTCCGCCAAAAAAGGCTATCTCAACTCCGCGCGTTTCTGGCACCGTGTGCCCGCATTGCGGCGCAAAATTTCCGCAAGCGCTCAAGTATTGCGGAGAATGCGGAAGAGCAATTGCATGAAGCAGCTTATTCTCATTCCTGCGGTTCTCTGTGCCACCGCTTCTTGCGTTTTCGCATCCATCGATGGCAGCGTTGTCAACCGCACGACGGGCAAACCACAGCCCGGCGTAAGCATCACGCTAGTGAAGCCGGGCACGCAGGGAATGCGGACGCTCGGAACTGCCGTAAGCGACCCGTCAGGGCGCTTTCGTTTCGAAAGCGATCAGCCCGGCGGCGGCCCACAATTGCTCCAGGCTAGCTACAAGGGCGTGAACTACAACAAGCTGATCACTCCGAATGTGCCCACTTCCGGACTGGAACTGGACGTCTACGAGGCTACAACGTCGCCTTCGGTCGCGCGCATTGCACAGCGCATGCTTCTTCTCGAGCCTTCCATGAGCCGCATCAATGTGAATGAAACAGTCATTCTTCAAAATAGCGGGAACACAACTTTCGACAACGACGCTCTGGGCGCGATACGTTTTTATCTCCCGCCCGCGGCGAACGGCCAAGTGCGGGTCAGCGCACGTGGTCCCCAAGGCATGCCCTTACCGCGCCCAGCTGAAAAAACCGAGCAGAACGACATCTTCAAAGTGCAGTTTCCGGTGAAGCCGGGTGAAACGGAATTTCAAATCACATATGTGCTTCCCGTGGGATCGCCGTTTACCTTTGAAGGACGGGTAGTGAACATGAAAGCAATGCCGGCAGGCCCCCTTCGCTTGATAGCGCCGTCGGGTGTAACGCTTGCTGGGACTGACATCCAGCAGGTCGGAACGGAGCCAACCACGCAAGCCAGCATTTACAATGTCGTCTCACCGAATAATTTCAAGGTGAATATCACGGGGACTGGCTCACTGCATAACACAGGCGAGCCCGGCTCTGCTGATAATAGTGACAGTCCTCAGGTCACGGAAGGCAGACCCCAAATTTACAACCATTTGACATTGTTGACAGTACTCGTGTTCGCGATTCTTGGCGTCGGACTCATAATGCTTTTCCGGACCTCGCCCGCGCACTCGCTGCAGGGGAAATAGATGGCCAAGCATTTCGCCTGATGCCTTCACCCGCCCCCTCACATGCAATAGTTATAGATCAGGTCTGGAAATTCTATGGTGATTACGCCGCCGTTCGTGATTTCACTCTGGCCGTAACGGAAGGGTCCTGTTGCGCGCTGCTTGGCCGAAACGGGGCGGGGAAGACAACGCTCCTCCGTATTCTCGCCGGTCTGTCGTCATTTCAACGCGGCGCAGTCCACCTGCTGGGCGAAGCGCCCCGGAGCGAGAAGGCGCGCTTGAGGGCCGGCTTCCTCGGCCACGGCATTGGAGTTTACGAAGACCTCACAGCACGCGAAAACCTGCAGTTCTTCGCGCGTATAACGGGTGTGACGGCGGCTGATAGCGCTGTCGATTCGTTGCTGGACCGTGTTGGTTTGGCGCGTGCGGCTACGGTGCCGGTCCGCCAGTTCTCCCGCGGAATGCGCCAACGTCTGGCCGTCGCCCGCACCTTTCTGCACTCACCAACAGTTCTTCTGCTCGACGAGCCGTTCACTTCTCTTGATGACCGCGCCATTGTAACATTGAGTGACCTTCTCCTCGAAGCACGCCAGCGCGGAGCCACGATAATCATCTCGACCCACCAGCTTCGGGAAGCCCTGGCCATCGCTTCTCACGTTGCTTTAATCGAGAACGGCAGCCTCCGGTATTCAGGTGAGCGTACTGAAGAGATGGTCCATGATCCCGGTCTGCTTTACCGGCTACACATGCAGTTGGGTGCCGCTTGATATGAGTTCCCTACCCGAGTGAAATCCCTGCGCCAAGCGGTTTCGATCGCACGCAAAGATCTCGCCATTGAGTTCCGCACCAAGGAATCGCTGAACGGGTCCGGCGCGTTCGCGATCGTGATCCTCCTGCTCTTCAGCTTTGCGTTCGATCCTGCCTCGGACGTCACTCGCGAAATCGGTGGCGGCCTTTTATGGCTCGTCTTTGCGTTTGCTGGAGCCCTGGTCTTCAATCGCTCGTTCGTGCGTGAGCTCCCAAACGAATGTCTGGATACCTTGCTATCCTCTCCGCTGTCTCCCTCCAGCCTCTTGTTAGGAAAAGCGGCTTCGAATTTTATAATGCTGCTCGTAATCGAGGTAATCTCGCTCGTCATCTTCGGTGTCTTCTACAACCTGCGTTGGTGGATGCGTCCTTTTGAATTGACGCTGGTGTGTGCGCTTGCGACCTGGGGCATCTCAATCGCCGGATCGGTTTTCGGCGCGCTTACGGTCAATCTGCGGCTCCGTGAGCTGATGCTTCCGGTGATCATTTATCCTTTGCTGATTCCGTTGCTCATCGCTGCCATTGAGATGACGAACACCTTGTTTGCTAACCAGCCGCTCACGGCCGACCAGCTGCTCTGGGGGCGCGTGCTCGTGGTCTTCGATGTAGTCTTTACTGCTCTTGCGCTGGCTCTCGCGGAGACACTTTTGGTCAACTAGTAAAAGAACAGGAATCAAAAATCACGTGCGTGAAAAGATCGTTTTCGGGTTAGCCGTCGGTTCAGCGCTTCTTCTGGCCTACAATCTTTACCACATCTTTCTCGTGTTGCCGGATGAGGCGATGCAAGGTCCTATTTATCGCATCATTTTCTTCCACGTCCCCGCCGCAATCACCGGAATGATCGGCTACTTCCTCGCGCTTTTATTGAGCATCCTATACCTGAGTTCGGGCAATTTCCGGTACGACTCACTCGCCGCCTCTGTCGTTGAAGTCTCGGTTGTATTTTCTGTTCTGAATATCGTTACGGGCAGCATCTGGGCCCGCATCATTTGGGGCATCTGGTGGACGTGGGATTACCGCCTTACTTCGGCTCTCGTCTGCGTGTTGATATTTAGCGGTTATTTGATGCTGCGGCGCGCCATCGATGAGCCGACCCAACGCGCTCGTCTGTCAGCCGCGCTGGCGATCTTTGGCTGCATTGACGTAGTCATCGTGTGGAAATCGATTGAGTGGTTCCGAACCCAGCATCCCGGGCCGGTCCTCAGCATTCGTACCGGTGGCGGCAACATCGATCCCGCCATGGAACACATGTTGTACTTGAATTTTGTTGCCATACTCATGATTGCTACGGCTCTGGTTCTTGTTCGCACGCGGCAGGAGGGCGTTGCGCGGGAAATCGATTCACTCCGACGAGTCGTGAACGCATCATAGACAGGACGGCTTTATGGACGCCCGTAACTTTACTTTCATGTTCTACGGCTTTCTTGCGGCGTGGCTGATCGTGCTGCTCTACGTCATCAGTCTTGCTCGGCGCGGTGCCCGCCTGAACAAGGAACTCGAAAATGTCAAACAGCTCGTCATCTCGGATCGAGATGCCCAAACACCGTCGGTCAAAGATCATCCGGTTTGAGCTGCCGGGCTCGCCACGTGATTGTATTTTGGGGATGTATTTCTCTCAGACTTTAAAGCGCGTCCGGTCCCGGCTTTGAGAAGACCCTTTTTGAGAACATAGTATTTGCGGATTGTTTCTGACGGTATCCACTACGCCTGCGGCCTCACACTGGTGGGGCTTGCTCTCTCGTACTTTCTAAACCCCTGGGTGGGCGTGCCTTTCTACGTTTTGGCTGCGTTTTGCCTATACTTCTTCCGCGATCCGGAACGGGTGCCTCCATCCGGTGACGTACTCGTATCGCCAGCGGACGGAAAGGTTGTTTCCATTCGGGACATGGGTGCCGGCCAAACACGCGTGAGCATTTTTCTGAATATCTTCGACGTGCATGTCAACCGAACGCCGATTCCTGGAAAGATCACCGAAGTTCAGTATCAAGCGGGCAAATTTCTGGTGGCGAGCCACGAGGCGGCTTCTTCCGAAAACGAGCAGAACACGTTGGTGGTGGAGGGTCATCGTACGCGAGTCGTTTGCCGGCAAATTGCGGGCCTGATTGCCCGGCGTATTGTCTGTTACAAACATCCGGGAGATTCGGTAACCAAAGGTGAACGGATAGGTTACATCAAGTTTGGATCACGCGTGGACGTTTTCTTCGGGCCGGAGTGGGACACCGCCGTCAAGGTGGGCGACAAAATTGCCGGAGGGACAAGTATCCTGGCGAATCGGGTTATAGAGCGGAAGGCGCAATGAGCGGCGGGCTTGAAAAACGGCCACGCAGGGCCGCCTATGTAGTGCCCACTCTATTTACAAGCGCGAACATGTTGCTGGGCTTCGTAGCTATTTTGCAAGCTTTCCAGGGAGCGTTTCAGGCAGAGGCGGGCGATTTCAGCGTCAACCAGCACTTCACGATCGCAGCAAAGGCCCTTGGAATTGCTGTTTTTTTCGACGGTGTAGATGGGTGGGTCGCTCGCATGACAGGCACGACAAGCGATTTCGGACGGGAGCTTGATTCCTTGGCCGATATGATCACGTTCGGCATTGCTCCGGCGATACTTGCGTTTGTCTGGGGTGTGCTGTTCGTGATCTCACCCATCCAAGGTTTCGGCAGTCACGTGATGCGAATTGGTTACGTGGCGGCATTCTTCTATGCGCTCTGCGGAGCCGTCCGGCTCGCACGCTTCAACGTGCAGACGAACCCGGCGCCCAAGAATCCCGGCCGGCCGGACCGCAAATATTTTGTGGGCATGCCGATACCCGCGGGCGCGGCCTTTATTGCAGCCTCAGTGTACATGGATGCCTCACCCGTGCGCTCATTCGCGTTTTCGCTCGTGTGGTTAATCGCGGTGGGTCTGGTTGCCTTACTAATGGTGAGTACTTGGCGGTATCCGAGTTTCAAGCAGATCATCTCATCGAAGCCGCGTTCTCCTTTGATAGTTCTGGTTGTCGGTGCGGTGGCGATTATCTGGGCGTGGTCTCAGCCGGTATTGTTCATACTCGCCGTCACGTACGTTCTGAGCGGTATTGCGCTTCGAATTGGAGGACTGCTTCGGAGACGTAAGAGGTCACGTCCGAGGACGCCGATACAGGAGCATCAAGTTGGCTAAAGGTTATTCCAAATGGGTACGCCGAGACTAGCGCTTGTGGGAGGCGAAACACTGCTCGGGGGTGAATTGCGTGAGGTATTAGAAGGCCGGGGAACGGGCGCCGTAATCACAACATATGCTTCGAGCGGTGAGGGCAATTTCGGCGAAGAGGACGGCGAAGCGATCTACCGCGACCCAATAGAAACGCAATCGCTCGCAAACGAACACGCGGTTCTGATTGCCGGTTCGTCCGAAGGCGCCTCGAGGGCGTACGGATTAGCGAAGGCTGCGGGCGGGCGGCCAGTGCTGATCGACTGCGTTGGACATTTGGATCATGAGCCGGAAGCTCGCATCATCTCGCCGTTCCTCGAGCAGCCGGATCTGAAAGCAAGTTGGCTGTTCGTGCTAGCCCACCCGGCGGCTACCGCAGTAGCACTTGTGTTAACTCGTCTCGCGAGTTATAACCAAATCCGGCGAGCCGTACTTCATATTTTTGAACCTGCGAGCGAGCGCGGCAAGCGCGGACTGTCTGAATTGCACCAACAAACCAATGGTCTGTTAGCGTTCAAGACCCTGGATAAAGATGTTTTTGATGTTCAGCTGAGTTTTAATCTGTTATCGCAGTACGGAGAACAGGCCCCATCCAAATTGTCGGACGTGGAACAACGTATCGAGATGCACCTGGCTACATTATTAGGCGATCAACGCAAGCTATGTGTTCCAATGCCTTCTATTCGCGTGATTCAAGCGCCAGTGTTTCACGGCTATAGTATCTCCGCGTGGGTGGAGTTCGAGTCTGATGTTCAGGCGGATGCGCTTGGCCAAGCCTTGGCTTCGGCTCAGGTCGAGGTTCGGGGTCAAAACCAGGAAGCGCCGAACGCGGTTGAAGCAGCCAGCCAGAGCGGGTTGATAGCAGGCGATATCCGTGTGGACCGGAACAACGCGCGCGCCGCCTGGTTCTGGATTGTTGGGGACAATTTACGATTAACGGCGGACGCCGCGGCGGATCTCGTCGCTGCATTTAGGACCGATCTGCAGTGACGAGGCGCAGTGTCCTATTCTCATTTGGTGCAATGGCGGGGTCAGTAATCTCGTGCGGATACCACGTTGGCGCGAGGGCCGACCTGGTGCCGAAAAGCATCGAGACAATTTCGATACCGACATTCGGAAATCTAACGAGTCGCTACAAGCTGAGCGACATGCTTCCGCGGTACATCGCGCGAGAGTTTATCGCCCGAACGCGGTTTCGCATGGAGGATGACCCAAGTACCGCTGACGCAGTGTTGAACGGGACTATCACTAATGTCACCGCCCTCCCGGCAGTGTTTGATCCCACTTCGGGCAAAGCGACGAGCGTGCGGGTGATAGTCGCCCTCTCAATCACTCTGCTGGAACGAAAAACAGGTCGCGTGCTTTATTCTCAACCCGCCTTGTCATTCGCCCAGAATTACGATATCGCGGTTGATCCACACCAGTTTTTTGATGAGAGTGACCCGGCGTTCTACCGGTTGAGTCGCGACGTGGCTCATACCCTGGTGAGCGGTATTGTGGAGAATTTCTGAACCCGCATGATTCCGGAACAGTTCCTCGTGCGAATTGCGAAGCAGGCTCCTGCCGCAGCTTATTTATTTTTGGGGCAGGAAAGTTATCAGAGGCGCGCTTGTAAAGAGGCGTTGCTCAATCGTGTGCTGCCGGGCGATTTGCGTGGGGGCGGGCTGACGCAAGTTGACCTTGAATGTACGAGCTTGCCAGAAGTGCTGGACGATGCGCGATCGCTCTCACTGTTTTCAAACGACCGCGTGGTGTGGGTTTGTAGCGCAGAGTTAGCTCTGCCGCGAAGGCTTACGAATAGTGGCGACGATCACGAGGATACAGAGAAGTCGGGCGGCTCGGGGCTTGCTGCCTACCTCAAGGCGCCTACGCCCGGTACTGTGCTGGTTTTTGAATGCAGCCGCTATGATTTTGCTGGGGATGATCGGGCGAAACTTGAGCGAGTTCAAAAATTCTATTCGGCCGTTCCCGCGGTAGTCGAGTTTCACCAGTTCACTCCGGAATCGATCCGTTTCCTGGCTCAGCAGCTCGCAAAGGAACACCAGCTAAAAATTGGGGGAGCGGAACTGGCGGCCCTGCTCGATGCCGTAGGGGGCGATGCTGCTCGATTGTCCGCTGAAATGGAAAAGCTGGCGCTCTTTGTGGGGCGGGAGCGAGCCGTCACGATGGATGACTTGCGCGCGCTCGTTCCCAATGCTGCGCAGAGCACCATTTTTGCGTTGGTCTACGCACTTGGAAAACGCGACAGGGCAGGAGCACTGAAGTCCTTGGACATTCTCATTCGTGAAGGCGAGTATTTGCCCTTGGCGCTCACGTTCCTCAGCACTCAGTTCCGTCTCGCGCTTGCGGCGAAGGAGGCGCGTGTCGGTTCAGTGTCTCAGGCTATGAATTTCTTTGGGACCGTTGGGGTGCGCATATGGCGCGATCGCGCCGAGCAAGTGGTGGGAACGGCGAACACATTCACGAAAGAGCATCTGGCCCAGGCAGTCGCCTTGATTTACGAAACGGATAAGAAGTTTCGAGAGGGGTATAAAGACGACCGCATCGTGATGGAGTCGCTAGTGTTGGGGCTGACAAAGTAGGAGCGAGCTATTCGCGGCCGTACCCGGAGATAATCCATAGAGGAGGAAGACCGGCAAGCAGTCGTCATCGCCAGAGCCGCGTTTGAAGAAAGCATGGAAATTCAGAAGGTGCGAGGGAAGCATCAAGGGCGTGGCGAGCGTCAGTCTAACTCACTCGACTAGGCCATTCCTGACGGCAACCCGGACCAGTTCTCCCACGCTATGCAAGCTCAGTTTCTCCATGATTCGCGTTCGATGACCATCCACCGTATAGATGCTGAGGTTTAGAGCAGTCGCGATATCCTTGTTGGTTTTGCCCTCCGCAATCAATTGGAGAACCTCGCGCTCGCGCGAACTCAGAATATCCAGAGGATTGGTCGCATGTTTGCGGTAGTCTTTCAGCAGCGCTCCGGCTACTTCCGAACTTACGTAGCTATTGCCGTCTGCCACGGCGCGCACCGCCTCGAGGAGTTGAGTATCCGCCGATTCCTTCAGAAGGTATCCTTCGGCACCCGCGCGCACAATTTCTCGCACATACACCCCATCTCGGTGAACGCTCAGCGCAAGCACCCGAACCAGGGGAGTCGTATTACGAATACGGCGCGTTGCCTCGATGCCATTCAATTCCGGCATACTGACGTCCATGACCACGACATCCGGCCGGAGTGAGCTCGCGAGTTCGACGGCTTCGCGTCCGTTGCCTGTTTCACCAACCACCTCCATGTCTTCTTGCGATTGGAGAATCAGCTTAAAGCCTTGACGCACCATTCGGTGGTCATCGGCTAACAAGATGCGAATTTTTTTCTTCATGAGGCACTTCTAGTCGCGGGAATGACACTTCTATCGCCGTACCCTGGCCCGGTTCGCTCCGTATGTCCATCTCGCCCTGAAGAGTTCTAGCTCGCGCGCGCATGCCGGTAAGCCCGAAACGCGTGCCGGATGACTCTCGTGCGCGAGCTAAGCCAACTCCATTGTCCGAGATCTTCAGCCGAACCATGCTCTGGTCCTCTGATAGCGAGACTTCCACTCTCGACGCTTCGGCATGGCGAGCAATATTCGTCAAGGCTTCCTGAGTGATTCGGAAGAGCTGAGTCTCCTTCTGCTCGTCTAGCCGTCCGCTGAAATGCGAAGTGTACTTGACTTCGGTCGCGTTAGCTCTTCAAACCTCTCGCAAAGCCACGAAAGGGCCGAATCAAGACCAAAATCGTCGAGAATCGTCGGTCGCAGTAATTGGGAAATCTCATGCGCGCTCCGGATGGATTCTTTAAGAAGTTGTACACAGTCCTGCATCCATGCCTTATCGACACAAGAGGAAGCGGCGTGCCGCGAAAAACCAGTCTTTAGCGCAGTTAGACACTGTCCAAGCTCGTCATGAAGCTCATGTGACAACCGGCGAGCGAGAGATTCCTGCTTCTCCAGCAGCTGCCAGGAGACAAGGCCCAGTTCTTTCGCCTGGTCCGTGATTTTGCCATAGAGTCCCGTCGCTGTTCGGAGTACGAGCGCCGCACAGAGACAGGCTACCAGCAAACACCCCGTCAGAAGTGTGCCATCCTCGATTAGCTGAATCGACGCAATCCGATCAATCTGTCGCTTCGTTTCTTCGGCGCGATGATGGTTCGCGGCGATCAGTTTCGCGGTTACGTCCTGAAGGCGCTCTCTACGCTTAATAAAGTCGCGGAAATCGGGCACGCCCGGAGCAAGGTGCAGGATCCGGTCTGCCTCCGCAGTGGCGGCCGAAGAAGCCTCCTCCACTTCACGCCAGACTTGGATATCGGGATCCCCAGTCGGAATTTGCGCGAAGAGGTGTCGGAGATTCTGTTTGATCCTGCTGACGCTTACCTCGAATTCTCTGCGGTTTTGTTGCCCAGAATTACCGGGCAGGCCGTACAGGACTGAGCTCAGCGATAATTGCGCGCGCTGTACTTCGTCGATCGATGCCACGTTCCTGAACTGAACCGCTGTCAATGTAGCCACGTTCTTCCGAATCGAAAGAATAGCCCGAAAACCTATAAAGCCGTCCATCCCGAGCAGTGCAATGATCAGCGTGAACCCGATAGTGAGCAGCCGCAAGAGTTTGCGGTCAGACACGGGAATTGTGG
Organism: Bryobacteraceae bacterium; assembly: GCA_045807905.1. GTDB lineage: Bacteria > Acidobacteriota > Terriglobia > Bryobacterales > Bryobacteraceae > Bog-105. Next base: position 48,467 of record JBJMGM010000070.1, on the reverse strand, counting down.
GACGGGCGTGCACTCCCTCTGGATCTGGTTCGACGGCGGCGTGTTGTTGCGGCATCCCCACCAACCTCTTCAGAGCTCATTATCAGGTAAATGGTCCGTTTCGCGTCAGGTACTTTCAACGTACGTGACGCAAACCTCTGCCCATATCCCGTATGCACCCCTATACAGCCCCAGAAATCCCAGGGGCGCATTTCAATTGTGGGGGTCAGAACGTAAACTTGTAAGTACCAAGCTAGGTAGGGTTTCGATGCTATGACTTTCGCGAAGAGTGAGATTTCGTGCCCATGTCCTACGAATGTGGGAGCGCCAGTATGCATCCTTGCTACTGCGTTCACCACGAGCCAAGGCGCGATTGCAAGTCACCGTCTTGGCTCTTTGGTTTTGTATTTGAGGCTGTTATGACTTCGCAGAGGATTAAGTGTCGTGACTTGCGGACGCGAGTGTTTACGTCCACGAATCATTTTTACCGGCTTTCCGTGCCGATATGTGCAGTGCATTGCTACGAAAACCGAGATAACCAATGCATGACACTACCGGCCGGGGCAAAAATTCGCCCCGTACGTGAGATTCGCGACGATGCTCAGCTCGTGCAGGTCAAGTGGGAAGGACATCTTGTGATCATGTTCGCAGACGATTTTTGGGCGCACGCAAGGAGGTCCTAAGTATGTCAGGGGGCCACGAGCAAGGGTGGTTCATCACCAGTGAAGTGGGCCCAACCGTGAAGCGGCAAACGGTAGTACGGTTTCGAAAGGCAAAGGAAGATCTTCTGCCCCTTGAAAACGAAATGGCAAGTATCGGAAAATCGTGGATAGCTTTCGCGACTGCCATTCAGCATCCGGGAGAGTTTTCTTTCCGGCTGGAACCGGAGGAAATAATACTTAGCCGACGTGATGGGACCGACCGCCCTCCCGTCTGCCGGATCTCCCGCGTTGATCTCGATTGGGAGTTTTTATCTAGGCTGATTGCCCGCTACGAAAGAATTGCCAAAAATACACACGAGCTGGCCGCCGAGCTTCGTCGCGCTGGCGTGCCCATATAGTTGCCAGATTGCTCTAAATAGAATCAACGACCAACGTTTCGTCCGTCGGCTCGTTCAGACGAATGAAACACATAGTCAGTCTTTACTGGTCTTTGCTTTCACGGTGCAACTCCTTATTGAACTCGCTCTCAAGGCAACGGAACACTTCTTCAGAGATGGCGCCGCTCCGTTTGAAATCGACGAGTCGACTCTTCTTTGCCTCGATAAGAGCCCGCCTGAGTCGGCTTTCTTCGCGTTCTTCTAAAGCAGCATCGGCTGTTCGTAGGTCGAGAATCTGCGAGCTGTAGGCAGCGTATGCCTCCTCAAATCGGCTGCGCAGATTTTCGTACGCAAACCTCGGCACCATTCCCTCTTTTCGCAAACGCTCCAGCCGTTCCAGTGCTGCAGCGGCACAGGCCATTTGCGCCTGCACGATTTCAGCCCTTTCGAGGCCCGGTGTGCGGACGGAGAATTTGAGCCGTGCCAGCAAAGGCCCGAGACTCAGTCCCTGGATGAGCAATGAGAAGATGACGGCGCCAAAAACCATCGTCACCAACTGGCTTCGGCCAGGTAACGCGGTTGGAAGACTCAGGACCAAAGCGATGGAAAGCGAGCCTCGTAGACCGCCCCAAAACAAAACATGGCACCATCGGAGAGGAATCGGGTCTGTGATGCGGTTCGTAAGCGCGAGCAGAGGATAGACCGCAGCGCCACGCCCGATCAGCGTCGCGGCTATACCCCAGTACACGTAGTTCGAAGTCGCGAAAAAATCGGAAATGCGTACGTCCAAACCGATCAGAAGAAATACGAGAGAGTTGGCCACAAATGCCATGTATTCCCAAAACGCAGTAACGGCTATTTGCGTAGTTGGCGACATTCCGGTGCGGCGACCGTAGTTACCAAGAACTAAACCGGCGATCAGGACGGCGATCACGCCGGACACATGGAGCGAGTCGGACAAGAGGTAGGCTCCGTAGGCCGCTAGGGTTGTGAGCGTAATTTCGAGTCGACGGTCGTCGAAATGCGAGGTCACCATTGATGCCAGCATTCCTATGACAGCTCCAACTGCTACACCACCAAATACAACCAGGCCGAATTGCCTAACAGACGTGAGGACGAGTTCACCGGCACCCGGCGCGGTACCTGCCGTAACCAATCCGGCAATAATTCGAAAGAGGACTGCAGCCGTGCCGTCATTCAAAAGGCTCTCACCCTCAACTGTTATCAAGAGCCGAGGTGGTAACCCAAACTTCTTGAATAGAGCCAATACAGACACTGGATCCGTCGCCGAGATCATTGCACCGAATAGCAGCGCCGAACTCCATGACAAGCCGGCTCCGTACCGGAGCACGATGCCGACCACCGCAAGCGATACGGAAACGCCGGCAACCGCCAGCGTCAGGATGGGCACGAGATCTTTTCGAAGATGCTCGAGATTCAAATTCCAGGCTGCCTCAAACAGCAACGCAGGAAGAAATATGAGGAGAATCAAGTCTGGCGATATATGCACGACGGGAAGGAAGTGCATCGGGGAGATGATGAGCCCGATAATGACCAGGGCCAGAGTGTATGGAATGCGGATCCACTTCGTCGCCATTGCCACAGCGGAGGCAACTAGCAGAAGGAGAATGAAAATTTTAACAGCAAACTCTGTTTCATTCATGATTTGGTTTTTCCTGCTGCAGCATTGATTGATATGACACAGGCCCGGTGAGACAGATTCCACGACAGCAACTATCCACCAGAGCGAAGACGAGCCTTATTCGAATAGCCAAATCTCACCGGAACGGGTTAGGCAATGTTGCTTCCCTGCCTGCGTCGCCACTCAAACAACACGACGCCTGCCGCGACCGATACATTGAGCGACGAGACTGCGCCCGCCATGGGTATGCGGACGAGGACGTCGCAGTGCTTCTTCACCCCCGGATGCAAACCTTTCCCTTCTCCGCCTAAAACAATTGCTGTCCGGGCAGCGTAGTCGACTTGGTCGTACATCTCCGTTGCACGTTCGTCGAGACCGTAGATCCAGAAGCCGTTTCCTTTTAATTGCTCGAGCGTCTGGCTCACGTTTGTAATGCGCACGACCGGCAGGTATTCAAGCGCTCCGGCGGCGGCCCGTGAAACCGTTTCCGTCACAGGGGCAGCCCGGCGCTCGGGCACAACTACGGCGTTAGCGCCCACCGCATGGGCGGTCCGGATGATGGCTCCCAAATTGTGGGGGTCCTCTACCGTATCGAGAACGACGATCAGCCGGGCGCTGGCCAATGTATCCTGCAATTCCGCATAGGCATGAGCGGCCCCCAATGCGATGACACCTTGGTGGGAAACACCTTTGCTGGTGCGATCGAGCAGCTCCCGGCTCTCGAAACGCACTGGTACCGAGTTTGTACGGCAAAGCTCGATGATCTCCTGGATACGCGGGCTTGCTGCTCCTTTGGCGATCAGCACCTTGTCGAGCGGGCGGCGGGCGCGGAGCGCCTCTCTAACAGGGTGGATACCGACAGTCAAGCGCATTTGCATCGAACAGTAGGAAAATTACTACGGAAGGCGATTACTCGGCTACAATTAAGGTCGGTCATTGATGGAAGAATTGGCTGCAAAGCGCAGTTCGAATCCGGAAATTCCAAATAAGTTGTATTTTCGGATCGGCGAAGTGGCGAAGCTGGCGGGCATAAAGCCGTACGTGTTGCGCTTCTGGGAATCCGAGTTCGGCACGTTGGGGCCCAAGAAATCCGGCACCGGGCATCGACTGTACCGGCGCAAAGACGTCGAACTGGTCCTCGAGATCAAGCGGTTGCTATACGAGAAGCGCTTCACAATCGAGGGCGCGCGAAAAATTCTTGAGGCGAAGCCAAAGCGAGAGAGCGCCAAAGCTGTTGCCGCACGCGGGCAAGCGGAACTCTTCTCGGGTACGTCAGCACTATATCAGGAATTAAGGCGGGAACTGAGAGAGATCCTGGAGATCCTTAATCAGCCGCGCGCCAGCCGCCCGAAGTAGCGGACTCCTGTTTCTCCTCGAAGTTCATCTGCTCGAGCAGCAGCTGGGCAGCATGCTGACTCGCACCTTTCTTGGACGACCCGCTTCCCCGGCTGCTGAATTTGTCCCCGATGGTTGCCTGGATTGTAAAAACTTTGGCATGTTCAGGCCCGCTCGTGTTGACGGTCTCGTAGCGAGGCGGCGGCAGCCCGAGTGCTTGCGCCTTCTCGTGCAGCACACTCTTATGGTTGAGAAGACCAATAGAGCTCACGTGCTCCGGATTATCCAATGCGCCCAGCACGTGCTCCTGAATGACTCGCCGCGCTGGGTCGATTCCACCGTCCATGTGCACCGCGGCTATAATCGCCTCCAACGCATTTGCTAGGAGAGTTTTTCGCTCACGCCCTCCATTTCGCTCTTCGCCTTTGCCAAGCAGCAGGTGGTCGCCAATCCCCAGTTCCGCCGCGCAGCGATGTAGGTGGGTTGCGCTCACGAGATCTGCCTTCCACTGTGACAGTTGGCCTTCACGAAGAGACGGATGCCCCATCACAAGGGACTCGCTCACCACGAATCCAAGAATGGAATCACCCAAAAATTCCAGCTGCTCATTGTCCCCGTTCTCAACGAAGGGAGAGGCGCGCTCGGATACCCATGAGCGATGCGTGAGCCCGCGCACCAGCAATTCCCGATTCCGGAACCGGTATCCAAGCTTTTCTTCCAGTGCTTGGATAGGAGGCATTATGAGGCCGCCCTAGAGTCTACTTGTTGGCCGACTTAAGCTTTGTCGCTTGGTCCTTCGTTTGCTGAGCGAATTGCTTCACCACCGGTGGAGCATCATTCATCGCGAGTACTTTATCGGCGGTGGCGATAGCGTCATCGTATTGCTTGCTGTCGAGATACGCTTTCCCGAGGCGGTCCATAGTCGCACCATCTGGGTGAGCCGCTTCGCTAACTGCCGTCTTTAAATACTCGATCGCCTGCGGATAGTTCTTGCGCAGCACCGCGACTTGACCCAGGGAATCGTGCGCTTGAGCCGACAAGTCTTTCTTATACTGCGGCCACTGATCGGCGGGAACAGCGACACCGGGCGGGGGGGCGTTAGAGTTCTTGATTAAATCTAAAGCTTTGTTCGCGTAATCCTCGGATTTTTTGAGGCTTTGTTCCTTGTCCAGGTCGTTTTCACGCGTGTGCGAGGCGATCACCTCGGCGAGCATAACCGTACTCAGGATGTTATTGGGATCGGCTTGCACCGCGCGCTCCCCGTAGATGACGGTTTGCGGATAATCGTTTTTCTGCTGCGCCGCCTGCATAGCCATATTCAGCAGTAAAGGCTTGTATTCGGTATCAGCAAAGGTCTCCAATACGTAGTTGATGGCCTGGATCTCACCGTCCCAGTCCTTCGCCTGTTGAGCGGTGAGGACCTTTTTCAATGCATCCGATTCTTTCTGCGATTTGGGCTTGGGCCCCTGCTGCTGTGAAGATGGCTGCTGAGCCTGTTGTTGACCGATGATTGGAAGGGCCAGCGCGAAAAGAACTGTCGTGTAAGCCATGCGTCGAAATGTCATTGCTTTTGTTCTCCTGAATTGGTCTGCAACGCTCTTTCCGCAGCTTCGCGCGCTTTAGGGGAAACGCCTTCAGTAGCAAGGGCGAGTTTGAACTGGGCCGTGGCCTTGTCCGAATCGCCAGCTTTCAGCGCGAGCTGGCCGAGATAATAATGCGACCACGCGGCAGTTGCGGAATTTGGGTTAGTGTCGACCGTACGTTGAAAGAGATCGAGTGCCTCGTCCCAACGTTTCTCTTGAAGATCGATCAACGCTAAACCATAGTAAGCACGGACCTGTTTAGCCTTGTCGGAAGTCTGCTCGAAGACCTTTTTGAAGACCTTGCGGGCATTCTCGAAGTCCCGTTGGTCGTAAAGCCCTTCAGCGGTTTGGAGGGATTCCTCAGCCGGATCCAATTGCATCCGTGCAGGTGGCGCTATCACGCGGGGAGGCAGGCTCTCGACGAACTGTATACGCTTGAGGCGCTTTTGCTCCTTGCCCACATCGATCGCTGAGAGCAGGTCCGGGTAGTAAAGACGGAGGGCCTCTTCCTGCTTTTCGTAAGCGGGTAGCAGGTCGGCAAAAGCAGCCGTCAAAATGAATCCTTGCCGCATCGCGTCATTTACAAAACCCTGGCGTTTCTCGGGGCCGCCGTGGATGAGACGACTATCGATGGCTTTAATGAGGCATTTCATCACCAGCAACGAAAAATCGTCCTTGTACGCAAGGTCGAGAGCCGGGGCCTCCTGGGCGAATTTTTCGAGTGGCTTTTTCTCCTTTATGATTGCGCTGTATTTGAAGGTGAGCGGATCGAGCAAGTAGGCAAGATACGCGTCTCGAATCTGGTCGACAGCAGGTGTGCTGCTGGGCGTGATGACGACGTAGTAGTCGTCACGATAGCTACGCACCTGAACCTGGTCGGGGTCGGCGAGCAAATCGAGGTAGATCTGAAAGCGTCTTCCGAGATAGCCGGAAGGATTCCGCACATAGCCGTTGGCTTCAAATAGTGCCGCGATTACCGGGTCTTGATACTGGGCGACCGCGGTCAGATACGCCTTTTGTGAGCGATTCCAGAGACTTTCCAGATCAGCTTCTTTGTAGAAGCGCGCCAATAGCGGACTCAATTCCTTCAGCGGTTCCACATCCGGCGGCACGGCAGCCGGCAAGGCGAAGCTAGACGGCCCCGCGGCAACTAGCGAAAACGAGATGTACTGGCTGAGGTCGGCGGTATCGGAAGCTAACTTGTGCGCCTTGTAAAACGCCTTTAATTCTGGAAGGCAGGGAATGCTACGTTTCGCAAGCTCTTCCCGGACTTGGGTACGCACCTTAAAGCGCTCGTTCAGGGGTGAATCTATACCGGCATCGTAACCAGCTGCGTTGATGGCTGCCATGGTGGAAAACAGGCTGATACTGACGCCGAATTCGTTTTCTCCGGAATCCTTTTGAGGAGCAGCTTGGACTGCTGCGCTGGTACCGCTGTATGTGGGTGGACTGGCAACACTGAGGCTTACAAACGGCAGAACAGCAGAAGAAATGATGACAGTCAGGCGGCGGCTCAAAACGACCTTGAACAGAGCAGTTGTCTTCCAGCCAGTGTAGCTTAAGCGGACCCTCGGGTATGTCAGCTTTTGACGAGATTCCCCTCAGTACAATCGATGCGTGGCGAAAATTCTCATGGTCTCCTCCGAGGCGGCGCCTTTCGCGAAGACGGGCGGCCTCGCGGATGTTCTCGGGGCGCTTCCCAGAGCGCTCGTCGAGGAGGGCGAGCAAGTCGCAGTGGTATTGCCGCTATATCGCCACGCAGTCGTCTCTAGTCCCAGGATCGTGTATGAACGGCTGCAGTTCGGCATGGGAAGTCACGGCTATTCCGCGACCATTCTGGAGCAAGTGGAAAACGGGGTTACCTATTTCTTTGTGCGGATACCGGAGCTGTACGACCGGGCGGAATTTTACGACGAAGGCGGCCGCGAGTATCCGGATAACCACCTGCGCTTCGCTGCGCTGTGTCACGCCACCCTGGGAGTAGCGAGGCACCTGTTCAACCCCGACATAATCCACTGCCATGACTGGCAGGCCGGGCTGCTTCCGCCGTTGTTGCGAGACACCTACCGCAATCATCCCGCCTACCTTGGAATCAAAACCGTTTTCACCATTCACAACCTCGGATATCAGGGGCTCTTTCTTCCTCAAGCATTGGCCGATCTCGGCCTGCCCAACCGGCTGTTCCGGCCCGAAGCGCTAGAGTTCCATGGCCAGATCAGCTTTTTAAAAGGAGGGTTGGCTTCTAGCGATTTCCTTACAACTGTGAGCCCCCGATATGCGCAGGAGATACAGACTCCCGCGTTCGGGTTTGGCCTGGATGGGCTGCTACGGGCGCGGAGCAATGCTCTGGTTGGGATCCTGAACGGGGCGGATTACAGTTCTTGGGATGCGGCAACCGACCCGAACCTTCCGAAGAATTTCGACAGAGTCCATCCGGAGGGGAAGCGGGAGTGTAAACGTGCTCTTCTCGCCTCAGTAGGCCTTGCGGATGACCGCTTCGATTTGCCGGTAATCGGCATCATTTCACGGTTTGCTGCACAAAAGGGTTTCGACCTGCTGATGCAAATACCGGATCAACTGGCCGCTGAAGATGTCTCTTGGGTGGTACTGGGTTCTGGTCAGAAGCGCTATGAGGATTTTTTCAGTTGGTTTGCCTCGGCTTACCCGGATCGGGTGGCGATTACGCTGGGTTACGACGAGGGCCTGGCACACAGGATTGAAGCCGGTTCTGACATGTTTCTGATGCCCAGTCTATACGAGCCATGCGGGTTGAACCAGATCTACAGCATGAGATATGGCACTCTGCCCATTGTCCGCGCTACTGGAGGATTGGACGATACGGTGGATGCCGATACGGGATTTAAGTTTCAGGGTGAGAATCCACAGGAGTTGCTCGACTGCATTCGGGCGGCGCTTCAGGTGTATGGCACGCCGCGCTGGACGCGAATGATGGATACGGCAATGCAGCGGGATTTTTCCTGGAAGGTTGCGGCTCTTGAGTACATCCGGCTATACCGCCGGCTTCAAGGGTAAGTTACAGATGTTTCAGAGAATCTGCAGGGTTACGTCCCGCGATGTGACGAACCGGTATGAATCAAATTCGCGGGGTATGTCATCAAACAGTACGAGGGGATATGGCAGGTAACAACACACTTACCTTTACAGACGCTGATTTTGACAAGGATGTTCTCAATTCGGACGTACCCGTCCTGGTTGACTTTTGGGCGGAATGGTGCGGCCCATGCCGGATGATGGGGCCGACGGTCGACCAAGTCGCTACGGATTATTCCGGGAAAGTGAAAGTGGGTAAGTTGGATGTCGATTCCAATCAACAAACCGCAGCCCGTTACGGCATTCGCGGCATCCCAACTCTCTTGCTCTTCAAAGGCGGCAAGGTCGTGGATCAAAAGGTTGGCGCGATCGGCAAGCCCGACTTTCAAAAGATGCTCGACGCGCACGTCCCAACTTCTGTTGTAAGCCAAAAGTAAGTAGCAAAGAGCGTCACCGTGGGGGCGGCTGTCTTTGTATTCGCGGCCGCCACAACGCGAAGAATGTGGGGCATTCCAGTGCTACGCTGTGGAAATGTTCCCATCTGCACTCGCGATGGGTATGCTGCTCTGGCTGAGTTCGGCCTTGCCGAGCGTGGGCAATACTTCTTTTTTCACTCCGCAACCCACTCCATCCACAGTTGCTCGCGACGCTGATCGTCGAATCGTGCGCGCCGAAGCGCTAAACGCGGCGGTGCGTGCAGGGCGCCTGGGCCAGGTCGAGCAACTGTTGTCGGCGGGGGCGGATATAAATGCAAAAGATCAAGTGGGCAGCGCGCCGCTGCATGTCGCCGCGTGGTCGGGCAACTTCGGGATCGCAAGCTTTCTTATCTCGCACGGCGCGGACGTGAACGCATTGCAAAGTGAGAGCGGGTCCACGCCCCTCGACTACGCTGTCTTAAGTGGCACGTCTGCAGTCGTGAAATTGTTGCTCGACGCCGATGCACGGCTGGATATTCGAGACCATTCCGGTGAAACTGTTCTCCATGTCGTGGCCGGGCGGGGCAGTCCGCAAATCCTCGAACTGTTGCTCTCCGCACACCCGGATGTCGATGCGCCCGATACAAAAGACAATACTGCCCTTGACCACGCCGTATTACGTGGACGGAAGAGTATTGTCGCTACGCTGCTCACTTACGGGGCAAACCCGACCCGGGTGCACTCCCGCGACGGGCGTGGGCCTTTGCACGAAGCTTGTATAAAAGGCTTTGCTGAACTGATCGAGCCATTGCTCGCTCGAGGAGCAGACCCAACTCAGCGTGACCGGTTCGGACAAACGCCGCTTGATCTCGCATTGGCCTACAAGAATGCAAGCACGGTTGCTTTGCTGCTGCAACTTGGGGCGCGACGTGGCAAGTCTGAATCAGTCGCCGAGCATGCGATGGAATCCGCAACTTTGCGGGGACAGACGGAAATTGCGAGTCTCTTGATCCAGGGCGGGTTTGACATTAACAGGCCGACAAACGCCGGGTCCAGCTATCTGCACGATGCGGCACTTAAAGGTCAAACGAAGATGGTTCAGCTGCTGCTTGATCGAGGCGCTCATGTGAATGCGTTAAACCTGAGCGGCGCAACGCCTCTGCATGACGCGGCCCTCGGCGGCAGCACGGATGTAATTGACCTGTTGCTGAACCGCGGGGCAAAGGTCGATTTAAAGGAAACCCAGTCCGGCGCTACTGCTTTGATGGTGGCGGCTTCTATTGGGCGGGCGGATGCGGTGGCGGTGCTGCTGCAGCGAGGCGCTAACCCGGCGCTCCGCGATCGTGCCGGGCACACAGCGCTTGATAGGGCCAGGGAAAGCAATGACGAGCGAACGGTCAAGCTGCTCGAGACTTCGCTGGGGAACTCCAAATCGCGACCATCAGGGAAGACTGAAAGCTGAACGAAGGCGAGTTAGGAGCAGCCATGATTCCGGCCCTTGCTCTCAACGTAACGCTTTTTATGAATTACCCTGTTCAATGCTTAGTCTCCTAAGGTTCTTCACTGTCGCTGCCGATAAGGCTAAGGACAGGAAGAAGCGAATTGGGACAAGCCAAACGAGTAACTCAGATACTAATTGCGGACGGGAACACGCTATTCCGTAGTGGGTTGCGGACGCTGTTGGCGGGTGAGAGTGACTTCCACCTCATGGACGAAGCGTGCAATGCAGCCGAAGCCATAGCCAAGGTCCGGGCGACACGTCCGGATGTACTCGTGATGGATCTGGCGTTAGTGGGTGCTGACGGACGGCAAGCCGCACTCGCGTTACGGCAATCGCAGTTTTCGACCGCGATTTTATTTCTGACGCGCCAGGATGAACCTGAGCACTTACGGATAGCCATAGCGGCAGGCGCGAGAGGATATATGTTAAAGGGCAGTACTCCAAATCAACTTGTCACGGCGGTCCGCGAAGTGGCCAAAAGCCCGGGTGACGGTAACCCCGCAGGTTTATCGCGACTCATGCCTGACCTGCAGGCTCTCGCAGAATCGAACCAAGGCTATCCACGCGGGAGTGTCCTTACCGCACGGGAGCAGGAAGTGATGAAGCTTCTGGCGGAAGGGCGAACCGTCCGCGAAGTCGCGTCGGAGCTCTCACTCAGCGTCAAAACGATTGAGGCGCATAAGCTGAATTTGATGCGAAAACTTGATATTCACAACCGCGCCAGCTTGGTGGAATACGCCGTCCAAGCCGGTGTGATCGCCGCAGCAGTGACCCGATAGCGAAATTCCTCCGCAACTTGCTACCCTTCCATTGGAGAAGGTGTTCAGCCATATGCGGAAATTCCTTTTGGGTGTGTTGGTCGGCGTCATGGTTGCGGTTGTTGCAATCGTCATCATGGTGCTGGTGATCGGCCGTCTCGCCGCAAGCAAGCAGCCGAACGTAGCCGCAAACTCCGTACTAGTGCTCGCCCTCGAGGGCGATGTGCCGGAGGTGCCGCCGGTCGACATACCACTTCCCTTTATTCCCTCCCAAGGCGTGCCCACCGTTCGTGACATTTGGGCGTCGTTGCGTGCGGCCGCGAAAGACAACCGTATAAAGGCTGTCGTCCTGCAGCCCCGCGAGCTTTCCGTCGGGTGGGCGAAACTCCAAGAGTTTCACGAGGAATTAGTCGCGTTTAAGAGTTCGGGCAAGCCGCTATATGCCTTGTTGCGGGCACCAGGTTCCCGAGAGTACTACTTAGCTTCTGTAGCAGACAAAATCTTTTTGTCTCCGGAAGACATGCTCGACGTGAAGGGCTTTTTGATTGAAGCCATGTATTTCAAGAACACGCTCGACAAGCTCGGCATCAATATGCAGGTCGATCATGTCGGGCGTTACAAAGACGCGGGTGATATTTTCACCAAAACTAACATGTCTCCCGAAACTCGGGAGGTCTTGAACCAGGTTTTGGATCAGTTGTATGGAAATTTCTGCTCGACGGTGGGTCAAGGACGCCATAAGAGCGCTGACGAGATGAGAGCGCTCATAGATCAAGGGCCGTTCATCTCGAGTAAAGCGAAAGCCAGCGGCCTTGTAGACGAAATCGGTTATGAAGACCAGGTGTATGCCGATTTAAAGAAAAAGGTCGGGCGTGGCGAGTTAAATAAAACGAGCATTAAGGCCTACTTCCGGGCAGTGCCAAATGCCGGGGATCGCATCGCGATACTTGCGGGCGAGGGTGAGATCCAGCGCGGCGACTCTGACAATCCCTTCGGCAACACCGGTGTAATCTCCTCCGGTGCTTTCGCAAAGGCTATTCGCCAGGTCAGGAACGATCGTAGCGTAAAGTGCGTTATAGTACGCGTCAACTCGCCCGGCGGGGATGCGTCCGCGTCCGACGAAATTTTGCACGAGCTCAAGCTGCTGAGCCGCGTGAAACCGTTGGTTGTGTCCATGTCGGATCTCGCCGCATCTGGCGGCTACTACATCTCCGTCACGGGCGATCCGATTGTTTCGTACCCGAATACAATCACCGGGTCGATCGGCGTTCTCTACATCAAACCGAATGTGCACGACCTTTATAACAAGCTCGGCATTCAAGAGGATCTTCTGACCCGAGGCAAATTGGCGGATATCGACTCGGAATCACAGCCCTTATCCGATGCCGGCCGCCAAAAGCTGCATGAATCGATTGAGGCGACTTACGTGTCGTTCGTCAGCAAAGTTGCTTCCGCACGCAAGAAGAGCTACGCTCAGATCGATCCAATTGCTCAAGGCCGGGTCTGGATGGGCACTCAAGCTCTCCAAAATGGGCTCATTGATCAGCTCGGGGGACTGAATAGAGCCATTGCGTTGGTGCGCCAGCGCGCCCATCTCTCCCCGAGTGGAGAGACTAATCTGGTAATTTACCCGCCGCGACGCAGTCTATTCGACGTGCTCACCAGCTCATCGAGCGACGCCGTTGCGGACGCGATGGCCGAGCGTAACATTCGAAAAGCTCTTCCTGGTTTACCCAGCCGGGCACTGCTCGAGGGCGGGATGATGCACATCTTGCCATACCAGTTCAGGATCCGGTAAGGCGATCCGCTAAACCTATCTAAAAGGCGGCTGCCGAGTGAATGCCGCTGCTAGTCAGCGCGCTCTGCATCCGCTCGAGGGCAGATTTGTGGATCTGAGAAACACGGCTTTCGTTGACTCCTAAGATGCCGCCGATTTCTTTCATTGTCAGATCGCGATCGTAATAGAGCGTCACAACCTGCTGATATCGCTCCGGAAGCGTTTTCATAACCGAGCCCAGCCGTTCGCGCATTTCCGAGCGGGCGAAGACCTCATCCGGACGATCAATAGGCGCAGCAGGTGTGTCATTGAGCGGCTGGTCTTCCCGGTCTGTAGCTCGCAGCTGGGTTGCGGCGAGACCCAAATTGCGAAAATCCACCATCAAGCTTTGCCACCGGCGCGAGCTAAGCCCCATAGCATCGGCCAATTCGGTCTGCGTGGGCGTGCGGCCCAATTTTGCGGTCAAGTCACGCGTTGTCGATTCCATTTGCTTGTGCCTTTTCCGGAGATCACGCGACGCCCAGTCCAGCTGCCGCAGGCTATCGAGAATCGCTCCCTTGATGCGGTGCTTCGCATAGGTTGGAAATGCGACTTCTTTGTCGTCCTTGTACTTGGTTGCCGCGTCAAAGAGACCCATCACGCCGGCATGCACAAGGTCGTCTAGTTCGGTGTGAACCGGAAGCGATCTCTGTACGTGCGCTGCGATCGCTGTGACAAGCGGCAGGTGCTCAAGGATCAATGCATCCCGGCGAGTGTCGTCCTTCGGTGTCTGGTTCGTGGTTTTTGCTGTTTGGGTGGCGGCGTTCACTTGGTGTCTCTTCCCGGCTGGAGGGCTTTTTACCCGCTTAGCCTGTCGCTTTGGGAAGGGCAACGCTGCCACCACAGGGCTGAGCGCCCGAAATGCTAAACCCAAATTGCGAAACGAACCCTAAGTCAACTCCTTTACTTGTAAGGGTTTACGTTATTGCCATCTGTGGAATTGTGCAGGCACCACGGTCCAATTACGGCCGAGGATTTCGGGTGTGCAAGGGGCGTTTCGTTTCCGAGAGGGTCCCGAAGACGAACCCGCGTCCCGTTATGAAACGGAAGACGGTGCCGGCTTTGGCGCGGAGGGCAGCAGGGGCAGAGGTCTTTCCCTATGTGATGGAAAACCTTCGCTAAGGCTATTTAATGATAACATTAATAATAAATGCGCCTAATATAGGCAGCATTTATAGACATTGATCGCTTAAATCCCCGAGTTCGAGGAGATCCGCGAGGGTGATGTCAAGCCTTGACATGATGTGGTCCGCCAAATCAGGCTGGAGTCTTCGCGCGCCCTTTAAAACGTTATGAACCTGAGGCTGTGAAATCTCCAGGAGCCGCGCGAGTCCACGCTCCGTAAAGTCGCCGCTCTTTATGCGTAGATTTACAAAGCGAATGAGTCGTGTTTGCAACGCTCGGAAGGAAACGTTGCGACGGCTCGGGTTTGATTCCAATTTGAAATAGGCTCCGTCGTCTTGAGGGAATATCCGTGGTTCCTGCTACGTAATCTCAGGATATTCTCAAGATATTAAACATCTGATGTTAAGGCATTTGTTATTTGTACGGACTAAATATCTCAGATACTAGGGAAAATACTTTATAAATTAACATCCATATTTTTTAAATACGGTTTATGTTGGTCCAAGACAAAAGAACTCGGAACCAAATCGAAGTTCCGTGTCGTGAAGGATAAATCAGAATGGAATGGACCCGTTCAGAAACTCTTGTTCTTGCGCAGCAGTCATGCTCAATTTGTTATGGTCTTGGTTTAAGACAGGGAAGGTCTGGAGCGTCGACGCCTTGCAATTGCGTCTTCCGGGCAATCTTCCGCGCTTGCTACGCGCGATTCCGTCAGTGCGCCTCTAAAGAAAAGTATGTCAGCCGTGTTTCGCTCGAAGCGAACCCAGGACGCCATCGAAAATCGGTGTGGGGCTTAAAGAACGAAGAGTATATAGCGGATTTTATTCTGGTCAGCCGCCGCACGTTGAGCGATTACGAGTACGTTGTATTTAAGTACCATTTTTTGCTTGGCGCAGACTGGAACCTGTGTTGCAAGAAGTTGAAGCTGGATCGGGGTGAGTTTTTTCACGAGGTCTATCGAGTACAACAAAAACTCGGTCGCACTTTCCGGGAACTCGAGCCGCACGCGCTGTTCCCGCTGGATCAATATTTCAACAGTCGGACCAAGGAGCCGGTTGAGATTTCACCGACGTTCAAGGTGGAAACCGAACCCGCTCCGAAACCCAAACGGTTGCTGCGGTTTCCGCTCAAACGCGCTGCTTAAACGCAAAATCTATTTGAGCAGCAGGTTCTCTCGGCCAGGCTTTCGAGCCTGGCCTTTTTTTTGGCGTGTGGCGAGCATGTTACGGCAGCTGGAACCGCGCGAACCGCCCAGCAGCGAGAGTTCGGTAGCAAAACTGACACCGCCGATCCGCGAATTTGCTAAAGCCGCCGGCGGCGGAAGAACCGGTCCAACAGCTCGGCTGCATCGGCTGCGAGGAGGCCCTCTTCGACGCGGACGCGGTGATTCAAAAGTTCGGAATCAGCCAGGCGAAACTTGCTTCGAACGGCTCCGAACCGGAGGTCGCGGGCAGCGAAGACCAGCCGTTCAATGCGGGCAAGCACGATGGCGCCCGCACACATGACGCAGGGCTCCATAGTGACGTACAGCGTACACTCCGGCAGACGATAGTTTTGGAGATGGGCCGAAGCCTGCCGCAGCGCCTCTACTTCGGCGTGTGACGTAGGATCGTGGGAGGAAATAGGGCGATTCCAGCCTCCCCCTATGGGGACGCCGCGGTGGACGAGGACAGCGCCTACGGGTACCTCGCCGGCGGCATCAGCTTTTAGAGCCAGCTCGAGCGCTGAGCGCATAAAATGCTCGTCAGAATGTGGCCCGCGTTGGTTGGATGTCGGTTGAACCACAGAGGTCAAAAATGCGTATTTCTAACAGGGGATTGCGCGGGCCCACGGTTTCAACAAGCCATTTGGCCCGTGATCATTACGGTACCCTAACTCCAAGGAGCGCTATGTTTCGGTTCTTTTCCCTGGCTTTCAAAAACAGCGTACGCAATCGGCGCCGGAGCATTCTCACGATCTCGAGCATCGCGGTTTCTCTATGCCTCTTGGGCGTACTGATCGCCATCTATCATGCGCTTTTCTACGCCCAAGCCACGCCCGGGCAAGCGCTTCGTTTGGTTACCAGGCACAAAGTGTCCTTGGCCCAGCCCATTCCTGTGGCGTACGAAGAGAAAATACGCAAGGTCCCGGGAGTCAAGGAGGTTTCGGCGTGGAACTGGTTTGGCGGAACCTATAAAGATAATCGTGACCAGCGGAATTTTTTCGCGCGCTTTGGCGTCGAGCCTAAAGCATTTTTAGCAATTCGCACCCAACTGGAAATGCCCGAAGATCAGCGACATGCGTTTGTGACGGAGCGGAGGGCCTGCATCGTTTCCCGAGACCTGGCTGAGAAGCTTAATTTGAAGTTGGGCCAGCGCATCACTTTGATTGGCGATATCTATCCCGTCAATCTCGAACTAACTCTGCGCGGCATCTTTGACGATCCGGACGCCCTGCAGTCGCTGTACTTTAATCTTGATTATCTACGCGACGCGTTGCCGCCAGCGCGGCGAAACTGGAATGGCACCGTAGCCATTCTTGCGGACAGCCCAGATGATGTGCCACGTATCGCGAAGGCGGTCGATGATATGTTCGCGAACTCGTCGCCTCCCACAAAGACGGAGTCCGAACAGCAATTCGCGTTGAGCTTTCTGTGGTTCCTGGGCAACATCAAGCTCTATTTGTTAAGCATCTGTGCCGCTGTTACCTTCACAATTCTCCTGGTCTCTGGCAATACGATTGCGATGTCTGTCCGGGAGCGAATCAAAGAAGTGGGCGTGTTGAAGACACTTGGATTCACAAACGACACGATTTTAGGGATTATCATCGGAGAAGCGATCACTATCTCGCTGATCGGCGGAGTGATCGGACTCATCCTCGCTAGTGCTTTGACCGTTGTGGTCGGCAAGGCTGGCGAAGGGTTCGTTGGGCAACTCCACGGCCTGTCCATTACATGGATAACAGCTCTCATCGCACTGGGAGTGGCCATGTTTATCGGCTTAGTGAGTTCATTTGTCCCAGCGTGGAATGCAGCGCGAACCAACATCCTGGACTCGCTGCGTTATAGCGGGTAGGACACATTATGGCGATTCCGATTTCATACAACATCCGGAACCTGATTGTCCGGAAGGCGACAACCCTGATGACTGCGGCGGGTATTGCGATGACGGTGGCGGTCCTGCTGGCGATTATGGGTCTGGTTGCGGGACTGCAAGCGGCGTTCGACTCGACGGGCGATCCCCTGCGGGTGCTGGTGATGCGCAAAGGTGGAAATGCGGAGCTGACCAGCCTGCTTACGCAGCAGCAATTCCAGACCGTCAAAAGCTTTCCAGGCATTGCGGTGGGCGCAGATGGCCAGCCTATGGCATCGCTCGAAGTCGTCACGATAGTTAATCTGCCGACGGTGGCTCATCCGGAAGGAGAAAATGTCACGCTGCGCGGTTTGTCGATGCGGGGAGTTGAGATGCGCAAGCTGAAGCTCGCTGAGGGACGTTGGTTTCAACCAGGGCAGCGCGAAATTGTGATTGGTAAATCGATTGCCAAGCGATACCCAACTGCTCAGATTGGGAAGCAACTGAAATTCGGTAAAGGACAGTGGACCGTAGTCGGCATCATGGACGCAGGAACGAGCGCCGTGAATAGCGAGATTTTCGCGGACGGCAATCAGGTTGCTTCGGATTTTAACCGCGCTGATACCTATAGCTCGGCTCTGCTTAAGGCAACGGATGAAGTGACTGCGACGGCGCTCCAAAAATCGCTCGAAGGCGATCGGCGTCTGAACGTGACCGTCATGACCGAGAAAGCGTACTACGATTTGCAGACCGTTTCCTCGAAGCCGATTCAGTTTCTGGGTTTCTTCGTGTGCATCATTATGGCCGTTGGTAGTTGTTTTGCAGCCATGAATACGATGTACGCCTCTGTCGCGCGCAGGGCGACGGAAGTAGGCACTTTGCGAGTACTGGGCTTTTCAAGGGCAAGTATTTTGTTCAGTTTTTTGATTGAGTCATTGTTACTGTCGCTGATTGGCGGCGTAATTGCCTGCATTCTTGTTCTGCCGCTGAACAATGTGACAACGGGGCTGGGAAATTTCATCACGTTTAGCGAGACCAGCTTCAACTTTCGAGTGGGCCCGGACGTTATGGCGATCGGACTGCTGTTCGCGTTGATCCTGGGCGCTGTTGGAGGGCTGCTTCCGGCGCGGCAAGCTGCAAAAAAGGAGATTTTGACTGCGCTGCGTGAAGTGTAGTGCAGTGGACGAATAATTTTTGGAATGGCAACAGAACTTAAGGACCTTCGCATTGACCGGACCTCGAGGCGCTCGCGCGAATCGAAGCCGGTGGTGCAATTGATTGCGATTGCGATTGTGTTGGTGGCGGTGGCGCTGGGAGCGCTATTCGCTTATCAAAAGCTAAATGCTGCGGTGCCAGTGCAGATCACTCAGGTGCAATCACCGATGAATGAATCGGCTGCGGGCGAGCAGGTGATATTGACGGCCACCGGATACATTGTCGCGGCGCACAAAATCGAGGTTGCGTCTAAAGTAGTCGGCCGCGTGGCCTGGATCGGCGTCGAAAAGGGCGACAAGGTAAAAGCGCGTCAAATATTAGTCCGGCTGGAAGATGACGAATACCGCGCCCAACTGCGGCAAGATCAGGGTCAGCTTGCGAATTTGCAAGCGAGACTGGAGGAGCTGCAAAACGGCTCGCGACCGGAAGAGGTTGCAAAGGCGCGTGCGGATAGAGACCAAGCGAAAGCCGATCTCGAAAACGCCAAAGTTTCGCTTGACCGTACGAAACAGCTTGTGCGCGAGGGTGTGCTATCGAAACAGTCGCTAGATGATGCGCAAGCGAAGTACGACGGCGATGTTGCGAAAGTCGCCAGCTTGCAGCGCACATTGGATCTGGAGGTGCTGGGTCCGAGGAAAGAGGAAATGGCGCAGGTGAAAGGCCAAATCGAGCAGGCGCGCGGTGGGTTGGAGTACGCGCAAACTCAGCTTGATAACACAATCATCAGGGCGCCGGTTACAGGCACCATCCTCGACCGCAACGTTGAGAAAGGCGAGTTCGTGACTAATGGGTTCGTCGGCGACAAAGGCGCGAAAGGATATTTGGTGACGATGGCGGATCTCAACGATCTGCAGGTTGAGTTGGATATCAGCCAGAACGATTTTCCGAAACTAGGACCGCGCCAAAAAGGAATCATCACGACTGACGCTTATCCTGACCGGAAGTACCAGGGTGAGATCGCACAGGTTTCGCCGGAAGCCGATCGGGCGAAGGCAACCGTTCAGGTGAAGGTTAAGGTTCTCAATCCCGACGAATATCTGCGGCCCGATATGAACGCGACGGTATCTTTCTACAATGACGTGAAAGCAGCGCCAGCGTCAGAAGCGAAGCGGGTGGTTGTGATTCCGCAAGGAGCGGTGCAGAACGGCAGCGTTTTCGTCGTCGTGAACGGACACGCTCGTAAGCGGCCGGTAACGACGGGCGGAGCGTCGGAAAAGGGAGTTCTCGTTGAGAGCGGACTCATCGGTGGTGAAGATTTAATCGTAAGCCCACCGGCCAACCTGAAAGATGGGCAAAAGGTGGAAGTGAAGCGGTAGGAGCACGGATATCTGACCATGAGCGAAACCATAATCAAAACACGCAAGCTAAGTAAGGAGTTTGTTCGGGACGAGTTTCACGTCATCGCGCTAGAGGAAGTAGACATCGAGATTCAGCGAGGCGATTTCACCGCTCTCATGGGTCCTTCGGGCTCCGGAAAGTCGACGCTGTTGCACCTGATAGCCGCAATGGACAAGGCAACTGCGGGCGAGATTGAAGTGCTCGGCACGAATTTGCGGGAGCTCAGTGATAAGCAAATCGCACACTGGCGGAACGAGCACATCGGCTTCATCTTCCAATCTTTCAACCTGATTACGGTTTTGACGGCGCTCGAGAACGTCGAGCTGCCTTTGAAGTTGACCCGGCTGGGCAAAAAGGAGCGCATCGAGCACGCGCAAACAGCGCTAGGTTTAGTCGGGCTGGGCGACAGATTGAATCATCTGCCCAAACAACTGTCCGGCGGCCAAGAGCAGCGTGTGGCGATCGCCAGGGCGATTGTGACGGACCCGGATTTGATTCTGGCTGATGAGCCAACCGGTAACTTGGATGCCGCCGCAGCCGAAGATGTGCTGACTATGTTGACGCGTTTGAATCGTGAATTCGGCAAGACCGTGCTGATCGTCACGCATGATCCTCATGCAGCAAAGTTCGCAACGACGGTGCGGCATTTAGAGAAAGGCCAGCTGCTTCCGCTCGGAACTCTTCCGGCAGATTGGGCATCGGCTATCGCGGCCAGAGGTTAATGCCTGAAATGGCGCACGCCCGTGAAGACCATCGCAAGGTTGAGGCGGTTTGCGGCTGCGATCACTTCTTCGTCTCGCACTGAGCCACCGGGCTGAATGACGGCAGTAATTCCAAATTTCGCGGCTTCCTCGACGCCGTCCGGAAAAGGAAAGAAAGCATCAGAGGCGAGTACCGTTCCTGCGAGTGGCAGAAGCGCCTTCATAGCCCCGACTTTCACGCTGTCGACCCGGCTCATCTGGCCCGCGCCTACGCTTATGGCCTGTCCCGGCCTTGCATAAACGATAGCGTTCGATTTAACGTGTTTCGCAACTTTCCACGCGAAAATCAAACCTCTCATTTCCTCTGGAGTAGGCCGCCGCTCGGTCTTGGTTTGAAGTGAATGGATATCGAGCGGTACGGTATCGGCGGTTTGTGCCAGGAATCCTCCCGAGATGGATTTCACGACCAACTCGGGCCTGTTCAGGGGCATTGCCTTAACTAAACGCAGATTTTTTTTTGCGGTCAGTACCGCAAGCGCGTCGTTTGAAAATGCGGGCGCTACTATCGCTTCTACGAACAGCTTGCCGATTTCGTCTGCTGTGTCCTTATCGACCTCGCCATTGAACGCCAGGACGCCGCCGAAAGCTGAAACTGGATCTGCCTGAAGAGCTTTCCGATAAGCGATCGCGAGTGTCGACTGCTCGGCGCAGCCACAGGGGTTGGTGTGTTTGATGATTGCGGCGGCATGCGATTCGAATTCCTGGACAAGCTGCCAAGCTGCATCCAGATCTACGAGATTGTTGTAAGAAAGTTCCTTCCCATGAAGTTGTTCGGCATCGGCAATACCACCCTTTTGGAAGCTGTACAGAGCCGCTTTCTGGTGCGGGTTTTCGCCGTATCGAAGAACAGCGGTGCGAGGCGCAGTAATGCGGAGCCTGTCCGGGAGCTCGTCTTCTTCTTCGCGGTTTCCATCGCCAGATATCTGAAGAAGACGACGGGAGACCACATTGTCGTAAGCGGCAGTGCATGAGAACGCCTGCTGGGCAAGCTTCCAATGGGTTGCTGCACTCAGTGCGCCCGAGTTGGCTTCAAGCTCGCTCAAAATCGGCTCGTACTGGGCGGGCGACACAATGACAGCGACGTCCTGGAAATTTTTAGCAGCGGCGCGAATCATAGTAGGGCCGCCGATATCGATGTTTTCGATAAGTTCCTCGCGCGTCACTTCTGGCTTGTTCGCGAACTTCTCAAACTCGTATAAATTTACGACGACCATCTGAATGGGGGGAATGTCGTGCTCTGCAAGCGCGCGCATGTGCTCCGGTTTGGTCCGAACAGCGAGGATGCCTGCGGCGATGCGTGGATGAATCGTTTTTACCCGGCCATCGAGCATCTCGGGAAAGCCGGTAACGTCGGCGACCTCGCGGGCTGGAATCTGAGCTTCCCGCAGGAGCTTTGCAGTTCCGCCGGTTGAGATTAACTCTACTCCCATGTCGTGCAGTTTCCTGGCAAACGGGACAATCCCAGTCTTATCGGTGACGCTTAACAAAGCACGCTCGATGCGCGGCATAAACAAGTATTTTGGCAGAGTAGAAGGGATGCTTCTGGGATCGAGAAGCCACGGGGAACGTTCGAGTCTGCGATAATTCCCGTTACATTTGCTTCGTTAAGGAGTGCATAGGCATGATTCTTGTAACCGGAGCCACGGGAACCAACGGGCGCGAGCTGGTCGATGAGCTCAACAAGCGAGGCGTTCCGTTTCGGGCGATGCTTCGTGACCTGAAGAAGCGAAGCGTGCTACCGCAGGGCGTCGAAGTGGTCGAAGGTGATTTCGCTAAACCTCAGACGCTTGCGCGGGCCCTGGAGGGCGTGGATCATGCATTCCTGGTATCGCCTCCAGCGGAGCAGAGCGCACAACTGGAGAAAAACTTTATTGCTGCCGCGAAGAATGCGGGAGTGTCGCACGTTGTGAAACTGTCGGTCATCGCAGCCGATCTTCACTCGATATCCAGGTTTCAGAGATTCCATCGAGAGGTTGAAATCGAGCTTGAGAATTCAGGTATGGGCTGGACCATTCTCCGCCCGAACCTCTTCATGCAAAAGACACTTTCGTATAAGCCGACGATTATTTCCCAGAATGCGATTTTTGCGTCGGCCGGCAATAGCCGGATCAGCGCGGTGGATGTCCGCGATATCGCTGCGGTCGCGGCAGCGGTGCTAACTGAGCCTGGACACGAAGGCAAAAGGTACATCATTACAGGGCCACAAGCTCTGACCCACACCGAGATGGCAGCTCACCTGTCAGAGGCGCTCGGCAAAGAAGTGCGCTATGTAGACGTTCCGTACAGCGTAACGCGAGACACCCTGCTTCAGATGGGTGTACCGCCGTGGCAGGTGGAAGGCATCGTCGAGCTGAATGACATGTACAAGCGCAGCGAAGCAGCAGGTGTAACGGACACTGTGCGTTCTATTGCGAAGAAGGAGCCCGTCACGTTTGAACAGTTTGCACGCGACTTCGCGAACCTGTTTTCGGGCGCCGTTGCAGCGACGGGAAGGTGACCGTCACCTGTGTAGAGTCAACGGCGAATTACGTTCGATGAGCGTCCGCTGCTTAACCGCTCCAGTCCGAGTGGAACCCGAGTTTGGTCTGGCATTTCGATGTGCCGACGTCTGACGCACAGCAGCGCCGATGAATGGAGTGAGCGGCGGCTGATTATAAATCGAAATACTACCCACTGCGCCAAATTGCTGGCTGTAATAATTGGCGCCAGAGACATTCGGCAAGACGTATAAGTTGGCTTCCGAGCTGGAGAAGAGTGCAAAGTCGGTCGCTCCATCGTTGTCGTAATCCCCGGCAATGGGCACATCACCGGGCACGACCGCGGGTTGCAAGAATGATGGTTGTATGAACGCCGCCGCGGAAGTGTTGCTCGGCAGAACGTACCAACTCCCCTCCGAAGGCCTCCAAATCGCGAGGTCAGTTTTTCCATCACCGTCATAATCCCCAGGGACCGGAACATCGCCGGGAACTCCCCAATTCTGACTAGTGGCAGGTGTAGATAAATTGTTCGGTTGGATGTACCAATCACCGTTGGTTGGCCGCCAGACGGCAAAATCCGCCAAGCCATCGCCATCGAAATCTCCAAGCACCGGAATATCGCCTGTGAGACCCCACCCGACCGAAATAGACGGTAAGCCATTGTTCGGCTGGACGAACCACGTACCATTTGATGGCCGCCAGACCGCAAAGTCGGTTGGTCCGTTCGCCGTTACAAAGGTACCAGGGATTGGAACATCGCCGGGCAGACCGAATTGCCGGGTGAACGGGGCTGCTGGGTTACTACTTGGAACAACAAACCACGTCCCATCCGACGGCCGCCAGAGGGCGTAATCGGGCAAGTGATCTCCGTCGAAATCTCCGCTTACATGAATATAAACACCTGCTCCGAGGCCGCCCACGTTGAACCTGGTTGCAAGCGCACTGGTTGACGAGTTCACCTGCTGAACGTTTTGGGTGCTCGGATTCGTGCTCGGTTGGATATACAGGTTCCCTTCCGAAGGCGCCCAAACCGCGGCATCGATCAATCCATCGCCGTCGTAATCTCCAGGCACTGGCACATCTCCCGAGAGTCCAAACGGGATTGTGAGTGGGGTGGTCTGGTCATTCGATAAGACGTACCAAGTCCCATCAGAGGGCCGCCAAACCGCGAAATCTATAGGTCCATTTGGAGTGAAGTAAGAACCGGGTACGGGAATGTCGCCCTGTAGGCCCCATTGCAGCGTGGAAAATGCTGAACCCCCGGCTGGCTCAATGTACCAAGTACCATCGGACGGACGCCAGACGGCGAACTGGGTCGCCCCGCTATTGGAATAGTCGTTGGGGACGGGGATATCTCCTGGCAAGCCCAACTGCCCTTCCAGCGGCACGGTGGGATTGCTGCTCGGGATGACGTGCCAAGTGCCATCCGCTGGCCGCCACACGGCGAAATCGGTCAGTCCATCGCCATCGTAATCGCCCGGTACCGGAACGTCATCCAAAAGACCCCATTGCTGTGTGATCAGTTGTCCGTTGCTGCTCTGGATGACGAACCAAAAACCGGTTGATGGCCGCCACACCGCGTAATCCAGATTGCCGTCTCCGTCAAAATCGCCTTGCACAAGGATGTCATCGCCAGTTCCGAAATTCCCCTGAGCGACTGCCGCGCGAGCGCCAAGCAACACCAAAACAAGGGCGAACGTCGCAGCCAATAGAAATCTGGAAAGGCGATGAAAGCGAATTAGATTACACATAGCCAAGTCTGAAGTTTAGATGGAGATTCCCCCAGTTCTTGCACAACTAAAAAAACCTCGAAGGTACTGGTTGCGTGAATTTACGGCGGGGAACATAGGCCCGACGCCTGTCTCAACTCCGATTTACACGGTCGAGGAACACTCACCGTGTCCGCAATTACATTGAATTTCAGTCGTCTTGCCAGCCGCCTCGCAATAAGGGCTGCAATAACTACTGTCTTCTCTCGCTCTGCAGTTGCATGAGGGATGAGCGCACTTCTTGTCCTTAGCCATAAAAATCCTCCGGCCATTGGACTCTCAAACGGGAGTAATGATCACAACTCATTTACGATCAGTGTCAATGCTGCTCGGCGGCAGTCTTTTTCCGCATTGCGATCACTCGGGCATCAGACGCCGCCTGTACGGCTTGGCGCGCCGTGTTGATCACTCCATTGAAATCTTTTCTTGCCGCATAGAGTGACTCCGCCTGGCTCAAAGAAAGTTGCGCTTTGTTGAACGTATCGGGTGCCGCTTCGGCTGCTCCATCCGCCTTCGCAATCTGAACGGCATTGCGCGCCTGGTACAGCTCGAGTACGGCCTCATACTCCGTCATCGACACGCCGCGTTCCGCTTTCATGCTGGCTGAAGGCAACTCCTGAGGCTTAATGTTCAGCGTGTATTGACCGCGCGGTAGGAGTTCGTATTTCGCTTGTACTTGCTGCACGGTCCCGACCGTATCCGGACGCACTGCGCTTTCGAGCACGACCACGTCACTCGGATAAGGAACTGAAAAGTAAGGCTCAGCGGTTACAAGCAATCCGAAGGTCGAATAGGGACATGTCACGCGCATGCTGGCCTTGTTCGAACTGTCCGCGACCACCTCACCTAAATTGATGCCGCGGCCCTCGGGCGTGATCGCCCAAAGCACGTAAGTTAGATATTCCGTGCCGAATTGCGTGGGCGGGTCGAGATGTCTGAAATTGGCGTTGATCTGCGTATAGCCGTTCTTGACCTCCACCTTGGCTTCCCCATCAGCCTTGGGCAGCAGAACGGTTCCTTTGAAATCGATACGGGTGGGACCACTGTGGCGTTGAAAATTGACGGCCTGAAGCGCTCGTTGCACAACCGTAAGGCGATAGATGGGCACCGTTCTGTCTGCCTGGGTCTGACCATCCGGCGGAGCTTGCGCGCGTAGGAGCGCAAGGCTCACGGCAGCGGAGACGATAAACACTCGAAGGTATTGCACGGGTTTGCAGCTTCGCATTAGTTCCCATTCTTTCACTCCCAATCGTGTACGATGCCGGAGAGACGACATTTCAAAGAGTCATGGCGAAATTTTTGTTGGACCTGATAATCTGCCTGGCGCTAACGATGACAATCGCGAGCGCTGCGCAGCAAGCTCGACCTGCGAAGCCCGAAGTTGAGAAAACCACTCCCGCTCGCCCCGCAACGCATACTAAAACTGAACAACCGCCGCAAGAAGCAATTCATCCGCAGGAAGAGGCGCCTTCGCCTCGTGCAACGACCGCCGGAGGAGAGGAGAAGGAACGGTCCGGGGAACAGCAGTTCGACATGGCGGAAACGGCGCCCATTGTCACGCACCATCAGATCCCAGTCAATGGTCGAGTGCTTCGCTACGCCGCAACTGTGGGCCGCATGCCTATCAAGAATGCGACGGGCAAGACAGAAGCTCTGATGTTCTATGTGGCCTACACACTCGAGAATGCAGATACTAACCAACGTCCACTGACCTTTGCGTTCAATGGCGGTCCAGGTGCCGCATCCATCTGGTTGCATATGGGAGCGCTCGGTCCTCGGAAGGTGGTATTGCAGAAAGAAGGCTTCATGCCGGCCGCGCCCTATCGGTTTACGGATAATGCGAGTACCTTGCTCGACAAAAGCGACGTCGTGTTAGTCGACGCCATAGGAACAGGATTCAGCCGGCCGGCCAGTGCCGTAGCAGGAAAGAAATTCTGGAGCGTCAAGGGCGACCTCGAATCCTTTGGCGAATTTGTCCGGCTGTATATTACGAGAAATGAGCGTTGGTCGTCGCCATTATTTCTGTTTGGCGAGAGCTACGGCACGACTCGCGCGGCCGGCGTCTCAGGCTACCTCGCGGATAAGGGCATTTCATTCAACGGAATCGTCCTGCTGTCAACGGTGTTGAGCTTCGAGACTCTCGAGTTCAATAAGACGAACGACGTACCGTATCCGCTGATTCTTCCCTCATACGCGATGATTGCCGCTTATCACCACAAACTGGCACCGGAACTCGCCCAAAATCTCGAGAGGACTCGGAGCGAAGTCGAGCAATGGGCCTCGAACGAGTACACGCGAGCGTTGGCCAAAGGCGATGCGCTTTCACAGCAGGAACGCCAGACGACCGTCGCCACTTTGGCGCGCTACACGGGTTTGAGCAAGGAGTTTATCGACGAATCGAATTTGCGGGTTGACGTGTCAGGCTTCACTCATCGGCTACTTGCGGATCAGAAACTGCGTGTGGGCCGCCTGGATGGCCGGTTCGCAGGCCCGGATCCGGAAGGATTTAGCGATACGCACTTCTACGATCCGACTAGCTCAGCGACTGAACCGCCATTTACGTCGGCGTTCAATGACTACGTTCGGCGTGAGCTCAATTACAAGACCGACATGCCTTATTACGTAAGCGCGCACGAGGATTGGGGACCCGGGTTCGATTGGAACTGGGGGTCGGCCGTAGCCGGATTTCCCGACACGGCAACCGCACTGCGCAGTGCCATGGTGAAGAACCCGTATCTAAAGGTGAAGGTTTTGGAGGGCTACTACGATTTAGCCACGCCCTACTATGCTGCGAATTACACCATGGAGCACTTGGATCTCGCCGCAAGTTATCGCAACAACATTTCTTATGCGACGTATCCTTCAGGTCATATGGTCTACCTGGAGGCACAGTCGCTTAAGAAAATGAAGGACGATGTCGGCAGCTTTATCGATCAGTGCTTGCCAATCGCGCAGTAGACGCTGCTAACCCAGGAAAACGATGATTGCCGGCGTGCCGACTGCGGTGTATTGATCAGTGAATGTCAGCGCCCCGGTTTCCCGGTTTATACGGAAAGCGGCAATGGCATCGCTCCTCTGATTGCAGGAGTAAAGGAAATTTCCGGTGGGGTCGATGTTGAAGCTGCGAGGATAATCGCCGCGGGTCCAAGCTTCGCCTGCAAATGTCAACGCGCCAGTGTCCCCGATCGAGAAGTAAGCGATGCTGTCATGCAGACGATTTGCAGCATATACGAATTTCCCGTCAGAAGAAACCATGATCTCCGAAGTGAAGTTCGTGCCCGCGAAGCCCTTCGGCAAACTCGAGAGGGTCTGTTTCGCCATTAAGCGTCCATTTGCCGCGTCATAGTCGAAGGCGACGAGTGTTGAACTCTCTTCTTGTAACGAATACAACCAGCGGCCATTCGAGTGGAAGGCAAAATGACGCGGTCCATCTCCCGAAGGCAATGAGACGGAGGCAGGGTCATTGGCCGA
The DNA here is from genome assembly GCA_045807905.1 of Bryobacteraceae bacterium. Lineage (GTDB taxonomy): Bacteria > Acidobacteriota > Terriglobia > Bryobacterales > Bryobacteraceae > Bog-105. Next base: position 20,141 of record JBJMGM010000070.1, on the reverse strand, counting down.
AAGAGTGCCGGTTTTAGCATCGAATTTCCAGATCAAGATCTGATCCAGCGCCAAATCGGTCGACAGGACGAATTGACCTGACGGATCGGCTTGGATCATGTGCGCGTGTGGACTATCATGGCCGCTAATCGCAAAGGTTCCAGGCGGCGCGGTTGTGGCGTGGATCGAGCCCACCGTTCCTCGGTCGTGTTTGACATCGGTCGAAGTGCCGAGCTCTCCATTGGGTCGAATGGGCAGTACTGCAATCGTCCCGCCGGCGTAGTTGGCAACCAGCACGTATTTGCCGGAGGGATGAACGCTCAAGTGCGCAGGGCCAGCGCCGCCTGAGCCGACAGTGTTGAGCAAAGTCAAGTGGCCATTAGAGTGATCAACCGAAAACGCGCTCACCGAGCCGGAACGAGTGTCCTCAAAGGTCGCAGTTTCGTTTCCCGCGTACAGGTGCGTTCTGGAGGGATCGAAAGCGAGCCAGGATGGATTCAAGCTATCGGAGAAGACTTCTCGTAGCGACAAAGCCCCGGTTTCAGGATTCATTTCGAACAGGTAAATACCTTGCCCGTTTCCTTTGCTGCCTTCGGGACCTTGCGGCGAGCTGTACGTCCCGACATACGCGAGAATCGGCCCGTTCTCTCGACGCCTTGGCGTCTGTCGTGCGCGTGCGACGCGCGACCCGGCTAAGGACAGAGCCGCCGTGCTCTTTAGAAACTGACGGCGCGAGCGTCTTCGGCGATACTCCTGTTCCCACTGCGTGTTGATCAGCAACATAACTTTATTTGTACTTAATGGGAGCTCTTTGTGGCGGCGTTTCGCCGCTGAACTTCAGCAACTAGAGTCTTGTATTCCGGCAAATCGCGCAGCGACTTCAGGCTTTCATCGGACCCCATCTCGTCAAGATCGTCGTACCCGTGTTGAACCGCTTGACGGAGATAATCCAGCGCCTGCGACCGGCTTCCTTGCAATGCCTTTGCCGTCGCCAGGTTGTACAGAACGTTGCCGATCTCTGGGTGATTCTCCCCCAACACTCGTCGTTCCCCGTTGAGCGCTTCCAAGTACAGCTTCTCCGCATCTTCTGGCCGGCCGGCTTGGGCGAGAACACCGGCGAGGTTATTGACGCTGAAGAGAGTGTCCGGATTGTCCTGCCCGAGCACCTTGCGGCGCACCTCCAGAACCTCGCGCTGAAGCTTTTCGGCTTCTTGGAACCGCCGCTCGTTTTGCAGAGTATTGGCCAGATTTCCGACTGTCATTAGCACGTCCGGGTGTTCGGGGCCGAGTACACGCTTTTCGGTCTCGAGAACCTGCCGCTGCAGCTTCTCGGCTTCGGCAAGCTTTCCTTCTCTAAACTCCACGTAAGCGAGATTCCCGACGGCTGCCAGCGTGCTCGGGTGATCCGGTCCGAGTACGCGCTGACGAGCTTCGCTCAATTCTCTCCACATGGCCTCTTCTTTGGGGTACAGATGCATACCGTCATACGCGACCGCAAGGCTGTGCATCGCATCCAGAGTCGCCGGGTCATCGGCGCCTCGTGTGCGGCGCTGCAGGTCCAAAACATTCCTAAGGATCTTCTCGGCGTCAGCGTACCTGCCCTGCTGAGAATAGACGGTTCCGAGTGTGCTTGCTGTGCGTAGAGTCTCGGCACTGTGAGCCCCGAGCACGCGTTTTTGCTGGTCGAGCGTCGAGCGAAGCAGCTTTTCTGCCGCGCCGTACTGGCCCTTGCGCATTTCTAGCCAAGCGAGCAAGCGTTGGGAGCGCAGCGTCTCCGGAGCGTTTGGACCCGATACACGCCTGTGCGTATCGACGGCTTGCTGGACTAAATGTATGGCCTGGTCGTACAGCCCGAGGCCGGCGTACACATCCCCCATGGTGGCCATCAATCGAGCTTGCACTTCGGGCTCCCCGGATAACCCGGTCTCGATTTCGTGTGCGCCTTTGTCCAGAATTTCCCGGGCGGTGATTTGCTTGCCGCGCGCCGAATCCGGATCTGAGACGCTGAACAGTCCCGTAAGAAAGTCGGCCACCCTCCTGGCCGTCTCCGCCTCGCGGTTTGCGCGATCCCGCTCCTTGGCAATTCGGACCGCTTGAATCGTCATTGAAACGGCGAGTGTCATGAGTAGAATTGCAACCGCCGCTCCCGCTGCTACGCCCATCCTGTGCCGTCGCACAAACTTCTGCATACGGTAAGCAACCGAAGGTGCTGATGCCAGCACGGGTTCGTTGTTCAAGTAGTGCTTGATATCGGCTGCAAGATCAGATGGGGAACCGTACCGCCGCGAGCGGTCCTTTTCCAGAGCCTTCAAAGTGATGGAATCCAGATCACCCCGAAGAATTCGTGTCAGTGTGGCCGGTTCGATCCGGCGGTTCTCCGCGGCAGTTTTCGATTCCGGCCCGAGCGTACGAAATTTAGTACTCGGCGCCGGGGCATCGTCCTCGCGCAGCCTGCGAAGCACCTCGTCAAACGCGAGCTTCCGTAATTGCTTCAGATCGATTGGAAGCGCGCCGACGAGCAACTCGTAGAGAATCACGCCAAGCGAATACACGTCGGTCCGCGTGTCGATGTCTTCTCCAGTTGAACCGGATTGCTCGGGGCTCATGTACTCGGGCGTACCCATGATGGTCCCGACTACTGTGAACATCGTTTCTGCTGTCAGGTTTTGCGCAGTGGCTTTAGCGATGCCGAAGTCGATGATCTTTGGCGTTGGTTTGCCATCCACTTCAGTGATCAAAATGTTGGATGGCTTCAAGTCGCGGTGGATGATTGCCTTTTGATGAGCGTGCTGCACGCCGCTGCACACTTCTGTGAACAGCTCCAAACGTTCGCGCATCGTGAGCTTATGGGCATCGCAGTAGGTATTGATTGGAACGCCCGCGACGTACTCCATCACGAAGTACGGCCGCCCTTCTGGTGTCGAGCCCGCGTCGAAGACTTTCGCGATGGTCGGGTGATCCATGACCGCAATGGCCTGACGCTCCGATTGAAAACGTGCGACAACTTGACGCGTATCCATGCCCGCTTTCACTAATTTGAGAGCCACCCTCCGGCGCACGGGATGTTTTTGCTCCGCCAGCCAGACTTCTCCCATTCCGCCCTCTCCGACCATTTGCAAAAGCTGGTAGGGGCCGATCATTGCTCCGGGTGCGGCTCGCGCGGGCGCGGGCTGGGTCACCTCATCTGTGGCCGGGGTGTGAGCCTCGGTTGCTGGCGAACTCTCTGCAGGTGGTCCCTTGACCGGAAAGTCGGGAGGCATAGAGTCTATCTTCAGAAGTGTAATGCTTACGGAGAAGCTCGATCAATCGGTCCGTCGCGTGCATTACTTGGATCCGAGCCGTTCGTAAAAATTCCGTAAGCGCACCACGTACTCGGGGCCAGCAGCTTCCAGTAAATCGTTATGATGCGCGCCTGCCACAGGCCAAAACTCTTTGGGCTTATTGGCGGCGTTAAACACGGCTTTGCCTTGCGAAAAAGGCACGACTTCATCGGCAGTGCCGTGAATCACCAGTAGTGGAGCATGCAGCTTAGAAATCTTGCTGTAAGTGTCGTACCCGCGGATCACTAAGGGACCGAAAAACGGCAACACAGTTCCGGCGATTCTGCCGGCCGACATGAAGGGTGATTCGAGGATTACACCTGCACACTGTTTTCGGATCGCAACATCGACCGCAACCGCGGTTCCGAGCGATTCTCCCTGCACGATGATACGTTCCGGTGCATAGCCGAGATGCAGCAGTTCAGCGTAGGCGGCATCGGCATCTTTGTACAGGCCGCGCTCAGTCGGCTGGCCTGCACTCTTCCCGTATCCGCGAAAATCGACGATCAGAAATGACGAGCCGGCATCGAGGGCCGATTGAGCATGGTCAATGCGATGCGTTACGTTCCCGGCGTTGCCGTGCAGGAACACTGTCGCAAACCGCGCATTTGCTTTCGGAAACCACCAGGCGTTGAGGCGCGTGCCGTCCGAGACTGTGAGCCAGCGGTCTTCCGCCCCGGCCTTGGCCTGCAATTCCCACGCGCCGCCGGGGTAGCGCATTGGATAGTAGATGAACCGGTCTGCGATGTTCCGAAGCATTGCGTATGCAAACACGATTGCAGCGAGTGCGATCGCAAGACGAGTCCAGCGCGACAAACCTTCACCCCCGGCAGCGCCTCTATTGGTTACGTCTAAGTCCTGCCTGAGGGGAGAATGATTTTCGGCTCTGTGGATGGCGGCGGCGTGGTATCACTAGATGACTTAACCATGCCTTCGGGATGCAAATTCGGCCGAGACCCGTAACGGTTTGCAAAGCTTCGAGTCAACTCTGCCCCGAAGAAAAAGATTTGCGCCGAATAGTACACCCAGATGACAAGGACAACAATAGAAGCCGCAGCGCCATAAGTGGAGGCGATACTGGCTTTGCCTAAATAGATACCGAGTACGAACTTGCCGACCGTGAATAGAAGCGACGTGGCGGCGCCTCCGAGGATTACATCCCGCCATTCGATTCGGACATCCGGCATGACTTTGTAGATGGCACCAAAAAGAGCCGTAATCACGACGAAGGAGACCAACGCATTCAGAATGTGCAGAACTGTTTCCTGCGCGGGAAAAATGGATGCGGAGAATGTTCCAATCACCGAAATCCACGCGCTGACGGCGAGTGAGACCACCAGCAAGAAGCCGATTGCGAGCACGATGGCGAAAGAAAAAAGCCGTTGTTTAACGAAAGCTTTGACTTTACTCCAACCTGTCAGGGTGGGACTCGGGACCTCCCAAATCGTGTTCAGCGCATCCTGAAGCTCAATGAGCACCGCGGAGGCGCCAAACAGTAAGGTCACGACACCCACCAGTGTGGCGATGATTCCGTGGGTGGTATTGCGCGAGCTTTGGAGCACCGCCCGAATTGCCTGGGCCCCCGGCCCCCCGATGAGCATTTGAACTTGTTGGACAATGTCGCGCTGTGCGGCTTTTTGCCCGAAGACCATGGCCACAATCGAAACCACAACCAATAAGAGAGGCGTGAGGGAGAGAAGCGTATAAAACGCCAGAGAAGCCCCTAGCCGGGGAGCTTTATGCCTGCTCCACTCGTCGAAACTCTCGCTGACCAGCGCCTTAATGTCGCACCAGCGAAACGCTTTGAGCGGCTTTCGGTAGCGCCGGGCACCTCCAGCCGTTGTGCTTACCTCTGTTCCATTTGGCTCGAGTATGTTTTTCAGCTTTTCGTCAGGCATGTATGATGCCCTCCCATGAAGGGGCTTATCCAGATTTTAGCTTCGTATTATTTGGCTCTGCTCCTCAGCGCCTGGAAGAGAAAGCCCGTCGAGAGGAGACCATCGCGCATGCGGCTCTGGAACCGGCTTTTTTTTGTGTTCATTTCGTCTACTTACTTAAGTTCCATCACTGTCACTTCGAACGGCGTGTCGCCGACATCCTCCGGCAGGTGCTTTCCGGCATCCGCCCAAACCGCGTTGTGGGCGTTCAAGTTGTTATCCTGACGTGCCGTCGGGCAGAGTGAACGCCGTGGCGTCGGTCATGAACACCGCCACTGAGGCTGGATGTTCGTGCATCACCGATTTCTCATGCGGCCCGTACTTCACCCCAGCACGCGACCTGGTCATTGTTGACGATAAGTCTGTAGTGTTTGGGATCCAATTTGACGGGGTCTAGTTTTGTCTTCGCCGTGGCGGCCGCGCCTGGTCCGCGTAACCGCAGCCACCTCCCGAGTCGGTGTGTGGAGATTCTTCGTCAGCGTGTCACCTCACAAACGCCATCGGACGGCATCAACGGATTGAATCGACGTAAGTTGGAGGAGTTCGGGGATTGGTGAATAGCTGTACTTCGGGGCACGGCGAGTGGCCCGGCGAGCGTTTTACCAAACGAACTGGGGTTGGGTTCGTTTTTGCATTTTGATGGTTCGGGGGGCACATCGAAAGGCCCGAGCCGCTTGCTAGGACCGGAGAAATCGTCTAGTTGTGCGGCAAGCGGCTTTAGACAGCAGGGTCGGCGGCTGGATAATAAGGCGAGTATTTGATGTCGGTAATTCAGCAAAAAACAGGAAGCGAATCGGTCACTTCGGCAGCACCTGCAGAACGCATCTTGTTGTGGCTGGGATGGGCTGACAAGGACTATGCCGCCGCGCGGCGACTCCTACTTAATGCTTACCTCGTCCAAGGTGCAGTTTTGGGAAACACAGCTTTGGAAAAATACCTGAAAACCCTCTTCATCATGTTGGGGAAGAAAGTTCCGCGCTCGCATGACGTCGTCGCGTTGCACGAATCCCTTCTCAAGCACCTGCCGAACCTCGAAGAAATCAGCGTCAACTTCTTGAAAGTGCTCTGCAAGGCATATCGACTCCGCTACCCAGACGATCTGCAAATCGAGTTCAGTCTCAGTTTGGAACAACCAAAGATCCTCACTGAGTTGGACTGAACTGTGCACCGGATTCGGGAAGGCTTTAGATTCACCGGGCTGTCAGGAACACCTATCCAAACTTTGATTGATCGAATGATAGAGAAAAACGATCCGGACCTCGTCGACTGCAACTGCCATTTCAGCAGCGCTCAGCGCTGCAACGTATTCGATAAGCTCAGGAATTGTTACGAGATGAGAGTCGTTGCGCTGGACAGAATCTTGGAAGCACAGTACCAAGCCGGCATTACGGACGACGGCGATTTCCCTTTGGAGGGCCTGCGCCCGCCCGCGCCCAAGATGATCTTAGCTTAGGCGGGCGGCATGGCAAGTCCGCTGTTCATTGGCCGCTGTTACACTGTGAACTGAATCCCCCTTTTCGGGAAACCTGGGGTCTGGCCGTTCCCACTCGGATACGTCCTTAAGGAGTTCCACAGAAGCCAATGAAATACATTTTTACGTCCGAATCGGTCACCGAGGGTCACCCCGACAAGATTGCGGACCAGGTCTCGGATGCTGTTTTAGACGCCGTCCTCACGGAGGATCCGTCAGGCCGCGTAGCATGCGAAACGCTTGTCACAACGGGCATTTGCATCGTCGCCGGCGAGATCACGACCAAGACGTATGTGGATATTCCGAAACTTGTCCGGGGTGTTATTCACAGCATCGGCTACACCGACGCGGCATTCGGATTCGACTCGAAGACCTGCGCTGTAGTGAACATGATTCAGGCGCAGTCGCCAGATATAGCGATCGGTGTCGACACAGGCGGAGCCGGCGATCAGGGCTTGATGTTCGGTTACGCATGTGACGAGACTCCGGAACTGATGCCCATGCCTATCATGCTGGCGCACAAGCTGGTTCGTCGTCTGAGCGACGCTCGTCGAGAGGGTGAGATGCCGTATATCCGCCCCGACGGAAAGAGTCAGGTCAGCGTCGAATATATGGACGGAAAGCCGAAGCGCATCGATGCAGTTGTTATTTCGACTCAGCACGACGACGACGTGTCAACGGATCAGATCCGCGCCGAAATCAAGAAATACATTATTGATGCCGTGATTCCATCGAACATGGTCGATTCACATACCAGCTTTCATATCAACCCGACCGGTCGGTTTGTGATCGGCGGGCCGCATGGCGACACTGGGCTGACCGGGCGCAAAATCATTGTCGACACCTACGGTGGAATGGGCCGGCACGGGGGTGGGGCGTTTTCGGGGAAGGATCCGACGAAGGTGGACCGATCCGCTTGCTACATGGCGCGCTATGTTGCCAAAAATATCGTTGCCGCCGGTCTGGCCTCGAAAGCCGAAGTTCAATTGGCATACGCTATCGGCGTTGCTGAACCGGTATCGGTGATGGTCAATACGTTTGGCACGGGAAAAGTGGAGGATCAGCGTATCGCTGAATTGATACAGGAGAACTTTTCGCTGACGCCCGCCGGCATGATCGAGCATCTGAACTTAAGGCGCCCGATCTATCGTAAGACCGCGGCCTTCGGGCATTTCGGCCGTACCGAAGACACGTTCACTTGGGAAGCAACCAACAAGGTTGATGTACTCCGCGAGGCCGCTCAGCTCGTTGCTGCTGTCTAAAGGCTGACGTTTCGAGCGTGTCCACAGAAACCGTGCCCACAGAAGTCGATTCCAAGCGTTCGCTCGAAATTGAGGTCCCACTAGAGGAAGTAGAGCGGGCTCGCGAGCGTGTCACCAATTCCATCAAGCAGCGTGTTCGCCTTCCCGGCTTCCGTCCCGGTAAAGCGCCGATCAGCTTGATCCAATCCCGGTTTGAAAGCGAAATTCGCAGCGAAGTTTTGGAAGTGCTTCTGCCGCAGGCTTTCCGAGAAAGAGTGGAAAAAGACGAACTCAAGGTGGTCGGAACCCCGGACGTTTCCGATCTTCACTTTGAGCCCGGACAGCCGATCCGGTTCAAGGCGGTATTCGAGGTAGCGCCGGAATTCGAGCTGGGCGAATATCGCGGAGTGCCTGTAAAGTACGAGGAGCCGACAGTGACAGACGAAGAATTAGAGAAGCGGCTCGAATCCATGCGCGAGAGCAAGGCCGATTACGTCAACCTGGACCCACGACCGATTGAGAACGGCGATTTCGTTCTGGTGCATCTGAAATCGCTCTCCGGCCTGGCCGAGCCGATCGATCAGGATGTCCAGATTCAGGTCGGTGCTGGAGACACACTTCCGGCGTTCACGGAGAACCTGATAGGGACGAATCCGGAAGAAGTCAAAGATGTAGAGGTGACCTATCCCGAAGACTACGGGCAAGAGCGTCTGGCGGGGAAGACGGTTCACTTCCAATTGACGCCTAAGGTGATCCGACACAAGGAGCTGCCTGCGCTCGACGATGAATTCGCCCGGGACTTAGGCGACTACAAGACGCTTGACGAACTGAAGGAAGCGGTCCGGAAGTCTATTTTCCATGAGAAGCAATATGTGGCGCAGCAGGCCGCCAAAGAGGCGCTCATTGACAGGCTAGTTGAAACACATGAGTTTCCCGTTCCTGAGGTGTACATCGACCGCCAGATTGAGAACCAGGTGAGAGCGCAGCTCCGCGATCTGGTGGGCAAAGGCATCGACCCGAACAGCGTTAAGATTGACTGGCAAAAGGTCAAAGAAAGCCAGCGAGATAAGGCGCACAGGAACGTGAAAGCGTCGCTCCTGCTAGAAAAAGTCTCAGAAAAAGAGGGCATAAAGCCGACCAAAGACGAAGTTGACCGCGAGGTGCAGCGAATCGCTCGCCAGGAGCGCGAAGCGGTACCAGTCACCCGAGCGCGATTGGAAAAGGAAGGGACCCTAGCCCGGATCGCGGACCATATACAAGCTGAGAAGACGCTTCATTTTTTGTTCGAGCAAGCCCAAAAACAGGCCTAACGCATAACCCATGTCGGCCGGTAATGGCCTATGGGTGCAAACTGATACACGAGTTTGTACGTGTTAGGATCGATTAGTCTTGTTATACTGGTGACGCACACGTATTTGATCGGGGCAAGGGATCTCGTGATCTCTCTTTTTGTAGGAGAACTAGTTTGAAGCGTGCCGGATCTGATGACTCCCTCCGCTGTTCGTTCTGCCATAAAAGCCAAGATGTCGTTGGCAAGCTCATCTCGTCCCCTAGCGATTATCCCCGTGCGTACATCTGCGACGAGTGCATTGCGGTCTGTAATTCAATAATCGAGGACGACCGCCACGACCAAAGTTATGGCACGCCTGGTAAGCTCCCACGTCCGCTTGAATTAAAGGAATATCTGGACCAATACGTCATTGGTCAGGACGCCACAAAGAAGAAATTGGCGGTGGCCGTTTATAACCATTACAAGCGGGTACAAATGAATAAGCAGCGCGGCAATGAAGTCGAGCTGTCGAAATCGAACATTCTGCTGATGGGGCCGACCGGAACGGGTAAGACGTTACTCGCTCAAACACTGGCCCGGATCTTGGATGTTCCTTTTGCGATTGTGGACGCGACCACGCTGACCGAGGCCGGGTACGTTGGCGAAGATGTTGAAAACATTATTTTGCGGCTGCTTCAGAACGCCGATTGGGACGTGCAGCGGGCGCAAACAGGGATCATTTACATCGACGAGATTGACAAGATCGGACGCAAGGACGAGAATCCATCGATTACCCGGGACGTTTCGGGGGAAGGCGTACAGCAGGCGCTGCTCAAGATTCTGGAAGGTACGATTGCTAACGTTCCACCGCAAGGTGGGCGAAAGCATCCGCACCAGGAGTTCACGCCGGTTGATACTACGAATATTCTGTTCATTTGCGGCGGCGCGTTTATCGCTCTCGAGAAGGTCATTGCCCGGCGCGTCGGAACGAAATCGATCGGCTTTGTTGCCCCTGACGAGAAAGATGCGGGGCGGCGGGGTACGAACGCGGCCCGTCGCGATTTAGACCTGCTGGGCCAGTGCCAACCGGTCGACTTAATTAAATACGGCTTCATCCCCGAGTTTATCGGTCGAATGCCGGTCACCGCAGTTTTGGAAGATTTGTCGAAAGAAGCTTTAATTCAAATCCTGACCAAGCCGAAGAACGCCATCGTTCGCCAGTATCAAAAACTATTTGAGTTCGAAAATGTTAAACTGAAATTTACCGATGAGGCGCTCGAAGCCGTCGCGCAACTCGCAATGGAGCGCAAAGTCGGCGCGCGCGGTCTACGCATGATTCTGGAAGATCTCATGTTAGACCTGATGTACTATCTCCCCACATTTAAGAAAATTCGTGAATTCGTAGTCACGAAGGAGATGGTTCTCTCACAGAAGATCAATATGGCTGTGCTTGAAAAGGCGGGCTGACAAGCCGCCGCCCTCTTGTTTAGAGACTTTTCCGCGGCTGCGGCTTCTAAAACATAGGAGTTCTCAGAGTTCTCTTCCCGTCCCCCCAATTCGAGGGACAATCCACCTAGAAAGTAAAGATGGTTACGACCAAAGACAAAACAGATACGAAACGATTGCCCATGATGCCGATTCGGGATGTGGTCATTTTTCCTTATATGATGACCCCGTTCGTAGTGGGCAGAGAATCAAGCGTGCGGGCGCTCGAAGAGGCGCTTTTGGGCGACAAGAAAATTTTTCTCGCTACTCAGCACGATGCCTCAGTTGATGAGCCGCGGCCGGACGAGATTTACTCGGTCGGAACAGTAGCGAATATAGTTCAGAGCCTAAAACAGCCGGACGGGAATATCAAAGTTCTTGTCGAGGGCGTGGAGCGGGGCAAAATTGTATCCGTCAGCGAGGAAGAGGGCTACTTTCGGGCGGTGGTAAAAACGACCAGCTACAAAGTAGAGCAGGGAAGTCAGCTCGAAGCCCTTACGGGGCGCGTCACAAATCTGTTTGAGCAGTACGTGAAGCTCAGCCAGAACCTCAATTATGAGACGATGATCGCGGCGATCCGCGTGGACGACGCCGGTAAGCTTGCCGACACGGTTGGCGCCAACCTGCAACTGACTATCGAAGAAAAGCAGGAGTTGCTTGAAATTTTTGATCCGATCGACCGGTTGACTCGGGTAGCCGAGCTGCTCGACATCGAGATCGAGAAACTGAACGTAGATCGCAGCATCCAGGGTCGCGTGAAGCGGCAGATGGAGCGCGCGCAAAAAGAATACTACCTCAACGAGAAGATCAAGGCGATCCAAAAAGAACTTGGGCGCGGAGAGAAAAGCGAGTTCGATGAGCTAAAGAAGAAGATTGACACGGCGGGGATGACGAAAGACGCACACGAAAAGGCGATGGCCGAACTAAAGCGTCTGGAAGGCATGCCGCCCATGTCGGCGGAATCTACAGTCTCTCGCAATTACCTGGATTGGCTGCTCGCTGTACCGTGGAAGAAGCGGACCAAGGAAATTCGCGATTTGCGCTACGCCCGCCAAGTGCTCGAGAGCGATCATTACGGGCTGGAGAAGATCAAAGAACGTATTCTGGAATTTCTTTCTGTCCGGCGATTAGTTCAAAATCCCAAAGGTTCTATTCTGTGCTTCGTGGGAGCTCCGGGCGTGGGCAAGACCTCGCTTGGAATGTCCATTGCGAAGGCAACCGGGCGCAAGTTCGTGCGGCTATCGCTTGGCGGCGTCCGGGATGAAGCGGAAATTCGCGGACATCGCCGAACCTATATTGGGGCGCTGCCCGGCCAGCTAATTCAGATGATGAAGAAGGCCGGAACTAAGAATCCGGTGTTGATGTTGGATGAGATCGATAAGATGTCGATGGACTTCCGAGGAGATCCATCTGCCGCATTATTGGAAGTGCTCGATCCAGAGCAGAACTATATGTTCATGGATCACTATCTCGACGTTGAGTACGATTTGAGCCAAGTGTTTTTTATTGCGACGGCGAATGTACTGCACACCATTCCGGCACCTTTGCAAGATCGTATGGAAGTAATTCGATTGTCGGGATACACGGAGTTGGAGAAGCTGGAAATCGGCAAACGGTTTCTGGTTCCTAAGCAGAGAAAAGAGACGGGCGTTAGCGAGGATCAGATCGAATTCAAAGATGACGGACTGCAGACGCTAATCCAGTCGTATACTCGCGAAGCGGGCGTTCGAAATCTGGAGCGTGAAATTGGTAACATTTGCCGCAAAGTAGCGCGGAAGGTGGTTGAAGCCCAATCGGCTGGAGTTCCGGAACCTGAGCAGCAGGCTGGCGAGCCGGTCGACGTGGTCGAAGAAGAGGTGCAGGCGGAAGCGGAAGCACCAGCCAAGAAGAACAAGAAGAAAGCCAAGAAGGAAGAACCTGAACCTATGGTTCCGATTGAAAAAGTAGTGCTAACTCCTTCGACGGTGACTGACTTGTTGGGACCCGCCCGGTTCCGGGATCTGGATACTGAGAAGAAGAATGAAATTGGAGCTGCCACGGGGCTAGCTTGGACCGAGGTAGGTGGATCGATTCTCACGACTGAAGCCACCGTCATGGAAGGGCGAGGCAAAATGACAACCACCGGGAAACTGGGCGATGTCATGCAGGAGTCGGCTCAGGCGGCCATGAGCTATGTCCGGTCACGAGCTCAATACCTTGGGTTGCCCAAGGACTTTTATCGTCGCTTAGATATTCACGTGCACGTGCCGGAAGGTGCTATTCCAAAAGATGGGCCGTCAGCGGGCATTACCATCGGAACCAGCATTTGTAGTTCACTCACCGGTATTCCCGTTCGTTGCGATCTCGCGATGACGGGAGAAATCACGGTGCGAGGCCGGGTGCTTCCGATCGGAGGCTTGAAGGAAAAACTTCTGGCGGCACATCGGCACGGGATTTTCGAAGTGATTCTGCCTAAAGACAATGAAAAGGATTTGGCAGATGTTCCTGAGAACATCCGTAAAGACATGAAGCTTAACTTCGTTTCCTCCATGGACGAAGTCCTCAAAATCGCACTCGAGCGAGAGATTGTAGCGTTGCCGTTAGCACCGGCCGCAACAGCCGCAGAACTCGTGGCTAGGCCGGCCGAAGACAATCTGATGCATTGAGGGTGAGTTTAGGGCACTCGGCCCGAAATGTTGGATAAATCGTGTTAGGAACCGAAGCAGCAGCGAGCCTGATCACCAGTGCGGCGCACGCGGGACAGTTTCCGCTCGAGGAACGGCGGAGATTGCTGCCATTTGAAATAGCGTTTTTGGGGCGGAGCAATGTTGGTAAATCGAGCCTCTTGAACTGCCTTGTGCGCCAGCCGGCATTAGCTTTCACAAGTGCCCGGCCTGGATGTACCCAGCTCATCAACTTCTACCGGGTTGACGATGAAATCCACTTCGTTGATCTTCCGGGATACGGCTACGCGCGGGTCTCACTCGAAGAGCGAGCCGGCTGGAAGAAGCTGATTGAGAGCTATTTGCTGGGGCGGCAGAAACTCGCATTATCGTTTCTCATCGTCGATGCCAGGCGTGGGTGGATGGACATGGATTTGGAGCTCAAAGCCTGGCTTGAGTTTCACAACCGTCGATATCAGGTGATCGTCACCAAAATCGACAAACTTAAGAGTGGTAATCAACTGAAATCCGGGTTGGCCGCGATCCAAAAGGAATTGAAGGATCAAGAGCCGATACCGTTCTCGGCGGCAGATGGCCGGGGAGTGGGGGAAATTTGGCAAGTCATCTCGAAGATCAAGAATCAGCAGTAGCGTCCGAGGCCTCGGCGGAAACCACCGAGAAGCCGGAGGAGACGAACGCAGAACCGGAAGCAACAGCCGGACAGACGGAAGCGGTGAATGCTCCCGAAGGCGGTGAATCTCGCGGGGTTCAATCTCGGCCTGCCGAGCAGAAGGCAGACAGGCCTACAGCCAGCAGGCTAAGGACAGCGGCCAACGAAGCGAGACAGCCCGAGACGAGGGGGAATGGCAGAGGCCCTGAGGGCAGATCGCCTTCGGATGCGCCCAAAAGGGCCATGACGGGCGAGAATAGGCCTGTCGAAGCGAAACCCGTTGAGGCGAAACCCGTTGAGGCCAAGCCAGTAGAGGCTAGGCCTGCAGGGACTCCAACGGACGCCGCCAAACCCGGAGCGGTTCCTGCGCAGGAAGGCAAAGCCGGTACTGAAGGAAGGCCGCCTGAGGCTGGATTCGGGCAGGGAGGGCAGCGCAGGGGACGCCACTCGATCGGGAATACGGGCGCGCAAAATCAACGGAACGGAACCACTACGCTTGACTTGGTTGAGCTGAAGGACATGAGTATCCAGGCGCTTAACCAGATTGCTAAGGACCTCGGTGTTCCCGGTGCCGCTGGGCTTCGCAAACAAGAACTGATCTTCAAAATTCTTCAAACTCAGGCAGAAAAGAGCGGGCTAATTTTTTCCGAAGGCGTACTGGAATGTCTGCCGGATGGCTTTGGTTTCTTGCGTGCGCCGGAATACAACTATTTACCTGGTCCTGACGACGTTTACGTTTCGCCGTCACAGATTCGCCGCTTCGATCTTCGTACGGGCGATACTGTTTCGGGGCAGATTCGTCCACCGAAGGAAGGCGAGCGCTATTTCGCGCTCATCAAAGTTGACGCGATTAACTTTGAGCCGCCGGAGGAAGCGCGAAACAAGATTTTCTTTGATAACCTGACGCCGCTCTATCCGGACGAGCGGGTAAAGCTCGAAACAGCGAAAGACAACTTTTCGGGCCGGGTGATGGATCTTTTGACGCCGCTCGGAAAAGGACAGCGCGGGCTGATTGTAGCGCCTCCCCGAACCGGTAAGACGATGCTGCTCCAAAGCATCGCGAACTCAGTCACGACCAATCATCCCGATGTCAACCTTATCGTTTTGCTGATTGATGAGCGGCCGGAAGAAGTTACTGACATGCAGCGCTCGGTGCGAGGCGAAGTGATCAGCTCTACCTTCGATGAACCAGCTTCCCGTCACGTTCAAGTAGCGGAAATGGTGATCGAAAAGGCTAAACGACTTGTCGAGCACAAGCGGGACGTCGTGATCTTGCTCGATTCAATCACTCGTCTGGCTCGTGCTTACAACACTGTGGTTCCGCCATCGGGCAAAGTGCTATCGGGTGGAGTCGATTCGAACGCACTGCAGCGTCCAAAGCGGTTCTTTGGAGCAGCGCGGAACATTGAAGAAGGGGGATCGCTGACGATTGTTGCGACAGCCCTGATTGATACCGGTAGCCGCATGGATGACGTGATCTTTGAAGAGTTCAAAGGTACCGGGAATATGGAGATCCACCTCGATCGCAAGCTGGTAGACAAGCGTGTCTTCCCGGCGATTGACATTAACAGAAGCGGTACGCGAAAAGAAGAACTGCTCATGCCGCGTGAAGAGCTGAATCGCGTCTGGATTCTGCGCAAGGTGCTGAATCCGCTTTCGCCAGTGGAATCGATGGAACTCTTGCTCGATAAGCTTGGAAAAACGCGGTCTAACGCGGAGTTTCTCGCGGCCATGAGCGGCTGATCCGAGGCCCCGCCGTGCTCCGGCCGCCGAAGCATCCGTAAATGGGTCGCATACGTATCCTCTCTGATACCGTTGCGAACAAAATCGCCGCGGGTGAGGTTGTAGAGCGGCCCGCTTCTGTCGTCAAAGAACTCCTTGAGAACTCGCTTGATGCGGGCGCCACGGAAATCCGAATTGATGCGGAGAACGCGGGCCGGCGACTCATCCGTATTCAGGATGACGGCTTCGGGATGCTGCGGGACGATGCGCTGCTCGCCTTCGAGCGGCACGCGACGAGCAAGCTGAGCGATGTAAAAGACCTGCTTGCGATTGCGACGCTCGGCTTTCGTGGTGAAGCGCTACCGTCTATCGCTTCCGTTAGCCGCCTGGTGCTGGAGACGCGCGCAAAGGAAGAGCAGACCGGTACTGCAGTTGAGATCGCCGGGGGCAAGCTGCTGCGGTGTGATGAGATAGCGCGCCCGGTTGGCACGACGATCTCGGTGCGGGACTTGTTCTTCAATGTGCCGGCCCGAAAGAAGTTTCTGCGTTCCGACCAGACGGAATTGGCGCATGTCGGATCGTTGGTCACGCATTACAGTCTCGGACACTGCAATAAGCGATTTGAGTTGTACCACGAAGGGCGGGAGCTGCTCAGCGTCACTCCGGTCTCGATGCTGCGGGATCGGGCTTTCCAGGTTTTTGGTGCGGAAGCAATTGAAGACCTAGCCGACTTAGGGTTGCGCACTCTTGAAGTGCCCATTGCTCCGGCTCACGCCCCGCCACACGCGAGAGCAGAGTTATCGGACCATGAACCTGAGCTCGCTCAGTTCACGCTCGAGGGCCTGGTCTCAGGACCGCACGTACAGAAGCTAAACCGTAACTCAGTTTTCGTTTTTGTGAACGGACGATTGATCCGCGACAAAGTTCTGTTGCATGCAATTTCGGCGGCATACCACAATCTGATGCCGGCAGGTTGCTATCCGTTCGCGTTGCTGTTCCTCAACTGCGATGCAGGCGAGGTGGATGTGAACGTGCACCCGTCAAAGACGGAGGTTCGCTTCCGCCACGGGTCGATAGTTCACGATTTTGTACGCGATGGGATCCGCGAGGTCTTGATGGAGAGGCGTCCGGTATCGAGCATGCCGCTGCCGAGTTCACCCGGCGTGAATCCGGTGCTGCAGAAGGCCGCGGACCTTCCGTTTTCCGAGTTCACGGCGACTATGGAAGCAGTAGCCGTTGAGATGGATTCTTTGGAGACAAACCAGGTACTCATTTCTGAGCTGCCCGAGGTCGCCATCAGCACTCCGCCCAGGTTGTTCGTTTCTGAGGGAATGGGCGCCGGACATGCAGCTCCCTCTGTTCGTCATGTTCCAGATACACACGGGGCCCTAGAACAGCTTCCAACGGATTGGGATCGCGTCGACAGCCTTGCCGCGCTTCCCGATTTGCGCTCTTTGGGGCAGCTGCATGACAGCTTTATCGTTGCGGCTGGGCGAGACGGCTTATGGATTATCGATCAGCATGTAGCGCACGAACGAATTCTGTTTGAGCAAGTTCTGAGGCAGCGCGCGGCCGGAAATGTGGAAGTGCAGCAACTGTTAATGCCTCTGGTCCTGCAGCTTTCCGTAGCCCAGCAGTTGGAATATGCCCGAATCGCTAATGAGCTGAGCGCGTACGGTTTCGAAACGGAGCCGTTCGGGCAGCGCACAATCGCGATTAAAGCGGCGCCCGCGGGCGTTGGGCCGGGTGATATCGAGAAGATCATCTTTGAAATTCTGGAGATTGCTGAGACCGAACTGAGATCGGCGTCGCTCGACGAGATCAGGCGAAGCGTGTGTGCCACTATCGCCTGCAGGGCAGCGATTAAGATCAATACGAAACTCGAGCCGAAGAAAATCGAATGGCTTCTGCGCTCACTTGCCGGCTGCGAGTACCCGATGACCTGCCCTCATGGGCGTCCGATTGCGCTCCGCTACAGCACGAAGGATATTCTCAAGAGCTTTCACCGCATCTAAAAACATTTACGCGCTCATTCCCACTCTATGGTGCCGGGCGGCTTATGGGTGAGGTCGTAGAAGACTGCGGCGATTTCAGGTAGATTGAGAAGCTTTCGAGTAAGTCGCTCGAGCATGTCCCCGTCCATGAGCACGGCATCCGCAGTCATTCCATCAACAGAGTTGACGGGACGCAGTGCGATCGATTCACGCGCCCCCGGTGTACCGACGGGTATGAGAACAACTGGAAATTGCCAGACCTGCGCCTCGAATCCGGTTTCGAGGCAAAAGGTCCGTACGATTGCATCCGCTTTGCGAAGCAGATCGAGGCGCTCTTTCGTGATGGCTGCTTTGAAAACCTGCAGAGAGGCGAGCGGAGCTTTGTTACCGCAAATGGCAACCACGCGATTCACATCGAAGCGGCTGTTGGTCAATGCCGGCGCGGTGGTGCGAATGCCATCAAGAGTTGGTTTATTCGCAAGCGCCAGTACGCTTCGATAGCTGCGGCAATCGCCTTGCACTCCGACCGATCGCAGAGGCAGCAGAAAGCCATCGGGGGTTTCCGTGAGGCCTGCTTCCTGAGTTGAGCAAAGGCAACGAATCGCGAGGCCGGGACCCGGAAACGGATGGCGCGAGAGAATCTTTTTAGAGACGCCGAGTTCAGCGCCAATCTCCCGAACTTCATCCTTGTAGAAGGACGTGAGAGGCTCAACGATGAGCCCTGCGTCAATCAGCGTCTGGATTCCAGCGACTCTGTTGTGGTGAGTTTTAATGATATCGGCCTTAGCGGTTCCGCCCGATTCTATTGTGTCGGGGTAAATCGTGCCCTGCCCCAAGATCCAGTGTCCGTCAAGGAAATGCTGGGTCGCGAGAATGCGCTGTTGCACTCGCACGAACTGCTCGCCTATGGCGCGGCGTTTCTGTTCCGGATCTTCGATGCCTTCTAAGGCGGCAAGAAATTCCGCTTCGGCATAGTCGACGAGAAAGTTCTTGGCACCCAATTCTTCGAAAGCCCTGCGAACAAAGTCTGTCTCGCCCTCCCGCATTAGCCCCGTGTCGACATAAATTCCATAAACGCGGTTCGGCCCTAGAGTTCTGAGGCAAAGTGTATAGGCGACCGTTGAATCGACCCCGCCACTGACAAAGAAAAAGACGCTCCGATCTTTGACA
The DNA here is from genome assembly GCA_045807905.1 of Bryobacteraceae bacterium. Lineage (GTDB taxonomy): Bacteria > Acidobacteriota > Terriglobia > Bryobacterales > Bryobacteraceae > Bog-105. The sequence goes on along the minus strand of JBJMGM010000070.1, from coordinate 1,240 downwards.
ACCAGGCGAATTTGCTGTTCGACTGCGGGTATACGTTGCGAGACATTCCAATCGCGCGTGGCCCCGCAAACGTCAAAAACAAAGTTTTCGAGAATTTGTGTCCCGGCCTCGGTATGGGCCACCTCGGGATGAAACTGGAGGCCGAAAAGTTTGCGCCGGGGATCTGACATTGCAGCAATGCCTGAGGTCAGAGTAGATGCCGTGACGCGAAAACCCGGAGGCGCAGCGGCGACCGTGTCGCGATGATTCATCCAGATTCGCGAGTTTTTCACACCGTTCCAGAGAGCGTCAGGTAATGCGACTGTGAGGTGTGCCATGCCATATTCGCCGTGATCGCCTTTGTGAACTTTTCCGCCTAGATGATGCGCAAGCAGTTGGTGGCCGTAACAGATGCCCAGGACAGGCACGCCGCTAGCGAGAATACTTGGGTCGATATCGGGGCTACCTGGCTCATAAACGCTAGCAGGACCGCCGGAGATAATGATGCCTCTACGCGAACGCAAGTGCGCGATGGGTGTTTCACTCGGTTGGACGTCTGCGTACACGCCGAGCTCGCGTACCTTTCTCGCGATGAGATGAGTGTATTGCCCGCCCGTGTCGAGAACGGTTATCTGGGGTACTGCGCTTGCAGCAGGCGGCTGAACTGCGATGGTCGATTCGGTCTGTAAGTCCAAAAACTGTTATCGAGCTGCCGAGCTAGCGGCTGGCCCTCTGTTTTTCGTATCGAATTTTGGAGCGCGCAAGAAGATCGCCAGCTTTTGGCATAGCGTCAATGGCCTTCTGCACTTCTGCATCCTGCATGATGCCGATCTTTTGCGAATCTTCGTAGCTGAACGCAGTAACGTACATCTCTGCCCGGAGCTGATCACGAAGCCAGCTGTGGTCGCGGGTCCAGTCCTCTTCAGTGAACTGAACGCCCTGCTTCATGAGGTAATCGTGGAAGTCGTTCAGCACCGCTTCATCGGGTACCCAGCCCTTCGCGAGGCTTGTGTCGCGCGTGGAGAAGTAATAGGCAGAAAAATTGAAAAAGGCATTCTTTCTCATCACGCCGACTTGGAATGCATCGAGCTTGGGCGTCTGATACTTTTCATCGGGACTTATGCCCCCGCCACCATAGACGACGCGCCCTAGATCGGTTTGCTTTACATCCATGGGGTTATTCGTTTCGGATCGCTTCCCATAGTAATAATCGAGGAAAGATATATTCGAATAATCGCGTTGAATGAGGCGGCCACTCGGG
>JBJMGM010000069.1:0-7364 GCA_045807905.1 Bryobacteraceae bacterium | reverse complement strand
TGCCAATTCGGAAAAATCACTAATGTGCAGACGGACCCGCGCGCAATGCAATTCGCGCTGAAGTTCTATTTTTGAAAAGAGCGCACGTTAGTGTGCACGAAGCTCACCCAGCAGGCGGCGGACCATCTCGTCATCCGGCCGGAGCTCCTGGGCATGGCTTAGCACTTGTTTCGCTAGAGCATCATCGGCAAGCATGTAGAGGACGGTTCCATAGAGCACATTCGCCTCCGGGAAGTCGGGCCACAAGCGCACGGCGTTGGCGGCATAAGACCTCGCCTGCGCCATGTCACGCAGATGAAAGCAGGCCAGAGCGAGGTTATAGTTAACCTCGGGCGAATCAGGATCGAGACGTACTGCCCGCTCCCAGATCGTACGCACGTGGTTCGCATCACCTTGAGAGCCAAATGCGAGGCCTAAGGCGGCGAGTTTGTCTACATCGTCAGTCTGGGCCATGGACCCGCACTGCTGCCACGCTTGGTCGCTTTTGCCTGCCGCGAGCAGGCGTTGGCACGCCCGAAGTGCCTCGGACCCCTCCATGTAGTACTTCTGTAACTCTTTCGTGCGCTGAAATTCCTGTTCAGCAGATTGCTGATTGCCCAGCTTCAAAAACACCCGCCCCAGCCGTTGATGAGCGCGGAAATCACGGGGGTTCTCAGCAATCCACTGCTCGAGCAGAGCCGCCGACGCGGCATACTGCTGTTTGCGTAAAAGAGCGACCGCCAGATGATACTTCTCGTCACGAAATTCGCGATGCTCCAACGACCGAAATCGCGTTATCGCGGAGTCAATGTGATCCTCGACCAAGTCGATCCGGCCCAAATAATACATGGCTGCGCGCCCTTGATCTTTCGAGCCGAGCATTGATGAGAACAGTCGGCGGGCTATAGTGTAGTCCCGCAACTCAAAATCGCAGATCGCGAGATTCAATCGCGCCTGCTCGAGTTTCGCGTCTTCGTTCAACGCTTCTTCAAATTCTTTGGACGCTTCCTGATAACGCTCTGATCTCATTAGCTCGATTCCCTTTCCGAAATGGGCCATCGGGGTTTGCGATTTGGCACGAGTGTCCTGCAAGAGCAGGAGACTACAGGCCACAATGATACGGAGCATGGGAAAATTGTAAGCCGGAACCAGTTTTGCCAGTCAACGAAGACCTCCGGCTTGGCCTCTTCTGGCGCGCAACCTGCGTCCTGATTCTCGGCTCCATTCTGATATGGGGCCAAGCACCGTCTGAACAGGAGCAGCATTACCTGCAATCGCTCCTTCCTCTCATCCAAGAACGGAAATGGGCTGATGCTGAAGGCAAATTCAAGGAAGGTTTGAATCAATTCCCAAAGTCCGCGCTTCTGGCGAACGCGCTTGGCATGGTGTACGAGCAGGAGGGCAAGGTAGACGCTGCCGCGCGTCAGTTTCAGCAGGCGCTCGAGTGGCTGCCTACTTTCACAGCTGCCCGCATCCACCTCGCAGCAATTTATGGAAAGCAAGGAAACTGCGCGAAGGCCTCTCCACTCTACAGTGCGGCTGCCGAAGCCACTGCTGATGCGGGTGCGCTAACCGCGATCGGGATCGGCCTTGGCGAATGTCAGGCTTATGCCGATGCCACGCACGTTCTCGAAAAAGCTCACCGCATTGATCCGGCGTCGGTGAGCACTACCTGGAACATGGCGCTTGCGGAGTTTAAAGCGGGCGCTTTCGAGCAGGTCTTGACGTCGTTAGATGCGCTTCCGCTGGGATCTGAGAGCGCGCAACCGGAGGTGCTTTACCTTCGCGGTAAAGCAATGCAGGCGCTCAAGCGTCCGGCAGCCAACGTGATGCTGGCCCAAGCGTGCCGCGCCAAACCGCAGGAAGATTATTGCAGTGACGCCGCCATCCTCATGATGCGCGAAGGACAGCTTCCAGAAGCTGCAGAGCTTCTCGAACTAGAGCTGCGAAACCAGCCGCCCACTGCCGCAGCGGTGTCGATGCTCGGGCTCATTCAGTTTCGGCTCGGGCGCTATCACGAGGCGATTAAGAGCTACAAGCGGGCGATCCAGTGCGATCCGGCGCTAGCCGCGCCCCGCGAGGGTCTTGCGTTTCTTCTTTACATGACCGGCGATCTGGAAGCGGCGCAAGCCACTGTGGAGGACGCCTTGAAGAGGCCAGGCGTGAACTTCTATCTTCCTTACCTCGACGCGCTGATCCTGTGGCGAATCTCTCACCGGTTCGGGCCCGATGCTATGCGCTCGTTGGCGACGAGCCTTAAGAAGAATCCCTCCTTCGCACCCGCGTATTTCTTGCGCGGCAAGATACGACTAGAGAGCAATGAACTGGATGGTGCGCTCGCCGATTTCCAGAACGCCGCGACTTTGGATACGAAGTATGCTCTTCCTTGGTACAAAATGGCGCAGTTGTATCGTCGTCAAGGACGCCTCGATGACGCAACTGCTGCCGAACACCATTTTGCGGCACTCGGCAGCCTACGCGAGGAAGAAGTGCTGGCCAGGGAGGCGCAGGACGTACTCGCGCCGGTACCAAATTGATTAAGCCAAGGATTTTCACTATTCTGGCACTGATTTCGTTCCTGTCTGCCCAACGACAGGCACCGCGGTTCGTGGATATTGCCGAGCGAGCCGGCCTTAAAGCGAAGAATTACTCGGGCGGCGAAATCAAAAAGAAATACATCATTGAAATGAACGGCAGTGGTCTGGGGTTCATCGATTATGACCGCGATGGATACCCAGACCTTTTCATCGTGAATGGAAGACCGGCAGACGGAGAGGGCTCGCAGCCCGATGCGACGAATCACCTGTACCACAACAACCGCGACGGTACGTTTTCGGATGTCACTAAGGCGGCGGGCGTTTCGTCATTCGGCTGGGGGCAGGGCGTGTGTGCTGGTGACTACGATAACGATGGTTACGATGATCTGTTCGTTACATACTACGGCCGCAACAAGCTGCTACACAACAACCGAAACGGCACGTTCACTGAAGTTGCGCAAAGTGCGGGCGTCGCCGGTCAGGAGGGCCGCTGGAATTCGGGGTGCGCGTTTGTCGATTATGACCGGGATGGCAAGCTCGATCTGGTTGTCGTCAATTATGTCGATCTCGGTCCGGGATTTTCGAACGCGCCCACGCCAGGATCAGGGGAGTTCTGCGAGTATAAGGGCATCCCAATAGCTTGCGGACCGCGCGGTCTAAAGGCAGGAGTTAATTATCTCTATCACAACAAGGGAAACGGTACGTTTGACGACGTAAGCGAATCTTCCGGCATGCGCCGGACACAAGGGCATTACGCGTTGGGAGTTTTGACGCTCGATTACGACAACGACGGCTGGCCGGACATTTATGTGGCCTGTGATTCGGCGGCAAGCATCCTGTATCACAATAACCACGACGGTACGTTTACCGATGCCGGGCTTGCTTCTGGGGCGGCGTTCAATGATGACGGCGAGCCACAGGCGGGAATGGGGGTTGCTGCAGCCGATTACGATCACGACGGCTTTCTCGACATTCTTAAAACCAATTTTTCGGACGACAGCCCGAACCTTTATCACAACAGCGGGAACGGCACTTTTTCTGATCATGTCTTCGAGGCCGGACTTGGGCACGTGCGCAGCTACTTGGGATGGGGAGCCTTATTTCTCGATTACGATAACGATACCTGGCCGGATATGCTGATGGTTGACGGGCATCTCTCAGCCGAGATTGATAGCGCCGGAAGCGATTCGCGATATAACCAGCGCAAGCTCCTGTACCACAACCTGGGCAACGGTCATTTCGAAGATGTCTCGCAGCGCTCGGGTCCGGCCTTCAGCGATCTGCACTCAAGTCGTGGTGCGGCTGCCGCGGATATCCTCAACGATGGGCGGCTAAGCGTAGCCGTGAACGAACTCCACGAGCGGCCGTCGCTGCTGATGCCCGATTCTCGTTCTGGCGGGCATTGGATGGGCGTACGCACGATCGGAACTCGCTCCAATGCCGATGGCATAGGGGCGCGAGTGGCGGTTCGGTCCGGCTCGGTCTGGCAAATCGATGAAATTCGCAGCGGCGGCAGTTATCTTTCGCAGAACGACCTCCGGTTGCACTTCGGACTTGGCGCGTCGGATGAAGCTACCGAATTGGTCGTTAAATGGCCGAGCGGTTCTGTGGATCACTGGAAAAATATTCCGGCTGATCAGCAGGTCATCATCACCGAAGGAGATGCCTCATGGCGGCGGGCTCGTCCAGCTGGACAGTAGTCGCGTGTAGACTCAGTGCCCGGCCGCTGTCATCGCTCCATCGACGATTAGGTACGTGCCGGAAATGAATGAGGCCGCATCTGAGGCTAGAAAGAAAGCTGCTTCGGCGACATCATGAGGCGTTCCCAAACGCCCCAGCGGATGGACATCCTGCAGCTGCGCCAAAGTCTCTTCCCGATTCGGCAAGCTGGCCAGCCACCGCTCCATCAGTGGCGTTTCAATGTAGCCCGGACAAATAGCGTTCACACGAATAGCATCGCGGCCGTGATCAAGCGCCATGGCCCGTGTTAGCCCTATGATGCCCGATTTTGTGGCATCGTAAGCCGCACAGTCCGGCCAGGAGACGAAGGCATGGACCGACGAAATGTTGACGATAGCGCCTCCTCGCTCTCTCATTTTGGGAATCGAATACTTTGACATCAGGAAAACACCGCCCAGGTTCACTGCGATTTGCCTGTCCCAATCTGCCGAGGTGAGCGTTGCCACGGAGCCCGTGACTTCGATCCCGGCGTTATTAACTAGAACGTCGATCCGTTCGAATTCTGCAATGATCGCTTCGACAGCCTGCCCGACGTCATCTTCATTTGATACATCTCCCTTGATTGCGAGCGTCGGAGCCTGATCGCCTAGTTCCGCCGCCATGCGGGTTGCGCCCGGACCATCTACGTCAAAGATCGCAACTGCGTATCCGCCTTCCGCGAAACGCCTGGCAATGCCTGCGCCAATTCCGGCAGCGGCACCCGTGACGACCGCGGTCTTTCTAAGGTTCATATGCGAAGTTCCAGTTCTTTGCGAAGCTACCACGATTGATGAGTTTCGTGGCCGAAATAACACTCGGGAGTGGCCAGCGATCTCTGAATCGGCCGAACACCACTGAAACAGGGCAGTGCAGGCGAAACCGAATCTCGTCGAAACCCGGATACTAGCTTCCGCGTCGCGGAGTTAGAGTACTTGGTATGAAACGCGTGGCCGCTCTTTTCTTTACGATCGTCCTGGGATCGCTAGCGGCAGATGACCCCGTAGTTTTCAAGAGCGACGTAGCGATGACGCGCGTCGATGCCCAGGTTGTTGATCTCACAGGCAGGCCGATACCCGGTTTGCGAGCGGGAGACTTCGTGCTTCGGGTGGACGGCAAGCCCCAACCCATCCGAAACTTTGCCGCCGAAAGCATGCCCATAGATGTCCTCCTGTTGCTCGACGTTAGCGGAAGCATGGAGCCTCACATCCAGCGAATTGCGGACGCTTCGGAGAGTGCCCTGCGGGTGCTCGCGCCTGCGGATCGAATCGCGATCATGGTCTTTGACACGCGCACCAGGGTACGGCTGTCGTTTCGGTCCGATCACGGTGGAGTAAGCGAGGAACTACGGTCACTGATAGGATCCGAGCGGTTCAACGGAGGTACTCACATTACGCGTGCGCTGTTGGACGCCGCACATTACCTACAACGCGAAGGTCGGCCCGACGCTCGGCGCGCCATCGTGGTCCTTACTGACGACGAAACCCAGGACGCGCAAGATGAGCCAAAAGTGGAACAGGCTCTCGACGAAGCCAATGCGGTTTTGAGCTTCCTGCGAGCGCCGTATGAGGAACAGTTTGTACAGGGTCGAAGAGTCCCGTCTTCCAGTGGACCATGGGGCGGTTCCGGACCTATCGGCGGAGGCGGCACCTGGGGTGGCGGCGGTGGAGCGTCATGGCCGGGGGGTGGCACGTGGCCAGGGCGAGGTTCCCGCCTACCCGGTGGGGTCGGAGTCGGAGGCATAGATTCGTCGCATTCCGCCGGAACGGCGGATATTTCCAAAGACTCGGGCGGAGATGTCATGGAAGTCGATAGCGCCTCTGCCTTCCAGGACACGTTGGAGAGACTGCGACAGCGCTATGCCTTGTACTTCTATTGGCCGCCTGGCGCAGCGAGCCCCGAGCAGCGCCTAGTTACGCTCGCCCTCAGCGCCTCTGCTGGTGCGGAGTTCAGGGAAGCCGAGGTTCGCTACCGCCGCGCTTATCTGGGTAAGGCAGCTGGCCGCAAAAGCGGAACTCTGATGGAAGTCTCACGAGAGCCGGATTCGGCAGATCCCCCTTCGAAGAGTGATAGTGCGGGCACCAGGAATTTAGAAGTGGACGCGACGAGTCCGGTGTCGAATACCCGACAGCGAACGCCGGCGGTCAATGAAGACTCGAACTCAGGCCCCATGCGATGGTAGGAGGCACACGCAGCAAAAAGCTTCCGCTCGAGCAGTCGCTCCTCCACCTGTTCGAAGTCGGCCGCCATCGGCCGCTACAAACGCAGCAGCTCGGTTATGATGCGCTTTGTCTTCCCGCCGGGAGGTATGCGTCTGAGCACGCTGATGGCGCCGGGCCGTGATAAACGCAGCCCAGTCTGGTGCGCCAACTCTCGCTCAAGTTCCACCAATTTGACGGAGTCAGCTGCTCCCATGCTTGATCCAACCAGGGCTGTCAAGAGCGGTGCGACTTACCCGGTTAAGCTCTACGTATGCGACGTCAATACCCTAGATGTATCTTCCCCCGGAGTAGTGCTTAACGCTAAAGGGGTATCACTCATCGGAGGTATGACCGGAACAGTCGAGGACGCAGGCAACGCCAGCCCCGATAGCAATTTCCGATATGACGCTACACTCGGACCATCTGGCGGTTACTTCTTCAACCTGAAGACGAGCGGTCTTAGGACGGGCACTTACAACGTACATTTACGGCTGCCGGCGTCCCGACGTCTTAGTCAGTAGGATCGGTGTGAAGTAGGCTACGCGAAATAGGACCACGAATTCACTGATGCAATTTGGTCCAGCATAGCTGCCGTAGAAAGTCAAGGACCCTGAGACTCTAGACTGCGCCTCTGTTCGACTTGTCACGCTATATCGCGAGCGTCCCTCAGAGTATGGCCGTCCGCTGATTGGTTCGGGAAGCACGCATTGCCCGAGTCGGCACGTAAACCCGGGCCCTCGCAAGTCGAGATCGTTGCGGCGGACATGCAGCAGTCGCTGTCCGGCTCTCCGTGTGTTTCACCCAATCAGTCATAAGCAATCGAAACCGGCACGGGTAGAATTACACTTTATGGCAAACAGGTGGTTCGGCTTCATTGCCTTAGCCATGACGTGCGGCCAGTTGGGTATGGCTCAGGTGGCTGTCGCCCATG
>JBJMGM010000068.1:0-6948 GCA_045807905.1 Bryobacteraceae bacterium | reverse complement strand
CAGTATATTGCCAAGTACGGCGATGACATGCCCGAGATCACCGACTGGCAATGGGGTCAGGCGAGTGCGGGGGCGCAACGGAGAAGCTCGACGGAAGGCGACAATGTCTAAGCTGAGAGGAAACGGCGTGAACGTCTTCGCCAGCGGACACGGAGAATGACATCATGGACCAAGTCAGCACAGTAATCGGAACGACGAGGGCAGATTCGCCCGAGCTGGACGAGCTTATAAAGGGATACGGGTGTGGTCCGGTCCAGTTCATTGGGACGGAGGATGCGCTCTACGAACGCCACCTCGTATTTGACAACGTCTTGGAAGCAGCCGCGATCGGCGCTCGCGAGCGTTTCGAGGCTGTCGCCCGCTCGGTGCGTGATGTCCTTTCGCAACGATGGATTCGGACCGAGAAGACGTATGAGCGCAAGGATCCCAAGCGCGTTTACTACCTTTCGATGGAATTCCTCATCGGTCGTTCGCTGGCTAACAATGTGACGAACCTTCTCCTTGATGACATCACAAAAAAGGTTCTCAAGGAACAGAAGGTCGATTGGTTCCAGTTACTGGAACAGGAACCCGACGCGGGCTTGGGCAATGGAGGTCTTGGGCGCCTGGCGGCCTGCTTCCTCGATTCGATGGCTACGATGGAGATTCCGGCCACGGGTTATGGCCTCCGCTATCAATACGGTATGTTCAAGCAAACCATCCAAGAGGGGTGGCAACACGAAGCTCCAGACAACTGGCTGCGTCGTCCTGACCCCTGGGAGGTCTGTCGTCAAAATGAGACAGTGGAAGTGCCACTCAACTGCTCGTTCAAGCTAAGTGGCGGAAGTTTACGCGCTGTCCTCGGCCAGCCATCCAGTCTGATCGGTGTCCCATTCGACCGGCCGGTGGTGGGCTACGGTGGTAAGACTATCAACACCCTTCGGCTCTGGGAAGCAGCGGCATCTGATTATTTTAATTTTCAAGAATTCAGCAGCGGGGATTTCGTCGGAGCGCTAGCCGAAACGCTCCAGGCCGAATCGCTGACCCGGGTGCTGTATCCCGACGACCACACGGCCAAGGGACAAGGACTCCGCTTTGTGCAGGAGTATTTTCTCGTTGCCAGTTCACTGGCGGACCTCGTCCGCCGCTTCCGCAAGACCAACAAAGACTGGCGCACACTCCCCGACAAGGTTGCTATTCAACTCAATGACACGCACCCGACAATGGCGGTGCCGGAGTTGATGCGGATCTTGCTTGATGAAGCGCAGCTCGGTTGGGACGAGGCCTGGGACCTTACCCAAAGGACTTTGGCCTACACTAATCACACGCTACTGCCAGAAGCTCTTGAGAAATGGCCGCTCGTCTGGTTTGAGCGCATGCTGCCACGTCATCTCGATATCATCTACGAAATCAATCGCCGCCTAATTGATGACGTTCGAAGGCGCTTTCCCAAAGATGAGGGACGTGTTCAGCGCGTAAGCCTTGTAGAAGAAGGTGCCGAGCGCAAGATTCGAATGGCTAACCTTGCCATCGTCGGCTCACATAGCACGAACGGTGTCGCGGCAATTCATTCCCAGTTGCTGCGCACGGTAACGGTCAAGGACCTGGCCGAATTGTTTCCTCAGCGTTTCAGCAACAAGACTAATGGGGTCACGCCCCGCCGCTGGCTGCTGATGTCGAATCCGGCGCTATCCCAAACGATTTCCGACGCCATCGGTGAGGACTGGGTGACCGATCTCAGCCAGTTAACAAAGCTCAAACCTCTGGCCACTGATAAAGGGTTACATCAGGCTTTCCTGAAGGCTAAACGCGAAGCCAAGCTGCAGTTCGTCGACTGGCTCAAGCGAACCACAGGTCAAACAGTAGATGCCGGCAGTATTTTTGACTGCCAGATCAAACGTATACATGAATACAAGCGCCAACTCCTCAACGCGCTTCGGATTGTGGTTCTTTATAATCGGCTGCGGCAGAACCCAAATTTCGAGACGACGCAGCGAACTTTCTTCTTCGCCGGCAAGGCGGCACCCGCCTATCAGCTGGCCAAAGTAATCATCAAGTTTATCAATAATCTCGCCAATGTGATTGACGAGGATCCGATGATCCGGGGACGGTTGAAGGTTCTATTCCTGCCTGACTACTGTGTTTCCATGGCAGAGCGGCTGATTCCTGCAGCTGATGTTTCCAATCAGATTTCAACAGCCGGTTACGAGGCCAGCGGCACCAGTAACATGAAGTTCATGATGAACGGGGCGTTGACCATCGGCACGCGCGATGGCGCGACCATCGAGATGGCAGAAGAGGCGGGCGAGGAAAATTTCTTTCTCTTCGGCCTGACGGCGGAACAGGTGGCGGAGAGTCGCAGCTGGTACAAGCCACAGTGGCATTATGACAATGATCCGGAGACCCGTGCCGCTTTGGACCTGATCTTCTCCGACCATTTTAGCCATAATGAGCCAGGCATCTTTGCTCCTCTGCGGGACGCGCTTCTAACCCACGGCGATTACTACATGCATCTGGCGGATCTCAAGTCCTACTTAGAGGCAGACCAGAAACTATGTGACGTCTATGCCGATCCAGCGTCATGGGCTAGCAAGGCGATCTTAAATGTGGCAGGCTCAGGAAAATTCTCCAGCGACCGAACGATTGCCCAATACGCAGCCGACATCTGGGATGTAAAAGCATGCCCCGTCTCCTAGTGGGTACTGCCAAGAAGGAGCATTGAGCCACATGTCAATTTCCCCACTTGCTGGCAAACCGGCTCCAAAAGAGCTGCTGGTCGATCCCAGTCAGCTTGAACACGAATATTATGAGCGCCGTCCGGACCTAGCAAACCCGAACCAGATGGTCAGCTTCGGCACTAGCGGACATCGCGGCTCGCCGCTACACGGATCATTCACCGAAGCGCATATCCTTTCCATCACTCAGGCCATTTGTGATTACCGGCGCAGTCACGGCTACGATGGCCCACTTTACATGGGTAAAGACACGCACGGAATGTCCGGGCCGGCTCAGCGCACCGCACTAGAGGTGCTAGCAGCCAACGAAGTCGAGAGCATCATCCAGAAAGACAACGGCTTCACGCCGACACCGGTCATCTCGCGAGCCATCCTCGTTTATAACCGCAATCGTAAAGAGCATCCAGCCGACGGTATTGTTATCACCCCTTCCCACAACCCGCCGTCGGACGGGGGCTTCAAGTATAACCCGCCAAATGGCGGCCCAGCTGACATCGATGTAACACGATGGGTTGAGCGCCGCGCCAATGAATTATTACGCGACGGAGCGAGTATAAAGCGCGTGCCATTTGCCGCAGCGATCAAGGCTGACACGACACACCAGGAAGACTTCGTGCTGCCTTACGTAGAGGATCTGAAAAACATCATCGATATGGACGTGATTCGGACCGCTGGCCTGAAGCTGGGTGTGGACCCCCTCGGCGGCGCCGCCGAGCCATACTGGGAGCCAATCAACTCCATCTATCATTTGGACATCGCTGTCGCCAACCCAACCATCGACCCAACCTTCTCGTTCATGACGGTCGATCACGACGGCCAGATACGCATGGACCCGTCAAGTCCGTATGCGATGGCACGTCTCGTGGACCTCAAGAACCAGTATGACGTGGCTTTCGCCAACGATCCAGACTCCGACCGGCACGGCATTGTTACCCCTTCCTTCGGCTTGATGAATCCCAATCATTACCTGGCGGTGGCTATTCGTTATTTGCTAGCAAATCGGCCTAACTGGCCGGGCCACGTCGCGGTCGGTAAGACTTTGGTTAGTAGCAGCATGATTGATCGTGTGGTGCACAGACTGGGCCGGTCGCTTTGCGAGGTCCCAGTGGGCTTTAAATGGTTTGTGCCAGGATTGTTCGATGGCTCACTCTGCTTTGGCGGAGAGGAAAGCGCTGGAGCAAGCTTCCTCAGGAAAGACGGCACGGTCTGGACGACCGACAAAGACGGCCCAATCATGGACCTATTAGCAGCGGAGATCACGGCGCGTATGGGCAAAGACCCAGGCGAGTTATATCAAGAACTAACAAGTGAGTTCGGCACGCCATACTACACGCGGATCGATGCGCCAGCGACACCGGCTCAAAAGGCGCGACTGCAGAAGTTGTCGCCCGCTGCGATTGCCACTGATACTCTCGCTGGCGAGCAGATCACAGCCAAACTGACCACCGCCCCAGGTAACGGCGCTCCCATCGGCGGGCTGAAGGTGGTGACCGATAGTGGCTGGTTCGCGGCCCGGCCTTCCGGCACCGAGAACATCTACAAGATCTATGCGGAGAGCTTTAAGGATGACGATCATTTGTCTGCGATCGTGCAGGAAGCTCAAGAAATCGTAACCGAAGCGCTCAAGTCGCCTGGTTCGGTGCTTGAGAAACAGGAGGTGCGCTAATGACTAACGACAGCGGTCTAAGTCTTCCTCCGTTTCCATCGTCCTACCGAGCCTCTGGTTTGCTTTTGCATGTTACGTCGTTGCCCTCGCCCTACGGCATTGGCGACGTGGGACCAACTGCCATTGCGTGGATCAACCAACTGAGCGACGCAGGACAAAGCTGGTGGCAGGCGTTGCCCTTGGGTCCGACGGGTTATGGCAACTCGCCTTATCAATCGCTCTCGTCGTTCGCCGGCAACGGGCTTTTGATTAGTCCAGACTGGCTCATCCAGGATGGCTTGTTACGCCCCAGTGATTGCATGGCACCACCATTCTCTCCATCGACCGTCGATTACAACACAGTTATCCCGTTCAAACACCGGTTGCTCGAGAAAGCTTGGACCAATTTCACTAAAGCGGGATCCGCGGAGTTACGAGTTGCCTTTGGACAGTTCTGCCACGAGCAGGCGCACTGGTTGGAAGATTACGCGCTCTTTCGCGCGCTCAAGATCCGGTACAATGGCGCTTACTACCTCGAGTGGCCGACGGAGTTGGTCCAACGAGTACCGAAAGCTTTGGCCCAGGCCCGGCGCGATCTGACGAATCAAGTTGATCAAGTTTGTTTTGCTCAATTCCTGTTGTTTCGCCAGGGAGCACGGCTTGAGAAACACGCCAGAGCTAAAGGCGTGCGCTTGATTGGCGATCTACCCTTTTTCGTTTCTCCGGACTCGAGTGACGTTTGGGCCAATCCGGAGCTATTCTTGTTGGACGACCAACGAAGGCCGCGCTTGGTGGCTGGCGTGCCCCCGGATTATTTCAGTGCTCAGGGTCAGCTTTGGGGCAACCCGGTCTACAACTGGGACACGCTGCGGCAAACTGACTATCGTTGGTGCATCGATCGTTTGCGCGCTCTGCTCGCACACGTAGATGTGATTCGTCTGGATCATTTTCGCGCGTTCGGAGCGGCGTGGCATGTTCCGGCCGGGGCACTTACCGCGCAGTCTGGCCAGTGGAGGCCAGGTCCGGGAGCTGATTTCTTCAATGCGGTCAGGAAAGAGCTAGGCGGACTACCATTCATTGCAGAGGATTTGGGGTTGATCACTGCGGACGTCCATGCGCTTCGCAATCAGTTTCAGGTGCCCGGGACTCGTGTTCTGCAATTTGCCTTTGATGGCAATTCGGATAACCCGTACCTGCCTCACAACTACACCTCAAACGCGGTCGTATATACCGGAACGCACGACAATACTACAAGCCGCGGGTGGTACGAAGAGTTAGCGCCGCATCAGCGGCAGAATTTTTGGTCTTACCTCAATTCCCCCGAGCGGAATAGTCGCGAGGTCGCCTGGGACCTGATGCATCTGGCGTGGTCTTCTCCGGCTGCGCTTGCGATCGCTCCTCTACAAGATCTTCTGAATCTCGGGGGCCAGGCTCGAATGAACATCCCCGGTCGTGCCGAAGGCAACTGGAGCTGGCGTTGTACCGAAGAGTTGTTGTCCGCTGCTGATTTTCACTGGCTGCGCGACCTGACAAGAAGCTCAAATCGCGTGGGCATTCTTGCAAATCCAGCAATCGAAATGGCGGAGGCTGCGGTATGAGCCCAAGCTCAAGGTTTTCTAGGTCTCTGCATAAGACGAAAGCCAGACGCTGGAGCAAATGGATACGAAAGACGTGGCAATCCACGGTTACAACGGAATGAAAGGAGCCTAAGGATGGATTCTACAACAAAGTCAGTCACAGAGCGTGGCGCATGGAATAGCTTGGTCGCTCACCATCAGAAGAGTCGTGACCTGCATCTCCGGCAACTTTTTGCAGATGATCCCACACGCGGCGAGCGTATGACCGTCGACGCAGTAGGTTTATTCCTGGATTACTCGAAGAATCGCATCACCGACGAAACCTTGAAGCTACTCGTGCAGTTTGCGGATGAGTCGGGGTTGCGTGAGCGGATCGACGCCATGTTCCGGGGCGAAAAGATCAACATTACCGAAAACCGCGCGGTTCTTCATGTAGCTCTACGCGCACCCAAAGGGGCATCAATCGTTGTCGATGGCGAGAACGTTGTGCCGCAAGTCCACGCCGTCCTCGATAAGATGGCCGATTTTTCCAATCGCGTGCGGACCGGTGCGTGGAAAGGCTACAGAGGGAAGCGCATTCGGAACGTCATCAACATTGGTATCGGTGGCTCTGATCTCGGCCCAGTCATGGCTTATGAAGCATTGAAGCATTACAGCGACCGAAGCATGACGTTTCGGTTCGTTTCCAATGTAGACGGTACCGATTTCGCTGAGGCCGTTCACGACCTGGACCCTGCAGAAACGCTTTTCATCATTTCTTCAAAGACTTTCACAACCCTGGAAACAATGACGAATGCGCGCACCGCGCGCGATTGGTTACTAGCAAATCTCGGAGGCGATGAAAGGGCGGTCGCCAAACATTTTGTGGCGGTGTCGACCAACGCTTCGGAAGTGGCGAAGTTCGGTATTGATACCGCTAACATGTTCGAGTTCTGGGATTGGGTCGGCGGCCGCTATTCGATGGATTCTGCGATCGGCCTTTCAACGATGATTGCGATCGGGCCGGAAAACT